>NZ_JBCMNO010000016.1:0-2998 GCF_050459885.1 Sporosarcina gallistercoris | reverse complement strand
ACAGGCACCCTTCACTCACTCACCGGTAAAATGGAATCAATATGTTGTTTACAATCATTTTCAATATGCACTACTGCCTCTCCAATTAACAGGGCGGTTTTGTTAAAATTATGAGCGCTATCAGTAATTTGATTTACTACTTCTTCATATCTCCATTTTAACTGAATATTTTTAGCTGACCCCTAACCTATGTTCAATAAACTGATTTCAATTCTGTTATAAAAAGGTTGTTCAAAAGAAAACTGATGTACTTCCCTTTTAATTACTAATGATGGTTCGTAAGTTTTTATTCTCTGCTTTCGAATCTCTAATAAGGAAAATAACGTAATCGCAGAAGTAATTAGAGCAGCTGCAGCTAAAAAGTCAAATGTGATTACAGGAAGTATATTAAAATCCAATCATAATATTATCTTAAAAATTGATGATAGTAATGCTATGCACATAATCCACAATAAACCATTTTCGAGCTTATTATTATTCAGAACTCCTTCTCCTCTTCTCTCCGTGTCCGTCTGACTCCCTTCGACAGTCATATTCTACTATTCAACACACACCGTTGTTCCATAGTTCCGCTATATAATTGTTCAACATATCTTCACAGAAATATTGTTTTGATGAAATAGTTGTGTGGTGCACAGGCTGCCCTTTTTATTTTAAGTAGCGCAAACGGAGCCCGCCAATGTAAGATAGGAAGACTACTGGTTATTGGGAGGAACGCAACATGCAACGACAGACACTGCGTTATACAACATCTAACATGGGAAAAGAGCAGTTTTTCCAATCCTATCAAGAATTAGCACGTGCATGTGAGAAACATATACTTTTGGAAAGCGGGCGGGGCGGGAAAATGTCCATCGCAGGTGTGGATCCGCTTGTCACCATACAATCAATGTATGGGAATCGGCTTCAAATGACTTGGCGGGATGGACAGGAAGAAATCCGTGAAGGCGATCCTCTTGAATTGTTGACGGAATTCGTCGAAAGCTATGAGGTGGAAAGAATACCAGGTCTCCCCGCTTTTCAAGGCGGTGTGCTCGGGTTCATAAGTTATGACTATGTCCGTCGTTACGAAACATTGCCGGATATAGCGGAAGATGATTTAGAAACCCCTGATCTATTTTTCTATTTGTTTGACCAATGGGCTGTTCTGGACATCGAAAGCGGTACCGCTTATTTCATGACACTATCTGATAGCGCCAAGGATCCGCTCGATGTAGCGGCACAGTGGAAAAATGCTGCTGCTTCTAATCCGTTGCCCACATGGACGGATGTGTCTGCAGATTACAAAAGGCCGGAACAGGTCGATGTGTCCGTATCCGGGGCAGAGTTTGAGCAAATGGTGCGGGATGTACAGCATTACATTGCACAGGATGAAGTGATTCAAGTGAATTTGTCTGTACGACAGTCCAAAGCGTTGACCGTTGAGCCACTTGATTTATACGAAGCGCTCCGTGCGTTGAATCCTTCTCCCTACATGGCCGCTATTGGCGCGCCTGATTTCGCGGTTGTTTCCGGATCCCCTGAACTCCTTTTGAGAAAGCGCGGCAACGAATTGAGCACACGGCCGATAGGAGGGACTAGACCGCGGGGGAAAGACGAAGCAGAAGACGCAGCCCTTCAGGCAGAGCTTCTGTCCAGTACAAAAGACAATGATGAACATAAAATGCTCGTGGACTTGGAAATGAAAGATTTTGAGAAGGTCTGTAGTCCTGGAAGCGTCGAAACGGATGAGTTCATGGTCATTGAAAAATATTCGCACGTCATGCATATCGTCTCCAATGTCCGCGGTACAGCCTCTAAAGAGGTATCGAATGCTGAAATTGTCAAATCCATTTTCCCGGGTGGCTCGATTACTGGTGATCCGAAACTCAGGACGATGGAGATCATCGATGAGTTGGAACCAGTACGAAGAGGCCTTTATACCGGCTCCATCGGCTGGTTCGATTTCCACGGAGACGCGGAACTGAATATCGTCATCCGGACGGCATATATAAAAGATGGCATTGCGTATATCCAGGCTGGAGCCGGCCTTGTTGCCGAATCGATACCGGAAGCGGAATACATCGAGTCGTTGAACAAAGCAAAAGCACTCTGGCAAGCAAAGGAAATGGCGGAGTCCTACAGTAAGAAAGCGGAAGAGGTGTGAGGAGTACATGATCTGTTGGATGAATGGAACCTATCAGGAAGCTGAGGATTTGAAAATTTCCCCATTTGATCATGGTTTCCTATATGGAGTCGGTTTTTTCGAGACGTTCCGTACGTACGAGGGACATGTGTTTCTATTCGACGCCCATATGGACCGTCTGCGTGCCGCGCTTGGAGAGTTCCGGATTACGATGCCCTACTCGGATCAGGAAATAAGGGACGTGGTTCATCGGCTGGATCGGGAGGCGAATGAAGGAGATGGATATTTCCGGTTGAATGTCTCTGCGGGTGTCCACGACATCGGGCTCACACCATCCGTTTACGAAACACCGAATGTGATTCTTTTTCGTAAAGCGCTACCTTCTGAATCACGCGGAACGGAAAAAGAGGGCATCTGGCTGGAAACGCCGCGTAACCAACCGGAAAGCGCAGTCCGCTATAAGTCGCACAATTACATGAACAATGTGAGAGGACGATTGGAACTGCCTTCTTTAAAGGAGTCGGAAGGGATATTTTTGACGTCAGACGGTCATGTCGCGGAAGGCGTGACGTCCAACGTATTCTGGATGAAAGAAGGACAGCTGTTCACTCCAGCTATCGGAAATGGGATTCTACCCGGAACAACACGGGCATTCCTACTTGAATTGGCAAAGGACGCTGGTATTCAGGTGAACGAAGGCAATTATTCCAAAGCGTCAGTAGAAGAGGCGGATGAAGTGTTTGTAACAAATGCAATTCAAGAAATCGTTCCATTGTCATCGATCGGGGAGGTTCCCCTTCCAGGTGCGTCCGGGCATCACTATCAGAACTTGCATGCAGCGTATGTGCAAGCTATCGTTGATCTGGGTACCTG
>NZ_JBCMNO010000015.1:0-85212 GCF_050459885.1 Sporosarcina gallistercoris | reverse complement strand
ACTAACACACCGACAGTCCCCGCACCCATCCATGAAGCCATCGTATCAATGGAAGAGCGGCCGGGTAGAGTAAATAACGGTCGCATGACTTTCTTTAATAACGCGCCGACAAATTCCATCAGACCGAATTCAACTAAGAGCGGAAGTAAAATACCTGCAAACAAGAACCATGTAAGTAAAACGGGTGCTAAGTCATAGAGGACGACCCCGCCCGTATTACGGGAAGCGATGAATTCCGGCCCGATTTCAAAGAAAGCCATCACTCCGACTGCCAGACCGAAGACGCGCATCGTAATACCGAACCAACCTACCTGAAAAACATTTTTCAAGAAAGGACGGTTTGTTATCACTCCCGGCTTGAAAGCTACTGTGATCAGCGTCAATGTCACCGTTACAAACAGCATAACTAAAATGAAATATGGAATGTACTCCTCTGTACTCTTCAAAAGAAATGACGCAAGGACCCCAACTCCGATCGTCACTTCTCCATTCACTTTGATGGGTACTAAAAATAGTAGTACACCAATAAGCGATGGAACAATAAACTTCCAAACAGCATTTTTCGAACTTGTCTTCTCCCCTTTGAACGCAACGGACATTGCTTTTCCCCCTTTAGTGTGAAGCAGTTTGGATTGCAGTTTTCAACACGTCAAGTCCTGTATCGATTTGCTCTTTTGAAATCGTCAGTGGCGGAATCATTCGAATCACTTCACCTGAATTTCCGCACAGATAGAAGAGCACACCATCAGCCAAACACTTATCGAGAACGTCCATAACGACTTCCCCAGAGGCTTCTCCTGTAATGGGATCACCTAATTCGATACCGATCATAAGTCCGACTCCCCGTACATCGCGAATCATAGGGAACTCTTCCTTCATCGAAAGCAATTTAGCCATTGCATAGGCACCCATCTCTTGTGCATTATTCAGCAACTGCTCTTCTTTAATAATCTCTAAGGAAGCAAGCGCAGCAGAACAGGCAATTGGATTACCGCCGAATGTTGTACCGTGTGATCCAAGCGGCCATTGATCCATCAGTTCTTTTGAAGCAATCGTTGCACTTAATGGTAATCCCGCGCCAATTCCTTTGGCAACCGCCATGATATCCGGTGTCACGCCAAACGTTTGAGCGGCAAACCAATTCCCTGTCCGGCCGAATCCTGTTTGGACTTCATCGAAGATAAGTAAAATTCCGTGGCGATCACAGATTTCCCGTATTTTCTTGAGCCAGGATGCAGGAGGGATAATATAACCGCCCTCACCGAGGATCGGTTCAATAATCATACAGGCAACTTCTTCCGAATCAACTTGATGGCTAAATAATTCCTTGACATCCCGCTCCAGCTTATCAGCGAAAAAGATATCGGGATCCGCTCCTTCAGGTAAATATTCAGGGAGTGCATAAGGCAGTTGGTAAGATAACCATGAAGGCTGAAGATGCTTCCTGTATTTACTCTTCGAAGTTGTTACACTAAGCGCTCCCATCGAGCGACCGTGAAAACATCCAGTGAAAGAGACCACGTAAGGTCGTTTCGTTACATACTTCGCAAGCTTGAGAGCTCCTTCAATCGCTTCCGTGCCGCTGTTTGCAAAAAAGAAATTATCTAGCTTAGGCGGCAATACTTTTTGCAACTCTGCAGCCAATCTCAAAATCGACTCATAGATGATGACACCGGACGGTCCATGGATTAAATGATCTGCACTATCTTTAATCGCTTGCACCACTTTCGGATGTCGATGACCTACATTTTCAACTGCTATACCTGAAGTGAAATCCAAATACTCTTTTCCATCCACCCCATAGTAATAACAACCTTCCGCCTTTGTTACAGGCAAGTTCGGGTGATCCTTAGCCATACTCGGTGCGAGAAAGTTTCCAATCGAATCCACCATGTGCACCCAACTTTGCTCTCTGTCTGTCTGCTTCTGCATAAAATGACCTCCAAATAGTAGTTTCTACTTTTCACTTTTGAATTAATATACATCATTATGAATATTAATTCAACGCATGATTTATGAATCGAATTCTGCTTGAGTATATTTCTTTAATTTTCGTACAACAGAAGGTTGACTGATCCCTAAAATCTTTGCCATTTCCGTAGTGGTCCTATAACGCTTTTTAGCTCTATTGATTACTTGCATCTCTACTTGCTCGAGAATATCCGGCAGCGTTTCTCCTTCAAAATCGAACTCGGGAAACTCATCTTCTGGTTTTCTGTACTCGAATGGCAAATCCTTGACGTCGATTACTTTCCCTTCGCTCTGAACTACCATTCGTTCAATGACATGACGAAGTTCCTGGATATTCCCTCTCCATTCAAGCTGCAGGAGCTGAGCAAAGAGTTGTTCCGTCACCATTTTGTCCGATTTGTATTTCAAAGAGAACATCTTCAGAAAATGAGAGATGAGAGCGCTTACATCCTCGATCCGTTCTCTTAATGGATCTATATGGATAGGTACAATATTGAGCAAGTAATATAATTCACTTAAGAAGGTTTTATGAATGACCGCTTCCTTCAAATCCATATCCGTTGAGGATACAAAGCGCACATTCAAAGTACGGGAGGATACAGATCCTATTGGATAAAAACGTTCTTCTTTTACAATTTTCGCGAGCTTGGTTTGTAAATGAAGTGCCATTCTATCGATATTTTTCAAAAATAATGTACCGCCTTCAGCAATCCCCAGAAGGCCAGGTACTGGTGAGCCATTATCTGCCCGTTCTCCAACAAGTTCTTTTAACAGTAACGATTCTGGGATGGTTGCACAATCCAATTCAATGAACGGTCCATTCCCTCGGGTGCTTTCTTTGTGTATCTCTTTAGCAATTGTGGACTTACCTGTGCCCGCTTCTCCATATAAGATCACGGATACGTCAAGTGTAGCTATCCGATGAGCCCTCATGAAGGCTTCTTGTGTACTTTTACTTCTCATAATGAAATCGTTCTCAGCAAACATTTGATTACGCAGATACTGTACTTCTTCCCGAACTTTCGACATTTCATATTCAATTTCTTTCATATAATCCTGGATGACAAGCAATTCAGAAACATCATAAGAATAGCTAATGACATAGTCTACATCGCCCTTGTAATTAAAAAATGGCATTCCAGTAATTAAGATCTTTGAACCACTCTTCGTTTCTTGAATCCGGACTACTTTCTTTTTTTCTTTAAGAACGAGTGGTGTAATAGCAGGAGAGAAAATCCCTTCTTTTTCAAGGTCATAGACCGACTTTCCGATTAACTCTTCAGCTCGTATTCCATAACTCTGACCACTTATCCGTGTCGCCTTTACAATAATGCCTTGGTGATTTGTCACGATCACGTCTTCATCGTGAGTTTCTAAAACTTCTTGAACAGAATCCGGTGTTAGATGAAATTGAGCCATACGTACTCCTTTCAGACAGAATGGAATTTTCAGATATTATCAAGATATGAATCAACTATACATTAATGAATAGTTAGTATGCAATAGGGAATTTGAATTTTCAATAAGTTTTTATCGTAGATGCATCGATAACTTATTTTACAGGAGGCATCCAGCACCTGCCGCCATATTAAAAGAGAGCCGACTAAGTGATATAGTTCACTCCATCAGCTCTCTTTTATCATTTTTCACACGCTGGGACTTCAATACTTCTCCAAAGATATAACGACGCGTAACTTAAATAAGGGGACCAGTCGGAAAAGCGCTCACGTATTTCGTCTTGTGTCGGTTTGCGATCCAATTTCCACAGGTTCTTAAGTGCATTCTGGAGACCGATGTCTGCTGTTGGAAACAGGTTCGGTCTGCCTAGGCCAAACATCAGAAAACCTTGTGCAGTCCAAGGGCCGACTCCGCGGTAAGCAATCAGCTCTGCAGTCACCTCTTCATCGTTTTTTGACCGCAGCGACTCAAGATCCAGTGTGCCTGCAGCAATCGCTTGCGAGAGCCCGATCACATACTCTGCTTTCCGGGTACTGAACTGCAATTCGCGGAGCTCTTCAACTGTAACAGCGGCTATCCTTTCAGGACTCGGATACCTCCATACTCCCTCTTGCTGGGAACCGAATTTTTCTATGAATCTCATGAGCAACGTGTTCGCGAACTTCAGGTTCAATTGCTGATGGATGATACTCTTCATCAGTTCTCCATAAAGTGAAAAGCTTCTGACAAGCGGTGTGCCTATATGTTCTTGGAAGATTGGTGCAAGATCGGTTTCAGCGAAATGAGCCGCAATTCCGTCCAAGGATTCTTCAAAGTGGAAAATCCATTTAATATGAGCAAGCTGTTCCTCATCCTTAACGCCTTCTATAATGAAATCCGGTTCCTTTGATGTCCCTGTTGCTTGGACCGTGACCAGATTCCCCTCTTCCATTGGAATACGCGCCAATCTCAGGTGAAGATCCACGCTATTTACCGGTGTTCCTGATAGTCTTTCTAGCGCACGATCAAAATCGTATGTAAATGGCAGGTTCAGTTCCACATTCATAAGAAAAACCTCCTCTGTTCAAGATGTTGCATAGCAGTAAATGGAAAGAAAATGTGTTGATGTTCATCAGCAATTCATCCTGTAGATACGGAACCTTCAAGTTGAATTCATTTCTTATTCTATCATAGCCAGTCTTAAAAGAATTCCCCTGCTCTGCTGATCACGGCGTTGACTTTGACAGGTTTTATTTCCTGCCTGGGCCCGAGATCTGATGATGCTCCTTCACACTGCAGCAATGTTTTTCACACCTTATTTTCAACTGAAGACAAACTCGTTATCCTACCAGGCGATTTACCCTGGTCATCTACATCCAATTTTGAGTTGAAGGAATTCCGGCACTCATTAACTAAGTATCCCATTGAATAAAAAAGAGTACGAAACCGTTTTCGGATTCGTACCCCATATCTTATCTTTCTATCGTTTTACAGCCTCTTAAGCGAACTCGGGATCGTCATACAGCGACTCACCTATACAAAGCTTATAACCTTAATAAGCAATCCAACTTAGACCTGTAGTTCCTTCACCCGCATGAACACCGACGCAAATACTAAGTGGAACGACGTCAACTTTCAAAGCGGGAAACTGTTGCATTAGCTCTCTCATCCAAATTTCAGCGTCAGGACTATTGTTACAATGAATAACAGCTACTTCCGGTACAGTCCCTTTATCCATGTCCGTCATAAGTAAAGAAGTCACGTAATCTTTCGCTCGCTTATTTGAACGGACTTTCTCTTTCATGACCGGTTTTCCGTCCTCAAAACTAATGATCACTTTTATGTTCAGCAAATTACTTAAGAATGTCTGTGTTCCCGATACCCGTCCGCCTTTATGCAATTGGTTCAGACTATCGGGTATAAAGGACAAGTTGGATTTAGTGGTTATCTCATTGATGGCTGCCACAACTTCTTCTACGTCTTTCCCATTTGCAAACAGTTCGTTACCGATTTCAATCATTTTCACCATCGGGAAAGAACCGATTTTCGAATCGATAGGGTACACTTTGAAGTCCGTCATTTCAGAAGCGGCCTGTGCGCTTTCGAATGTACCCGAGAGACCACTTGATAAGTGCAAAGCAATTGCAGAATCGTATCCTTCTGACTGCAATTTTTCGTACAAAGCAAGCATCTCTCCAATTGCCGGCTGTGAAGTTTTTGGTGAAGTCTTTGATGCGTTTAATTTTGCGTAAAACTCTTCCTGGGTAAGATCGATGGATTCCCTATAAGACCCATCGGAAAAAACGACGCCCAGGGGCAATATGTGAATCGCATGTTTTTGAATGAAAGCATCCTCTAGTTGCGCAGCTGTATCCGTAATCCAAGCGATTTTCTTCATTTCATACTTCTCCTCTAAAAGTCAATTTCATATCGGAATCAGCTATCTACTCTCCGATAACTTACACCACAAGTAAAAAGGATACTAGTGATAGATGTCATATTATGACGAAGTATAGAAGATGCTGTCATAATTTGAACATATATAGACTTTTACTTGTGCTCCGTAATTTCGAAACTGCAAGTATAGAGGTAAATGTGTTTTAAAAAAATTTATATATTGAGCATCCACTTTAATTTCTTAGCACGCTAGTAAACAAAACACAAAAAAGCAGTCCCTAGGCATACGGCCTAATAGGACTGCTTGTGGAGAAGTATCGTTGTTCCGACGATACTTCCGTGGGTTTGGCACCCAATGATTCCTACTGGGCTCGAACCAGCGACCTCTACCCTGTCAAGGTGTCTAGGCGGTTATAACCAGATAGCAGGAATAGCTTTACAATGCACTTTTCGCGGCTTTTACAAGGCAGATGAATAGTGTTTTATAACGCTTTGTAAACGTTTATAAGGAATTGTTGCCCCACTTTTGCCCCATTGTTGCCCCACAGTTTATTTGAAGTAACCTCATATTCAATAGGACGTCCTTTATAAATGCACAAGTTTTGAAAGGATGATACAAATGCTTCAAATATCCATTGATGAAGAATATGTTGAGAAATTGCTACAAGATGAGATTCAGAAACGATTAGACAAGCTAGAAAGGCAACAGACTTTTTGGAACACAGACGACTTGAAGAAACATTGTCGAATGAGTTGGAACACGATTCAAGATACCTTCTTCCACGATCCTGATTTCCCAAAAGCGAAAGTAGGAGGCAAGTGGTTGTATCCCGCAAAGGAAGCGGAACAGTTTCTTCTGGATTGGTTACAAAAAAGAATGGATGAATCAACAGCAAGGAAATAGTTAACATGCACGATGGCATTCATTTATAGAGAAGCATAGCCTTCTTGCAAAAACCGCACAAGACACGCTGTAAGGTCCCAGACGATTTTTTAGTAAAGTAAAAAGCAGCTATCCACTACTGGACTGGCGCTTTTTTGTAGTTAACATTTCACAAAAACCCGCTCATAGCATCCGCATCTTCATCAGTCGGTTTAGTTTCTATATGCTCCTGCACCTGCGCATAAATAGGAGTCTTGCTCATATCTGCATCGATCAACCGCTTAACGTATTGGCTGAAGTTGCCCCGTTCGTCAGCTTCCGCATACGTGAGCAACCTGGTGTCGTATTCACTCACGAGACTGAAGCTGACTGTTTTAACTTTTCGGCTCACCCAAACGCCCCCTTTGCTAATTTGTAAAATCCAATGGAGTTTGCGTAAACCGGATCGGCAACAGTTACTGCATTGCCTTCTTGCAGCATGGGTTGTAGAAGCTGTGCGGAACTATAGTGGCTTTGAATAAACGGGAGCATATCCTTCGCAATTCCTCCACAAACATATACCGAATCATTCCGATGCCACTTTAAGCGAGATGTATTCCGAATGATACCTCGTGCAACACTGGCGAGGTCTTCTTTGTTATTCACGGTTTCCATTCCGAAATTGAACGTATCGCTCGCATTGTTGATATACCGTTTATCAATGATTGTGGCCGCGTTGACCGTGCCACTCCCGACATCGATGATTCGTACAGTTCCACCCTCCGGACTGCTCCAATACGCCCCACTGCCCTCTGCAGCTACACCAGTTTCTACTATATGAATACTCTGCGTCTCTCCGTTCACATGAAGCGTATGCGTCCCTACGAGCATCTGCTGAATTGCTTCCTTATCTGTTGGCTTGTGGGAGACAATCGGCTGTCCTGTGACTAAGCTAACGTCTGTTATATCGATTCCATACTTTTTACCGTAGCGGTAGATAGCCAACAGCACACGGATTTTTGTATCCTCATGAGCCTTGGTATCTCCAAACATCGAAGCTCTACCAAACTCATCTTCATAAACAGCGATGGATCCCGCAAAACCTTTTCGTCCATCAATTTCAAATTCCATATCGTCAGCACCATGGCTTTCCACAATGTCGCGTTCGAACCAATCACAGATTGCTGTACGGTACGAATCCATTCCATACGGTCCAGCGATTTTAGCTGTGTGGTTTCCTGCATCGATACCTAAGATTAATTTACTCATTCAAAGCCCTCCTTGTATTACGCATGTAATATCTCCGGAGTTTTCCGGCTGCTGTGTATTGCGTTGGTATTACATCCTACGGCAAACGTGTATAGATTATTCCTAAACCGTCCACACTCTTGTTAAGGAGTGATGGAGATGAGTAAAAAGGACACCAGTAAAACAGCTGCAGCTATCATTAAAAACGCTGAAAAGTACGGGATTCCATTGAAGAAGAAGCCGAAGCAATAAAAAGTAGGAATATCCCCCTCTCCCCCACCGTATGATGGTTTATCCCATGTACACAAGAACAGTGTACATGGGCTAAGTAGCCAAATTAGAAGGAAGAGGAGTTGGGGGAGTGGGGAGCAGACAATCTCGGAGTGATCGGAAGAGGGATATTAAGCCCACCGTCACCGTCCAGTTACGTGATTGCATCTATCGCCTATCTTTCATAACAGACGCGCCAGTAAAAGACGTAATCGAAGCCATACTCATTGACGGCTCACAACGAAAGAAACCGTTGAGCCATCTGTCACAATACTTTTTGCGAGATACCAGGATAGGCAGCACCGTTTATATGGGAGATAACAATCGGATCCCGGTTGGTCGCCGGAGCAATAACGAAAAGACGGTTAGAATATCCACACGAGTTACACAGGGGATGTATTCGGACCTGGAAGCTGTCGCTTATGCAATGGGTTGTTCTGTCTCTAAGGCTTGTACGTTGCTGCTCGATGCAACTGTACGCGACGTGGATTTTGTGAATGATTTTGCGAAGGAATTTCTAGAAGAGAATCTGGACGACAAACGAATGAAAGAATTGGAGAAGGTGTTGAAGTACATCAATGCAGGGAATCCATACAGTGAGAGAATATCTTACGCCGCAATCCTCTCATATCTTGTGGATGAAGTTCGCGTTGGTGCTGAAAAAGTTCAGGATACAGTTTCTGAATTTGTGGTCAGTCATTGGAACAAATAGGAAAATGAGCACCTGTCCGTTATGGATGGGTGCTTTTGCTTTCTCACAAAAACACTTTAATTTTCACTATTTGGTCTTAGCTACAGGACTTTTTCGACTGTGCTCCTCGTTTCCGCGAATAATTCTATTAGAAGACTCTACTATATAGAGAACGTCGCTTGACAAGCTACAATATAAAGGAGCTTTTCAAATGGGAAACGAAACACAGCTACAATTCGATGTTGAAGATTACGACCAGATTTACAGTGAGGAGAACCCTTTCATCACAGGGAAAATGAGAGGTACCAGACACACACTCTACTTGGATTGCGGAGTTTGGGTTCTAGTCAGCGGAGGATTCTATTTCCCCTACTATCCTGATCCAGACAAGTATGACATGATCCGCGATTACATCAATGGGGATATGCCCGATTCTGCATTCCTAGAATATGTGGTGGAGCCAACAATGGGAGGTTTTGAGGATTACTTGGAATATCATATCACTCGAACGCCAGGCAATTTCTGATACCATCAGCAGAACCTTTCCGGCTTCTGTTGGATTTTGCACCTAAAGCTGGCCATACTAAACATTGCATCTACAGAAAGGAGTGTACCGACATGAAGCTCCCGGTTACTAAAGAAACTAAGGACGCCATGTGGCAGTTCTTTTACAAAACATCTATCCCCCGATTGATTGCGGCACACAAAAAGAAAGAGCGCGCTGAGTTAGAGGCTCGCGGACCTGGCGGGGCGGAAGAAAAACAGGATTGACCGATTCAGACAAGAAAAAAGCACCTATCCACTATGGGACGGGTGCTTTTACTATTTCACTGATTTGAAAACTTCAATGGCTTTCTGGTCTGAAGTCTCTAGCATGAACAATCCGTTTCGTTCCCAGTCGGCAGCCACTGCAAGCGATTCTTCTACTGCATCCATCGATTTCTTATCTTTGAACTCGTAGATCTTCACTGGATTCTGTTCATTATAGAATATTATTCCGTCTCTAGCTCCAATCATTGCAAAGTGCGGCTTCTCTGCTGGATCTACCGTTACCCCTTCAGCTTCATAAGCATCAATGAAAGATTGCATCGTTAAATCAGAACCTGAACTAGAACCACAAGCAGACAAGAGCAAGACAAACAACAAAGTCACCATGATCTTTTTCATGCTTCCCATTCCTCCCCATTACATTTTTGTATCCTTTAGACAGTCATACGTATCTAGAAGCATTAAGGTTTCAATCGTATTCAGAACCTATATCATCTATGAATGTTACTGCGCCAGCCATTTCGATATGATGTTTCTCAGTCCACATAAAATAACGCTTGCCTAGCAGTTCTGCAGCCTTGAGGCGTTCTGTTGCTGATGACGGAATCATAACCACCTCTTGCTTACCGCCACCTACACCGATCAACACAGGGGCAAGTGCCTCTCCCCTCATTACTGAAGATAAGTGAATTAGGATTTCATTTGCTTGGACAATCTTTTCAGAGCTGATCCGTTCCATTTGTTCCTGGATATATTCTTTCACTCCTGGATGTTCCAACAATTCATAAGCACGGCTTCGAGCATAAGACTCGCTGTACCCTGCTTTTAATGCTGCCTTTTCGGTATTGGCAAGTTCAATGTAATAATCTGCAAAGTCTCTATGTCTTTTGATCATTCGACATTCCCCTTTCTATTTTTATAGGCATTCGGGGGAACAGCTTCACGTATGCGATACTGCTCCCCCTGTGTCTGTTACTTGACTAAACGTCCGTTTTCATTCAAGAAAATACGGGTTCTCTCGTGCATAGCAGGATCAATCTTTCCTGCTTTGTACAGTTCTGCTAGTTCATCCAGGCCTTTGCGTGCTTCTTCAGCCAGTGCTTCGTGACCTGCTTTGGCTGAGTTATAGCAGTACTGGCAGATAATAATTTTACCGTTGGCGCGGTATCGCTTTTCTGTCATAGGTTTGCGGCAAACACCACAAGATTCTTTATGTTCGTTCTTATCCTTGAAAGTCACTACATTATTTGTGGACAAATTTATTCCCCTCCCTTTTATTTAATCCACTCAGCCGGAATCTTCAGCTTCAACCCGATGGGTAACTTTCGGATTTGACTGTCCCTGATTCCATTGAGTGTTTGAAGCTTCTTATAGTTAGCACCGTTGCCTGTGTACTTCTGCGTCACCTTCCACAAGCTGTCCCCCTTCACCAATGAATAGGTTTGAGGGATAAGCTTCTTCGTTTGTCGGGAAGGTTTCTTAGATGCCGTCACCTTTGGCGGCGCCTTTTTATCCGGTTTCGGCTTCTCGATTTTCAATTGCTTCGGACCGAAGTCTACATACTTCATGAGTTCAAGCTCATAATCTACATCTTCAGTACCGTAGCTTTCGCAGTACTCGAAGTTTTCGATTGTGACCATCTCATTGACGGAGAACGAACCATTCACGTAGATGTATCGAATCGGCTCTTGGGATTCCAGCCACCTATTCAATTTATCGATGTAACTTTGAGGTTCTTGAAAGTCGACATTGCTGTAATGAGTCTCGCGTGCAGGGAAGAAGGATTCCAGTTCAAACTCCTGAAGCTCCGGGTCTTTCGGAACGTTAACTGAGCCGAGCTTGGCGATCTTAAAAGACTCGCCAGCTCCCGCTCGTTTCACGTTGATTTCTTCTGGGTTGATTGGTAGACGGAAACCTTCAGTATCGTTCTTAGCGCTTAGATACACTCCAGCGCCCATCACGTGTACACACCCTCTACACTTCTTGCAACGTCCGCTACCATCGCTTTTTCAATCTTATTAATGATTTTATTTATATCTGCCTCTTCCCGGACTGTAACATCTTTGAAATTGACAGAAGGATTGAGCGTGATGAATACTCTGTTTGCTTCACGATCAGCAAGATCCCTCAGCATCTTCAAATCTTCATCCGCGATATTGATGTCGCTGTCAATCTTTCCTACCTTGTCTAGTTTCCCACCGGTTGGGTTATTGCCTTTTTTTCCTGCTCCGCCCGGTGCTTTCTTTCCGCCTCCTGGAGCTTTACCGCCTGCTCCTGGTGCTTTGCCTCCTGCTCCTGGCGTACTCCCAGTGCCGTTAGTTGGATCGTACTTTCCAATGATCGCCTCTTGGTCAAAGACAGGCTTATCGAACAGTCCAGATATCTTGTCAAATGCTCCCGTAAGCTTGTCGGCGCCCTTATTGATAGCACCTGCTCCAGAGTTGAAACCTCTATCGAATGCAGCTCCGAGATTTCCGTACTCTTTGCGATCGAATGAGACTTGCTTAGGAGCGGTCGGCATACTTCCTTGAGACTTACCTGAGCTATACTTCCCTAGGCTTGCAGGGGCATTTCTCTTCGGAGCTGGGAGGGCTTTACCTATCGCTCCTAATGCAGCACCGGCCTTATTGCTTACTTTGAAATCTACGGTACCGATAGCTCCGATATTGACACCTGGTACATTGTTGGCCGTGGAAATCAGGGCATTCAAACCGCTAACTGCGGTATTGATTAGAGCTGATACTGCACCGAGTGCAGAGTTCACCACACCGACTACACCGCTTGCCAAGCCACTCATGATGTTTAGGCCGGCTGAAGCCATGACGTGAAAGGCCATCTGTACGCCAAACGTGGCATCGTTCCAAATGTTCAGCATGACCTGAGCTGCTGATATGATCCCGTTGATAATCAGGTCTAGCGCACTATGAATGAATACACCTAGACTAAACCAAGCAACTTGAACCATGAAGACAGCCTGATTCCATGTATTCGCGAACCATTCTGCAGTAGCCATTCCAATGTTCGCAATCCACAGCATGACATTTGAGAAGGCTTGTCCCATCCAGAGTACTGAACCAATGATATACCCGACTGCTGTAGCGGTCGCCTCCGCCCATGCGTACATGGCATAAATAACGAGTGAAATAACTCCGACCACTATCAGGATTGCCCATACAGCAGGATTTGCAAGGTATGCTGAATTCACTACCCACTGAGCGGCCGCCCATAGGAGTGTTGCTCCTTCCACCAAGGCTACGACTGTGACGAGTGCGGCAATCATGGAACCTACTACAAAGAGAACTGGCGCAATTGCGTTCCAATGATCAGCAATAAACCCTGCTATTTCTATTGCAACTTGACCCGTATAAGAGAAAACTGAAGCAATGTAGAACAATCCAGCGCTCAAGGAATTAATCATTCCAGTGAATCGATCTCCGCTAAATACTTCATTGAAAGTATCTAGTAATGGAGCAAAGGCAGCTAGTGCCGGGCCGATGATCGCTGGAATTTGTTTAATCATACCCGTGACCGTCTGGATTCCTTTTGTAAGTCCTCCCAGTAACGGCTCGACCATATCAGCTCCTGCGTTACGCATAGCTGATTTCATGCTATCCAGTGCGCCTATGATAGTGCCTTTCAGTCCTTCCATGGCTCCACCGAACTTGCTTTCCATCCCGTCTACTAAGGCGGCGATGGCGGTACCTGCATCAACTGTTCCTTTTGAAATCTCTTTCCGCATTTCATTTGCCGACATACCTGCTGCTTTACCTAGAATGTCATATGCGTTAACACCATACTGAGCCAGTCGGTTTACTTCCATGGCGGTAATACGTCCCTGTGACTGAATCTGGCCAAAGATATCAGCCATGTTCTTGAGCTCTGCGTTACCTCCACCAATTGAAGCAACCGCGTCTCCTACAGCCTTCATGATAGGCATCGTATTTTGAGCTGAAATACCGAACGCAATAAGATTACGGGATGATTCCAACAGATCAGGATAGGCGAACGGTGTTTTCAATGCAAAGGCATACATATTGTCCATGTAGGCTTTTGCTTGCTCTGCGTCTCCCAGGAATGTAGTAAACGCTGTTTCTGCACCTTGTTTGAAAGCGTGGAAGTTCACGCCTTGCTTGAACATGTCTGTAAGCACATTTTTGACAGCTCCAAATGCTTGGTAGGCACCAATTGCAGCAAGTAATCCAGCCGCCATATTCTTAATGCCTGCTATGCCTCCATGCACCGAGTTGTTGAATCTGTCCTGCTGCCTAGAGGCTTTATCTGTATTATCGCCATGTTGTTTCATAACTGATTTCAGTTTTTCTAGCACGTTGGTAGGTTTAAGTCTATTCAACACGACAGCAAACTTGGCTTGTGTAGTCGTTGCCTGAGCAATCTCTTTACTAACATTTGAGTAAAGGCTTCTCATACGTTCCAAGATTGTTGGCGGCTTCATGCGATTAATCGCATCATTCATCTTCTCCTGCTGGGATGAAAGCTTTGAAGTACTCTGGCTAGTGCTATCCATTGAAGACTTCATCCGTTCAAATTCGGCAGAAGCATTTGAAATGTTTTTGCGTGCATTTGCTAGTGTCTTGCTATCTAATTTATCTGAAGCCTGGTCCAGCTGCTCCATGACTCTGATCGTGCTGTCCATTGCCTTAAGGATTTTCGACAATGGACCGGACATTCTATCCTGGAGCGACATACTAGTTGTTGTACCTGACATATTCTCACTTCCTTTCTTCCATTAATGTTTTTTATTTTGTACATTTAAGAGAAGTTGTGTTCCGTTTTCTCTCTTATTGAGAAATAGTCACCCTTCAATGCATTTAATTCATGTTCCACACGTGCCTTGGCGTTTCCACTATGAAAACTCAAATTAAATTGTTCAGACTCGAGTTCTGTTTTTTTCTCTGTGTAGGCTTGGTCTGCTGCTAACTTCTCTGGAGTCTTGAGGCTGTCCATAGCTGCTTTGTATTGTTCGTCAATCTGACTCTTCAAGCGTCCTCTCACATTTAATTCATCTTTAGCAGGGATTTCAATAAGCTTTTCCACAGTAGCGAATACTTCGTGAATGCTGTCTACAAGAGCCCAACGTGACTGCCTATCTCCTTGCTCAACAATGTCCTTGAGTACACCTATAACATCGGCAGCGCCGCCTGCTACAGCTCCCTGTAGTCGAGAGAGCATCACCTTTGTTGCATAGTTCAATTGAGTGATTTCTTCAGCGTTTAGCTTTCGTTGCTGAATCGCTACAGGTCTTTCCAGCTCTGAAAGTTCCTTTTTGATTTCTTCCTGGGCTTTTGCTACAGCTGTGTTATAAGTGCTCAAGTAGTTCTGCATCTCCTGGATAATCTTTTGTTTCTCCTGAGCCAGCGCTTCCTCTTTGTAGTTCATCTTTGCGTAATCTAGCTGTTTCTTCCATGTATCTAATTGCTGGCCTGTTTCTAAATTGAATCTCAATGTCTCCATCTCCTTTTAATAAATATTTATAATCAGGTCTAATCCGAATTCAACCTTTGAAGTCTTTATATTTAATCTTTTAGCGACTTCTTCAACAGTTAAATTACATAAATATCGAAGTATAAACATCTGCTGCTGAATATCTGAAAAGGGAGCTAATTTAGAAACCACATCCTCAACATCCTGTGCCTGATTCAGATCTAAAATTAACCGCTTTCTCTTTGTGATACCAAACTGAGTTTCTTCTGATTCATTTACGCTAAGAACCACATCAACCATCCCTGTTTCAGAGAGTGATCTTGCTTCGTCAATTAGGTTTTCAAATTCAAATTTGCACGGAACTTTGCTTTCAGATCCGGATACGTTAGTATTGTCCATTGTGTCTGCCTCCTTTCTTAAAATTATCGCCGACCGGCGTGTGGCTGCATCACTGCGTTCACTTGCTGGAGTGGCGGGTTATTCTACTTCATCAATCCGTTGCCAGGAAATAACCTGCACCGGGATATCTGAACGACCTTCTTGATCGGCATAGTGTCTCATGACTGACTCAATGTCCTGTTTAAGAAGAACATCATGCTTTGTATAAGTGAGATGAGTGAAGAATTGACCGCTGTCTTTGTGGCGGAGAACAACGCACCAAGCGTTTAGTTTCTTACTCACTAGTTCTGCACCTACCTTTCATGGGCTAGGATTCTAATCGCTTTTAATATCTCCACTAGGTCCATTAATCTTTCTATCTCTTCACGTAACTTCGTCATAAGAAGTGTAAGTTCAGGACTGCTTTCGGTTATAGTGCCTGCTTTATAAGCTCGGAGCATTTCCCGCTCGTCCTCAGATAAGATTTCACAAGCTGAATTAAAGAGATCTAGATAGTACAGCAAGGCAGCTTTTTCCTTCTTATGGCTTTCTTTTCTGTCGATGATATTAATTGCGTAATTTTCAATGTTAGGGCTCTGAGAGTACATTTTTTCTTGCAGTGAATCATAAACAACCCGTGTGTGTGCCGGATATCCGCATAGGCTTCGCGAATCTCGAAAGCGTGATTTAATGTTGCTTCCTCCAAATTCTCTTTTGCAAAAATGTACATTTCGAGAGCCGACTCGAACTCAAACAACGGATCTTTTATTGCAGCAGTTAAGGCGGACATTCTTAAACAAAATTCATCAAATGTTTCTCCGTATAACTCCATTGCACGCCTCCTCAATCTCGGAAGTCTGCGGGTCTGAAAGGAAAATCTGGCCGACATTTGCCGAGGTTTTACTGTAAATAGTGTTTATTTCACAAGTTAGCCCCTTTTAAGGGTGTCCGATTTGTCCGGATACTCCTACAAAACTTCTTGCAACCTTTTACTTGCTGTTCCGTTGGGAGAACGTTGCAACCTTTAGGCATCCATTCTCTGCAACCTTCTTGTGAAAAGATGAACGCTTTTCTCTTTCTCGATGAGTTGATTCTCGTCCTCAACTCGTTGTTTCCACTTGTAGCGCATACACCAAGACCTTTTTGTGTTTTCATTCACACCTTGTTGAGCCGCATTCATTTTGTGGGACATTCCAGCTCTATAATTTTGGTATGCTTGTCCTCGATATTCTTTGTTTAGCATTTGAATTCACCTCTTTTGCTCCTCTTGGGGCCTCACTTATCTCACCCAACTGACTAATGCAGCCTATTTCCTTTGAGGACACATCTGTCCAAATCATCTGTCCTTGAAAGAATGGCTTCATACCGGGCTTAAAAGCTGTTTTTTCGAGAAAAGGACAGAGGACAGATGAATCGCGCAAACTTTATAAAAGGCTGATTAGGCTGTTTAGGCAATATGGCTATAAGCACCTATACTGCCTAATCTGTATTTTTATTATTATTACTAAATCATCTGTCCTATCTGTCCTTATACACAGTTGAGCCTTTCACACCAACGTTTCAGCTAGGACAGATACCCTGGACAGATGTTTTTCACGTCTGTCCATCTGTCCACCGTTCATACACAGTTTGCTTACCATAATCCCCGAGAACCATCCTCCCGTTATTTTTCGGATAGACTCTCCAGCCGGGTGTATTCTTTAAGATGTTGTTGATCTCTCTTGCCTTCGCTGCATTGAATTTTTCTTTTGGGAATTTTAGAACCTCACACCATATCTGCATGGCGCAAACCTGGTCTTTTATCGCTCCTGCGCCCTCTTCTTCGAAAGGTTCTTCCACCCAGGGCTCGTCTAGCTTCCCTCGAATCAAACCCGCGAATGAACTCTCTTCTGTATACTCGCCTTGCAAGACCTTCGCTTGTTCTTCCAAGTGCTTAGGTAGTGTTAGCTTCTCACCCTGCTTATAGAGCTCTACAGCTTCAGCCCATACCAGGTCTCTGGGGAAATCGTCTCTAGCTGCTAGATCTATAGGGTTAACACCAACTTGTACCGGCCAGAATCTGCGGTTGCCTGTCTGGTCTTTCAATGGATCGTCCACGTTCGTTGAAGCTATGAAGATACATTGACGTGGAAACTCTCTAGATCTGCGGGCATACGCTTGTCTGAACTTGTCCGTCTGCGTACTGACGAACCGCTTCACGGCTTCTACATCTGCTTTTCTCAGCGCTGCTAGTTCTCCTAGCTCGATGATCCAACTTCCTTGAATTTGTTCATATGCATCCTTGCCTCGAACGTCCTCCAATGAATCGGTGAACCATTCACCGCCCAGCAATGAGATGAAGCTACTCTTACCAATCCCTTGTTGACCAACTAGCATCAGAACATAATCAAACTTGCATCCTGGTCTGAGAACACGAGCCACTGCACCTGCCATCATTTTTCTAGTCATAGCTCTTGTCAGCTCAGTATCTTCAGCACCTAGATAGTCGATGAACAGCCTGTCCACACGATCTATACCATCCCAGGAAAGTCCATTCAGATATTCCCGCACTGGATGGAACTCGTTTTGCAGCAGTGTTTCAGTCATGGCGTCTTCAATTAAAGATTTTCCGGTTATGCCGTACACTTCAGACAGGTAGTTCCGCAACCCAGCATCATCCGCATCTTCAATCGCACCAGGCTTCTGAATTTTTCTCCACGGCACACTGCCTAGCAATATGTCCTTGTAGGAAAACGCGTCATGCGCGAACTTCCCTGCAAGTTTCGGATCATGTTTCAAGATCCATTTCACGTTGAATGCCGTGGACTTGAACTTTTTTGCTTTCGCATCATATTCGAGCTTGTCCAACCAGTCGGTGTTGGTTTCTTGAAGGGTGGGATCACCCCCGAAATCTTCTTCAATCTGTTTTCGTTTAGCAAGTGGATCCCCGTAAGTAAGCTCTGTCATTGCTGTGTAGGATGGGAGCTTATTAATAGGTGTATCTGCTCTCGCTTCATCATCTAAATCATTGAACTTATGAAGGCGTATCAAGTCGAAAGCGTTCACTAGACGCCCACTGCATGGGTCAGTAGCGTGATGGCTATACAAGAACATGCCGTTCTCATAGACAACCGCACCACCAGCTGTGGAGCCACCTGCATAGGTGTATCTACCATCTCCGAGAGCTGAGTATTGTTCAGGGATAAACTTTTCTATAGCTGCATGGATATCATAGGCTTTACAGAACATCCCTACTGCACCTTTTTTGGCTGTTGGATCCCCTTGCTTTGCAATCAGTTTTGAATGGGAACTATCAGAACCGGGGACTCTCGGCCACTCATTCCAGTCCGTCCAGTCCTTGTAAAGATCAAGCATTTCATTAATATCAAGCAGCGGCTTGTCCTCGTAATGGAACAGGAACTCACTATCAGCGGAACAGCTAGGCCAATACATAAGTCGGGATGCTTCAAACGTTGTCGGATCCGCAAACTCAATCCCGATATGTTCTGCAGCTTTACGTGCAGCAGGCTCATACTGATCCGGTGAAGTTGTAACCTCTAACGGAATCAGGACTCGTAACCGCGGGCTTGTCGGTTTATGCTTTCGTGTACTGTAAATTGCATAGGCACAACCCAAAGTGTTCAGATTCTCGAAAACTGTACTCAAATCGTTCTTTTGCAAATTATCAAGATCCAACGTCAGTACATCCCTGCCTAGTACGTTGTTTGCCTTACGCCGATTATCCAGAAGCTGTCCTGCTACAAACCCACCAACATCCTTCAGTTCATCCTGTTCGCGTTTTGAACTACTAAGGAAAGTAGTCAATGATTCATGCGTTCGTATTGGCTTACTAATGCGATCGACTAGCTGCGACCATCTGAGCTTTTCAATGGGCCAAGTAGTAGATTTTCTACTGTGACCAACGGAGATTGAAATTGCTCTATCGTATTTTAGTTCATTGATTTTTCCGTCATTTTTTGCTACAATATCTATATCGAATGTCGTACTCATTGAAGGTTCATCTCCTTTTGATTTGAGCCCTCTCCCAACTGCCAATAATTCTAAATTCCTTACGTTGTATAAATCAGCATTAGTTTGTTAAACTAATACTAGAACTGAACCCGAACCTTTCCGCGCTATCGGATTAGGTTCTTTTTTGTTTCATCCTCCATAGAAAACTGCATTTGAACCTCCATGTGCATCAGATTCCGCTCTAATTCTTTAAGTTGCTTAGCCAAACTCTCATTCTCCTTGAGCATTTTCGCATCATAGTTCATTCGTAAATAGCTGCGGTAAGCTCTATATGCTTCTCGAAAAGCACTGACAGCCTCAGGAATTGCCTGTCGTACATGCTTTAAGTAATGTAGCAATACTTCCTTATCGCTGCTGTTCGGAAACCGAGCATCTTTGCTTATGTCGTAAGCAAGATCCCCCCGTCGGCTCTCTCTATCTTTGTATCGGATAATCCAGGTTTTGAAGTCCATTACACCAGACACTGAATTGATAGGTCGCAAAGCTCATTCCACCTCCTGGAGCGGTTTTCCGCTGACAATTTCCTCTATCCAACTACCAACCTCAGCTACACTCTGAGGAGCTCGTCCAAATTCTTGTACAAATTTTTCTCTAACTTTTGCAGCTGAGAAATCTGCTGACTGCGGTGTATCATTTCCTGAAACATTTCTCAATACCTCAATAGAAAGAGCATCTGAAAGTTCGGCTAATTCCTTGAAAGTACTTTCAAAGCCTTGCTTAGTGTGAAGTAGTAAAGTTTCCATTAAGCGAACCTTCCTTTTCATTTGTTCGTATTTCATTTGAGCCAACTCAAAGCTCGCTTCCTCAAATTCAATGGATGTATCCAGCCACTCTGAATGGAGATCATCAAGGTGATCTACACGACCCCGAAACTCTCCCATAGCATCATCAAAACGAAACGCCAACTCTTTAACTTCTTCCATTGTAAAAACCCCCTGTTTGTTTTAGCTTCACCCTTAGTGGTTGAAGCGATTTTTAATGATTTTTTTGGATATTCAGCTGATTATTCAATTCACTTTCCGCTCTTAACGCTTCCTGGATAGCGAATCTCACGAAATGCTCTAAATCAAGATCATAATTTTCTGAACTCATTCCATTCAACTCACTGTTAGCTTTCAGTAAACTTTTGTATTCAGTCAGTTCTTTAATTGAATCCTCGTAAAGCGTAACCTCGAGCTTCTCCATAGTGCTCCCCTCCCTGCAAAAAGTTCATTTTTTGCTATTCAGTTTTATCACCGTTTAACTGCTCCCAGGTCCTGCCGATGCAGAAACTCAATACAATTGCAACTGGTCCCATGAATGTCCAATAAGTAGTAAAGTCAAGCATTGACTGCCTCCTTCTGCTCCACTCCGCCTTTCGCCAACCAATCCTCGAGGGTCGGTCGATGAAATACGATCTTTGCACGAATACGACTGTGTGGGATCTCATTCAAACGAACCATGGTGTATACAGTGGCAGTGGAAGCATTAAGAAGTTCAGAAACCTCTTTAACCGTGAGTACGATTTTTTCCATCACAATTACCTCCTTCACAAATTAAAAGCACGTAGCAAGAAAAACTCGATAACGTAGCTCTTGCAAACATATTATACTATATTCGTAACTAATGCAACCGATTGGAATATTTTATTTTGCATTAGCTACGTTTTTTGGGTATCCTATATATAAATCGAAGCGAGAAGGGCGTTGCTTATGAAACAATTCAGCGAAGTATTAAAGGAACTACGGGAGGAAACGGGATTTAATATGACAGCACTTGCAAAAGCTGCCGGCCTGTCACGGCCCTACTTGTCACAATTAGAATCGGGTAAACGAAACCCTACACCTGATACGTTAAAAAAGTTAGCGGAAGCTTTAGGGAACGTAACATATGCAAACCTGTTGGAGAGTGCCGGCTTTCAAGATCTTTCAGAGAACGAAAAGATACGCTCTGTATACGATGATTTTGATATTGACATTGACTTTTCAAAAATGCATGAGTTAACCAGCACCATTGAACGGATGAAGGATATTAAAGTATTTCTAGAAGGGCATACGGCGACCGATGATCCTCCACCTTTTTATAACGGTCACAAAATGACAGACCAGGATCGCCAACGAGTGCTGAATGTATTGAAAGAACTGTTCCCCGAATACGCAGACAAGGAGTGATCCAGTGGCCAGCATTGAAAAGCGCGGTGAAAATTCCTACCGCTTTACAGTCGTAGCCGGTAAAGATGCCAATGGACGTTATATTAGAAAGCGAAAATCCTACACAGTTACTGAAAAGTTCACACCAAAGAAACTGCAAGAACACCTGGAACATGAATATCTGAAGTTTAAGCAGGACGTTCTTTCTGAAACGTATATCGCCCCCGAAAAAATGACGTTCGGTGTCTTTGTGGAGCAATGGAAGAAGAACTATGTCGATAAGGAATTGTCCGAAACCACTTACATGAGCAGAATGACCGTTTTAAAGAGCCATATCCTGCCCGTGGTCTCACATGTACGCATGGATCAATTCAAACCACTTATGATTGCGGATCTATTGAATGGCCTTACTCGTAAGGATGGAAAAGACGGGGATTTGTCTGTTGCTTCTAAAGTGGAAGTGTACAAGACGTTGAGCAGCGTATTCAAACACGCTGTAAAGTGGAAAGTCATTTCAGTGAATCCTATGGATGGCGTGAATAAACCATCCGGAAAACATGCTGAGAAGAAAGAAGAATTGAATGTGTACGAGCCTACTGAGATCAGTGCCCTGTTTGAAGCTGCAAAGAATGAACCAATGCATTGGCAGGTTATGTTGACGCTCGCATTGACTGCTGGACTGCGCAGAGGTGAATTGCTGGGGTTAGAGTGGGGTAAAATCGACAAAGAAAATAGCACTGTGGACATATCGACCACGATTGTCAAAGGAAGAAATGGACCCATCATTAAAGATCCGAAGACAAAGAAGTCCAACCGCCTTGTCACGCTTCCTGAATCCACAATGATCGAATTGGAATTATACCGGAAACGATGGCTGAAAGAAAAGCTATTGATGGGACCAGGACGGGTAGAAACGGAACGTGAATGGCTATTCTGCAATGAAGACGGAACACACTTCTACCCCGACACACCGAGTACATGGTGGAAACGATTCACTGAACGCGCAGACATTCGCTATATCCGCCTGCACGACTTACGCCACACGTTCGCTACACTTCAGATTGCACGCGGTGTCCACGCTAAAGTGATCTCTGAGAGGCTTGGCCATTCTAAAATATCTCAAACGATGGACAGATATGGCCACTTATTACGATCTGCAGACAAAGAAGCGGCGTCTGTATTAGAAGGCATTGGACCAGTACGGAATAAGCAAATTGAATAACGTAAAAAGGTTAGTTCCTGGAGCCAGACATTTTTTGTCCGTCACTTCAGAACTAACCTTTTTCTATATCTTAGCATGGCTTATAAGCATTTACTTTTAATTTTTACCCCATGTTTACCCCATTGCACAAAAAAACAGACCCTAGGCATCCGGCCTAATAGGTCTGTTCTGGAGGAAAACCGTTGTTCCGACGGCTTTCCCGAGGGTTTGGCACCCAATGATTCCTACTGGGCTCGAACCAGCGACCTCTACCCTGTCAAGGTAGCGCTCTCCCAGCTGAGCTAAGGAATCGGGAATATTTTAACGGCATCATGACAAGCGAACGTTTGAGGTAAACGAGCTGTCACTAAGCACATTTATGATAATACCATGGTTTCCGAGCTCATGCAATACTATTTCACAATTTTTTTATGATCTATTCACTTCTTATCGCCCAATGCATACATTGAATTAGGGAGCTCTCGGATCGGAGGATACGTCATGGTGAATCCTGAAAGTTTTGTTTTCTTTGAGGAAGACGAAGGCGGGCAAGCAGCGAAAATCGATGTAATCGGAAGTATCATCACCATTATCGGAGAGTCCATCTCGACCTATGCTGCCGTGCTCGCAATTGAGGAAGAAAAAAACAGAAAAAATAACACTCCGAACAACGATGTTTTAGTAAGTGAGTTAAAAGAGATGAAAGAGCAAATCCAATACTTAACTAATGAAATTCAGTCACTCAAGAAAAACCAAAACAGGGGCAGTCCTTGGCGTCTATGATTACGCTGTGAAACTGCCCTTGTTTCTATCGTTCCAGATGAATTTTCACTTAGAGAGCTCATCCGCGGCTAACACTTTCAACGAAAGCAGTTCTTCTTCCGTAAGGCGGCTTTCAACCTGCTGCATTAACTGCTGTTTTTCTTGTGCAGTCATTCCGGACTGTGCTTTCTTCTGGATATCCTGCAGTTCACGGACACTGAATTTCTTCAGCACCACGCGAGTTGCCTGCTCTTTTGTTTTTATAGGTAATTTACTTCGATCCGCCGTTTTTGCATCCTTTAAATATGCCTGAACTTCCGGATTGCTCGTGATCTCTTGTTTAACCGAATCCAGTTGCCCGCTATTTTCCAGCTGAGTCGTCACTTGATCCATCGCTTTGTCAGCAATCCAGTTGGTTCCGAAATAGTAAGCAGCTCCTACTAATACTGCTAACACTACCACTGTCATAATCATTTTCTTGATAAATCTCACGTTCGTTGTCCCCCTTCAGTACGTTACTCAGTAGACGTTCGTCCTATCATAAAGTTTCGAAAAATATACCCGCCTGCAAGTATTGACAGACGGGCTCACTTTAAACAGTTATGGTTTCTTCATTTTTGTTCTTATCTTTCGTGATGAGCTGGATTGCAAACAGCACGACGAACAAGCCGAGTCCGATGAAATCCGTTTTCGTTTCCGGATAGATCAGCATCATACCGGTGGCAACCGTAATGATCCGTTCGATCCAATTGATCTTTCGATACCAGAACCCGATCAGTCCCGCACCTATTGCAATCATTCCGACTATGGCCGTGGCGGTGACCCAAATGATTTCCCACACACTGGCGTCAATCATGAGCATTGCAGGGTTGAATACAAACATATAAGGGATGATGAATGCCGCGATGGCAAGTTTCGCTGACGTCACTCCGGTTTTAATCGGATCTCCGCCTGAGATACCGGAAGCGGCAAATGCAGCCAGTGCAACTGGCGGCGTGATATCTGCGATGATTCCGAAGTAAAATACGAACAAGTGAGCAGATATCGCAACGACAACTGGCACTGTCGCGTCAGGAGTTTCCAACATCAGCAATGTAATAATGGCGGGAGCTGCAATCGTTGAGGTGATTACATAGTTCGCTGTAGTTGGAGAACCCATACCAAGAACAATCGCTGCAAACATTGTAAAGATGAGAGTCAGCAGAATGTTGCCTCCAGCAGCAGAAACAAGTCCGTTAGCCAAACTTAATCCGAGTCCTGTTTTCACAACCACTCCTACGATAATACCTGCACATGCAGTCGCAGCAGCTACAGCTAGAGCTGTCCGTGCCCCATCGACAAGCGCTTGAATGATATCTTTTATGCTGAGCCGTGTTTCTTTGTTGAACGAACTCACAACTAGTGTTAGGACAATCCCTAATAATGCTGCTTTCATCGTTGGAATTCCGAGTAACAAGAATACGATGATACCGATGATTGGAAGCAGCAGGTAAATTTTCTTAAGCGTTTCCTTGCGATTCGGGATTTCTTCAGGTTTCATCCCCTCCAGTCCGACCCGCTTCGCTTCAAAATGCGTCATAATCCAAATCCCTGTGAAATACAGTAATGCTGGAATCGTGGCAGCTTTGGCAATTTCCCAATACGTGACACCGCCAATGAATTCCACCATCAGGAACGCAGCAGCCCCCATGATCGGCGGCATGATCTGTCCTCCTGTTGAAGCAGCCGCTTCTACTCCACCTGCAAATTCCTTACGGTAACCGAGTTTCTTCATCATCGGAATCGTATAGGAACCGGACCCGACAACGTTTGCAACGGAACTGCCAGAAATCGTCCCCTGCAAAGCACTAGAGAAGATTGCAACTTTTGCAGGTCCGCCTGTCAATCTTCCGGCTAGGACGACTGCCAAGTCATTGAAGTAATTCCCGACTCCTGTTTTGACAAGGAATGCCCCGAATAATAGGAACACGAAAATGAAGGTAGCGGATACACTAATCGGCGTTCCGAGAATACCATCCGTTGTAAAGAACATGAGCTGTACAAGGCTTTCTATGTCCTGACCGCGGTGTGCGAGAAATCCTGGAAAATAGGGTCCGAAAAATGCATAAACTAAAAACACGCCGGAAATAATCGTGATTGGAAGACCCACCGCTCGTCTTGCTGCTTCCATCGTTAACAGCACAGCTAAAACACCGACAATCAAGTCCACTTCAGAAACACGCCCCACCCTTAAGATGAGTTCGTTCATATTAAGGGGCCAGTATAATCCGACTCCTATGGAAAGGATTGATAAAATCACATCGTAAAATGGAACTTTGTTTCTTTTGACTCCAGGCTTTTTCCGCGCTGGGAATAGTAGGAAAATTAAAGAAAGAGCAAATCCTAAGTGTATGGAGCGTTGGATATACGCGGTGAACGGTTTACCGATCGATGTGTATAATTGGAAAATCGAGAATGCCAGCAGACCAAAAAATACAATCTTCCCGAAGATACCGACTAAATCTCTCGTATTGGATTCAGGGTCATATCTCTGCAGGAGTTCCCGTTGTTCCGCTTCAGAGAGCGTCTCAAACCTTTCATCATTTGGATCCATTACCGGTTCCACTTGCTTTTGTTTTCTCCGCTTAGCCATTCAAGTTAACTCCTTTCAAGAGTTCATATAAAGTTAGTTTTTTCACACGGAAGTCATAAGAGTTCCCGCGTCTTAAGTACGCTTTCAAATCGATTTCAGTCCCTTTGTAGCGAAACGCCAACTGAGCGTCAACATCTCCTATATACAACACAAAAGAATGGATGACTTTGTCCTTATATGTAAGTGTATAAATGCCAGTTTCAGTTACCTCCAATGTTTCCCCTTTTTCTGCATACGCCGGCAGACCAATTCCGACATCCTCATAACGCATCGTCAAAAATTTCAGCGACGTATCGTGTTGTACCTGATAGGTTTCAAGTACATCGGTCAAGAAAATCGAATGGACATAACGGATTTGAAACTCCGATTCGGCACCCATCAGGCAATAGGCAAGCACCGGCTGCTCTGTCCGGGTTTCTGTAAACGTGAATGCTTGCTTCACTGGAATGATCAGAGCAGCACCCATCAGCAGGATAGCCCCAATGAGAAATCCCAGCGGAATCCTCCATCGTTTCATCCGCACACCTCTTATAAAGTTCTGTAATGAAGAAAGGACGGATGAAGCATCGATCGCCTCACCGCCCCAACCCCTCATTCAACTCTTATTTGTTTACTTCATCAAAATACTTTTGAGCGCCTGGATGAACCGGGATACCAATTCCGTCAAGGCCCGTTTCAGCTTTGATCAACTTACCTTTTGCGTGCTGAAGTTTTGGTGCATTGTCGTAAATCGCTTTTGTAATTTCATAAGCGAGATCTTCAGGAACATCGTTCTGAATAACAAGCATTGCTCCTACTGAAACAGTAGGCGTTTCCTCAGCCATTCCATAGGTTCCAGCTGGAATCACTTCTTTTGCATAATATTTATACTTGCTGATGAGTTCATCCGCTTTTGCGTCTTCAACAGGTACTACAAATACTTTAGCTACTGCGTTCAATCCTTCAACAGCACCAGTCGGAGTTCCGGCTGTGATGAATGCCGCATCGATCTGACCTGCCTGCAAACTTTCTTGAGACTCCCCAAAGTCCAAGTTTTGCGGCTTGATGTCGTCCATGGACAATCCGTGGATTTCAAGAAGCTGCTCTGCGTTCGCATACGTACCAGAACCAGGAGCACCGACAGAAACTTTCTTACCTTTCAAATCCTCAAATGTTTTGATTCCTGTTTTTTCGAGTGTTACGAGTTGAACTGTTTCAGGATAAAGTGAACCGATTGCAGATACTGTATCTACTTTATCGTCTTCGAACATCATTTCGCCTTCTTGCGCATAATAAGCAATGTCCGTTTGGACGAAAGCGATTTCCGCCTTACCATCTTTCAGTGCAGTCATGTTTGCAGCTGATGCTTGAGACACTTCAGCTGATGTTTTCACACCCGTATCCTTTTCGATGAATTCAGCGATTGCACCACCAAGTGCATAATACGTCCCTTGTGTCCCCCCCGTCAAAACACTGAGGAACTTATATTCTTTCCCGCTATCTGCATCCCCTTTTGCTCCATCATCTTTTCCAGCATCATCCGATGTCCCACACGCTGCAAGTGCAAGCACTGCAATGAGCAGCATCGAGATGAGCCCTAAAAGTTTCTTATTCATCCAAAGACCCCCTAGTTTTTATTTGTCTAGTAATGTATATTCTACCATGTAAGCGGGTTCAATTGTCAATTGATTTCAGAAAACAAAATCAGTTGCAATCGGTTTCATTACTGAAAAATAAAAAAAAAGAAAAGAGTGATCGAGCACCCTTTTCTTCAGAAATCCTATAGCATCCTATCACTTTGCAGCATCTTTGACATCTTCAAACGTCAATCCAGCTTCCTCTAAATCCCGGGAACGATGAGCAATCCGTGCGGCTGCACAAGATGCGACACTTGCAACTAAGTCATCTAAAAATGTATGCACCTTATTCCCTTTTTTCGTATCCAAATCATTGATAATCCCGACTTTGTTCTTATCCAAATGACCAAATGTCGTCACTGCAATCGAACCGTACGTGAACACCGCTCCAAGAGCAATCGTTTCATCCACCCCAAAAAGACCTTCGTCCGATTCCACAATTTCTTGTAACGGGGTCGATAACTTGCCTTGTTCACAAAGCTCGTCCAGCTCGATACCTACTAAGATCGCGTGCTGCAGCTCCCGTTTCTTTAGTACATTCATGACCGAATCCACACATTGTTCCAACTGAAGCTCTTCGTTATAGGGAGCTTGCATTTCATAAACGATTTTCGCGATATCTATCAGCTCCACCCCACGGCGTTGCAACGCTTCCTTTGTAGCTTTTGCAATTACTTCCGAACGAACTTTACTCTTTCCATCAAACATGCAAATCATCCCTTTCTAAATCTAATACCAACTGTAACAATTTTCAGTCAATCGTGCACATTATACCCTCTAACGAGTGTATGTTACAATCTCCTTGAATAGACACGTAAAGGAGGCAACACTATGAATTATGGAAAGATCCACGATGTTCAATTTTACAGCGAATCCCTTCAGGAAGAAATGGAACTTCTCATCCATCTTCCATATAATTATTCTCCACTCTATAAATACTCTTTACTTTTCGCATCAGACGGAAAAGATTATTTTCAATACGGAAGAATCGGGAAAGTCATCGATGAATACTTGGACAAGGAAGAAATCGAAAATGTCATCGTGGTCGGCATCCCCTACAAGTCCGTTTCAGAGAGACGCAGAATGTATCATCCAGACGGAGATCGCCAGAAAGATTATATCCGTTTCCTCGTGCACGAACTTGTGCCCTATATGGACGAGCACTATCCGACTTACCAAATTGGCGGGGGCCGTGGGTTAATCGGCGATTCTTTAGCCGCTACCGTTTCTTTGCAAACTGCACTGCTCTATCCGAATTGCTTTGGAAAAGTCATTCTCCATTCTCCTTATGTAAACGAAAAAGTTCTTGACGCTGTCGAGTCAGCTAAAGACCCCTCTGGTCTGTCCGTTTATCATGTAATCGGAACTGGTGAAACGGAGGTCGTCACCACTGTCGATGGAAAGCAGGATTTCCTGACCCCGAATCGAAAACTAAAAAAATTATTCGAGAATAAAGGATTTCCATACTTCTATGAAGAATTTAATGGGGAGCACACATGGAAATATTGGCAGCCAGATGTGCGACGTGCTGTCCAAATGGTATATGGACAATAACCAATCGGACAATTCCAAACAATTCTGCTATACTTAAAAGAAGTTAATGTATTTACTTTCCTAAGGAGGTTTTTCACATGAAATACGGTGTTGTCGCATTCCCATCAAAGAAATTGCAAGATTTAGCAAATGGATATCGTAAGCGGTATGATCCTCATTATGCTCAGATTACTCCTCATATGACGGTAAAAGGTGTTTTTGATGCGGATGAAACGGAAATTGAAGCAGTCGCTGAAGCGATCCGAAATGTAGCCAAAGAACACAAGCCTTTCGAACTCAGCGTCTCAAAAGTGAGTACTTTTGCTCCTATAACGAATACAATATATTTCAAAGTGGCTCCCAATGAGGAGTTATTGGCCCTCCACAAAGCACTGAATAACGAAGAATTTTTTGGAGCGCTTCCACAGTACGCATTTGTCCCTCATATCACGATTGCTCAAAGTCTGACTTCCGGTGAGCATGACGACATTATCGGTCAACTGAAAATGATTGGTGCAGATCACTCTGAAATCATTGATCGCCTCCACCTCCTTTATCAGCTTGAGGATGGATCTTGGACAGTATACGAAACGTTCCGTCTGCAAGAGGAGAACTGATTTGTACGAGGTGAAAATTGCCACGTCTGAACAAGAACGTGAAGCTGCATTTACTGTACGGAAGAAAGTATTTGTGGAAGAACAAGGTGTTCCCTTAACGATGGAAATTGACGAACACGATAACACGTCTTCCCACTTTGTCGTATATGATGGTACGAAAGCGATTGCTGCAGGTCGTATCAGAAAGATTTCAAGCGAAGTCGGGAAAGTGGAACGGGTTTGTGTATTGAAAGAATACCGCGGCCAGCATCTTGGCGTGCTGATCATGAACTCTCTGGAAGAACATGCAAAAAAGACTGGCATTCACAAAATTTTGCTGAATGCCCAGTCTTATGCAATTCCATTTTACGAAAAGCTGGGGTATGGCGTCACTTCCCCTGAGTTCATGGATGCGGACATTCCCCATCGCGCAATGGAGAAACAAATTTATTCCTCACTTTAGAAATGAAAAAGACCCAGTCCGATTGAGGACTGGGTCTTTTGTGTTTCCTATGGAACGTCTTTTAAACATATTCATTTATGGCCATCCCTTTTCCAACTACAGCCGCTACTTGTTTGGAAAGAGCTGCTGGATTGGGTTGGATAAAACCTTTTTTAGCTGGAGGCAAGGGCCGTTGTGAATTCGCTTCTTCGCCAAATTCCCATTCGGAATTCTTCTCCCGTTCACGACGAAGCACCTTCTGCCATTCATCGTATTCTGTTTGTAACTTCACAGATTGGACTCTGTCAATGTATGCAAAAGACGGTGAAACATTTTCCATACGATTTGCATACATTTGTGATTGGATATTCTGAATCGGCAGTAGGTACCCCATTGCCTCCACCTTCCTCCCCGTTTAAGTTGATATAACCCTCTACCCGATCGGCAAGAAGCTTAAACCTCTTTTTTTATTTCCCTAGCATTCTTTGGATATCTGCAATATTGACAGGCTGGCCACTGGAAACAAGTGAGTTTACGAGTTCGTCTTCCAAGTGCTGCGGAACGTTTTTATTCGCAAGCATCCCCACATTCTGAATAATTCTTCTTACTTGACGTTCATCTTTAAAATCCGCATGTTGGATGGCATTCGCGAGAGCAAATACTTCAGTCATGGGGACACCCGTTTTTGATTCTATTTTCTTGAAGAAGGAGTCATTCATACTCCCATTCCCCCCTCTCATTTAGCAGAACGTACTGCCAACAATAATCAGTAAGATGAACAATACAACGAGCAAGACGAACGTAGAGCCGCCTCCTTGGTTGCAGCCGCGGTCATATCCACCTTCATAACGCGGTTCTCCATAACAGTAGTTTCCATACATAAGAAAATCCCCCCTCTCTTCCCTGTATCCTATGCAAGGACTCAGCAAAGCGGGCGGGACATTTGCACATTTATTTTCTGCAACTGATTTAAATGGAGCCCTTTGACTTGAAAACAAGTGAAGCGATGAAACCGAAAACGATTGCTGCACTAATTCCGGAACTCGTCACTTCAAACATCCCTGTCAGCACTCCGATGATTCCATGTTTCTCTGCCTCAGCAAGCGCACCATGTGTCAATGCATTCCCAAAAGAAGTGATCGGTATGGTCGCACCTGTCCCAGCGAAATCAATCAGAGGCTCATATAAACCGAAGCCATCCAAAATGGAGCCTACTACTACGAGTGTGCAAAGAGTGTGCGCTGGGGTGAGTTTACCAACATCCATCATTAACTGACCGATGACACAGATCAGTCCACCGACTATAAAACTTGTTATAAATATGGATAGCAATTCAAACCACTCATTTCATTTGGATTTCCACTGCATGCGCTACGCAGGGAATCGTATCGCCTTGCTGATACGAAAGCGGAGACATTAAGGAGCCTGTAGCAATCAGTAATACGCGTTTATACGTTCCAGATAGGAGTTTATCGTAGACTTCAGAGAAATAAGCGGATGCTGAACATCCTGAGCCACTAGCTCCTGCCAGGAATTCAGGGTGCTTGCCATAATACTCTGCACCGGCATCTCGGAACGTATTCGATACGTTATATTCCCACCGATCCAGCAACGTTTTGAACAACTCGAAGCCGATTTTCCCTAAATCCCCCGTCATGATCAAGTCGTAATCTTCGAGTGTCGTGCCGTGACCTTCCAAATGCCGTTTAAATGTATCCGCTGCTGCTGGTGCCATCGCAGCCCCCATGTTTAATGGATCTGTCAGACCAAGATCCGTTACGATCCCAATAGTTCCACAAGCAATAATCGGAGCTCCTTCTATATAAGGGATAACCGTTGCGGTTCCTGCCGCACTTGCAGTCCATTGTGCTGTGGCCCCTTTTTGACTCCCATATTGGAGGGGATAACGGAATTGCCGTTCAATAGCGTTATGCTGACTGGAAGACCCAGCGACTATTAGTTCAGCCATACCGGACTCCGTTAGTAAGGCAGCCATCAATAACGAAGAAACAGACGTAGCACAAGCAGAAAACATTCCGATATACGGAACCCCGATTGTACTAGCGGCAAAGTTGGATGGGGTCATTTCATTCACTAAATCCCCCATCAAAACGAATTCAGCATCCGCCGGGGTCTTATCCAGCTTGCTCAGGGCAATCATGCACGCATCTTCCATCATTTTTGCGTGCCCTTGCTCATTCGTCTTTAATCCACAGCGTTCGTCATCGTAATTCTTGTCAGCATATTTGGCAAAAGGACTTTTCTTCATCTCTAAAGGTCCAACCGTAACACCAGTCGACGCGATGACAGGTTTGGATGCAAATGTCAGTAATCCTCGTTGATTCACCAAGATACCACTCCTAATCCAACAAGTATCGTTTTAATGAGAGCGACGACAAATGCCGAAAAAACTCCATATATAATGACCGATCCAGCCAGTTTGAACATATTGCCCCCCACGCCTAATACATAACCTTCTGTCTTATGTTCAATTGCTGACGAAATCACCGCATTTCCGAAACCGGTGATCGGTACGGCACTCCCTGCACCACCGACCTGTGCAATCTTTTTATAGTAGCCGAATCCGGTCAATAGCATGGATATAAAAATCATAGTAGCCACCGTCGGATTACTTGCGGTACGTTCTGTGAAATCAAAGTAAATAATATAAAAAAGCGCTACGAATTGGCTAATAAAGCAAATGAAGCCTCCCACTAAAAATGCTGTGATGCAATTCTTTACATATTTCGGCTTAGGAGTAATCTGTTGTTCCAATTGCTGATACTTTTTTTCATCCATTACGTCTCTTCCTTTACTAATGCACTGATTTTTTCCATCTTCTCTTCATAATTCTGTTCATCCTCTTTTTCGATCAACTTGTTTGTTTCCAGCAGCACTTTACTGTCAGCGGATACGGTAACTTTTAGATCAGGATACATATCTTCCAGCTCTTTTGAAAGTTCTTGTGCAATTTTACGCTTCTTGAATCTTTCAAATGTATTGACACGCAATCCCGCAATCAGCCGATCCTCGTGAATTAGAACGACCGCATTTTTAATCCGCTTATCTTCTTTTAATAACTTTTCCGCCCGCTGGGAATCCATATCTGTTGTATTGACGGTTTTGAAACCGATCGATGTCGAACAACCTGCTAGCATGACGAGGATGAATACCAGTGTCAGTATTTTACGAATCGCCATCCCCTCCTTTTTTCACCAGTATGTCTAAATAGCTTGCAATTTATTCATAACGGTTCAAGCGCCCTGCCAATAGGTAGAGGAATGCATAAGGTATAGAGAACAAACGAGAGGAGGAAATAATCAATGAGTTGTGGATGTGGAAAGAACGAAAATACGGGGGATAAGGTGAATCCGATTCAAGGACACTGTGTTTGTGAGGCAGTCCGCTTCATTAAACGTCTTCAGGATACGCACACAGACGATGATTGCTTCGACTGTGATACAGACTGCTTTATGAGACCACTTGGTAGTCTCGTCAGCCCTACGAATGAGCGCTTCAATACACGGGTGTTTTCATTGCTGACAGAAGACGGTGATTTCTTTAAAGCGATGTACCGTCCGAAAAGCCATACCCATCATGGCATCAATTGTTTCTCTGTATTTTTCAGAGTCCAAAACATTTTTGACAATTGCTGTGCAACCTTGATGGTACTTGAGCCACTAGACAAAGACGGAAAACCAGTCGACATCATCGATTGCGGTAAAATCAATCTCGAAAAGCTTTGCAAAGTCGAGCGTTTCAGAGCGACAAAGTCTTGTATCACTGTTGACTTGAATTGTTTCTGTGCAATCCAATGCATCAAAGATACATTCGTCACGCAGTGTGCAACAAACCCAGCATAAGCATCACCCCCGCGATGCGCGAAAAGAGGACTGCCCAAATGGGCAGTCCTCTTTTTCCTTGTATTAAAATACGCCTCAGACTAATTAGCCTGAGACGCGTCTTTTCATGAAAACGGTGTTCCTTTCCAGAACACTTCTTCGATCTCCTGCAAGTTCAGCGTACGGATTTCGTTTAAATCTTTGCTTTCTTGTTTCACTTCGATCGCAATCTGTGAATCAGTCATCGCAGAAATGCCGCCTGTCAATAATTGGCCGTTCACCAAAAATTGGAGCGGACGATAAGCATTGCGGGGAAACGGTTCGGATAAGTAACGTAATCTTTTCACGACTGGGGAGTCGATCGAGACCTCCTTCACCTGGTGAGGCACAGTTTCTTCTTGCAATAATTCATTCTGTTCCGTCAGATCAGGGTCATTAGCTGACCAGTAAATGGACGTACTCTCTTCTTTCACAACTTCCACAATCGATACCAAAGGGGGTCCGTCGATAAAAAGCAAGGGAACTTGAAGTGAAATATGCGCCACATCCTTTTTACTGCATTATATGCAGCATCTGCCCATGCGTGACTCCAATTACAACAGGTTGATGAAAGTGGTCGCCAATCCTAAGTAAATTAAAATACTGATCAAGTCATTCAACGTGGTGATGAAAGGGCCAGAAGCGACAGCTGGATCGATTTTCATTTTGTGCATGAACAACGGGATGAATGATCCGGAAATAGTCGCCGCGAAAATCGATACGAAAATCGCTGCCCCGACTAGCATTCCGATGACCAATTCGTGCTTCCAGAAAAAGATCAGCCCGATGACAAAAACTCCGCATATGAATCCGGTGATCAGTCCGGTACCGGCTTCTCTTATCAATAATTTCATTTTGCTTTCATCTTCTATATCTCGTGTTGCAATTCCTCTGACGGCAACAGCAAGTGCCTGGGTGCCACTGTTGCCAGCAGTACCTGCAATCAAAGGTATGAATGCGGCGAGTAACGCCACTTGGGAAATGGTGTCCGTAAACATATCAATTAAATTCGCCGTGATCATCCCGAGTATAAGTAGAATAATAAGCCATGGTACTCGTTTCTTCGCTGCAGATAACGAATTTTTGTCAAATGTATCCATATTCGATACACCGGCTAATTTCGAGTAATCATCCGATGCTTCTTCTTCGAGGATATCGAGCACGTCATCGACTGTAACAATTCCGAGTATATGCTGCTGAAAATCCACGACTGGTACAGCAAGCAAGTTATAGTCCTGTGTTGTACGGGCGACGTCTTCCTGATCGTCGGACACAAGGACACTAACCACACGTTCATTCATTATGGAATTGATCAAGACATCTTCTTCTGAGGTGATCAAGTCACGTAACGAAACAACCCCTGTTAGACGGTTGTCTTCATCCACAACAAAAACGTAGTAAATCGTTTCAGCACTCGGAGCTTCAATGCGCAAAATATTCATCGCAGATCGAACCGTAGAATTCTGGGGAACAGTGACGTACTCCGTTGTCATGATAGATCCGGCAGTGTGCTCTTCGTAATGCAAAAGTTCCTTGATTTGATCGGCTGCTTCTTTGTCCATAAGCGTTAAATAGCTGACGCTTTGAGACTTATCGAGTTCTTTCAGGACATCGACCGCGTTATCCACAAACATGTAAGAAATCATCTCTGCGGCATACGTCGCCTCCATCTCCTGAAGGAACTCTTCGTATTCATCTTCGTCAATTTCACTCGTTTCAAAAATCTCTGCCATTTCTTTCGGACTTAGGAAATAATACATCGTTTTCCGAAGTTCGGCTCCAGCTTCTTCATAGAAGATTGCGCGATCGTAAGGATGGAGTAGCAAATATTCATCTCGGAACGCTTTAATATCTTGCCGTTCTAAATCTTCCCTTAGCTTCTCTACATCAAAATCCACTTCTTCTTTGCGGTCCTCTGTTGTTTCCATTGCTACACCTTCCTTTCTTTTCGCCAATTGGCACTCCTCCTGTATACTACTTGTGTGCTTTACAAATACTTCGTAAAAAGGAGTGTATCATATGTTTGATATAATCGGTGACATACATGGCTGTTACGATGAACTGCTCGAGTTACTCAGCTCACTTGGATATTCTTTGACGTCTGGTATTCCAATCCATCCCGGCGGCAGACAGGTTGCATTTGTCGGAGATGGCATGGACCGCGGACCTTCCTCTATAAAAGTGATGCAGCTTCTATTTGCACTACAAGACGAAGGTCGGCTCATTTATTCCCCGGGAAATCATTGTAACAAACTGTATCGTTACGCTAAAGGGAATAACGTACAGCAAACGCACGGTCTGGAAACGACGGTTGCAGAGTTGGACTCTTTGCCAAAAGAAAAACGATCACATATTCTAGATCGCTATGAAAGATTCTACGAAGCATTGCCTCTTTACCACCAATTGGACAGCGGAAGGTTAATCATTGCACATGCCGGGCTTTCCGAGCAATTAATAGGCGCTCCGGCATCGCAAACTGTGCGTACATTCGTCCTCTATGGAGATATTTCAGGGAAAACCTTACAGGATGGACGTCCTGATCGCCGTGACTGGGCAAAGTCATATCATGGGACAGCCTGGGTCGTCTACGGACATACCCCTGTCCGGGAGCCGCGCTTTAAGCATCATACCGTGAATATCGACACTGGATGTGTGTTTGGAGGTAAACTGACTGCATTCCGATGGCCGGAACGTGAAACCGTCTCCATACCGTCCAAACAGCCGTTTCAACCTGAAAAGTTCACTTCGTACCCATCTTGAGTCTCCATTTCAATCGGAAGAAGTCTCAATAGATCTTGCGGGAGTTCACTTTCAAAGGAAACATAGTTATTCGTTGAAGGATGCTGAAACGAAACAGATTTACAATGAAGGGCTTGTCGGGAAATCAAATGACAAGGCCCCCCATACAAATCATCTCCAAGTAAAGGATGTCCAACGTGCGACATATGGACCCTTATCTGGTGGGTTCTTCCAGTATGCAATTGAAGCTCAACCATTGTATATCGACTGCCATCCATTTCAAAACGACCGGTTACAAGGACATCGGTACGTGCATATTGTCCATCTGTCCTGACAATCCGTTCAATAATACTGCCGTCTTTTCGGCCGATTGGCATTTCAATCGTAAACGTTTCTTCATGAATCCACCCACTCACGAATGCAATATACCGTCTGTCAAATCCCGTTTGCTGCATTTGTGTACTTAGCAGGTGATGAATATGACGATTTTTCGCAATACAGACGACGCCGGATGTGTCCGTATCCAAACGGGTGACTACGTGAACGGTCGCAGGATGCTGGTCATTTACATACTTCCCGGAAATTGTATTCGCGAGTGTGCCCTTCGGATGGTTTCTTGAAGGAATCGTTCCTTGTCCTGGAGGTTTTTCCACTACTAAAATCGAATCGTCCTCAGCAAGGATTGAAAGTTCTCCATGTTCAGGCACCAATCCTTCACCTATCTCTTCAGGTGGAAATTCAATGATGATCTTGTCCCCTTGCTCGAGCATCCATCGGACGGTGCGTTCTTCCCCATTCACTAAAATCCGCCCGCCTTCATATTTGACGGCAGTCAGCGCTCTTTTGGAAAGGTTTTTCAGTTTAAGGAAGTCTTTTAGAAGAATCTGTTCTTCTGCAATAAATGTTAGCAGCAGCGGTGAAGGATTACTTTTCTTCATCACTGGCGACAAACGATTCCGACACACGCTTCCAAAAAGGAAAAGGTCTAAAACGGGCGAACGAAATGCGTTCCTTTGATACTTTGTATTCGATCGACTTTACATCTTTCTGAAGCAGCTGCAGGTGATCTACAGTGACCATGAAATCCGGTCCTTTAACTGGCTTTAATAAGCATGAATGATGCGCCGGCAGGACAAGCGGTGATCCGACAGTTCGGAATACACGGTTGTTAATAGATGCCATCTCAGTCAGTTGCATACAGGACAATGATGGATGCAGTATCGCCCCATTTAATGATTTGCTATATGCAGTTGAACCCGATGGAGTGGACATACATAAGCCATCCCCTCGGAACCGCTCGAAATGTTCTCCGTTGAGCTCAACATCCATAACAAGAGTGACTTCCGGTGATTTAATCGTTGATTCGTTCAAAGCCAGATACGTGGATTTCTCCTCTGAATGGGTGTATGAAATTTCCACTTCTAAGAGCGGGTATTGCACAACGTGATAGTCTTTCCGGGCGATCATGATCACCAACTTCTCAATCTCTTCCGGTTTCCAATCTGCGTAAAAACCAAGGTGGCCCGTGTGGATCCCGACAAATGCTGTTTCGTGCAAACGATGTACATACTTATGAAAACCATGCAGCAACGTACCATCCCCGCCGATGGAAAGAACGATATCCGGTTCCACCTCGTCATACTCCAAACCAAACTCCACCAGATATTCTTTAGCCTCCGCCATAAGACGGTTGGATAACTCATCACCACGTGATTGGATAACAAATTTCATCATTCTGGTTCCCCCTTCCATGAGGTGTCTTGTATATCTCGTTTCTCCGTTTCTTTAAACGAACTAAAATACGATTGCGCTTCATGTATTTCATCTCGGATGAGCGACATTTCTTCATCGAGCCGGAAAGCCGCTTCTGCAGCTCCTTCAAGTCGCTGTCGAATCACATCCGGAAGTTCCCCTTGGTATTTATAATTCAAAGAATGTTCAATCGAAGCCCAGAAGTTCATCGCAAGTGTTCGGATTTGAATTTCTGCAAGAATGGTCTTTTCGCCACGGATCGTCTCGACAGGATATTCGATAATGATATGGAACGAGCGATAACCGCTCTGTTTTTTGTTCGATATGTAATCTCGTTCTTCGACAATCTTTAAGTCGTTCCGCTGTCTGAGCATGCCGACGACACTCTCGATGTCATCAACGAACTGACACATAATCCGAAGTCCTGCAATGTCAGGAACTTCCGCAGCCAATTCAGGAGATGGCTCGAACGGAATGTTTTTTTCGAGAGTCTTGTCGTAAATGCTAGCGAGTGGTTTAACACGTCCAGTAACAAATTCAACTGGTGCATGCAGATCCTCTAATTTGTATTGGTGCCGCAAGCCTTTTAGCTTCACCTTAAGCTCCACCACGGCTTGTTTATAGGGCGCAAGAAAATCATTCCACATTCTCATTTAAAGGCCGCCTCCCATCCGTTCATGTTAGCTAGGTTGTTGAAGTGTCTCTTTGAATGCTTGTTCCACGGCAAGCATGAACTCTTCCCCGTAATTTCCATTACCTTCTATATTGAAAACCAACATCGTCAATTCCTCGGTGAATCCAATCAGTTGAACACACCCGTCTTCACATTCTATAAAAGGATCCCCATTATCGCTCTCAATAAGGTGTTGCATGAGCGGCCATACTTGCTGCGTAAAATGGAGGTACCGATATTCTTCACCATCTTCGAACAAATAAACAAAGCTGAGTGCATCCGAATCGGTAATCATCTTCCCTGCGGGGGAATGTCCAAGTGTATTTTCCGTTCCACCATAAGTGAAATAAACAGTTCCATCTTTTAATTGTCCTTCAGTTATTCGATGTTCAATACGCACTTTTCCCTCTTCCTTCCCCTATCAGTCAGTATGATTAGTTTACCATAGAGTCACCACTGTTGCAGTCAGGATTGTGCTTTCCGCTTTGAAATTGATATACTGAAAGAAGAATTAGAAGTGCCACGGATGATTAGGTATCGGAAAGGACGATTAGTATGGATACGAAAATGATGCGTACCCTGTTCGAATTGAACTCACTGCAGTCACTCGGGGCTGTTCACTCTGCAACCGAAACGAAAACAGGAGCCACAGATTTCTTCCAAACGTTAATGAGTGAAATGACCAATGAGAGGTCCATCTCCGATTCAATTTCAAGTGTCTCCGCAACGACACTTGGCAGTATTCAAGCTCCTCAAAGGGCGGAGTTGTTTGCGTTCACCTCCACTCCATCTGTCAATTCGCCTACTGATGCAATGCATTATATTGACCAAGCTTCGGCGAGCCGCCCTCCTTTAGCTTATAATGGAGGAAATGTCAGTACAGCATATGCGCCTTTGATCACCAAAGCTGCAAAAAAATATGACGTCCCCTCTGCATTGATTGCAGCGGTCATCAAGCAGGAATCGAATTTCAACAAAGATGCTGTGAGTCATGCCGGTGCAAAAGGGCTTATGCAACTCATGCCTGGAACAGCAAAATTCCTAGGGGTTTCGAACGCAGCCGATCCTGAGCAGAATATTATGGGTGGCGCTAAATACTTACGGCAAATGCTCGACCAGTTCGGAGGCGATATGAAACTATCGCTGGCAGCGTATAACGCAGGTCCAGGAAACGTCCGTAAATACGGTGGAGTCCCGCCATTCCGCGAAACACAAAACTACGTCACCAAAGTTATGAACAACTATAATACATTGAATACGTAAGGTGCAGCAGTCGAATCTAAGCTATTTATTTGTGAATGTTTTATGTGGTTGATAATATAGAAGTGCAGAGCTACAACAAAGGAGAATGACATTCATGACACGAAAGCCTTTGATACCCTTTGAGGAGATCGGTGAAGCACGTTTGTCGGAACTGATAGACCGGTTCTACGCCAAAGTGGCTGAGCATCCGGACTTGATTCCCATTTTCCCACCAGACCTAACTGAAACCGCACGCAAACAAAAACAGTTCCAGACGCAATATCTGGGAGGACCTAATTTATATACAGAAGAACACGGACATCCGATGATGAAAGCTCGCCATATGCCATTCGCTATCACACCCACACGGGCAGAAGCCTGGCTAGCCTGTATGGCTGAAGCGATGGATGAGGTCGGTCTTGACGGGCCCCTTCGAGAAATCTATTATCAACGCCTCGTCATGACTGCCAACCATATGGTGAACCGGAACGAGGAGGGAGACCAGTGAATCGAAGAACTTTCGCAGAAGTTGAGCAGCAGCCGATTGCACATCCTCGGCCGATTGAATTATATGTGTTTCTCGATCCCTTATGCCAAGATTGCTGGGCATTGCAACCTATCCTTAGAAGACTGCAAGTTGAATACGAACGGTATTTCACGCTGCGTATCGGTCTTCTGACGTCCTTGCCAAAGATGAATTACAAAGCTCTTCCTTTAGTGGATGACGAATGTGAAGAGAACAATGCATTTGAAAAAGCACACCCTGCGTTCCCGAGCATTGCGATCAAGGCAGCCGAGTTCCAAGGTAAACGTGCCGGTTTCAAATTCCTCACAAAACTTTTCGAGTATTCATTCTTGAAATCACGTAATGTTAAATCATTTGCAGTTCTCGTTGAAATTGCAGAGAAATTGAACTTGGACAAACAAGAATTCATCAGCGATTTCTTTTCAAAAAATGTACTCCAGTCTTTGCAAGTCGATTTGCATCTAGCCAAAGAGATGGAAGTTGTGAAATCCCCCACCTTCGTTTTTTTCAACGAAAACATTGAAGACGAGGGCCTCATGGTGGATGGTTCATATAGCTATGAGATCTATGAACAAATTTTAGAAGAGCTTACCGGCTCTCCTATCATCCGGGATCGTGCTCCGTCATTGGAAGAGTTGTTCAGCCGTTTCGAAATGCTTGCAACTGCTGAAATCGCAGCCATCTACGGAGTCCCTGAAAAAGAGAGTGAACGAGAGCTCAAGAAACTTCTGCTCAAGCAAGAAGTGGAACGCATTTTTATTAACGATAACGTCTTATGGCGCAAGCGCTAAGAGAGATGTATACATTCAGTCATTATACAAAACAGGTGGAGAGTTTTTCTCCATCTGTTTTTTTGAGGGGATATGTATGTTTGAGTGGGGATGGTTAGGTAGGTTAGGAGGATTTTTGCAAGGGAGTTTGCGCGTGCTGTAGAGGTTATGAGCGTTTTTTATCAGTTATGATCACTTTCTGCGGGTTATGAGCGGTTTCCATCGGTTATGATCATTTTCTGCGGGTTATGAGCGGTTTCCATCGGTTATGATCATTTTCTGCGGGTTATGAGCGGTTTCCATCGGTTATGATCATTTTCTGCGATTTATGAGCGGTTTCCATCGGTTATGATCATTTTCTGCGGGTTATGAGCGTTTCCCATCGGTTATGATCATTTTCCCCGATTTATGAGCGTTTTCCATCAGTTATGATTACTTTCTGCGGGTTATGAGCGGTTTCCATCAGTTATGATCATTTTCCCCGATTTATGAGCGTTTTCCATCAGTTATGATCACTTTCTGCGGGTTATGAGCGTTTCATCATCGGTTATGATCACGCCCCATGGTTTGTGACCGATTTCCATACATATCCCTATACCTTCTCATTCAAGCATGGGATCATCACTTTTTCACAGGAAAATGAAAAGAACATCGCTCCTGGGGGGAAGCGATGTTCGTATAAAGGGAATGGGAAAAATGTTCACGTTCAAACAAAAGGGGTGTATGTTTGGTTAGTGAGTTTCATTCACAAGTTAAATCTATCATAAAATAATTGTTACATCAACAATTCACAAGCGATTTCATGGATTTGTCACATATGCACCTTTGAAAACGCTTACTTACAAGGCTGGATTTCCTGATATTAAAAAAGGCAATCATGAAAAGTATTCATGATTGCCTTTTTATACTATTTCAATATATTAAACCGATACTTATTGTTTCTCCAGCAGTTGCTCCAACTCATTCAAACGCTCTTCGAATACCCGACATGCTTCTTCAATCGGTGCAGTTGTTGTCATATCGACTCCAGCTTTTTTCAACACTTCGATTGGATAATCAGAAGATCCGGCTTTCAAGAAGTTTGTCACGTAGCGTTCTACTGCTGGTTCACCTTCGGTAAGGATTTGATGGCTCAGTGCGACTGCTGCACTGTATCCAGTTGCATATTGGTATACGTAATAATTCATGTAGAAGTGAGGAATACGTGACCATTCCAAACCGATTTCCTTATCCACAGTCATTGCGCCACCAAAATACTTTTCGTTCAAAGCATAATACTCTTCGGTCAGCTTCTCTGCTGTCAACGCCTCTCCTTGCTGATCCAACTGATAAATTCTGTGTTCAAACTCAGCAAACATCGTCTGGCGGAAAACAGTTCCACGGAATCCGTCCAGCCAATGGTTTAAAAGATAAATACGTTTCTGATCGTCATCTGTCGTTTTCAACAAATAATCATTCAGCAATGCTTCATTTACAGTAGAAGCCACTTCAGCGACAAAAATCGAATAGCCGCTATAAATGTATGGCTGGTTTTCTCGTGAATAGTAGCTGTGGGCACTGTGGCCGAATTCGTGCGCTAATGTGAACATATTATTCACATTGTCTTGCCAGTTCATCAGTATATATGGATTTGTGCCATATGAGCCTGAAGAATACGCACCTGAACGTTTTCCTTTGTTCTCACGCACGTCCACCCAGCGGCTCTCCAATCCTTTTTTAATGATGGAACGGTACTCTTCACCCATCGGTTCAAAGCTCTCGAGCATTGTCTTTGCCGCGTCCTCATAAGTAATCTTCATATCCAGATCTTTCACGAGTGGCGCGTAAAGATCCCACATATGAAGATCGTCCAACTCAAATACTTTTTTCCGAAGCGCGATATAGCGGTGAAGCAACCCTACGTTATCGGAAATCGTATTTACAAGATTCTCATATACTTGCTCAGGAATGTGATTGTTCGACAAAGCAGCATGACGAGCGGAGTCATAGTTCCGGATGGTCGCGTTGACGTTATTCGTCTTCACATTTCCTGACAGTGTAGATGCAAATGTGTTCTTGAACGCCCCATATGTTGCGTACATCGCTTTGAATGCTTCTTCCCGAACTGAACGGTCTGGGCTTTCCAAGAAATTGATGAAGCGGCCTTGAGAAAGCTCGACCTCTTCCCCTTTTTCATTTTTCACAGTCGGGAACGTCAAGTCTGCGTTATTCAACATGCTGAAGGTTTTGGATGACCCTTGTGCCACTTCGGACATTTGCGCAATCAATGCTTCCTGTTCTGCTGGAAGCACGTGTGGACGCATGCTATTCAATTCTTTCACTTCTTGTTTATAGAGAGAGAGTCCTTCATTTTCTTCAACCAGCTGATCGAGCTTCGCTTCATCAATGGAAAGTAATTCTGGCAGGAAAAATGACAGCTTTGTAGAAACCTTGACAGCCAAAGATTTTGCTCGGCTATCCATAGCTTGGTATGTGCTGTTTGTTGTATCCTGGTCTGTCTTCAAATGTGAGTATGTGTATAGCTTCCCTAACCGCTGTGAAAGTTCGTCACGATAAGTTAGTGCTTTCAAGAGAGCTTCTGGTCCATCATCCAGCGTACCTTGATAAGATTCTGCTTGTGATGAGAGTTTCTCGATTTCCTCATACTCTGCAGACCACGCGGCATCGCTTTCAAAAATGTTTTCCAAGTTCCATGTTTCTTCTACTTTCACTTCATCACGCGTAAGTAATTTCTCTGCCAATGTAATTCCTCCTAGTTTCCGATGATTCGGGGTTCGAACCTTTTCTTATTTTCTCAATTTTCACTCTGTATTGCAAGGAATCGCTCTGTAAGTATGTGAACAATCTCTTTCTCTATTCGCGCATTTACGGAAGACTCCTCCTTTTTCCAATCTATTCTTTGAAGGAATTGCAGGTAGTGCAAACAGGCTTCGATCTGCTGCTCATCGCTCCCTGCATAAGCATGTACAAATCGACGAAGTCGCTGAATTGGAACACGGGCCGGTGATAGCTGAAAACGCCGTAACAAATCGATGACTCCTAATTGCCATTCGCAGTCGTGTACAGAGAAGGCACGATTCCCTTTCACAGGAATACCTATCCATAAAGGAAGTTCTGTCGGATGAAGTTTCCTTTCATAACAATGACGTAAAAAAGGATTTTGTATGCCACGTCGATTCAAAAAAATTGAACGTTGCAAGTACGTCATTCGCTGGATTTTATAGGACTTGTAGTAGTGAAGGAGCAGCTGCTGATCTGGAAGTTTCGGTCGTGCGAACGGAAATGGTTGCAAGTGGACGGGCAGCTTGCGATGGATCGCGATGAAGCGGTTTCCATCGATAGGCAGCAGATGACTGAAATAATGGAACTCCTTTGTCTCGGGGGATAATGTGAGCAGTGTGTCTTCTGGGGATAAGCTCTTTGTGAAGAATAGTTGATGGAAAGCTGAAAAACTGAATAGGCCCATGCCTTCAGGTCGTGCCTTAAATTTCTCAGGAGTTTGTAATATCCAAACAGGCTCCATCCCTAAGGATCTATACCCTTGAGTCCGACTGGATTTCACGTCTTCAGGCAATCGGCTGCATTGGAACTCGATCGGGATAGGTTCACCTTCATGATGCACGAGTATGTCAGGACGCTGTGCAAGCTCAGGAAGCAGAGGCTCCAACACGGGCGATTTTTCCAATCGCTGAAATAACGAATAGAGTACCTGTTTTCCTTGCAGGTGCGGAATTGACTCCCCTTCGGAAAAATTGGCTGAACAGGCGGATTCCGCTTCATGTGCAAAATGAGGAATCCGGATGGCGCCTACTTTCAATCGAACACGTTCACCACATTGCGGACAATGGAATTGATATTTAGTCCGCCATGTTCTCAAGTGCTCTCGTTGGATTGAATCGTCAAGAACTATAGGCGTCCCATCATTCAAGGTTGCGGTCAGTATTTGTATCATCCCCTTTCACTGAATAGTTTACGAACTTATACACATAATAGCAACTTTTATCGCGTCAGCCATATATAATGAACACTGAATTTTTTGTTTTAGTATCGCTTTGATCGGAATGGATTTGTAGGCAGAAAAAAAACCACCTCGAAAGGTGGCTTTGAAACAGTCAGAAATAAGATTCGATCGTTTTAAAAACATTAGAACCCATTACTTCGGTTCCGTATTCTTTTAAGCGATGAATCGTCAAGTTCGTGGGCGTACCATACTCAAGAATAATACTTTCCACATCAATTTTATCTGAGACTTCCTTATCTGATGAACTATAGTCAATATACAAATAATACTTCTCTTCGAAAGCATACAATGCAGTCGCTTCATCCAAATCAGAAAGTTGAGAAGCCAATGGGATTAAATCATCAAAGTCTTTGAAGACAAACAAATCGCGCGCTGTTGCCATCCTGCTATCTCCAGATGGCTCATTTGCTGACTCAGAAGAGTCAATCGATGCTTCAAGTTCAGGTTGGAAGAGTTTACGAGGATCGTCAATGCCATAAGGATATTCCGTCGATTCTCCATCTTCAGGAAGCTGTGCACGAGTCACCAGAACTTCAATTCCACCACTCATTGCATGCACTTGAATCCACAAAGGTCCTTCAATTTCAAATTCAATATCAGACTCAGAATCGATTTCCTCCATCATATCCCAAAACAATTCCTCACTCTTATCGCGGTTGTACCATACTTCTTCCCGAGTAAATCCCCGTTCTTCGATATCCATATAAGTCAAGTAAAATTTAACCGTGTTCTCATTGATTCTCTCGATTTCCATGATTTTTCTCTCCTTTCCCCTGAAGTAGACATACTGTCCAACTTCTTTTTTCGTTCCCGCGATGCTTCTTCTACTATATGTTCAAATCATCAGTAACGAAAGGGTTTTGCCTCAAAGCTTGCAGACAAAATTTTTTTTGTGAAAATATCCCCTGCCAGCCCCAAGTTACTGAGTAGAATCCATCCAATGCACCGTGCACGGAAACTAGGAGAATGGAAAAAGCTGATAGGTTTACGGCATTCACCATGAGATCCCCTATCAGCTTATTTATAAGTATTCGTTAGTTTACCATGCGACGTGCTTCTAATAACTGATAGGCTCTAACTTTCCTAGGCAAGAAGCGGCGTATTTCATCTTCATTATAACCTACCTGGAGACGTTTTTCATCTAAGATGATCGGTCTTCTTAAGAGTCCCGGATGTTCTTGGATCAATTCATATAATCGTTGCAGCGGCAAGCTCTCTACATCGACATTCAATTTTTGGAAGATCTTAGAGCGAGTAGAAATGATTTCATCAGTTCCATCTTCAGTCATTCGAAGAATCTGCTTGATTTCATCAATATTTAAAGGTTCAGAGAAAATGTTGCGCTCCTCGTAAGGAATTTCATGTTCCTCTAACCATGCTTTCGCTTTACGACATGATGTACAGCTTGGTGATGTAAATAATGTAACGCCCATTTGCTGACACTCCCTTTCAATCGGCTTCATATAATGGTGACTACTTTTTTACATTAGAATTATTTTAAATAAAACTTCATATTGACTATTATACACACATTTGTTCTCAATGAACACACTTTTTAAAAATTATTTCCTGTGAACATCATGTTTGTAACAATTCCGCAATAAACAACATTTCTCAACACAAGTAATTATATAATTAATATTGTTATTCCCTTTTCAAAATGAGATTAAACATCAAATTTTTGCAATTTGCATTATCAATTACAAAATCGAAGTGAAAATGTGTTTCTTGTTTACTAGTACGTTTCAAACCCCAAAAGGTTCCAAAAGATACAAAGTTTCTTTATGACTATTTCAAGTATTCCCCAAAAAACTGGTTTGAAACCGAATAGAACTTGCATTTCATGAATAGACATACTATAATTACTCCAATTATAATAACGGCTAAGAAGGAACAAGTACTTTTAATGCAGCTTCTTAAGAGAGCCTGTGGATGGTGTGAACAGGTGGAGCGGTTAAGAGGAATGGACTCCTGAGCTCGGTTGAATGAGTAGAAAACCACTACTTTTCCGCTGCGTACCCCCGCGTTAAGGGTTTTGAGCGGCCTTCGGGCAATTCGGGTGGCACCGCGGTTCCTACACATCGACCGTCCCTATATATAGGGATGTGTCGGTGTTTTTTTGTGTTTGAATTGAAGGAGGAAGCGTCTATGACAACTATTTTTTCAGGTGTACAGCCGACAGGCATTATTACGTTAGGGAATTATATCGGGGCTTTCAGGCAATTCATCGAGCTTCAAAATGAGGCGGACTGTATTTTCTGTATTGTGGATCAGCATGCCATTACAGTTCAGCAAGACCCCGATGAACTGAAACAAGCGATTCGTTCACTTGCAGCAACGTATATCGCAAGTGGAATCGATCCGGAGAAATCGGTATTATTCATCCAATCGGAAGTGCCTGCACACGCACAAGCGGGATGGATTATGCAATGCACGTCTTCGATAGGCGAACTCGAGCGCATGACACAGTTCAAAGATAAATCGGATGGGCAGGAGGGTGTTTCAGCTGGTCTGCTCACCTACCCTCCACTTATGGCAGCTGACATTCTCCTTTACAACACAGACGTCGTCCCGGTTGGAGAAGATCAGAAACAGCATTTGGAATTGACCCGTGACTTAGCGGAGCGCTTCAACCGCCGGTATGCAGAGGTGCTGACGATTCCGGAAGTGCGCATACCAAAAGTCGGCGCGCGCATTAAGTCGCTGCAGGATCCTTTAAAGAAGATGAGTAAATCGGATCCGAATCAGAAGTCAACGATTTTCTTAATGGATACGCCGAAACAAATCGAAAAGAAGATAAAAAGTGCTGTGACAGATTCCGAAGGAGTTGTCCGTTTCGATATCGAGAATAAGCCGGGCGTTTCGAACTTACTGATTATCGAATCGGCTCTTACAGGTATTCCTGTGGATAACCTGGTTACTAAGTATGAGGGGCAGGGATATGGTGCGTTTAAAGCGGGCGTTGCAGAAAGCGTCATTCAACACCTCGCGCCAATCCAAGAAACCTATCATGAACTGATGGAGTCCGACCAATTGGATGACATCTTGGATGCAGGCGCTCGTAAAGCAAATGCAATTGCCACCCAGACCCTTACGAAAATGGAAGCCGCGATGGGACTCGGACGTAGACGGTAAGCAGAAGAAGGAGAACGGCTCCGACAAACAGCGCAAAGTCTGCTGAATGCAGGATGAAAAGCCCCACAGTCCGTATATTGAATCCCATGGATGTGTAATTCAGATACGTAACCATCGTTGTACAGGTCGTCACAATGAGGCCATAGCTGAGTAGAAAGAAGAACAGTCGCGTCATGACATCGATCCTTTTTTAGTTTTGTCCTACTATATGAAAGCTGGCTGCGTTTTAAGACTGGCTTTCCCGACATAAAAAAGAGCTGCTCCGGAAATCTCCGGGCAGCTCTTTTTTGACTGGATTGGATTAGATCTTCTTAAAAATAAGGGATGCGTTGTGACCGCCGAATCCAAGTGAGTTGCTCATTGCATACGTGATGTCCGCTTTCCGGGGACCGTCTGTAATGTAGTCGAGATCACACTCCGGATCTGGATTTTCATAATTCGTAGTCGGTGGCAAGACCCCTTCTTGCAGCGCTTTCGCAGTGAAGATGGCTTCCAGACCACCTGCTGCTCCGAGCAAGTGTCCTGTCATCGACTTCGTTGAACTGATCGCAAGTTCGTACGCGTGCTCACCGAATACGGTTTTCGCTGCCATCGTTTCAAATAAGTCGTTGTATGCGGTACTTGTACCGTGGGCGTTAATATATCCGATTTCTGATGGAGCGATTTCCGCCTGTTGAATCGCTTGCTGCATCGCTCGAACCGCGCCTTCGCCTTCAGGAGCAGGGGCGGTAATGTGGTGTGCGTCCCCTGTTGACCCATACCCTACCACTTCCGCATAGATTTTAGCCCCGCGCTGAATCGCATGCTCGTATTCTTCCAACACCAGAATTCCCGCACCCTCACCAATAACAAATCCATCGCGTTCTTTATCGAACGGCCGTGAAGCTGTATTTGGATCCGGATTTAGTGAAAGTGCTGTATTTGCACAGAATCCAGCAACTGACATCGTTGTGATCGGAGCCTCTGCTCCCCCTGTGATCATGACATCAGCATCCCCTCGAAGAATGACTTCAAAAGCATCTCCAATCGAATTAGTACCTGATGCACAAGCTGTTACCGTACAAGAGTTAATGCCCTTCGCGCCAAAGTATATGGATACTTGACCTGACGCCATATCAGGAATCATCATCGGAACGAAAAAGGGACTGACTCGGCGATATCCTTTTTCTTGGAATGTAAGGAACTGTTTTTCGTGCGTTTCCATTCCGCCGATCCCTGAGCCGATCCAGACGCCTGTACGGAGTCCGGTCTCTTCATCCAACTCTTCAAGACCTGCATCTTTCATCGCCATGATGGAAGCCGCCATTGCATAATGTGTGAAACGGTCCATTTTACGAGCTTCTTTTTTAGGCAAGTACTCTTCAATGTCAAAGTCTTTTACTTCCGCAGCTACTTTCACTGGGAATAACTCGGTATCTAAACGTGTCAACGGCCCGATGCCTGACTTGCGGTCAAGAACAGACTGCCATGATTCCTCCGCCGTATTTCCTACCGGGGAAACAGCCCCGACTCCGGTTATGACTACGCGTCGTTTTTCCATAAGTTGAACTCTCCTTCGTTTCATAGATAGCATAGTTGCTTCCATCTGTATAGTTTAGTGAAAATATAACACGGATTACTTACTTGCCCCAGCGCATACAAATGCCGCCCCAAGTAAGTCCGCCGCCGAAACCGACAAGTACAAGGATGTCATCATCTTTTACGCGGCCTTCTTCGATGTCATCATATAACGAAATGGGGATCGAAGCTGCCGATGTGTTACCGTATTTATGCACGGATTTCGACATCTTTTCAGGAGGGAGTCCCAGTCGTTCACGAGAAGCCTCCATGATCCGGATATTTGCTTGGTGAGGGATCAGGAAATCCACGTCCTCTTTCGAGAGGCCCGCTTTCTCAATGACATTCACTGCCGACTCACCCATTTGGCGCACCGCAAATTTGAATACTTCGCGCCCATTCATTTTCAAGTAACGATCCTGATAAAGATGCTCACCGCCTGTTCCATCCGCACCCAGTTCGAATGAGAGAATCCCGCGATCTCCGCTCACATTACCGACGATTCCCGCCCCGGCGCCATCTCCGAACAAGACAGCCGTGTTCCGGTCTTTCCAATCTGTGATCTTAGATAGTTTTTCGACTCCGACCACTAGAACATACTCGTGTGTACCTGCTTCCACGAAATGTTTCGCAGTGACTACACCATACATGAAACCTGCACATGCAGCGGAAATATCCATCGCTGCTGCATTCTTTGCACCAAGACGCGCTTGGAGCATCGTGGCTACTGAAGGAAACGGCTGATCAGGCGTCACTGTTGCAACCAAGATCATACCGATTTGTTCCGGCTGGATGCCTGCTTTTTCAATTGCTTCTTTAGCAGCTGCATAAGCCATATCTGATGTATCTGTACTATTATCTGCAATTCGGCGTTCTTCAATTCCTGTGCGTGTACGAATCCATTCGTCTGATGTATCCATTCTTTTTTCAAGATCTGCGTTTGTCAGTACGTGATCAGGGACATACTTGCCAATACTTAGAAGTCCTACACCCATTGCTCATACCCCGTTCCTTGTTATCTATTGTTAGTACCTGGTATCAATAATAGAGGAGTTCATGATTTTTTTCAACAATGGAGACACGAAACCGTCAAACTCTTTTACGGGCGGTGGAAATTAAGTTTCGAAACGGGCGTCGCTATGATATGATGAAAGGTGAAAAAGTAATCTAGAGGTGATTTCGATGAAGTTCGTCATGACATTCTTTTGGTCATTCCTATTGGTATCCATGCTCAACTATGTAGCTGGCGCCATTGCGAACGTACCAACGTTTGAATTTACAACAGGAATCATTGTCTCACTCGTATTGTCTGTGATGATATTCGCAATTACAGCGATTATTCCGGATGAGCCAGTAGCAGAGCATTGATTCTTCTAGCAGTGAATGGGAAACTTCCCTTTCACTGTTTTTTTGTGCAGAAAGGTATGATTAGAGAGGATATTGGCTTTACGAGCGGATAGATTGGTGGTTTGCTTCATGGAACGGGCGGGTTGCTCGCAGGAATGAGCGGGTTGAGCCTCGGAATGAGCGGGTTGGACCCTGAAACGAGCGGGTTTGGCCCCGGAACGGGCGGGTTGCTCGCAGGAACGAGCGGGTTGGACCCTGGAATGAGCGGGTTTGGCCCCGAAACGAGCGGGTTGATTCACTCTGAATGGTATGCGTTGCGTGGGTAGAACAGATGCGTTCATTCCCATAAAAACAAGCCGCTTTTCGCATAACACGAAAAGCGGCTTGAACTGTCCATTATAACGTATCCACAACCAAAGCTCCATCTTCCATACGAAGGTGCAAACGCTGGCCTTCAGCTAGATCACCTTTGATGACTTCTTTAGCGACCGCGGTTTCTACGTAGCGCTGGATGAACCGTTTCAGTGGGCGTGCGCCGAAATCCGCATCCGTCCCTTCTGCGACGACCCAATCGAGTACGGTTTCTTCATACGTCAACGGAATGTCCTGACCGTCCAATCTGCGCACGAGATCATCCAACATCTTACGGGCGATTTCAACGAATGCGTTACCTGATAACGAATGGAATATGATAATGTCGTCCATCCGGTTCAGCAGCTCCGGTTTAAAGTGGTTGCGTAACTCTGTCATCACCAAGTCCTCTGCTGCATGTTCTTCCGACTCGAACTGGCCGCTCATTAAATACTGCGAACCAATATTGGATGTCATGATGACCACTGTATTCGTAAAACTCACGAGACGTCCTTGGCTATCCGTAATCCGGCCATCATCCAATATTTGCAAGAGAATGTTCGAGACATCGGGATGAGCCTTCTCGATTTCATCCAGCAAAACAACCGAATACGGATTGCGGCGTACTGCTTCTGTCAACTGACCGCCCTCTTCATATCCGATATATCCCGGAGGTGCACCCACAAGGCGAGATACGCTGTGTTTCTCCATATACTCCGACATATCGATGCGGATGAAATGATCCACAGAGTCGAACAATGTCCCTGCAAGTGTTTTTGCAAGCTCCGTTTTCCCAACACCTGTCGGCCCTAGGAATAGGAATGACCCAATCGGCTTCTCGGGATCTTTAATACCGGAGCGGGCCCGCCATACAGCTTCTGTCACAAGTTGAACGGCATTATCTTGACCGATGACTCGCTCTTTCAGCGTATCTCCCAATCGTAATAATTTCTCCCGTTCGCCTTCCATCAGCTTCGTCACTGGAATACCTGTCCACCGTGCCACAATCATCGCAATTTCGTCTTCTGTCACTTCTTCGCGAATCAAACGGTTCTCTGCGCCGCCCTTGAACTGCTCTTCCAGATCATGCAGTTGGTGTTCCAGTGATGGGATTTTACCATGACGCAATTCTGCGGCTTTGTTCAAGTCGAATTTGTTTTCAGCATCTTCCAATTCACGACGATAGCGATCTAACTTCTCGCGTACATCTTGGACTTCCTGAAGCTTTTTCTTTTCATTCTCCCATTGCTCACGCATCCCTGAAGAAGAATCTTTCAGTTCATTCAATTCCTCACGAAGAGCAGCCAGGCGATTTTTACTGATCGGATCCTTCTCTTTCGTCAAAGCTTGTTCTTCAATTTCAAGCTGCAAAATACGTCGCGTCACTTGGTCGAGCTCTTGAGGCATCGAATCGATTTCCGTACGGATCATCGCACTGGCCTCATCCATCAGGTCGATCGCTTTGTCCGGCATGAAACGCTCTGTCAAATAACGGTCGGACAATGTTGCCGAAGCAACGAGAGCCCGGTCATGGATGCGTACTCCATGGTGCAGTTCAAAACGTTCTTTCAAACCGCGTAAAATCGAAATGGTATCTTCTACAGAGGGTTCGCGTACCATCACTTGCTGGAAACGCCGCTCCAGCGCTGGGTCTTTCTCGATATACATACGGTATTCGTCCAATGTTGTCGCACCGATACAATACAACTCGCCCCGCGCAAGCATCGGTTTCAACATGTTCCCTGCATCCATCGCACCTTCCGTCTTCCCTGCTCCTACAATTGTATGGATTTCATCGATGAATAAAATGATTTCTCCATGACTATCCTTCACTTGTTTCAAGACCGCTTTCAGCCGTTCTTCGAACTCGCCGCGGTATTTCGCCCCTGCAATCAAAGAACTCATGTCGAGTTCGTGAATTTGACGGTCTTTCAATCCTTCCGGTACGTCTCCTTTTACAATCCGTTGTGCCAGTCCTTCAACGATTGCTGTCTTACCGACACCCGGTTCACCAATCAGAACCGGATTGTTTTTCGTTTTTCTGGATAAAATACGGATAACATTCCGGATCTCTTCATCCCGGCCAATCACCGGATCCATTTTGCCATTCTTCACATCTTCTACTAGGTTGCGTCCAAATTGTTCTAAAGGGGAACGCTGATCCTCTTGCACGCCATCCATTCTCATGAATCATCACCTCATATATAGTAATTAGTTTATTTGACTTTGACTATCTTTGACTAATACCAGTATACCTCGCCTTTTATCGTCTGTAAAGTGAGATGCTTTGGGTTCATCCGTTGGTTTTTCCTAATTAAAACAGTAAAAAATCCATCCAGTGAAACTCACCGGACGGATTCATTATTACTTATTTATCGGACACCAAGCGCCATTTTTGCATAACGCGACATGTTGTCACGTGACCAAGGCGGATTCCAGACGATGTCGACTTCCACATCTTTCACTTCAGGAAGTTCCATCAGTTCTTGCTTCACATTCGCAACAATTTGCGGTCCCATCGGACAACCGATTGATGTAAGTGTCATCGTGACTTTCCCGATTCCGCCTTCAAGCAATTCTGCATCGTAGACAAGACCGAGATTGACGATATCTACACCAAGCTCGGGGTCAATCACGTTTTCAAGTGCGCCCATCATGCTTTCTTTCATTTCATCAGCCATTAGAATTCCCCTTTCCATTTCGTTTCGTTGTACCCATCATAGCAAAATGCGTTCAACCATTCAAATGGTGGGCAAGGAAGTCCACTGCACGCAACATTCCCGGTCTGGATACTGCGTGACCTGCATGCTCGTCCACCATGAATTCAAAGTCGTCCGGGTGTCCGACATAGTCCTCTTTGACGGCATTATAGAAATGATGTGTCGGTTCGAATGGTACCATCGTATCGTTCATGCCATGCCAGAAAAAGACTGGCCGGTTGTTCAAACATTCCGGATGACGGGTCAAGTCAAACATATCGAGCGTGTTCAATAGCTTATGGACGTCTTCGTCTTTCATCGGAAGTTTGAATCCTTTGTTTTCAAATTGTTTCATTTGGCCTTTTGCAAGTTTCACGAATCCCGGAGTTCCCATCATGACCGCTGCATTTTGGATCCACGGATAGGCTGCCAGGCATCCAAGAGTGGTAATCCCTCCCATGGACGTTCCGGAAAAAGCAATTCGATCAGATTCCAACAACCCTTTTTCTTTCAAATGCTGATGCAACACCCCGGCTTCTTCAATGGAAGTCAAGACGATTTCCCAGAACCGCAAGCTAAGCTGAACCTCATCAAGTGACTCGGACCGGACCCCGTGAAGATGCGCTTCAGGCAATAACACACGAATGCCTTTTTTCGCGAGATTAAATGCGTAGTGTAAGTTGTGTTCTTTTGCGCTTGTAAATCCATGGAAGAAGATGACGACCGGCATCTCAGATGATTCCTGTTGTTCATCTACAATATGCAATAAAGGGATTGTGCCCCATTTTTCTTCTCTAATATTCAACCGCGACACCTCGTTTTTTGTTTAATTGAGCATACCAATGTTTTTCTAAAAAAACAAAAGTTGCGCACGTGTCATTTCTTTTTGACTTGCATGCAACTGAAAGGATACACTTAAATGAGGAAGGAGGCGTTTTGCCATGAAACCTCATTTAATTGCCCTCGATTTAGACGGAACGTTATTGAATGATAAAAAAGTGATCTCGGAAAAAACGCTCAATACACTGAAACAAGCTGAATCGGAAGGCCATCAAATCATGATTGCAACAGGACGTCCCTATCGCTCGAGTGAAGTCTATTACCGTCAGCTGGGACTGAAAACGCCGATTGTTAACTTCAACGGAGCGTTCGTCCATCACCCTACTGATCGGACATGGAAAACTGTTCATGAAACGATTGACTTGAGTGTAGCTAAGGACGTAATCGATGCCATGCAAGATTTTGACTTGAAAAATATTGTGGCGGAAGTAATGGATGACGTCTATCTGCATTATCACGACGAAAAGTTACTCGACATCTTCAGCAGCGGCAGTTCAAAAATCCAAGAAGGCGACATTCGTCAATACCTTCAGGTGAATCCGACCAGTCTTCTGATCCAAGGCGGTGAAGGGATGGCAGATCCGATCCGCAAGCATTTGGAAGAAGTTCACGCCGAAGTCATTGAGCATAGACGCTGGGGAGCGCCTTGGGAAATCGTCGAAGTCATCCGTCACGGACTCAACAAAGCGGTTGGAATTTCCAAAGTTTCGGAGTGGATTGGTATACCACAAGAACGAATTATTGCGTTCGGGGATGAAGACAATGATTTGGAAATGATCGACTATGCGGGGATTGGCGTTGCAATGGGGAACGGGATTGACCAACTGAAGTCGATTGCGAATGAAGTGACCTTGACGAATAATGAAGACGGCATTGCCATAATGTTGCAAGAACGACTGAACTTAAAAACTTCATAAAGGGATGGGAGGATTCTCATGAAAATTTTCGTAGATAGTGGTTGCGACTTACCCAAATCCTATTTAGATGAAAAGGATGTGACGTTGCTTCCTTTGACTGTGCTGCTGGAGGGAAAAGAATATCAGGATATTGTGGATATCGACTCCATCGAAGTATTTCAAGCGATTCGTGCCGGCAAACAACCAAAGACGTCTCAAGTTTCCCCGGATCGTGTACTCGCTTTGTGGAAAGAATTCGCCGAGACTGGGGAAGATGGAATCTATATTGCGTTTTCTTCCGAGTTGTCGGGTACATATCAGACCTCTGTCATGATGCGGGACCAAGTGAAAGAAGGCAATCCACGCATGAACTTGATTGTCGTGGATACACGATGTGCGTCACTCGGCTGTGGATTAGTTGTCCAGGAAGCGGTCCGCTTACGGGATGCTGGAGAAGATGTGCGGACGATTGAACGCAAAATACGTAAAATGGCAGGAAACATGGAGCACTTGTTCACAGTGGAAGATCTCGACTACCTGGCAAAAGGCGGCCGTGTCTCGAAAGCAAGCGCATTTTTCGGCGGACTGTTGAACATCAAGCCATTGCTTCACGTAGAGAGCGGTCGATTGGTGCCCATTGAGAAGCACCGCGGCCGTAAAAAAGTGTTCCGTAGAATATTGGAACTTATGGAAGAGCGCGGAGATACGGTTTCTGAGCAAGTGATTGCAATCAGTCATGGCGACGACGAAGCCGGGGCGATCGAGCTGCGTGACTTGATCGAAGAAAAATTCCATCCAAAGGAAATCCAGATCCATATGATCGGTTCTGTAATCGGCTCACACGCAGGACCTGGGACCCTCGCCGTATTTTTCCTCAATAAACTATAAAAGCAGCTCAGTCGTCTTCGCTTTCAGACGACTGAGCTGCTTTTTCATTTTTTTCAAATAGAAGAAACTCTTATATGCTCTTTTTCCTTGTTAGTTCTTTGCTGCTTTTCGTTCTTGACGTGCTTTCCGGCCTTTTCTCCAAACGGCCCATAGGAAGCTCAAGAACAGGACATACACCATAATCGATGCAATCAGATAAGGGATATTGAACCCTTTGTCTTCTTTCACCAAATAGATTTCCGCCATTTCCCGGTCTAGAACAACATGGTATTTGTCGTCTTCGGTTTCAACGATCTGGTCTCTATCCAACAATCCACGCAATCGTTTCTCACTTCCGATTTCATCCGGGTTCAGTTCATAACTTTGTGTTTCAGAAGTATTGTTGATAGCAATGATCCACGATTCCTCATTGTCATATATTTTGTATACCAAATATCCATCTTTGTTGTGCAGCATTTTAAATTTCCCATTACGCAGCGTCTCAGATTGGTTGCGAAGTAAATTCAGATTTCCGATAAGTTCTTTCAATTCCATGTCTGTTTTGAAGTTGAACAGAGGATGGCTTTCTGGTGCTTCTTTCCCGTTAACAGCAATTTCAGTACCATACGGCATGATTGGAGTGCCAGGTAACGTAAATAATGCCGTGACAGCTAGTTTCCAACGCGTCGGTGGAAACATTCTCTGTTCCACGATGTCATAAGTGAAACGAGGACCCGTCAACTGATCGAATTGAATCAAGTCATCGGAATGTTTCGTTGCAAACTGATCCATCGGAGATGAATCAGGATTGACCCGAACGAAGGATTGACGAAGTGCTTCTATCGTAGAATCGTTCGGCTGTGCATCCACTTCCGCGTCTGTCTCTTCGTCAGACAAGACATACAAGTCAGGTGAACTCTTCTTTAGCGCTCCCACAAATCGGTCAAGTACTTGTTTCGAATACCCTTCTGTCTTCGTCAGACGGATTCCATCCAACTCATATGTTTTTACGAAGTTGATCATCGCCTCTTCAAGGTTGTGCTGGACATCGGCATCGTCCGTTTTCCAATCAATCGTGTGCCCTTCTCCTTGCGTATGTGGAAGTTTACTGGCCCATACATGATCTTCACTAACCCCTGATAACGGGAAGTCCGCGATGACGCGTACATCTTTATCATGTAATTCCTTAAGCATCGACTTGAAGTCTTCCTCTGTTCCAAAATGCTCGTCGAATTTCGTGTAATCCAGCACTTCGTTGCCATCATATGTAGCGGTCTTGAAAACAGGCCCGATGGATACAGCTGTGAAGCCCATATCTAAAATGTGTTGCAGCCGAAGGGAAATCCCAGAGAAATCCCCCCCGTTAAATGCGGAAGGATCTTGAGCATCCGTGTTTGCATCGTTTCGCCCGTCCCCATTATTGAACCGGTCAACCAATAGATCGTATATACTTTCGTCCTTCAAGGTCCGCTCCGCCTTTGCAGAAACCAAACCGGGTAGTGCTGTTGTTCCCAGCAAAAAAACCATCATGATGATGCTAAGTAATCGTTTGACGTTCACTAAAAAAGCCTCCTTCTATCATAAATCCGCGGAAGCGGCGACCACTCATGGGGCCCATGCCGTTCCCTCTTGATTTGTGATCATCCTCCGCGCTTTTCCGCTCATAACTCCCGATTTGTGATCATAAACCCGCGCTTTCCGCTCATAACTCCCGATTTGTGATCATAACTCGCGCTTTCCGCTCATAAATCCCGATTTCTGATCATAACTCATCACTTAATACTACCAAACCACACCTAGCGTCGCCATGGTTTCTGAAGAAAACTAAAACCCGCATACAAAAATAAGTCAATCCTGTGAAAATGGCATAGCAAAACCCGCTGAAATAATTTCAGCGGGTTCCTGATTTCATTCTAACTCATCACTATCTTCTAACGATTGCATCCTCCGGGAAGTCACAACTACTGAGAGTGCGAAGAGGATCATGATGCCAAAAACGGCTAGCAGCACCGTCCATCCAACCATCCGAATCCCTCCTTAGTTGTGTATCCAGTGGATTGAATTAGAAGAGTTTTAATCCAAATGGTAAGTGGAAACCAAGTGCTACTGTAGCCAACACTGATACGGCAAACAAAATCCAAAATAGTTGCGCAGATTTGTTTTTCGCCTGACGAGCAAATACCATTTCCATCATACCAATTGTAACAATACCAAGGATGAACTTAATCCCGTACAATGCAGCGTCACCACTCATAAATTTGATGAACAATGCTAATCCAGTAATAATGATCAAGATGTAGAATACTCGTACTACCATCTTCATGATTTTACGGACTTTTGAGTCAAGTGGTTGTGTCGCTGCAATTAAGAACACAATTATTCCAACAACCCATGAGAAGATGTGTAAGTGTGTCGAGCTTGTTAAAAAATCCATTTAATTCACCTCATTCAATTTTCATGTTCATGCCTCATCTTACCATATAAGCAGGATGAGGCAAAATAAGGGACCTTTACTCGAAATAGTTCACGAGTGTACCGATTCCTTCAACAGATACTTTCACTGTGTCTCCTGCTTTCAAATAGCTGGGTGGATTCATCGCTTTTCCTACACCGGCTGGAGTGCCTGTCAAAATGACATCCCCCGGTTCAAGCGTGACAAACTTGGAAAGCTCCGAAATGATTTCATCTATTGGAATGATCATGGAACCGGTATTCCCATTTTGACGTACCTCATCATTCACTTTTGTGACGATAGACAAATTGTGCGGATTCGGGATTTCATCTTTCGTCACAATGTAAGGTCCAAGCGGGCAGCTTCCATCAAGCGACTTTCCAAGGAAGAATTGCTTGCGCTCCGCCTGCAAATCACGTGCAGTCAGGTCATTTGCAATCGTATAACCGAAAACCGTATCATACGCCATCTGTTTCGGAATGTTGCGACCGCCCTTTCCGATGACAACCGCAAGTTCGCCTTCATAATCCAGCTGATTTGTCACGGCTTCATGGACAGACAACTTCTGTTCGTCCGCTGCAATCGCAGTGTGTGCTTTCGTGAAGATCATCATTTTTTCAGGAGCCCCTTCGCCACCCATCTCAGATGCATGATCGGCATAGTTTTTACCGACACACAGGACGTTTTTAGGTGTACGTGGAATTGGAGATAACCATTCGATCGCCTCATAGGAATACTTGAAAGTATCCACTTCTTCATGCGCGCGTGCTTGTTCACAGAGAGCACGGATTTTTTCTACAAAATCCATACCGCCTGCTACGCCATCCGCAATCGACGTCGGGAAGTTCTGCATTCCAACTGCCTCTGCAATTTTCTGTACATCCCATACCGCTTCCTCTTTTTTCACTTTAGGTCCGAATAATGTCTTCCCGTCATACTTGAACGAAAGTAGTTTCATTGAGCTGTCCATCCCTTCCATCATTGGTTTGCCTTACGTACTGTTACGACACGTGTCGCTGTTTCTCCTTTTTATTCGATAAAATAGTGCCATACGTGCCGATTCGCCATACCCATTCGAGGGGGCCCATTTTGTAGCGTGAAAGCCACAAATCCGCGAGTAATGCCTGAACGACAAAGATACCTAGGGCCATAAGCGTTCCTGTCAAAATATCCACTTTTCCATACATCCCGAGCCCATAATTGTAGAAAATGAGTGTCGCAATGACGGATTGACCAATGTAAGTTGTCATGGACATACGACCCGCCTTGGCAACGGGACGAAATACTTTCGTAAACCATGGTATTGTGCAAAGGACCAATACAAGCGCCCCATAACCGACGGCTACCAGCGGTCCTCCAAAATAGGTTTGAACGAGTTGCATTGAAAAATCAGAGCCTATTAAAAATGGCACTGCTTTTAACAGCAGGCCGATGATCACTGCACTGATCCCCACGACCAGAAGACGGCCTTTCAATTCATGGGCGCGTTCAAATATCTTCCACTTTGCAAACGCTGCCCCGAGCATCATGAGCGGTAAAATCATGAAGGGTGTTAACAACAGATTGGCACCACTCACCAATAACCATTCTCTCGCTCGGAATACAAGTGCCGCCGCGTAGCTGCCATGGCCATACACTTCAATCGATCCCTGCAGCTGCTGAATATCGGCGAACTCGGAAAGTGATGCATCTCCGATAAATTTTTCACCGACGTAAAACAAGCCTGTGATCACCCCGTTCGGCACGACGTAAAGAGCAAGGGCACCGAAGAAAAGCCACTTTGGTGGCAGCCGGACGAGTGCGATCATGAGGAAGCCCATCATGGCATAAGTGAATAAAATATCCCCCGACCAGATGAACATTGCATGGATAAGTCCAAACAGAAGCAAGATGAACATCCGGCGAACCGCAACAGGACCGAATGGGGACTTCTGCAGTAATGACTTTTCATACTGCATACTTAGTCCATACCCGAAAAGCATGGCAAATATCGGATAAAAACTCGCTTCTATGAAAATATCCAGCCACATGAAGGACAACCCTTCCCCGTTATCCGCAAACCAGCTATACGGATCCATATACATATACGGGGAGTGGAATACAAGCATGTTGGCGATGAAAATACCTACTAGTGAAAATCCTCGAAGCATGTCGAGCGCTTCAATACGTCCGGCATCGCCGGTTGGTAGTCTAGTCAAACTGTCTCCTCCTGAACTGTCAAAGCACGACCTTCGTCAAATAAATACAGCAGCATTTCTTTGATCGTTACGTGTGTAATGTCTTCAATTGCAGTTTTATACATGCTGAGCTGCATGCTATACCGCGAACTCATCTCATAATCAACCGCTTCTTCAGACGCGAACCGCCCTTTCAGTCGATCGGTTTTATAATCCAATAGCACCCATCCGTCCGGTTCTTCAAACAAGCAATCCGCGATCCCCTGCAATATCTGTGAATCGCCATCGGCTCCATCAAATGCATACGTAAAAGGCAATTCCTTCAGGACACGCGTTGCTTTTTGCATCCGTTCCGCCACCGGCGAGGCCGTAAATTGCACAATCGCATCCCGGTCCAACGCCTTCACTTCCTCTTCGGTCAACAACTGCCGCAACACCAGATCTTGCAAAAGCACTTCCACACGGTTCCGATCCGTTGCAGTCGCCAAGTCGATATGCTGCATCACTGTATGCATCGCCGTCCCCACTTCCGCTGCGCTAATCGACCGTTGTTGCAAAAACGCCGGCCGCGCGTGCAAGTAGGCTGAACTCACTTCTCCATTTCCGCTTGCAAATGGATCGTTCAGAGCCGACTCCGCCTCCAGTTGTGCAACCCTCTTCAATTCTGTCACAGAAACTTTGGAACGTTTCTTAACAGAGTCCAGATACGGGTATTCATAGTCAAAGCGTTCCGTCACTTCAGCAAGAAGCGATTCATCCACAACAGGAATCGGCATGTCCTCTGCTTCGACTTCCTCAATGACCTCCTGCTCAGCCAAAGATTCACTGAAGTAGGATACTGGCAATGCACTGATGTTCCACTTGGAAGGATGGTCTTTCACCATTGCGCCATGCGTCGTTCCGAATTTCATGAAATCCATATGTCGCGCTACCGCTGGACCGATCCAATCCAAATAGCCATTCGCCCGCGACCGCATGTAATCCGGCAAGCGATCTCCTGGATCGACAAGCTGTGCGTCTTGCCACTTCGTCATCGATTTTTCAATATCCTTTACCGTCGCGACCAGCTCCAACTGCTCTTTCGCCCTCGTCATCGCAACATAGAGGATGCGCATCTCTTCTGAGCGCATTTCCAACTCTTTCTGTTCTTTCATTGCGAGAAACGGCAAGGAGGTATACATGATCCGTTTATCAGGGTCAATCGCTTTCACTGCGAGACCGAAATGCTGATCGAACAAATAGGGTTCGTTAAAATCCATTTTGTTGAACTGTCTGCCCATGCCTGCAACAAACACATTCGGGAATTCCAAGCCTTTCGATGAGTGGATCGTCATAATCCGCACGACGTCTTCCTTTTCACTCAAATAACGAGCCGCTCCGAGGTCATCCCCACGCCGCTGCATCCGATCAACAAAACGTAGGAAACGGAACAATCCACGGAAAGAGGTCTTCTCGTACTCAATCGCCCGGTCATGCAGCGCACGCAAATTCGCCTGGCGTTGCTTGCCGTTCGACATGCTGCCTGCCATCTCATAGTAATTCGTATCGGTGTAGACGTGCCAAATGAGTTCCGACAACGAGCCTCGACGCGCTAAATTCCTCCATTCTTCAAACAGAAGCATGAACCGCTGCAGCTTTTGTTGGGTTTCTGGCGCCATACCGGATCCCTTCGTTGCAATGAACATCTTCAACGCTTCATAATAAGGAGCATTCTTTGCAGCAAGACGCACTTGCGCCAACTCATTCTCCGTCATGCCGACGAACGGTGCACGCAGCACGGACGCAAGCGGAATGTCTTGATAAGGATTGTCGATCACACGTAACGTATTCAACATGATCGTCACTTCAAGTGCATCGAAATAGCCGCGCGATAATTCCACGTAAACAGGTATTTCCGCACGCTTGAACTCCTCAGCAATTTCAGCGGACCACGTCATCGAACGCATGAGAACCACAATATCGCTGTATCGGATCGGACGCTTCTCCCCACTGAATGCATCGCACACTTCATGCCCCTCCGTCATCCATTGGGAGATTTTCTTCACCATATACCGCGCTTCCGCCTGGGAACTCTTCAGATTTTCCAGATCCTCTGCCGTTTCATCCTCAAACTCTTCTTCTTCTGAATAGAGGACCGTCAAATGCGCAGCCGTCTCCGTCTCCGGATAGCGCGCACCATACTTCAAGGCTGCGGCTTCATCGTATTCGATTTCACCTACACGCTCACCCATGATCTGGGAGAAGATGAAGTTCGTCGCATCCAACACTTCCTTACGGCTCCGGAAGTTGGCATTCAAATCGATTTTTAACCCTTCTCCAACGGCGTCTTCTGCGAAACGCCCGTATTTCCCTAGGAACAAACCGGGTTCCGCAAGACGGAAGCGATAGATGGATTGCTTCACATCCCCCACCATGAACAGGTTGCCGTCCGACTCCGTACCGCTTTTCACGAATTGAACAATCGCTTCCTGCAATAAATTCGTATCCTGGTACTCATCGACCAACACTTCCTTGAATTTCGATCGATAATCCAATGCGATATCGGAAGGCACCAGAGCCTCCCCTTCGCGATCCGTCAGTATAGCGAGGGCGAAATGCTCAAGATCCGAAAAGTCGACAATCCCTTTTTCCACTTTGACTGCGCGATAGCGATGACCAAATTCTATGACTAAGTCAATAAGCGTATGCATCATCGGTGCCATCAAACGGATTTCGGTTAGCAGCCGGGCAGGTGTTCGGACGAAATACGCCTCCTTGATCCCTATGACCAGTTTCTTCACTGAATCGCGTAATGCTTTCGCACGCTTTGCGAGTTCCTCGTCACACGAATCCTTTTTCACCGCGCCCGCTTTCACCCACACAAGCTGTTGGAAAAACGCATGGGTCTGTTCCCACGTACCCGATGAGAGTATACGGATCGCTTCGGTGATCCAAGCCAGATCCGCTTCTGCAGTCTTCACAAGGGGTGATGGTCCGTCAGGCAACTCCGCAATCCGGTGCATATCGGTCGCAAGTGCAGCGGCTTCCTCCAGTTTTTGTTGGATGGCGGATTTCAAAGGGGCGATGAATCCCAAATCATCGATTGTGATCTCATCACCGATTTCGTATTGCTGTGGAATTTGCAGCAGCCAGGATTCAGGATCAGGATGCACACGGGAATAGTCGTACAGCCGGTCGATCAATAATTCAAGCGACTGGTCATTCCTATCCGATGTGAAACTATCCGCCAATCGGTAAACCGCTTCAGGATCGTCTGCGCTATAGGCATCCTCCAACACTTCAGCAATCGTATCGTCGCGCAGCAATGCTGCTTCCGTCGGATCTGCAATGCGGAATCCAGGATCGATGTCTAATAAATATGCATATTGACGGACGACATTCAAACAGAACGAGTGCATCGAAGAAATTTGAGCTTTATTCAATAGACTGAGCTGTTTCCGTAAATGCGGCGAATCCGGATGCAAGGCAATCGCTTCTTCCAGGGCAGCCCCCATCCGGTGACGCATTTCAGCAGCCGCTGCGTTCGTGAACGTAACAACGAGCAATTCATCGACGTTGATCGGATTTTCATCATCCAGCACTTTCTGGATGAGCCGTGTGATGAGTACTTTCGTTTTCCCGGATCCAGCAGCAGCAGAGACGAGAATGTCACTTCCTGAGGCGTAAATCGCTTTCCACTGGTCGTCTGTGAATGTCACGTCACTCGGTTTCGGTGGTATGTGCATCGCTTTCAGCCTCCTTCCTCATTTTTTCGAGCGACTCTTTTGCAGAGAGTTCGGCGTAATTCCGGTACTTCGCCTCAGGGTCAGTCGTGTCGAATTGACACACCCCTTGGTATGGACAATAGGTGCACGGCATCCGTTCCTTCAAGCGATACGGATACACCCGCGCGTCCCCTGCAAGCATCGCATCCCCCGCTTGACGGTGACGTGAACGGACCGCCCCGCGCAACAACTGCATATCGTCAGGTGCCAGCACTTTGGACGTTGCATAGAACGAACCATCTTTTTTCACCCTGGCAGGAATGATTTTGGACGATTGTTCAATATCGCTATCCATTTCTTTCACGACAGACAAATCCTCAAGTACATATCCTTTCATGGCAAACGATTTCAGCATCTCTTCCTCAACCGCTTCTTCCGTCAGCTCCTGGATGCTGCGCACCATCGGGTTATGGACATGGACATACAGCATCCCGGCAGGATCCGCATGCACATGCAGCCATTCGTCGGCGTGTTCAAGTGCAACGTCCAAATACGTCAACATTTGCAGAGATAGTCCGTAATACACTTCTGTCAAATCAAGCGCTTTCGATGACGATTTATAATCGACTATTCGGAGATAGGTCTTATCATTGACGTTCGATGCATCGACCCGGTCGATCCGTCCGCGCAAATTCATCTGCCCTCCGCGTTTCAACGGGATCGACAATGGCGGCATCTGCTCACCAGGTCCGAATCCAACTTCGACCGCAATCGGTTCAAAGCTGGAAGCGGTCGCTTGGCTCCGGAGTGCGAACAGGGTCCGCTGCACAATCCCCGTCAGTTTGCGCTTAATGTATACGTGACGGCTTGTCGATAGTAAAATCCGATGGAAGAAATACGGCGCAATCCCATCCACCGCTTCCCTCGCCAATCGGAAACAATCTTCTTTCGTCAGTCCTGCCCACGTTGCGCCTGTCCTCATGATTTCGTCGGAAACCCATTTTAGTGCCGCGTGGAACAGATCCCCGATCGCAGGTGCCTCCAATGTGAATTCCGAACGCTCCCGCAATCCAAGTCCATACGAAGCGAAATGCTGGAAAGGACAACTGTAATACGATTCGACACGTGATACGCTCGACGACATCGTTTCCCCGTACAATCCGTTCGTTATGTCAGCCGTCAAACGCTCCGTATCTGTCCCATGCTTCCGTTTGCCTTGGATACTCGCGAGAACCGATGACCAAAGCGGATCGGCTTCATAGTACGCAATGACCGCCTTCCATAGTGCAGGTATCCCTCTTGCAGTTTCTGCATGACGCAGTTGCGCAGACGCATAGGGCAATGCGGATCTTGGATGGCTGACATAAGGCAAGTGATCTGCACCCTCTAGCAAGTCCAGGGGATCTGCCACCACAATTTCCGTCTTTAAGCCTTCAAACAATTGGCCAAGCCTCGGAATATAGAGGGACGGTATGAGTGCTTTTCCTGCTTCATCCGCAATCGGGTACGACACTGTCAATCCTTCCGAAGCTGCAGTGAACGCACGATACGCTTTGTACGACTCGTCCATCAAGCGTGATTTTGCAGAAGGGGCCAGTTCGAATCCGACCGTTTCAAACCACTGTCTGTCGGCATCCGAAATGAGTCCTTCGTTGTCAATGCGCTGCGGCAGCACGCCATCATTCGTCCCGACAACAAACACTTCGTCAATACTTAAAAATGTCGCAAGGTCGATCGTCATGACCGTCACTTGGTCAAGTGACGGCGGAATCCTGGCAAACTCGAGCGTATCGAACCCTTCATCCAGAACCCGTACTGCATCTTTCGGCGCCATCTTGACGTCCCCGAACATGAGGACAAACTGATCCAGGATATTGATCCACCCCGTCCATGCCTGTTCATGTTCTGACGCGCCGAGCAATCGTCCTGCGCGTTCTTCTTCAGCACGAAGGTCGATGATTTTATCGTAAACATGGAGTTCTTCCATGAACGTAAATAAGGCTTCCGCCGCTTGTCTGCCATTTTTTGCCGCTTTCATTTTTTTCCCGAGAGCTTCCAGCGGCCCGCGGACTAAATCACGGACACTATGCAATTCTGATTGCATCGCAAGTTCTTCGTCTGTCTGGACTTCAGTATGCAGCTCGAGACCACTATATTTTTTCACCCGCCACCGTACGTCGTCAAACCAACGGTGACCATGGATTCCATGTGCGAGCACATAGTTTTCCAAGCGATCTGCACGCTCCCGCCAGATTTGCCGGTCCTCTCCGCGCGGGAAGAACATATCCGTTTTCACGGCACGGAAAATCGCTTCATAAGACCAATTTCCACTGACTGCCTCCAGCACTGAGCGAGTAAACTCAATGAGAGGATGGTGAAGCATCGACTTTTTCTGACTGATGAACACTGGTATATCGTACTGTGGAAAAATGGTATGGATCAATTCGTCGTATAGTTCCGGCTGACGATACAAGATTGCCATGTCGTTATAGCGTTTACCGGACATCGCAAGCTTCCTTATGGAACGTGCAACGGCGTGCATTTCCGCTCTTCGATCTGTCGCTTCCATCACCCGGACATCCCCGCTGCTGACTTGCTGCGCTGCCGGATAGTTATCGAATTGAGCTTCCAGATGCCGTACGTCCGGATTACGGAACCGCCGTGTGCCCGTAAGCAGCACTTCCGGTTCGATGGCCACCGATTCCTCACGTGCAATTTCTGAAATGATCTGTTTCGTCCTCACGGGACTGAAGAACAACTCATGATCCTCTGTTGCCTCAGCCGCTGCATCAGTCGGAAGAGCAACAGTCACCCGTTTCGCATATTTCAGCAGCTCCCGGATGATTTCATGCTCACGGTTCGTCAAAAGCTCGAACCCGTCTATGTAAATATCCGCTTCCTTGATATAGGAAGAGAACTGCACTTGACCGGAAAGCATTGCTAAATGACCTTCGCTATCCACGTATGTTGTCCCGAGACGTTCTTCCACTTTGGCAAGTAGCAGAGACAAGTCACCTGCTTTATCGACCAAAGAACGTGGCGCCGATGCGGCGGTCAACTGCGTATGCAGTTCTGCAAGTGTTGCGTGATCGAGACAATACCGGCTGAACTCTTTCAAAACACCTTCCACTTGCTCGGTGAAACCGCGCTTATCCGCAGCTTGGCGGAACAGCTTGAAGTCTTCACGATTTTCTTCAAGCACACTTCGTATGAGCATCCGATAGCCGAATCCATCCACTTCGCGTCGAGTGATCCCCCCAGTTTCTTGCAGCACTCGCCAAGCCAGACGTTTAAACGTCAACACTTGCGCACGGACCATTCCGTTTAACCCGAATTGGGCCGCCAAACTATGTTCCAACGAGTACGACATTTGGTCCGGTACAATCAATACAATCGGTGCGCCTAGCGGATCTTGCTGGAGTGATTCCACAATTTCTTGCTCGACCCTATAGGTCTTTCCTGTCCCCGAGCGTCCAGTTATAAATCGCAGCGTCATCTGATAGCCCCTCTCTCGCATTACTAGTCTCCTCATTGTAATTGTTTTCGCTGGAAGAATCAAAGTTTGAAAGGTGTTTTTACGAATGAATGTTCGTATCACTAATGAAGACTGCATTTACTTGGTAACAGTTGATAAAAAGAGAAATGCTGTATCAGTCGGGGCAAGTTTATGAGCGTTTCGATTGAGTTATGATCAGTTTTTGTGTTTTATGATCAATTTTTACTATTTATGAGCACTTTTCTCTGTTTATGATCACATTTCCAGATTTATGATCATTTCCCGCCGTTTATGAGAGATTTCGTACTTTTTATGAGCGCCAGGTACCTGGCCCCGAGATTTATTGAAAAAAAATACGCTCCGCATAAGCGAAGCGTACATTTGATCCTTATTTTTTCTCCCAATGCTTATTGCCATCCCATTCCCTTGCATGACGCTCGACTTTCTTATTCAAACGCCGTTCAAAATACTTGCCAGCCAGCCACAACAACAGAATGACAGCTCCGACAATTGCTGTTCGGATCGGTTGTGTCAGCAATGCTTTCAAATCATAGCCTACAAAACTGATCATGAAAATCATGACAAATTTGCCGGCCATCAAAATCATTAGATAATAGGTCTTCCGCATGTTAGACAGTCCTGCCACCAAGTTCACGAGGGCCGATGGTGTAAATGGAAAACAGAGAAACAAGAACAACGGTCCGAATCCATTGCTCTCCACCCACAAAATAAGCTTCTTCACCTTTTTATGCTTGGTGATAAAGTTCAGCAAACGGCTCTGGCCATATTTCCTGATGATCAGGAACACTACGTAGGAACCGACGACCGTGCCTACCCAGGAGAGGATGAAGCCTAGCCACAACCCATACGCAGCGGAATTCGCGAAGACGAACACAAATAACGGCAGAAAGGGCAGAAAAGACTCGATGAATGGCAGTAATATGCCTAGGAACGGTCCGAATGCCTTATATTGCCCTGCAAGTTCAGTAACTTTGTCCACACTTAACCATTCTTGCATCTCGAGTCACCCCAACCTTATACTCTCTTTTTTAACCATTCGAAGATTCAGTCTTGTTGTCTTTAGCAGTTGTAGTATAATCACTAGTATTGAAAATCATTGGAAAGCTGGGATGCAAAATGGAACGAAGTGAATTTAATAACGGCATTCGCGCCGGTCTCAGCATTGCCATCGGGTACTTCCCTGTTGCGCTGACGTTCGGTTTGCTCGCCAAAACGACGGGGCTTTCCTTGTTTGAAGCGACCGCGATGAGTATTTTCGTCTTTGCAGGTGCCGCGCAATACATATCGCTCAGCTTGTTGACAGCGGGCGTCGATCCGTTACTGATCGTCATGAATACATTCATCGTCAACATCCGCCATTTCCTTATGACGGCTTCACTGAATGAAAAGATGCAGCCTGCACCTAAGCCTGTCAAAGCGGCTTATGCATTCGGTGTCACGGACGAAACCTTTTCCGTCATCGCAACGAGCAAGCAGGAGAAAGTTTCGAGCGCCCATGCGTTCGGCGTCATCGTCATCGCTTACGGAAGCTGGGTGATCTTCACCGCTTTAGGGCATGTTATCGGTGCCAACTTGCCGCTTTTCCTGCAAGCCGCCATGTCCATCGCACTCTATGCCCTCTTCATTGCGTTGCTTGTCCCATCTATGAAAGGCAACCGGAAAGTCATTTTACTCGCCAGCCTTGCTGCAGTCTTGCATTGTATCTTTTATTATACCGGATTGTTATCGACCGGGTGGGCGATTCTTGCTTCAACCTTGCTATCATCCATCCTAATCGAACTCGCCTATACAAAGTACGGACGAGCCCTAATCCCAGCCGCTGAAAAGGAGGAGAGCTGATGGGCCCAACCTATTGGTGGATGCTGTTCGGAATGGCCCTGGTGACATACATTCCACGCATGATACCACTCACGATCCTAGATGGAAAACAACTGCCTCCGTTCATCACGGGGATCTTAAGCAACATCCCATATGCCGTGCTCGGTGCCTTGATTTTCCCGGCTGTATTCTATGTACAGGAAGGCAACTTCTTATTCGGATTAATCGGTGCTGCGACCGCGTTTCTCATCGCACTTTCCGGTTTTGGCCTGATGACTGTCGTTCTCGGAACAATCGGTGTACTTGCAGTCTACAGTTTGTTTATGTAACCCCTTTGAACCTATCATACCCAAAAAACACGGTTCTCATACTCATAGAATAGAAGAAACGAAAAAAGCCTCACACTTTTGTGCAAGGCTTTTTCCGTTATTCACGGAGATCTTCGTTGGATCGCCGGTGTGAATTTGCGACCATTCGATTCGCATACCAAAAGCCGATCGTCAGCGACAATGCATCTGCCGCATAGAGCATCCAGTTATGCGTATACCCTGCATACACGGAGGCGGCGATGAGGGCAATCGTCAGCACCAATCCGACAAGCTGATGGAATGTGACTCTCGTGAAAAAGACGACAAGAATCCCGGGAATGAACAACGCCATCACAAGTTTAGTCGCTAAACTTTCCACTCCTAACCGCCTCCTCTCAATCTATCATCGTACAAGCAACAAGCCGAGCTGATAATGATCATGATGGTACAGAACTTGCTGCATGAGCCGGACTTCTCCGTTCCGATCCGCGACTTGCAAGCGGCAATGCGCTGCATTCACCTGGATTGCATCATACAGTTCTTTATCATTCGCGACTTGCATGCCGTTCACTGCTCGAATGACTTCACCAGGCTTCAATCCTAGTTTCTCAGCGGGTGAGCCGGGAAGAACCCCTGCAATGACAACACCTTTTGCATTCGGCGAAGCTGCATAGCCGCCGCTGCGTTCCTTAACGGCTACTACAATCGTCAGCACTGTCCGCATGACGACACCGATCCCCAATGCTCCCCAGCCAACCAACGGCTCATAGAGTGCACCCAGACCAAGCGCCGTTACTGCGATCCCCGTCCAGATCACCGACTTTCCAAGTTTCGGTAAGAGGTCATCCGGAAAGTGCTTGCGGGCAATTTGGCTAAAGCCGATCAATACCGGCACGGGAACGAAGCTGAACGATTCCGCACCGAGCGAAAACTGTGGCCAATAAGGTACATAGGCGGTAATCATATCGCCAGGCACCAGTAAAACAATCGGCAACATCCAAATCGTTTTCACTTTGAAGACAGCTGCACGCAGGCCTCTGCTCGTCTTCTCCAGATGGGGCGACGCATAGTTCACTGTGGATTTCCGGATAAGCGATCCTTCGGCCATCACTAACAGTCCCGCTATAACCGGAATTGTCACCGCCAATTGCCCCAGAAGATCCACATCTTGAAGCGACCATCCGCGAAATGAGAACGTTCCTCCCGACTTCTGCCATGCAACCAATCCGAAAAATGCGAATGCCATCGCGTAAATCGGAGACCCCCACTGGTAATAGAGACTGATAAGGACAATGACCATAATGAGGGAGAACAATACAATCCATCCTGCATCTGTCACGAATCCGATCCCGCTGAGCAGGACGGAAATAATGAGTGCATGCAGCCAGGAATCTGCTACGAGCCGTCTCAATTCCGTAAGCCCTGGCAGCTTACGGATATTGAAATCCTTCCGTTCCCGCTTCACCCTCATATATCCGAGCGCAACTGCAACGAGGAGAATTAGCAAGAATAGTGGGTTCAAGAAAAATACTGCCACTGCTTGTAAGACGTCGAACAACCAATTCTCTGACACGTTCTAACACTCCAATCCAATCCCGCTGTTTCTTCTATTGTAACAAAGATTGGATTGGAATGGATAGTCGCGACAGACTGTTATTTACGTATAGGGAAAACCGATCAATTCCCTGATAACTTATGATGCAGATATCCGAGGGCCATCGAGAGCTGTTCATCGTTCGCTCGATCGGTGCGATAGGTTTCTGCACTCACTTTCAGTGTCTGGAAGAACTTGCTGTCCATATCACCCTTCGAATCCGCTTTTTCATGATTCATGAATTCAGCTACCGCCTCACCCGTTCCTTCATCGAAGAAACCGTCCACTCTGCCTGGATCGTATCCTAGGGATTTCAACAATCGTTGCGCGTATGCGACATCGTCATGGAATTGCTGTTCTTTATAAGTCTCTCCAATGACTCTCAAATGCTCGGAGAACAAGCTATTCTGCTTCACTTCGAGGTCAGTTGCAATCCCCTCCGAGTGGATCCAGCGCTCTTTCGGAGTCAGCCACTTATGGGTCGACAGCTTCACTTCCCCGCCATTCGATAGCTTCATCGTCTCCTGTACAGTCCCTTTTCCGAAACTCGTCGTCCCGACAATGAACCCCCGTCCGAGATCCTGAAGCGCACCACTCAACACTTCACTCGCAGAAGCACTGCCCTTGTCTTGCAGTAAAACGACGGGAATCGTCTGTAACTTCGGATTGAACTTCAGCTCTTTTTGCGGTTCGGTAACAAGCGGTGTCAATTGCCCTTTTACGTCCTCCATATAAGCAAATACCGTATCTTCCGGCAGCATACTTGCTGCGATATTCCCTACGGCATGCAAGTAGCCGCCAGGGTTCCCCCGGACATCGATCAGTAACGCTTCTGCTCCTTCTTTCACAAGCAGTTCCGTTGCCGCCTGCCACTCTTTCGCACTGTCTTCCCCAAACATCGTCAACCCTATGTAGCCGATTTTCTTGCCGCGTTCTTCCACTATTTCAGATGACACTGTGTGAACAGGAATGACGTCCCGTTCAATCGACATTTCCACGTGTTTACCGGACTCCGGACGATAGACGACCAATTTCACGGATGTCCCTTGCTTTCCGCGGATTTTTTTGACGACCTCTTTCAGTGACAATCCATCGACCCGTTCCCCATCAATCTGTACGAGCTCGTCATAAGGAAGCAATCCCGCTTTTTCAGAAGGCGAACCTTTGACAGGCGAGACAATGACGAACTTGCCATTGGTCCGAGTGATTTCAGCACCTATGCCCACCCGTTCTCCAGCAAGTGATTCTTTATGGGACGCCGCCTCCTCTTTCGTCAAATACGTCGAATACGGATCTCCGATTACGTCCGCCATGCCGCGCAAGGCCCCTTCGATCAATTCATCGTCTTTCAGTTTATACACGGCGTTCCCTGTAATGACTTTGTACGCTTCGTCGATGACACCGAATTTCCCACTCGAGTTATGGACTTTCTCTTCACTCTTTCCACAGCCGTCCAATACCAATACGAGACAAACCGCGACTGCGGCTAAAATACCAAACGCAAAAAAACGACTCCTGCGCATCTTCACCATCCCCTCCTCGTTTCACTATATGAACGAGGGAGGAAAGTTACGACAAGCAGGAGCCTGGAAATGAAAATAGAATAGACTGAGTTGATTTACGTTGCAGCCGGACGCTTTCAGGCGGCCGATTTACCTCACATGGTTGGGAATACTTCACTCGTTGTCTTTCGCTGCAATTCATGACAACAGTAGAATCCTCATCTTCATTGAAAAATGAGCTGAAAGAAAAATAGGTAGTTCAAAAAGGGTTACTCAACATCTTTCACTAGCTGTTCCATCATTTTTTCATCCATGGGGCCAACAATTTGGTTGTCGATGGTGCCGTCAGTTCGGAGGATGTAAGTTGTAGGAATCGAGAATACTTTGTAGTCTGTCATACCGAGTTCTTCCGTATCGAGTAAAATCGGGAAGGTCAACTTATACGCATCGACGAATTCTTCCACAGCTTTCACACCACGGTTTTCTGCAGTTGTCAAGTTAACTGAGATCAGCTCAACGTTGTCTTCAGGTTTTAATTTCTTATAGTAATTTTCCATGTGCGGCATTTCGGCTTTACATGGCGGGCACCACGTTGCCCAAAAATTCAGGATGACTTTCTTTCCTTTCAGATCGGAAAGACGGACTTTGTCACCTTCCAGCGTCTCAAGCTCGAAGTCTGGCGGTGTGTCACCTGGCTCCAGCCCCGGAGTACTTTTGGACAACGCTTCAGTAGAAGCAGTGTCGATAACCTCAGGTTTCTCCAAGTTCGACTTCACCATCACGACAATCAGTGTACCGATCAAAAGAATAGTGATTGCATACCCTATCCATTTTTTATTCATCGTATCCCTCCATCTGTTTCCTTACCTTGTGTGAAACGACCAGAAATTATTACTACTAATCCACTCGCAAGAACTGTCGCAGCGAATGGGATCCCCGTAAACCCTGAAGGCTGAATGGCGGCAATGAACGCATGGAGAGCTACACATAATCCAGCGCCATAGACAACAGGCATCTTTTCATCTTCAAAATGAAGGAATGCGAACAGCGCAAACGAAGCAAACAAGACAATCGTAATTGCTTTTATGATGAGCGTCCCTTCGTTCAAAAGCGCCATCGTCACTTGATAGCCCGCTTGGGCACATATGACCCCAAGCAGAATTCCTTGATTGGCAGTTGACGGCTTCGGTTTACGAGTAAACCGCAGGAACAGAGCCGCTACAAGAACCCCAAAAAGGAATCCAAACTTGCCTCCATTAAAATAAAGGAGAGCGAGAGGCGCACGGCGCACCGTTTCAAAGTCCGTTATGATTACGGACAGCTTCCATACAATAATCGTGGTAAAGATTCCATCAATGACAATGTCCGCATTGGATTTACCGAATTTCAATCTGACAGCAAGCCACGCGAGGATGAATCCGCTGACAGCTGCAATCCATGAAGAAGGGACAGTGACCTTCCATAAAAGAAAATAATCTGTGACGGGCATGGGATTCTCCTTTAGTCCAGTATACCTCTCATGGTATCGCAAAATGGCGATCAAAACCATAAAATCCTCTTATATCACTAAAGAAAAAGACCCGCATAAATGCGAGCCTTCCACTGGTATCGGAGTTCCCTGATACTAAGATGTTTGTTAGGGAGAAAATCCGGCAATACTACTTATAGAAGTGTTACTTAAAATGATACATAACGTAATGGGTTCACAGCACTTGGTCCTGTTGCAGAGAAGTTACCTACATGAATTTCAAAGTGCAAGTGTGGCCCTGTTGAATTTCCTGTATTCCCTGAATTCCCGATGAATTGGCCTTTGGCAACGTGCTGTCCCGAGCTCACTCCGATACTCGATAGATGTGCGTAAACGGAAGTGAAAATCTGGCCATCGATAGAGTGTGTAATCATGACCGCGTTCCCGAAACCGCCCATTGGTCCTGCATGGGAAACGACGCCTTCAGCTGCTGCGACAACCGTCGTACCGACTGGAATTCCAATATCTTGTCCTCTATGCTGCTTCTGTGTATGGAAGATCGGATGCATTCTCCAACCGAATGGAGAGGTAAGTGGTCCGCGTGCCGGGCTAGTCCATGAGCCGCTTGAGACAACGGGTGCCGATGTTTCAGGCTGGGTATATACATGGTTGTTTGATGAACTCGAAGAATTCGATGCATTCGCAGCTGCCTGCTGGGCCCGACGCTTCTCTGCTGCTGCAGCTTCCGCATCCCGTTTCCGCTTCAATTCTGCTTGACGGGCAACTTCTGCCAAACGATTTTGTTCAGCACTGATTTGGTTCACAAGGTCTTCCGAAAGTTCATGGGTCTCATCGAACTCGTTCTCCAAGCTCGCTTTTTCAGTTGACAGTTTCGTTTGTTCAGCTTCCAATTGATCGACTAACTTGTCCTTTTCAACTTTTTGCGCTTCAAACTTCTTCTTCAAATCCGTCAGTTTGTTTTTACGCTCTTCTTGCTGAGCAAGTTTAGTCTCCACCATCTTCTTTTCTTCTTCTAACTGGTTCATATCATCTTCTTGCTGTTTCATGATTTTCCGGTCAGCGTCCATCAATGTGGAAACTGCTGAGAACCGATCGATGAAATCCGAAAAACTGTTCGCGCCAAGAAGTACGTCCAGGTAGCTGACGTCTCCGCCTTTCACCTGCATCGTGCGAACCCGCTCTCTCAATACTTCATCGCGTTCTTTAATCCGCTTTTCCAACATTTTGATGGAAGCTCGAAGTTCCGTTATTTCATTAGTCGTTTGAGTGATTTTTTCCTTAACGTCACGAATCTTTTCGTTATTCGTCTCGATTTCACTATTCAACTTTGTAATCTGCTCCATAAGCGATTGTTTCTTCGTTTGCTTTTTATTGATCTCTTTATTTTTGTTTTGAATCCCATTGTTCAATTCTTTTTGTTTTTGCTGAAGCATCTTTTGCTCATCTTGCATATCTTTCAATGAACTTGCTGACGCTGCTGTCCCCGTCAGAGTGGTTGAAAGCAACAACACACCCATCGTAGATAGCAGCAATCCCTTATTCTTTCTCACAGTCCCAGTTCCCCTTTCAATAGTACGAATCGGCCAAATCAGACTTTCAAGAATTTGCGCACGGACATCATACTGCCCCATACGCCGATAAACACTCCCATAAACAGCAATAGGCCATTTACCTGGAGGATGAATGGCATAGGTTCCAGCAGCTGGAATAATTCATCCACCAATCTAGGTTGCCAATAAGCGTAAATTTGTTGATAAGCGATCGCAATGGCCGCCATCGGAAGAATCGATCCGAAGATTCCTAGCCAAATACCTTCCAATATAAACGGAATGCGGACAAAGCTATTCGTCGCTCCGACTAGTTTCATAATCTCAATCTCTCGACCACGTGCAATGATCGTCAAACGAATTGTGTTTGAGATGAGGAACATCGCCGTAAACAGCAGCGCTACGATTAATATCAAGCCGATGTTCCGGCTGATTTTTACAACGTTGAACAGTTTCTCGACTTTTCCTGCTCCATAGACAACATCAGCTGTGTACTCGTATGTATCGATCTTTTTTGCAATTGCAGCCGTATTGTGCGGGTCTGCCGCTTTTACGTAAAGCGCATCACCTAACGGATTACTCTGCTTATAAAGCGACAGTTCTTTACCGTACGATTTGATGATCTTGTCCAGTTCATCTTCTCTCGAAGCAAAATCGACACTTGCGATTCCGTCCATCTTCTCTATTTTTTCTTGTAACTCTTTTACGGCCGCATCACTTGCTGCAGCGTCCGCAACCACTTTGATTTCCACGTCGTTCTCGATATTATCCGCCATCTTGTTCAAGTTCATCATCATGACGATGAAACTGCCCACAAGGAGGAGAGTAACCGTAACGGCGCTGATGGAGGCGAACGTCATCCAACCATTTCGTCCGAGGCTCTTGAAACTCTCCCGGAAGTGACGGCTTAGCGTCCTACCCTTCATAACTGTATTCTCCTTCATATTCATCTCGCGTGATCATGCCGCCTTCTACTAACAAAACACGATGGCGGATGCTGTTCACGATGTCTTTGTTGTGTGTCGCCATAATGATGGTCGTCCCACGATTGTTGATTTTTTCAAAGATGTTCATGATGCCTAACGACGTATCCGGATCAAGGTTTCCTGTCGGCTCGTCTGCGATGACCAATTTAGGTTCATTTACAATCGAGCGCGCAATCGACACTCTTTGCTGTTCTCCGCCTGATAACTCGTTAGGAAACATTCTCGCTTTTTGGGACAACCCGACAAGCGCTAAAACATCAGTTACCTTTTTACGGATTTCTGCTGGTGTTTCTTCAATTACTTCAAGTGCGAACGCTACATTCTCATAAATATTGAGTCTTGGAAGCAATTTAAAGTCTTGGAATACGACACCAATCTGTCTTCTCAAGTAAGGGATTTCTTTGTTTTTTAACGAACCCAGGTCTGTTCCATCGATAAAAATCTGTCCGCTTGTTGGAGCTTCTTCACGATACATCATTTTGACGAATGTCGATTTGCCTGCACCGCTCGGACCGACGACGTAAACAAATTCTCCGCGGCCTATTTCGATATTAATACCATTTGCGGCAACGACACCGTTAGAATACTTTTTGTACACGTTTTTCATTTTAATCATTTTTAGTAACCACCTGATTCAAAACTTTTCTCGAGCTTTTTAAGTATAACAGATATAAACCTACACAGTATTACAGGAATATTTCATTTCCCCTAAAACGTTCACCGCGTTTCAACAATCCTGTAATGTAAGTCCCTGTTTTTGGTATTACAAGACATTTTTTGTCGAAGTTTGATTTAAAGATTGCCAAAAAACAGCACAAAGAAAAAAACAGAGAACGCCGAAGCGCACTCTGTTCCTTATGTTCGTAAACAGTTTCCACGTTTGAAAACAGCTTATTTCTTTTCAGAAAGCCATTTCGCAACTGCGTCCAGCTCTTCACCTTTGATGAGACCGCCAGGCATTCCGCCCGATTTACCATTTTCGATGATGTCGTGGATTTCGTCTTCAGAAAGCTCTCCGCCGATGTTAGCTAATGCAGGACCGTTCATACCTTCCAATTTACCGCCGTGACAAGTTGCACAGTTCGCTTGATACACTTTGTCGGCATCTACGCCGCCAGCAGCTGAATCTTTGTCAGAAGTTTTGTCTCCTCCGCCGCCACAAGCACCGAGTACGAGCGCTGCGCCGAAGATCGTCGCTAAAAATTTGTTTTTCATTTTCATGAAATTTCCTCCTTCGAATAAATAATTACGTACTTTCTTAGTATAACAAAAAAAGACCAAGTTCGCTCGAAGCGCGTGACAGACTTATGTCCGCTGCTTATTCAAAGCGAACTTCTTCTATTTAGTATTCACCATTCTTCAGAAATCAAACCTCTTTAGACGAATATAAGCGTGGATGGGAACCTGGTCATTTCGAATACAATGTAGATTGAACAAATTACGATTGTTCATTCGAAAAAAATGTCTTTTTTACAAAGTCATCTTGTTTTCTCTTGGTAGACTAAAAAACGAGCGGCCTCCTCTAAATCGTTCGAACAGAAAAGGGAGTGTGAGGCATTTAGCACCACGCGATTTTCAGCATTGATGTAATCGGTCAATGGAATGCGATCGAAAAACTTACGCCATTTCTGGGAGCTTTCCATCTGTTGGATTTCCTGCCGGACCGCCACATTATCGATTTTATTAATGAAGAAAAAAGGTTGTTGCTGATCCACATCTGGAAACCGCTTCTTTATAATTTCCAGTTCTGCCGTGTCATAATCATCCACTTCCAACCATTCGCCTGTGCCAACATTCTCAGCCGCTGCCATAAGAACGTCCATCCATTCGTCATATGTTTCTTCTTTCGTCCTGTCGTTTGTAAAGACGGTGACATTATAAAAAACTTCATCTTGGTGGCTTTGCCTCTTCTTCTTGTTGAGAAACATATGTCAGCCCCCGATTTTGTAGAGTACTTATGTAATTGGTTTCCGGAATTTTCAAACATCAGGTAATGAAAAACGGGGCTGACCCGAACTGTCACGTGTTGTGACAGGCTAGGACAGCCTCGTGATTGACTTATTCTTTTGAAATATCATTCACTATCCATATTACGAAATTCGCGAACGCAAGAATGCATTGATGAACGGATCGATTTCGCCGTCCATGACAGCACTAACGTTACCCGTTTCTTCGTTTGTACGGTGATCTTTGACCATGGAATACGGATGGAAGACGTAAGAGCGGATCTGACTGCCCCATCCGATTTCTTTTTGGTCTCCGCGGATTTCAAGAAGACGTGCTTCTTCTTCTTCGACACGGATCTGGTAGATCTTCGCTTTCAGCAAGTTGATTGCGCGTTCACGGTTTTTGATCTGTGAACGTTCGGTTTGACACGTTACGATTGCACCTGTCGGAATGTGCGTCATACGGACAGCGGAATCCGTAGTGTTAACGTGCTGTCCGCCTGCACCGCTCGAGCGGTACGTGTCGATTTTCACATCTTCCATTTTCAAATCGACGTCTACGTCACCTGAGAATTCAGGCATCACTTCCACAGAAGAGAATGACGTATGCCGACGTCCCGAGGAATCGAATGGAGAAATCCGCACGAGACGGTGTACGCCTTTTTCCGCTTTCAAGTAACCATACGCATTGTGGCCTTTGATGGAAAGTGTTACGGATTTCACACCTGCTTCGTCGCCCGCTTGGTAGTCCAGTGTTTCCACTTTGTATCCGCGCTGCTCTGCCCAGCGAGTGTACATCCGTAAGATCATCGATGCCCAGTCTTGGGATTCCGTACCGCCAGCTCCTGAGTGGATTTCGAGAACAGCGTTACTGCTGTCGTATTCTTCACTCAACAGCATCTGCAAATCGAATTCTTCCATACGCTTCAAGAAAGCCTTCAACTCATTGCCAAGGTCTTCCTTGAGCTCCTCGTCCGGCTCTTCTTTCAACAATTCAACCGTCATTTCGAGGTTTTCTTGCTCTTCCGTCATCGCATGGAACTCGCCGACGCTGTCTTTGAGTGCATTCGATTCGGAAATGACGGTCTGTGCTGCATCTTGGTCATCCCAAAACGTAGGATCCATCATCATTTCATCCAGTTCTTGCATACGAGCCTCTTTGTTTTCTAAGTCAAAGAGACCCCCTAAAGTCCACTAATTTCTTAGCTGTTTTGTCGAGCTCGTTACGTACATCTGATAATTCCATCATATATTGTTCCTCCAAAAATTCAGGTTCACAGCAAGATTACTCTTTACCATGGCAGTTCTTATATTTCTTCCCGCTGCCACATGGACATGGGTCATTACGACCGATATTGACCGAACGGCGGACCGGCTTCTTCACCGTTTTCTCGCCATCTTCTTTCGGATTCACCGCTTGGCCTTTCGCCACTTCCTCACGCTCCAGGTTGTTGCGGATTTCCGCCTTCATGACGTACTTCGATGCATCCGATTCAATGGCATTGACCATCTCTTCAAACATGGCGAAGCCTTCTGACTGATATTCACGAAGCGGATCGATTTGACCGTAGGCACGCAAATGGATCCCGTGACGAAGCTGATCCATCGCATCGATATGATCCATCCACTTCGTATCGATCGCACGAAGCAAGACGACTTTTTCGAATTCACGCATTTTCTCTGCGGACATTTCTTCTTCTTTTTCATCGTAGCGTTTCATAACTTCCGCTTTGATGAAATCCGTCAATTCAGTTGCAGATTTCCCTTCCAGATCCGTTACAGTCAAGCTGTCCTCAGATAGGAAGTTCGCACCTAAGAAATCGACAAGACCTTTAAGGGCCCAGTCTTCCTGCTTTTCTTCAGTCGTATGAATCGCTACTGCATTTTCAATGACACGTTCAATCATCGCTTCCAATACAGGGCGGACGTTTTCTGATTCCAGTACGTCGTTCCGCTCTTTATAAATGATTTCACGCTGTTGGCGCAAGACATCATCGTATTGAAGCAATCGTTTACGGGAGTCGAAGTTATTCCCTTCGACACGTTTCTGAGCGGATTCAACAGAGCGGGAGACCATTTTCGATTGGATAGGCGTTTCATCATCCATCCCGAGTTTCGTCATCATGCCCTTCATCTGCTCGGAACCGAAGCGGCGCATCAGTTCATCCTCAAGTGACAAGTAGAATTGTGTAATCCCGTCATCCCCTTGACGTCCGGAACGTCCGCGTAACTGGTTATCGATACGACGGGATTCGTGACGCTCTGTACCGATCACCGCGAGCCCTCCAACTTCTTGGACACCTTCGCCAAGCTTGATGTCGGTACCGCGGCCTGCCATGTTCGTTGCGATCGTAACCGCGCCTGGCTGACCGGCCTGTTCGATGATTTCCGCTTCACGACCGTGGTTTTTCGCATTCAACACGTTATGCGGCACCCCGTACTTCTTCAAGAAGTTCGAAATGATTTCGGACGTTTCAATCGCCACCGTACCGACAAGTACCGGCTGGCCATTTTTGTGGCGCTCTTTAATGTCATCCGCAACCGCTTTATACTTCCCTTCCGTAGAAGAGAAGATAAGATCGGGACGGTCATCACGGGCAATCGGACGGTTTGTAGGAATGGCAACGACATTCATGTTGTAAATGTTGCGGAATTCCTCTTCCTCCGTCTTCGCTGTACCCGTCATTCCTGACAATTTGTCATACATACGGAAATAGTTCTGGAATGTGATCGTCGCAAGTGTCATCGATTCGTTCTGGACTTCAAGTCCTTCTTTCGCCTCGATCGCTTGGTGGAGACCATCGCTGTAGCGGCGGCCTTTCATCAGACGGCCTGTGAACGAGTCAACGATGACGACTTCGCCTTCCTGTACGACGTAGTCTACATCTACATGCATGCTGACATGGGCTTTCAATGACTGATTGATCGTGTGATTGAGTGTGACGTGCTGCAAGTCGAACAAGTTCTCGATGCCGAATGCTTGCTCCGCTTTCTCAATACCGGTTTCCGTCATGGTTACGCCTTTTGTTGTTTCATCATATGCAAAGTCTTCCTCTTGTTTCAACGTCGTGACGAAACGGTTCGCCAAACGGTACAATTCTGCCGATTTCGCAGCTTGCCCCGAAATGATGAGCGGTGTCCGTGCTTCGTCAATCAGAATCGAGTCGACCTCGTCAATGACTGCATAATGAAGAGGACGCTGTACTTTGTGCTCGCTGTACAACACCATGTTGTCGCGCAAATAGTCGAAACCGAGCTCATTGTTCGTCGTATAGGTGACGTCCGCAAGATACGCCTCGCGCTTTTCATCTTTACCTAGACTGTTCAAGTTCAGACCGACCGTCAGTCCAAGGAACTCATACAGGCGTCCCATTTCCTCAGCATCACGGGAAGCCAAGTATTCGTTGACCGTCACGACATGCACACCCTTGCCATCAAGAGCATTCAAGTATACCGCAAGTGTCGACGTCAGCGTCTTCCCTTCACCGGTTTTCATCTCCGCGATGTTGCCTTCATGCAGAGCTGCTGCTCCCACGATCTGCACGCGGAATGGATACAAACCAAGCACACGTCGAGAAGCTTCACGGACAACCGCAAAGGCTTCCGGCTGAATCGAGTCGAGGGCTTCCCCTTCGCTTACGCGTTTCTGGAATTCCACTGTTTTCGCAGTCAAATCGGCATCCGAAAGTTGCTCCATTTGCGTAGCAAGCGCTTCGGTCTGATCAGCAATCTTCTCTAGTCGTTTCAAATCACGTTTATTCGGATCAAACATTTTATTCAATACGCTTAGCATAATTTGGTCACATCCTCACAAAGTTCACCCTTCATTTTAACATTGTGAATCGGCAGGCGCAAATGCAATGCAACGAAATTTCCGACTTTTGGATTATAGGTGGATTTTAGGTGGTGCTTGATTACTTTTACGGTAGGCTTGAGCGGATCTGCCACTCCCTTGATCACTTTCACCACCGCTTGAGCGGAATCACCACTCGCTTGATCACTTTCCGCATTGCTTGAGCGGATCTGCCACTCGCTTGATCACTTTCCGCGCCGGCTTGAGACAAAATCCTTATTTCCCTATTCTCTTCACTAAATGCGGAGCGTAGCGGAGCACACCAATCAGGCTTGGCTTTAAAATGCGAAGAGATGGATTGGTCACGAGCTTGGATACTTTGTGAGATAAGGTATTTTACCGCGGAATCAAGAGGATTGTCGCATGCTTGAGCGGAATCGCCACACGCTTGATCACTTTCCTTATCTCTTGAGCGGATCTGTCATTCCCTTGGTTCTTACGGTGGTTTGGGGAGGCATTATTTCGTTATTTTCTGGGTATAGTTTTAGAAAAAACGAAAGGGTGGGTCCTTATGGAATTGCTAACGAACTTAACACTTCCGTTCATAGAAAAAGATCAACTTTTGTATTTCAAACAGACAGATGATGTGATTTTTCTTATTATTGAACTTCGTTCCAGTTCTTCCAAATGCCCAAAG
>NZ_JBCMNO010000014.1:0-134719 GCF_050459885.1 Sporosarcina gallistercoris | reverse complement strand
TCGATTAAAGACACTTAAGCGCTTAATGTATGGTCGAGCAAGCTTTCAAGTCTTGGAAAAGCGAGTATTGTATCACCTGTAATTATTTTCAAAAAATAATCAGTCAAGACGTAATAGGTAAGAGGCTAACTCCCCGTTTTCGCGTAAGAACCATTCCCTTGATCATGTTCCACACCGTTTGAGCAGATTACTCTTGACTCGACCGTTCTCATCCTTATTTCTCTGTGTAATCTTCATCGTTCAGAACTGATAGGCGGGTATACACAAAAAGTAATCTCCACACTTCATTGCACACAAAAAACCGCCCCAACTTTCGGGCGGTTTCCATTCATTCGTTAATTAGCTCCAGTTTCGATCAAGCCATACTTGCCGTCACGGCGCTTGTAGACAATGTTAGTCGAGTCCGATTCGCCATCAGTGAAGATGAAGAAATCGTGTCCGAGCATGTTCATTTGCAGGATGGCTTCTTCCTGATCCATCGGCTTCAAATCGAGTTGCTTTGTACGGACAACGTTAAAATCGTTCTCGTCATCTGTATCGTCTTGTGTTTTGGATCCATTTTCCATTGTCGCCTGCAAGAATGCACCGACACCTTCACGTTCACGGAATTTGCGATTCACTCTTGTTTTATATTTACGGATTTGACGCTCGAGCTTATCGACGATCAAGTCGATCGCTGCGTATAAATCTGTATGACGTTCTTCTGCACGGAGTGTCAAATTTTTCATTGGAATTGTAATTTCAACTTTAGTCTGCTTATCGCTGTATACTTTCAAGTTCACATGAGCTGTCGCTTTCAACGACTCAGTGAAGTACCTTTCCAGTTTACTGACTTTCTTCTCGACGTGCTCTCGGATTGCTGGAGTAACCTCGATGTTTTCGCCACGAATGTTGAAGTCTAACATATAAACTCCTCCTTTAATTTGACCCTATCTCTATCTTCTCCATTGCCCGATCATAACCCTTCTTTTTTGTGTGAAAATTAAAAAGAATATTGTCGGATGCTGCCGAAGTGCTTTTCAAGCTTTAGCGTTCAGCTTGCCTGCGAAGCTTCAGATCATTGACGATTGCTTGGGCCACCGCTTCGTTCTCGTCAAAATCGATGCCATATACCCAACCGTTTCCAACCGCTTCCTTCCAGACGATGACACCATCTGTCTCGATGGGCTGTTGAAATACGCTGAACCGCAGCTTGAGAGCGACTTCGTCTCGATTTACCGGGATACTGAACGACGTTTCCATACGGGTTCCGCCTGGACTAATATCCAGTAACTTGGAGTCGCCGGTTCCGGTTCCAGGGCGATCGCTGTTTTTAAGGTAAATACTGAATTCTGCCGGGACAGGCTCGTTAAAGGGGAACCGGAATGCTTCATCACGTTTGTAATGCATATCTTCACGCTCCATTCACTGCTCTAGTCCCTTCAGTATATCAAATAGTTACCAGCTTCGCGTCCCCATTTTTCCGGATACCTTGGCAGGTGCTCCGTCCTCTACTATTACCGAACAGTCCCGTTCCGAAACCTCTTTCTTGGAAAGTAGGCGTCGTCTACAATATGATACTGAACGACTTCTCATGTATAAAAAAACCCCACCTAGCAATTGCTGGGCGAGCGTAGTTAACGATGCAGGTTGACCGCTTCATTATGTGTATCCTGTAAATAGCGATCGATTTCACTTTGTTCATCCACGAGGTGCGTCAATGTCGCATCCAGCTCTTCGATTGCTGCGGTGCTCTCTTCAATAACGGATGCGAATTCCATCGTGCGCCCACGGATTGTATCCGTATGACCCGTGATTTCTTTAAACGATTCGATGAATGACTGCATTTCTTTCTGCAAATCACGCATTTCCCCATGCAATGCAGTGAATGTCGTATTCGAAGAGTCCGCTACTTCCGTCTGCTGAGAAATCTGTTCTTTCCCAGCTGAAAGTTTGGACACGGCCAGTTCGTTGAACGTGTTCACTTCAGAAAGGTTGGCATCGATTTTCGATAAAGTATGATCCGTCATACCCGCAAGCTTCCTGATTTCATCCGCCACGACAGCGAAGCCTTTTCCGTGCTCGCCTGCTCTAGCAGCTTCAATGGAAGCATTCAATGCCAGCAGATTCGTTTGGTCTGTTATCTCTTTAATGGAACCTGCAAACGCATTCGTTTCAGCAATCTTTTCGGATAACACCAAAAACGTTCCATTCAGCTCTTCAAAAAATTGTGCAAATGCATCTATGCCACTTTTCAATCCGGCAATCCGGGAACTTCCATCACCTGCTCGTTCTCCCGCTTCAGTCGCTTTTTGGACAAGTACTGTAAGCCCGCCGGAAATTCTCTCAACTGACTCATGTGTCTGTTCGGAGCGTTCCGCAATATCGGATATATGGTCGGCCTGATGCTGGCTAGCTCCACTCACCTCTTGAATCGCTGTCAGCATTTCACGTTGAGCGCATAAAGAGGTCTCGGAAGAATCACGAAGTCTGCTTAGATTCCCAGTGATTTTCTCAACTGCCACGTCCAATCGTTTCGCAAGCTCCGCCTCTTCTTTCCTGAGCTTTTCCGTTTGCTCCGTAACGCGTTCAATCTCCGAGAAGTTCTTCGCATTTTGGCGTACGACAAGCATGAGAATCAATCCACTTAAAAAATGCAGTAATAGTAAATTCGCACCACTCCCGTCCACTAAGTCCGGGGAGACAAACACCATATTATTCAAGACCAGGGCGATGAGGCTGAGCACATAAGCGAAACCCATAATCAGGACGCGACCATGGATTCCACCGAACATCAATAAGAAAAAAATTATGCCAATAGAACCCAAATTCGCTTCGGACAATAAGATAACTCCCAGCGATACAGCAAATGTAGAGACGATTAATATGTAAGGTAAACTTTTCGTCAGCCATTTCGTTTTCGTGAAACGGAATGCAACATAAAACGCACTGCCAATCAATAAGGGGATCAATACAGATAAGATGGTAGCCATATTAGACCCCATAATCAGTTGCGCAATCAGTCCCAGTCCACCCCCAACCGCAAAACCGGTATACAAAATATGATTCTTTCGAAGCCAATCCTCTAGTTTCAACTGTTCAATTGTCATAAAAACACCTCTAGTTGATTTTTTTGCCAATCCGTTATTACCATTATACTTGAATAGAATTCATTCGATAATAGGCAATAAGGTACACGAATGGTCAAAAAATCCGACGAATGCATCCATTCGCCGGATTTTTCTTATTGTTTCGTATCATAAAAAGTGCCGTCACGGGCAACTTTGCTGTATGGATTGACGTAACTGCGCACACCGTCTTTTTTTGTCTGGGACGTGGAGAGGTCTTTTCGAATCGCAGTGAGATAGCTTTCCAACTTCACAGCGACCTTCGACTCCTGAATCACCAATTCTTTACCGAACGCCTCTTCTTCCACGGAAAAAGGAGGCTGGATGCTCGGCTGCAATTGCTCCCGTTCATCTAAAATCGCTTCTATGGAAAGGATCATCGCATCGCGGTGATCGTCATCATTTGAAATGGGAAGTGCAAGCAACCGATCCGTTGCGTCTTTCCATTTCATAAGTTCGGGTCGAATCATATTTCACTCACATTGCCGTATTGCTTCTGGCGATTCAATTGAATGACTTGCTTCCACGTATCCCGGAACTCCGTAATGATTTCCGCAGCTTCCTCAAACAGCTTGGAATCATTTTTAATGTTTCCATCGATAAGGCGGCTGTTCGCAAATTCATACAGCACGAGCATGTCCTTCGCTACAGGGAACGAAGCATCCAATGTGATCATCAGTTCAGAAATAATCGCCTGTGCTTTCTGCACAGCCGTATTCTTCTGTTCGATCTGACCCAAGTCCGCTGCGCGCTTCGCTTGTTCGATGAACTTCAAACAACCGTTATACAGCATTAAAGTCAATTCCCCAGGCGTCGACGTCGTAACAGAATTATTTTGGTACGTAGCGTACGGATTATGCATGACCATTTAGTAAACTCTCCTTTTGTATAGCGTGTTTCACTTAAGCCCCGCCACCGAGTGCAGACATTAAACTCGCCGATTGCGCATTCGCTCGCTGGATAGCATTTTCCATGGCATTGAACTGTTTCCAATAGCGGGATTCAACCATTTTCATACGAGTTTCGAAGTTCTCAATTTGTTTGTTCATGGCGTCCAGAGTACGACCGAGGGAAAAGGCTTTGTTGCTGTCGCCTATTTTGCCGGCGCTTTTTTGGATAGCAGCTTGAGAAGCGTCGACAGTTGCTCGCAACTGTCTAGCAATTCCTTGGTTCTTAGGATTTGTTTCATCCTGATTGTTAAACAACTTTTCAACACTTTGAGGATTTTCAGCAATTGCAGCTTTTAACTTTTTCTCATCTATTACTAGTTTACCATGTTCTAAATAGTTGCTGGAAGTTGTAATTCCAATAGAGCTGAGATTTATCGTTTCGGGTTTTCCATCAGCTTTCGTGTTCCCTGTCGGTATTGGCTGATTCAAAACATTTCTCATTGCAGATAACAACTTCGAGATTTCAGGATCATTACGCAACGTACCACTCATTGCTTTTTCTTCCCAAAGTTCGATTTCCTTCTCCTTCATGTCAGCTTTTTGTTCTGTAGATAATGGTTGGAAACTACGATACTTAGGTTCACGAATTTTTTTATTGAGATCTTCGATTAACTTGTTGTAGTCGTCGACGAAGCCTTTAATAGTGTCAAAAACTTTTTCAGTATCTGTCGTGGAGTTAAAGGTAATTTCTTTGTTGTTTGCAGCTTTTAGAGTGAACTCCATTCCATCAAGTTCAAAAGTATTGGATTCACGTTCTATTCTCATTCCATTATAATGGACAATCGCATTTTCCCCCGCGTTAAATGTTGCTGCTTTACCTGGAGGAAATATTTCAGAAGGTACGGAAGGATCCGAAGAGGCGCCTCGCAAACTTAGCGTACTTGTTAGGTCTTCGCCTGACTTAAACTTAATTTCTATTGAACCGATACCACTGTCTTTAGCAGACATACCTATTTTCCCGGAAACAGAATCATAAAATGCTCTGACTCCACTTTGTTCAGTAATCTTTTTCACGATAGCATTAATATCATCATCTTTTGCAAATTTCACGTCAACAGATGTTCCATTTGGTGATGTAATAGTTAATTCGGCATCAGCTGCTAATTTCACTTTAGCATGCCCATCAATTTCACCACTTTGCATAGTCGCATTAGTCGCAAGTTGTTCTACCTTGATTTTTCCAGAAAAATCATCAGCATTACCTTTTGATTTGATCGATACATCATCAGGCGCAGAAATACTAACATTCTTCTGATTAAAGTTCTTCGACAAAATGGAGTTATCAAATAGCTTCGTACTATAACTTTTCAAATCCCGATTCGCACTGCGATAATCGTTCAACTGCCACTCAAAATACTGTTTCTTCTGTGTCACTTTATCCAACGGGATGCGCTGGGCTTTCATTAAGTCTTTAATAATCGATTCGGTATCGATTCCGCTGGCTAGTCCACCAATTCTCATATTGAAACACTCCTTTAGATTTTACGGTCGATGAGCAGGCCGAGGAATTTTTTCATTTCCGCGTGCATGTCCATTAGTTTTTTGGATGGGATCTCCCGGATCACTTCATCGGTTTTTGAGTCCACAATCGTCACATAGTATTCGTGCAATTCGTCGTGCATTTTGAACCGTAGCTGCGTGTCCACGCTTTCCAGGAACTGATTCAACCCTGCCGTCACTTCTTTGGCTTTCTTGATGGGTAACTCTAGTTCTCCAGATGCTTGCTGTTGTGCTTGGTCGTTAATGGCTTCAACTTTTGTCACAATTCCGGATACTGTTCCATCCGCAGGTCCCGCCGCATGTTGCCGGTCGTGACCTCCCCCTATTTGACTGACCATTTCTCCGTCCTCCTCTAGCGTCACACATATCTAGTTAGTATATCGGCAAAGCTGGGGAGAAGTTTACAGTGGATTTTGGCCTGGCCCTGTATTTCAGAAACGGTCACAAAATATTTTGCGCGGCAGTATGCAACCGATTATAATTTTCTGTCTTATCTCCGTCCCTAAACTTTTAGATTTTCCTTCCGAAATAGGCTTTGTACATATAATAGAAGAAAGAAGGAAAATCATGACAAAATCTCTTAAAACTAAAATCATCTCAGCCGCGCTCGCACTATTTTTAGTCGGTGTTCTGCTGATGGCTTTTATGCTGAACGGGATGATTAAGCTCCGCTCCGTGGAACGGGTCATCAGTTCCAGTGAAGGAACGACAGATCAGATGTCCGATTCAGTTGAAAATTTCTTATCACAATACAGTAAAGGATTGACATTCCTTGCTGACTCAAATGAAATAGAGGACTTCACCTTATCGAATGAAAGTGCCGCTGCCGAAGCTCTTCTTCAAAAACAGCTTGAACTTTTTCTTGGCACGTACGATGATGCCGTTGCGGTCTACTTTTCGGCGCCTTCAAAACACACTGTACAATTTCCGAAAGGGGACATGACTTCATTCGACCCGACAGAACGTCCTTGGTATCAGTTGGCCGCTGCTTCTCCTGGTAAAATTCAGTGGTCCCCACCCTATCCTGACGAAGCAACCGGCAATCTGATGACAACCGCTTCACTGGCTGTTGAAAACAACGGGAAACTAGCCGGAGTGGCGGCAGTGGACCTGGAACTGACTGCAATTTCCGAGATGCTGAATGCTACGGCCATCCCTTATGACGGACAACCGTTTTTGTTTGATAAAGAAGGGACGGCTCTTTCTCATCCTACGAATACCGGAGATAGCTTGATGGACTTATCCTATGTGAAAGACATGTATAGTTACGAACAAAGCGATTTTGCTTACAACGAAAAAGGGAAAGAGATGATCAGTGTTTTCACTACACTTCCATCGTTCGGTTGGAAAGTCGGAACCGTATACGAAAAAGAGAACTTGATGGGGATGGCGAAACAGCTGAGAACTTCCATCCTGATGATCTCTTCCATTGTTTTAGTAGTTGTGGCTGTCGTGTTGTATTTCCTAATCGGTAGGCTGCTGAAGCCGATCGCCCGACTGCGTGCTCTCATGGACGAAGTAGCGGCAGGCGATCTTACCGTCCAGTCAGACATTCAGACGAAAGACGAAATCGGCCAGTTAAGTACGAACTTCAATCAGATGATTACGAATATGCATGGCATCATTTCAGTTGTAAACCAATCCGCTGACAATGTCCGGACCAATTCTGAAAGCTTGAGTGCGGTCGCTGAAGAAACGAATGCATCCAGCTCTGAAGTCGCACATGCAGTGAGTGAGATTGCACACGGCGCTTCAAAATCTGCAGAAGATGCTGAAACCGTTTCGGAACGGGCTGACGAACTAGGCCGGCAAATAAACGGCATTACAGAACGTGCAGTTTCCATGAATGAAATCGCAGTCCGTACTGGAGATATGAACACCAACGGACAAACTCAAATGGCACAGCTTCAGAAGACATTCCAGTCGTCAGGCATGAACTTGAAAACGATGAACGAAGCGATTATGACACTTAGCGAAAAAGTGAAAGCCATCGGTGGTGTGATGGACACAATCACGGATATTTCATCCCAGACGAATCTGTTAGCACTGAATGCAAGCATTGAAGCTGCGCGTGCAGGCGAACACGGGAAAGGGTTTGCGGTCGTAGCGGAAGAAGTGCGGAAACTTGCAGAGCAGTCGGCACGCGCTACGAAGGATGTACAAGTAACTGTCCAGCAGCTCCAGGAAGAATCGGTTCTTGTGACCGCACAAATGGAAGAGACCATCACGACATTCCGTGAACAAGGCTTGGTTGTCCAGGAAACGGAGACGACGTTTGGCGACCTCTCCGCATTAATGGAAGATATGCAAACCTCGATCCATTCGATTTCCGAGGAGATCGAGACTGTCGCCCGCCATAAAGAGGAGGTTGCCTCCACCATCCAAACGATGGCAGCCACTTCACAAGAAACGGCGGCAGCATGCGAGGAAGTAAGTGCGTCAACAGAAGAACAGCTGCGCGCCATCCAGTCCGTGACGGACGCAGCGGAGACATTGACGAACTTGAGTGAAGAGTTGAGTCATGCGATCGACCGATTTAGAGTATAAAAATCAAAAGAGGGGCTGCCGATTGATCTGGCAGTCCCCTTTTTACTTATTAATTTAAATCACCCATATCAAATGAGGATATCGTTTCATCCCATCTGCTCACTCTCCTTCGTTTTATAAACTTAATCCTCTATCAAGACTCTTCTTGCCTCATGAAATAGATGCAGGCATATCCAGTACTTTTCACACACCAATAATTAAATATTCGTGATTTTCATCTTACCTTACTCAGCTTCCATGGTATACTTTACACCTAAGTATCCATTGACAAATTATTTCAACTAGAGGGGAATTTAAGAATGAGAAAATCTTTGAAATCCAAAATCATCCTATCCGCACTTTTGTTATTCTCTATTGGCATGATGCTCCTATTCTACCTGCTGGACGACCAGGTGAAGAAGTTATCATTGGAGCGCGTCGTGGATTCCAGTGGAACACTCGCGGACCAAACCGCTTTCACAGTGGAAAATTACATGGAGCAATATACTAAAGGGCTGACTGCCGTGTCCAATTCAAACGAAGTCGTCAACTTCACTGGCCCGGCCAGAGGTAAAGTCACTGAACAACAAATCATGCAAAAACTTCAAGAGACTGTGGATATATACGAGGATGCGGTTTACCTCTATTATGGCATGCCCGATAAGTTTACGGCGATGTACCCTGAAGATGATCTGACTGACTATGATCCGACATCCCGTGAGTGGTATACAGTAGCGGCTGATGAACCTGGAGTTGTCCATTGGTCCACTCCTTATCCTGATATTGAAACCGGGGAATTCGTTATCACCGGATCCTACGCAGTTGAAAAGGACGGTAAGCTGCAAGGGGTCATGGCCATCGACTTGGAACTGACTAAATTGACCAACTTGCTGACTTCCATGGACATCCCTTTTGGCGGATACCCGATTCTCTATGACCAGGAAGGTACCGCTATTTCCCATCCGACTCTTAGCGGTGAAAATAGGATGGATACCCCCCACGTGAAAGGTATGTACGCTCAAGATTCCGGGGATATTGCTTACAAAAACGAAAAAGACGAGCCACAGATAAGCGTCTACTCCACAATTCCGAAATTCGGCTGGAAAGTTGGAACCGTTTACGAACAAGATCAGCTGATGGGAATGGCAAAGCAACTGAGGACATCCATTTTAGTGATTTCCATGATTACTCTCATGATGGTCGCGATTGGATTGTTCTTCATCATTGGGAAATTACTGAAGCCGATCGCCAGTTTGCGCAAATCGATGGATGCCGTCGCTGAAGGGGATTTGACGACGCATTCGGACATACAGACAAAAGATGAAATCGGCCAGTTGAGCGAACATTTCAACGAAATGATTACGAGCATGCATGGCATCATTTCAGTTGTGAACCAATCCGCTGAAAACGTGCGCATGAATTCCGAAAGCTTGAGTGCGGTCGCAGAAGAAACGAATGCTTCCAGTTCAGAAGTGGCTTATGCGGTGAACGAAATAGCTGAAGGTGCATCTAAGTCGGCACAAGACGCAGAAACGGTTACCGAACGGGCGGATGAACTCGGCCGTCAGATCACCGGCATCACAGAGCGCGCCGTATCGATGACTGAAATTGCCGAGCGTACCGGAAACATGAACGCAAACGGACAAACACAGATGGCACAGTTGCAAGAGACGTTCCAATCATCCGGTCAGAATTTGAAATCGATGAACGAAGCGATCGGGACACTTGGTGAAAAAGTGAAAGCGATTGGCAGCGTGATGGATACGATTACGGATATTTCATCCCAAACGAACTTACTTGCGTTGAATGCAAGCATCGAAGCGGCACGTGCAGGAGAACACGGGAAAGGATTCGCAGTCGTAGCAGACGAAGTCCGCAAACTCGCGGAACAATCGGCACACGCGACTAAAGATGTCCAAACGACGGTATTGCAATTGCAGGAAGAGTCACGACTCGTCACGCAACAAATGGAAGAAACGATTACGACGTTCCGTGACCAAGGCGTTGTCGTGCAAGAAACGGAGTCGACGTTCGGTCAATTGTCCGCGTTAATGGAAGACATGCAAGCATCCATCGACGCGATTTCAATCGATATCCAGAACGTGTCGCATCATAAGGATGACGTTGCCATGACAATCCAGACGATGGCGGCAACTTCTCAAGAAACCGCTGCTGCGTGTGAAGAAGTGAGTGCTTCTACTGAAGAACAGCTCCGCGCCATCCAGTCGGTGACCGATGCCGCAGAGACATTAACGAATTTGAGTGAAGAGTTGAGTCATGCAATTGATCGGTTTAAAGTGTAATAGATGAGATGTTCGGGACTGCCAGTACATTTGGCAGTCCTTTTTCATTGCACTATTCTTTTATCTCCTCTTGGTAGCGTCCAATAAGTTCTCTCTCCTCTGTTCTAATTCCATCAGAAATTCAATACTGTATAGATAGATGAGTATCCTACTTAAGAACTTGGGACTAAATGGGTATAGATTCATTTATGAAGATAGAGAGGTGGCAACAGAGGTATGGATATGCTGTTAATGGACCGTCAGGACGAGGCTTCTTCTTCGTTCACAATCAAATCCAAAGTGCGAAATACGTATATGAAACCTCGTATCGCGGTCTTCATCCCTGCCCATAACGAAGAAAGATCCATTAGGGATTGCTTGGCAGGGCTCGGTGATCAGTCTTTACCAAAAGACGTGGAAATGGATGTATTTGTCATCGCTGATAACTGTTCGGATCGGACCGAGGAGGCGGCTTTGGATGCCGGCGTCGAATTCAACTTGAGGTTGACCGTCCTCACGACTCAAAATAATAAGCAACGAAAAGTCGGAGCGCTGAATACCGCTTGGAAAAGCATCTATGGAGACCTTTTGGACTTGTATGATAAAAGACAAACAATTTATGAAGAGTATTATAAGAATTCTATCAAAGCGATCCTCGGGATGGATGCTGACAGCAGGCTTGCCCCTGGTGCCTTATCCCATCTGTGGGATGGTTTGATGAGCTCGCGTAATATCGGTGGGGTCATGGCGAAATACACAATGCGGATGCCGAAAAAGAAAAGCCTGATTTCAAAATCCGATCCCCATTACGAGGACAAAATTTCTACGGGAGAGTATGGCGGATTCCTTTCCCGATGGTGGACACATCAGCAAAAACAAGACATGGCAAGCTGGCTGCTGGATTTGCAGTACAGTGGCGGCAGCACGTACGTCCTCGGTGGGCAAGCCACATTATTTCGTCCGGAAGCACTTCAAGAGGTGATCGATGAAAACAAATTAGATGGACCTTGGCAAGATGAAAGTGATGTAGAGGACATGCTGCTGACATGGCAAATCCAGAAAAAGTGGAAAACACTCATCAGCCCAAACGCCCGCTGTTATGTAGATGCGATGAAATCCTACCATACGTTCAGACAGCAACGGAACAAGTGGCAATCCGGAACGGTGGAGTTACTGACTAACAACAATATCGGAGTGCGCTCCAAGCATCGTAGTAAAATTTGGCTATCCCAAGTGAAAACACTCATGAACTTGGTTATCCGTGTCCTATTCGTCCTATTGATCGTTCTCAGCGTCGCCACTGGCCAATTCACCTGGTCCTGGATTTGGCTCACTCCCGTTGTACTTGCCTCCATCTTAAATACAATTCTCGCCTTGAAGACACCTATGCACCGCCCTATCGACGTCCTATTCGCCGCATTACTCATCAGTCCCGAACTCTATCTATGGGTGAACCTCATCACGTTCACAAACGTATGGCTCGGTAAACTATCGGCAAACAAAAAAGACGGCTGGGCCGTTCAATACAGTGCCGAGCGAGGACAAACAAAAAGTAAACTCGCACAAGGAATAGGTGCAGTCGTGTTACTCGCTGCAGCGGCTACCTATGGATGTATTCTCCAAAGAGAATTTCTGACAAGCGAAACCGTACAAACTGCCCTTCGCCCTTATTTGCAATCAGGATGGGTCGTACTTACCTACTTAACGATTATTTCGTCCATCGCGATGATCTATCAGATTTGGAAGTTAAGGGGACGTCACAAAGCTTAGGCAAGATGTTTCAATGCGATTAGCCGCTTCAAGTTTTGCGAATAGAAGGAGTACACATTTCTCCAGCGCGTCATACCTCAGTTGGCAATCTCGTTTACATGATGGATCTTCCAATCCTTGCAGCCCTGCGCGAGCTCTCCAATTGAAAAGGCCGACGAGCTGCATTCAAGAAATGTGTTTCACGAGTGATATACCTATTCAACTAAACAGAAAAGGGACTGCCCGAGTTATGGGCAGTCCCTTTTTGTACGTTAATTAGGGTTCACGATTTTTTAGATGCGGCAACAAAGCCTTCAAACAAGTTCAATGACGTTTCATCGGATCGGTTCGAGAGCGCTTCGGGATGCCATTGCACGCTCATCACAAAACGATGCTTCGTACTTTCCAACGCTTCAATGATTCCATCCGTTGCAGTCGCCATGACTCGTAATGGTTCGGGTACATCATTCACCGCTTGGTGGTGAAGGGAGTTCACAAGAATTTCTTTAGCCGATGCGAATTCCGCGAGTCGGCTCCCCTCTGTCACTCGAACCGTATGCGTCGGATAGTTGCGATCCGCCTGCTGCTTATGCTGCAAGAGCGGTCCTTCCAAATCCGAGTAAATATGCTGATGAATCGTTCCGCCAAGCGCAACATTCAGAATCTGATGCCCTCTGCAAATGCCCAGCACCGGCATGTCCTTGCCTACTGCACACTTCGCAAGCGCCATCTCCATCGTATCGCGCTCAGGCGCAATCTTACCCAGTTCCCGTTTCGGCTCTTCCCCGAACAGAAGCGGATTCACGTCTTCCCCGCCCGTCAACAGCAAGCCATCGATCCGGTCGCAGATCTCTTCAATATCTTCAAGCCCTGCTGGCAGTACAACCGGCAATCCCCCTGCGCGCAAGATCGCCCGGCTGTAGTCCGCTTTCAAGAACGTTTCTCCGTTTTCGTCTATGTCTGATGTGATGCCTATGAGTGGTTTCATGATGAAAATCTCCTTTGAGTATAAAATAGCAAAACCATCCTTGGATGCGTGGATTGTTTTGGTTGTTATTGATGTATTCCCAGGTTTGGGGGATTTCAATCTTATAGGTAGATGGTTGATAGAGTTTAATGTTATCGAAGTGGCAAGTACCTGGACCTCGTGAATTTCAGAATAGTACCTGAGTTGTGTGGGGTCCAGTAGTCGCCCCCCTTAAAATGGACACAGGAGATGTTATAGTTGTAGGAACATATTGTTACAGGAGGGGTTCATCTTGGAATTCATAAAAAAGGGCAGAAAGGGTTCAGTTCTATTAAGCAAAAACTGTCCATTTTAGTTTAGCAGTTACAGAGCCCTGCCTGTGCGCGACGAAACTTACAAATCCGCATAATTCATAATTTGCGAGGTGCACAGGCAGGAATTTCTTGTTGTCAACATGCCGCAATATGGACTTGGCAAAGCGACAAAGCACATGCCGAGTACAATCGGACAACAGACAGCAAAAAAGCGGCTTTCCCAATAAAGGGAAAACCGCTTTTTGATTGCAAGGAGTTTCCATTTTCGATAAATCAACTCCCTGTCTTCATCTAATTTTTTGATGATAACGGAAAAATTCGTGCAGTTTTTTTCGCACCAGCATTATTCTCATAAACACTTAAATAAATCAACTGTTCGCCGTATTTCTTTACTTTACATTAGTATTACTATCTATATCTTCCAACGTCAATTGATACTTATCTTGCATTTGCTTGATTTTCCTAATTTTATCAGCATATACTTCTTCAAAATTCAATTTGAAATCGTTCATGTTTTTAGATAACTTCATAACGGGTATTAAACTTTCTAAATGTTCCCGCAAATATCTTATACCGTGTTCCTCTGAAAGCAATCTGTGAATATGATATTTTCTTTTAGAGCGATCTTTTTCCGCATCATACAGCAATGGATTCTGTTTATCTATTTCTACCCACACATTTGGAGGAAGTAAGTCATAAACATACTTTCTTGTGAATTTCGCAAAATATAACGGACGTTTGGAAGTAGTAGGATCGTAAGGTAATCCATATAACTTGAACAACTGCTCGAAATACTCACTCTTAAATTCTTTAGAGTAGGGTCTTAATTCCTCTGCAATAAATTGCTCTAGCAATAGCTGAAGTTCATCTTTCCCTCTAACTTCTTGATAATTTGTTGCCTCATCAATTAAAGCTGTTATACCCACTTTAGCTAGAGATCTTAAAAGAACTTTTGCTCTCTCAAGTACATGAGCCTGGTTAACACTTATTAATCCTTGTTTCTCAGCTTCCATATATAAATCACAAATGATTGGAATAGTATTTGCATCATACCATTTACCTGTCGAACCATTGAATTGAGCAACTTCAAAAGGCATGATCTGATTTAAATATTGGGGATACATCTCTGTTAATAACGTCGCTAATGATTTTGATCCTATAATTGGCGGGAACCCTTCTATTCTCGTTTCACCTTTACGTGTTCTGTCAAGAGCGCTAAACAAGCTAGTATCTTTAATAACTCTTCTACCATCATTCAGCACAGAACCAGTAAGTTTAGTGTCACCAATATTAAACTGTGATTCATTTACTACAGCTCTTGGTAATTCAATAAAGTTGTCAGAATTAAGGTGCTCAATATATTCGTCCACTGTACTACTTTGACTTGAGTTAAAGTATCTTGTTCCATTGTCGTGTATTGCTACATATACTTTTTCATTCTCTACCAAGTAAAACCCAACTTCTTGTGCATGCGGCATTTTCAAACACTTCTCAACAAATTTTATATTCATTCTAATCACCTCAACATTAATATAACATACTTTTATTACCGGTCCAATAGTTTTATTTTTTCTAAAAAAGGCGGACCTCCATCTTGAAAGTAATTAATCTGTTATCAAACTGTTTCGATTCAACTAAGAAAAGTGTATGAAGCATTGGCTAGGAACCATTCTTCTTCCAATTATCACTAAACAACAGACTACAAAAATGCGGCTTACCCGATTAAGGGTGGCCGCTTTTCCTATTGATTGGAGTTTACCTTTTTCTATAAATTAATAACTCATCTGATCATACGCATTGAAAAAGTTAAACCCAAGCTACTAGCCCAGTTTTCTCGCGCACGTATTATTATCATAGTCACTCAAATAGACCAGCTGTTCAGTGTTCGCTGTTCGCCGTATTCCGCTTCCAGTAACCAGGCACTGGAAGGCAATAATAGTTTTTTTATGGATGGCAAGAAATGTTGCAATCATAGTATCACCTCTCTTGAGTAAAAGACTAAACAGGTGGCAGCTTCACTGCAAGGGCAATTCGTTTTTCCATGGCTTCAATAATTCTCCGTACTCCTGTTCTAAACCTTTTATAATCACCTGATGCATTTCGAATTCCTTATTTTGCTGTGTCCTCTCCACCAGAATATGCTCATGCTCTGACGCATACTGAGCAATTTTTTTAACGCATGTAATCTCATTTCAATTTTCTCAAGCAGACTATCCTGCAGCTTGCATTATGTCAATTGCTGTTTGATGAACTCTAATTCATGGGGGATCATATTATTCATCGAAATGCTCCTCTCATATATATTCTCTGTTTAATATCGTCTCCTATTTAGAAAAGTCCACTTTGTAAATTAACAGAGTGGTGATGGTAACTATGCATAGGTATGGAAAATAACAGAACCTATAATTACTTTTTTGCTTCCCCCACGCAACTCCTTACATTACTTTCGCCTTTGGCAGATTGCTGAGAAGCTCAAGCGCAGTTATTGGGCGATCGTCTATAAAGCTGTCGATTTGCGTAAACGAGGTCAGTTATAATGATCGAGTAGGAGGGAGTAATTAACTCCCGACCTCTCACACCACCGTACGTACCGTTCGGTATACGGCGGTTCAATTAAGATGGACGACGCAAAGTTTCGTAACGAGATAATAGACTTTTGAGCCCTTGGGAACTCCAGTAGGAGTTTCCAAGGGTTCTGTGTAGTATGGGGCTTTTAGAAATTCTCCAGTAACTTTTTACGAGGGTTCCCCCATTCATAAGCTTTCCCTTCCGGGGCACCTAATCCTATGAGTTTCCTCACTTTAGTACTGGGTTTCTTCCAGTCCTTCCACATACACATGCGTAGTCTTCGGCGAATCCACGAATCGAATTTAGTAAACACACTTGGCGTATCTGCCAGAGCATAATATCCACACCATCCCATCAGATATTGGTTGAGTTTCTTTATCCGGTACTCTAACGAGTAAGGTTTCTTCCGAGAAGTAATTTCACGGATTTTATTCTTCATCCGTTTCACGCTTTCTGTGGCATTACGAAACTTGGGTTCTTTGCCGCCGGTGAAACTGAAGCCAAGGAATTTTCTCTTCCATGGACGGTCAACCGCGGATTTATTTCCATTCACTTTCAACTTCAGTTTCCCTTCGATAAATGAAGTCATAGAGTTCATCACTCGATGTCCTGCTTTCTCTGTTTTCACATAGATATTGCAGTCATCGGCATAACGGACAAATAAGTGTCCCCTTCTTTCTAATTCTTTGTCTAATTCATCTAAGACTATATTAGAAAGTAGAGGACTAAGTGGACCCCCTTGTGGTGTCCCTTCTTCACTATTCGTCACCACGCCATGTATCATAATACCTGACTTCAGATAGTTACGGATTAACTTCAGTAAACGTTTATCTTCAATTCGTTTCGCCAGTGTCCCCATGAGTCGATCATGTTTTACTTTGTCGAAGAATTTCTCCAAGTCTATATCGACTACCCAGCGATTTCCTTCTGTTAAATATCCTTTCGCCTTTCTTACCGCGTCATAGGCGCTTCGTTTTGAACGAAAGCCATAACTATGGTCTGAAAACGTTGGGTCATATAACGAGGTGAGAATCTGGACAATCGCTTGTTGAATGAGCCGGTCTATCACAGTAGGGATGCCTAATAGACGCACACCACCGTCAGGTTTTGGGATTTCGCCCCTGCGGACTGGTTGCGGTTCATAAGTTCCCTCTAACAGTTCCATTTTCATGGACTCCCAATGCTTCACGATATGCGCTCGTAGGTTTTGTACGGGCATTTCATCCACACCATGGCTACCTTTATTTCGCTCTACCCTTTTCAGGGTCAGAAAGTAGATTTTCCCGTGATAGGATCTGCCCCATCAACATTCGTCACGCCTCTTTCCGTGAACAACGGTTCTTCTTATGCCAGTTCTGCTCCAACATCTTGAAGTCCCCCATGGAATTCACTATTTCCTCCATCAAGTATGCCTGTACGGTTATCTGTGTTCATCGCAGGTTACTGAATGCCAAGAGGTTGTTCTCTCTTAATTGTTCAGCCCTTCCCATTCCTCTCGAGTTGAAATCGTACTATGGCTTCTGCTGACTTCTGACTGTTCAGCTATCCATCACTGGATAGGTTATCAAGTGTACTTGACGTATCAGTCAGACCTCCCCAGGTAAGAGCGTAGTCTTTCCCTCCATCTATCTGCTTCATTTACTCTGCGCACCCTTCGGCAGAAAGGACTTGGTTTTGTTTCGCAAACTCATCCAGTTGCGCCTAGCCTTATATGAAGTTCGTGTTCCTCAGACCGGGGGTTTGCCGCTCGCTTCCTTCTGATTCCGCGTCACCACGCACACCCTTGCGTTAAGCTAACTGTTACTTCTGCCTTCACAGTTCGGGACTCGCACCCTATAGACTACGCCCACGCTGGACGCACGAAAAAAAAGAGACTTCGCGAGGAAGTCTCTTTTTTGTAAGTCAAGGGTTCGATTAACGAAGAAGTTGAAGAACGCCTTGAGGCTGCTGGTTTGCTTGCGACTTGTCCCGTCATTTCTAAACGAGGTCAGACTATATCTTCATCCTGCACGTTCACAGGAGCTGGGCACTTCGAATGTTACGTCTCGTAACACCCTACGGATTTCATCGTCATAGCAGATGCCTTAGACGGTGTATCCTAGTCGTTGAACGTTCCCCACGGTTTCCCGACAGGGGCTTCGCTGCTGATTGTCCAATCTCTTCTTTTTCAAACCCTCACGTTTACCGTTTCCAGTTCCGCTGTGGTAGAAGAGCTCTCAGGAGGTTCCAGCAATTCACCCAGTAATGCTCTAACTCGTTACCAAGTTAGACGCCCGTACAACATTATCGAAGAAGTTGAAGGACCCCTTGCGAACTCTGTTGTGCTTGAGCCAACATAGCTTGTGCTGCTTGAGTCAAGATGTTGTTCTTAGTGAACGACATCATTTCTTTCGCCATATCCACGTCGCGGATACGTGATTCCGCGGCCGTTAGGTTTTCAGAAGAAGTTCCGAGGTTGTTGATTGTGTGCTCTAGACGGTTTTGTGTAGCACCGAGCTTAGAGCGCTCTGCTGAGACAGTCTCAATTGCATCATTAATTGTCTTTACTGCGCCTGACGCTGAAGATTGTGATGATATATCAATCCCCACTTTTTTACTTAAATCCGCATCAAGAGTAGTTTTGACAGTTGTATCACCGGGCTTAGCAACGTCCCCAATAGCAGTTGTGCTTAATGTAGCTCCCTCTTTTACAGAAACATTGATTTCTTTGATACTTTCTAACGCCTTCTTGATATCAGCATGGGAAGCAGTAGTTCCTGTACCAGTAGTTGCTGAAGTTGAAGCAAGAACAACTGTAATTTCATCTCCAGTTTGATTAATTGAAGCTGTTGTCTCTGTCGCAATGGCTGTATCAGTAAATTTGATAGTGATTGCTTTGCCGTCTTTACTTTGTACTTGTAAATCCGTTACACCCGCAACATCTGTCAATTCATAAGCATTCCCTTGAACGCCAAGTGATTTGGCAGCCATATTTTTAATATCTAAACTAATATCTTGTCCTGTATTAGCACCAATGTGGAACTTGCCTGAAAATCCAGCTTTGTCATCTTTACCAAGAAGATTTTTTGTGTTGAATTCAGTGTTGTCTGAAATTCTTGTAATTTCCTGTGCTAGCTGATCAACTTCTTTTTGCAATTCTGCACGGTCGGCGTCATTGTTTGTATCGTTTGAAGATTGAACAGCCAGTTCACGCATACGCTGAAGAATGTCATGTGTTTCGTTCAATGCACCCTCAGCAGTTTGAATCAAAGAAATACCATCTTGTGCGTTCTTTTGAGCCATATCCAATCCACGAATCTGTCCGCGCATTTTTTCAGAGATTGCTAGACCTGCAGCATCGTCTCCAGCTTTGTTAATTTTCAAACCAGAAGACAATTTCTCCAAGTTTTTAGAAGCGTTAGTATTGTTAGCTCCTAGTTGACGATGAGTATTCATTGCTGCGATATTGTGATTGATAATCATTGTTGTTTCCTCCTTGAGTTGTGTTAGGTTCACGTCCTTGTGAACCTGATCATTTTGTTGTTCGCTTGAGTCAGAGTGCCGGCCGAAACATCCTTCTCTTGCTTACATATCTAATATCGGATTAGTTGCATGAGTGTTTAGTAGTTTCAATAAGTTTTTCAAAAGTATTTCACTCTACCTATCTGTTTTGACACGAAATAATTCCCAAAAGAAAAAGAACCTGCAGGAGGTTCTCAGTCTTTCTTCATCCATTGTTTGAACACATTTAAATCCACTGTAATTGCTTCTGAGTTCGTTTCCGAAATGGATTGAACGAGTTCTCCGCGCAGAATCTCCACTGACTTAGGGGCTTCAATACCAATCCGGACTACATCGCCTTTCACTTCGATAATCTTCAGTTCGATGTCATCACCGATTTTTATCGTTTCGTTGGGTCTTCTTGAGAGAACGAGCATATTAACGCGCCCCCTTTTCAACTAGCTGACCGATTGGTTGTCGCAGATTGAAGTTGGCATCATTTAGAATCATTTGTTTTGCTTTGTGATTTTTGATATTGAATACGAGTGGCGCCTGCAGGTTGATTGTTGACAATTCAAATGGCTGTTTCAGTGTCATGACTGCCAGGATCATCAAGTCTTCTTGTGATTTGATCTCCAATAACTCTAACGTCGGTTCATCAATCTCAAATGAGTAGTCGTTTACTATTGTATATGGGTTTGAGACGATTAACGCGACATTTGAACTTGTTATAGATTGCATCACTTGGAAGCTGTCGTTTTCTTCGATCGGCAATAGGACGAATTGCTTTTCATCTTCAAGGCCCGGAAGTCCTTTCGGAAATGTCCACTGAGCAATGGTGTCGATATCGAGTTCGCCATGGAATTTTGTTTGGATGGTCATATGAAGTTCTCCTTTTTCGTTCTTTGTTACCCTTTCCAGTCAATCTGGATGGAGGGGTGTTGCTCCATTTGTCCGGTTACTTTCCCTCGGATGTAATCGTGGATTGGCTTGTTCACCTGAACGTTGAATACCGGTTTTTGAGCCATTGCGTTAATCGTCGTTGTACCTGGTGTAATCGACATTTGGATTTTAGAGCGATTGGCGACGAACCGCATACCCAGCGGCGCTGGAGGCGGTGTCCCATTTTGTTTGGCTAAGTCTGCAATGGTATTACCACCATTTTCAATCCGCAATAGTTGCTGCCCCTCTGCAGCACGTCTCCCCACTCCGTCTGACGCTGCTTGACGGCCTAACTGGGCATATTCTTCAGTTCGCTTAAATGCACTTTTCAAATCGATGTCTTCGCGTACTGCTGTCGTATCGATGGATAGTTGTGGCCGAGTCGTTGAAATCTCCAAAGTTGCGGCGGGTTGCTGTTGGTCAATTGTCGCCCTTGATTGTTCGATTTGCTGAACTGGCTTCTCAGTGTTGAGTCCTAGTTTTCCTGGCGTTGTTTGGATTTGGAGTTGTGGCATTTGCATGAGTGGCACCTCCTTCTATATGTAAAACAACAAATGCCAGGCACAAGAGTACCTGGCACATCTCGTGCAAAATAGATTATCTTAAGAAATCCACGAGTGAAGGCTGGATGATTCGAGCACCAACAGATAGCGCCGCACGGTGGACGGATTCCTGAGAAATCATTTCAGTAATGACTTTTTCGAAATCAATATCCTCATTCAACGACATTTGCTTTTTAGAAATCCCTTCTTGGGCTTCCAAACGGTCGTCCATTAGTTCTGCGCGGTTCTGGCGAGCACCGACGTCTGCACGTTCCGTAAGCAAGTCATCCATCATGCCATCGACTTTTCCAATTGCAGCACCGAAATCGACATTAGGGTCATCAAAGCTTTTAAACATATCATCGATTTTTTTAAATAGTTCTGCAGACTTCGAGTTAACGTTCAGATCAACGCCATCAAAGACATTTATTTTGATATCAGAAGTAAATGCAGAATTTTTCGGGTCTTTTAAATCCGGGTAGCCATTTGGTACAGTACTTGGCGGTGTAATCGTTTTATCGTGTAACGGTGAATTTGTTTTTGTACCGCTAAAGATGTATTTATCCCCGACTTTTGTATTCGCTGTATCTTGAATCTGTTGGCGAAGTTGGTCTAACTCAGATTTGATTTTCTCGCGGTCTGAATCCGTCATAGTTCCCGAGTTGGCTGCGTTTGTAACAAGTTCTTTTGTGCGGTGCAACGCTTGACCGACCTTATCAAGAGCATCATCCGTACTATCGAGCCAGTTGTTCACTTCTCCGATATTGCGTTGATATTGTGCCACCTTATCCACTTGCATACGGTAGTTCAGTCCCCGCATTGCCACGACTGGATCATCGGATGGACGATTCACTTTTTTACCGGTCGTCAACTGATCATTCAATTTCCCCATTTTACTATAACTTGACGTTAAGTTCCGGAGCATATTATTGGAAAGCATTGATTGTGTAACACGCATTGCTATGATTCCTCCTTATTATCTACCGACTATACCCATACCGTTGATGATTTTGTCTAGCGTCTCATCGACAACTGTGACCATTCGTGCGGAAGCGTTGTAGGCTTGCTGGAATTGGATCATGTTTGTCATTTCTTCGTCGAGTGATACGGCACTTATGGAATCACGGCGATTGGATACTGAAATCATGAGGGTTTGAGAGTTAAACGTCATTTTGTCTGCTTGTTGACCGTCTACGCCTAGTTCACCGATGATCCCTTGGAAATATGTTTGGATCGTGGCACCGCCCAATTGACCCTCCCCTTCTCCATTAATCTTCACAAATTGGATTCCGCCAAGTTTCTTCGCGTTTTCACCATTTCCTTCTGCGTTTTCGGCAGAAGAAGCGGCAATTTTAGATGGATCCTTGATGATTACTTCGTTCACCACCAGTTTGCCATCCGCGTTTTTGATAAAGAAGTCTTCTCCCTTAGCTGTTGAATTTAACTGGTATCCCTCTTTGTGTTGGTCATTGAATGCTTTCACAAAAGCTTTTTCCATTCGTTCCAACTTCCCGATCATATCAGGGAGAAGACCTTTTACACCTGCTCCGTCATTATAACCAAAAGTATCTACGAGCGACTTAATGCTTCCTGTATTCATCATATCTTTTACAGCAAGATCATAAGTTCCGCCACCTTTTTTAGAAAAAGAAACCCCAGTAACCGCTTCACCCGTTTTATTTACTGTCATCGTTGTATGATCTTTGCCCGCTACAAGGTTCATAGTTGTATTCGCGTCATTTGATTTCAACTTGATGGTCACGGAGCCTTCTGAAACCGCTGAAGCATTCCCACCTGATTTCGTATAACTTACTTCAATTGGCAAATAGCCTGAAAGCTCGTCGATCAATAAATCCCGTGCATCATACAGATCGTTCGGTAAGTAACCATTCGGTTCAATACTGGTGATTTGTTCATTGAGTCCCACGATTTGTTTTAAAATCGAATTGATATCTTTTGCTGCGATATCCAGTTCTTGGCCAGCATTGGTTTTCAACTCTTTTAATGATTTATTCATATAGTTGAAAGCATCTGCGACTGCATTCCCACGTTCAATAACAACCTTACGAGCTCCACCATTTTCCGGGTGGACTGCTAAGTCTTCTAAACTGCTCCAAAATTGGCTGAGTGACTTTTGCAAGCCGTATTCTGATGGCTCGTTCATAATATCTTCAACTTGCCCAATCGCTTTCGAACGTGTATCCCAGTATCCGAGCTTATTGGACTCACTACGATATTGCTGATCCACGAACCCATCCCGAATCCGTTGAATCGAACCTGCTTGAACCCCAGTTCCTAAAAATCCTGGCATCGTCCCGGCATTCAGTCCTACACCCGGGAATCCGCTTGTCGCCTGCATATTCACCCGCTGACGCGAGTAGCCGAGTGTATTCGCATTACTGATATTATGCCCTGTCGTATAAAGAGCGGACTGCTGGGTTTGCAGGCCGCGTTTGCTTGTTTCCAGTCCCATAAATGTTGAGCCCATGATGATTTCCTCCTCAAGCTTGTGAATCGAATGATGCGATTTTTTCAGTTGGCGGTTTGCCGAGTACTTCTTTTTTCGAGTAGTTCACGGATTCGGTCCGTGGACGGACCATGTCCAGCGACAGATTCACAAATTGAAGCGATTGGTAGGTGAGCTTCTGGTTCAGATCGTTCTGCCATTTCAATTCATGAATCGCGTGCAGGAGACGGTCCTTCGCCTCCTTAAGCTGTGTGTGTTCCGGCTCTTGGATGATGGTGAGTACATCTGTGATGGTCGGTTGAAGCGGTACCGGACGTCCTTGTTCGGTAAAGAAAGCGATGACTGCTGTTTCGCGGGCTTTGTCGGTCTGCAAGATGGCAGCAAGATGTGCCTGCTCGTCTTTCAGCAGCTGATCGAGTCCGCTGATGTCGTTCTTCTTGATGCGTGTGGTTTTTTCGTTTGCGATGCGCAGCAGGCTCCTATGAAGCTTCTCCAATTGGTCGAGCTGCCCTAGAATCGATTCGATTGTCATGAGGTCCCCTGCTTTCTAAAATGAAGTGCGCTCGCTTACTGTTTCGGTTGGTAATAGCCGATCAGATCGGAAGCGAGCTGTTCCGCGTCGACCTTATACGTACCCGCTTGGATCTGAGCTTTCAATGCGCTGACTTTGTCATTGCGCTGAGCTGTGATCGGGCTCGGTTCGGAGAGCTTTTTGGCCTCACTGGAAATTTCCAGACGGTCTTTCTGAATCGCCGTTCCGTTCTTCGTTTGTTCGTTTTTCACTTGGTTCGCCCGGTAAGGGTTCACGGGTTGAATGTTATTGTTTGTAATTTTCATGTTTGTTCTCGCTCCTTTCGAATAGGTTTGGCTGTTAGTTACTATTTCGGCTGATTTCCGAGTAGTTGAAGGGTCTTTTGTACGAAATTACAGATTTGCCGATATATACACCTGTATACCTACAGCTTTGACAGCGCTTTACACGTACCCGTTTTAATAGGTAATAAACTAATTCATTAGGGGGATATTAGACTGTTTTGATTTCCGTTGCAGGTGGACGCTTTCCGAGGGGGCTTGATTTCAGCCGCTTCCTTCGCTTCGCTCAGTCCAGGGTCTTCAATCTACGCTGCTCCCTCTGGAGTCGCCACCTTCCACTTCAATCAAGGTTATTGAAATAGACAACATTTATCCTATGTTCATAAATACTTCAACAAATTCCATCAATAGTTAAAAGGCAGTCCAGGCAGCCATTAAAAGACTTGCATGACTGTCAATTATTTATCTCTTACGTTCCGACAGATACGTCGCTTGGTCTTTCTGCTGAATCGCTTCTCTGAATTCCGTTGCCGCTTCGAACACTTTGAGTTCTTGTTTGATTTCAGCCGTACAGGTATCACACAGTTTTCCTTTGGATGTCAGCTTGCCGCAATTATCGCATGGATAGCCTAGATTCGGAAACATGGCGGGCTGCAGGCGTCCTTTTCGTACCCATTTGTGAAGCATGGACTCCGTCGCTTCCGTCATTTCTACGATGCGTTCGATTGTGGCTGCGCGGTTTTCGCGTTTCCGTAAGAAGCGATACACCTCTTCATATACTTGTTCTTCGTTCATTCCGCATTTGCCGCATACTTCGCGGACCCCCGTATAGTTGAAAAAGTCGCCGCATGATGGGCAATGTCTTAAATCTGCCATTTCTAGTTCCTCCTTGACTCACTTCTGGATCGATCTGATTAAGGTCACCGCTTCAACCCGTGCGGCGCCTGCTTGTTTCAAGACGCTCGCTGCGTGACGCAGTGTGGTCCCTGTCGTGTAAATGTCGTCTACAAGACGGTACGTGATCGGTTGGACAACCGCTCCGGGTGCGAGCTCGAACAGATTCTCCATTCCGAGGCGCTCTTGTTTCGACTTCTCTCCCATGACCCCTGTATTCGTCTTTTCGAGGAGTTGGATGTAAGGTCGTTTTGCGGCGTTCAATAACGTCTCCACGTGCGAAAATGTCCGGAGCCGTGCGCGTTCCGGATGCATCGGAATGGGGACAATGGTTTCCTTACTTGAAAATGAACGTCGGAGCTCGTCTCCGAATACATGGGCGAGTGCGACGTCTTGCAGGAACTTGTATTGATGGAGCCAATCCCGCATCGCGTCGTCGTATTCGTATAATGAATGAACAGCGTCCAACACGTCGCCCTCTTCTTTTATGTCGGCACGAACGAAGCGTTTTGAACAGTCGTCACAAAGTGTCTTTTTCTTTTCGAGTCCGAAGAACGACTGCCAGGAAGCCATCTCTTTGATAGGTTTCATACACAGTAAACATGGGTTCACGTGACATCGCCTCCTGCGTTCAACCGGTTGATTTCACGGCGTGCGCCATCCATTGCGTAACTGATGCCGTTATGGAACAATACGAAATCGCCAGTGGGATGGCTGACATTCCGGCCGACGCGCCCTCCGATTTGGACGAGTGCCCCTTTGTCAAAGATGGATTGTTCTGCGCCGACCACTGCCACTTGGACGTTTTTAATCGTAATGCCGCGTTCCAGAATCGTGGTCGTGAGCAATCCGGGAATTTTCCCCGCACGTAACTCTTGGACGTGCTGTTTCCGGTCCGGATGCGCTGAGTGGACAGCTCGGATCCGGTCGTCGAGTTGGCGGAATGCCTGTTCCGCTTTCATCATCAACTCAACCTCATGGAAGAATACGAGAAATGGTTCGTTCAAGTCGAGCCGTTTTCTGATCCACGCGCCAAGTGCTTCCGGCAGTTTTCCTTTGGTTAGCTGTTTGGAGTAGTTCCAAAGTGGTTCGGTTCGCGGTCCGGGAAGCGGATGGCCGTGATAGCGGCGATAGATGGTGGATACCGCACCTGTTTTCTTCATTTCCGCAAGGAGTCTGTCGGATGGTGTTGCGGTGACGAAGTGGATGGGTGCTCCAGGTTTCGCCGCTTTACGGACCGCATGCTGGAGTGTCTTCTCCGCTGTATAAGGGAACGCATCGGCTTCATCGACAAAAACCGCGTCGAATGCATGACGGAATCGGTACAACTGATGCGTTGTCGCAAGGATGAGCTGCGCATCGAACGACTTGACGTCCGCTCCGCCGTAGAGCGCTTCAAGAGAGGTGGTCGGAAATGCTGCACGCAGCCTGGGTTCGAGCTCCAAGATGACATCCACGCGGGGCGCTGCAATGCACACTCTCTTACCTGCTAACAGTAGCTTATGTATCGGTTCGAACAAGATTTCCGTTTTTCCGGAGCCGCACACTGCGTGAATGAGATGAGGACGGGCCATCACCGTACTTTCGTATAACTCTTCGGACGCGCGCTTCTGGTGTGTTGTCAATGTCCCTTCCCACGCGAGTGTGTGTTCCTTAGAGTATTCGGTTTTCGGACCTTTCCAAACGATCAGCTCTGTGCACACGGACACTCTCCCCATTTGCAGGCAGTTCCGGCAATACGCGCATGGACCTTCACAACGCAAACAATGGAAATGGGTGAATAGCAGAGGGTCCTCGTTTTCACACCGTGCACATGTACAATCCCGTTGACTGAGTATCCCTTTTTTCATCGTAACCCCTGGTATCGTTCCGATCATGCCACGATCGATATGGGCGTTAATTATCTCCATAGAAAAAGGCGTGTGCTGACGCAACCAAATGCGACCGTCCAGAAAGTCTCTGACGGCCGGATCGAATGGTTTGTTCATCCGCACACCCCCTGCTGTTTAGTTGTTCGTTTTCCGTTTGACCCAACCGAGTCCCATCGCACCTTCACCTAGATGGGTTCCTATGACAGGTCCGAAATGGCTGATGGTGAACTTGACGTCCGGGAGCCGTTCGCTCAATTCTGCCAGCCAGATTTCTGCCTCTTCGGGTTGATTGCCATGAATGATGGCGGCATCGAGCGGCATGTTCGCTGCGTCTTCAGCTAGCAAGTCGGCGATCCGTTTCATCGCTTTTTTACGCGTCCGGATTTTTTCGAAAGGCACGATGACTTTATCGACAAAATGCAGAATGGGTTTGACTTGCAGCAATCCGCCGATTAATGCTTGAGCACTCGATAATCTGCCCCCGCGTTGGAGGTGCGACAAGTCATCGACCATGAAATAGGCTCGCATCGTTTGTTTCATTTCCTCAAGTTCGTTCATGATTTCGTCCATGGAGGCACCTGCTTGGGAAAGTTCCGCTGCCCGGATCGCATAGTACCCTTGCATGTAGCAGGAAATTTCCGAATCGAAAGCGCGCACGTCCAATGTTTCATCCAATTCACCTGCTTGGACAGCTCCGGTGTATGTGCCGCTGATTCCGCTCGATAAGTGGACGGAAACGATTGCGTCCGCACCTTCTTCTTTCAGTTGTTTGAATTTCTCTGCGAACTGTCCGACGGAAGGTTGGGAAGTTTTCGGAAGCGGTCCATCTCCGCGTACTTTTTCATAGAATTCTTCAGTCGTTAAATCGATTTCTTCCTCATAATCCTGTCCATCTATCGTTACTGCGAGCGGAACAACATGGATCTGGAGCCGCTTGCGCAAGTCTTCAGGTAAGTAGGCCGTACTGTCTGTAACAACTGCAATATTCACTCTCATCAACTCCTTTCCTCATTCTAACGAATTGCATGGGAATAGGGAAACACTATGAGGCGGAAGATGAAAGTTTTTTAGTCCAGCTGACGTCCCCATCGGATCGCTTCTTGGGAATACACACATAGATCATTCATCGGGATGTCGAGTTGTGCACATAACACCTTCATGCGCGGCAAGTCGAGACGTTCGACGGCAATCACCAGTTGAAGGTAGGGCGACATCTGTGTCGGTTCACCCATGAGCGTATGCATGACGTTGTCGGATAGCGGAATGTCGTGTTCGATTTCGTGCCAATCCCGATGAAGGATCACGTCCAGCATCGAAAACATGCCAATCAGAAAGAATTCATCCGAGTTTTGGTGTCCCTTCCGTTTAGCGAGTAGTTCACACAACTTTGCACGCACAAGGGAATAGTCAACAAGCACTTTCGTCCGACCCTTCCCTTCGCCGATCCCCATTTGGTGGAGGGTGATGATATAGATCCATTTTTTTGTTTCTTGTAACCCGATCAGTATGATGGCTTGCTGGATCGATGTGATCTTCCTTGGAATGCCGAACGCATACGTATTGATGAATCTTAAAAGTTTGTATGTAAGTGACATATCTTGCGTGATGAGTCCGGCCACGTCCCGGATACTCGGCAGATCGGTATTGAGTCGGTCCATTATGCGGAAGTTGTGTTCTTCAATGACAGGGACTTCCGCACCTTTCACGATTTCGGGTGTGGCGAAGAAATACCCTTGGAATAATGTATAACCGGCTTTTTTCGCTTCCTCGAATTCAGCTGCTGTTTCAATTTTTTCTGCGAGTAATTGGACATTCGGATAGACACGGACGAAGTTTTGAATCCGTTCACGTTCTTGTCGATCGGATTGGAGAAAATCGACTTTAATGAAATCGATGATGGTGAACAACCCTTTTTCCACTTCATATTGTTTCGTCAGGACAAAGTCGTCCAGAGCAATCCGGAAGCCTTGTTTTTTCAGTTTGCGTAATTTGGTGAGCAATGTCGGGGTGATTTCGACGTCTTCCAATACTTCAATGACAACTCGCGCCGGATTCAGGTGGTCATACAGATCCTGAGCCAATAATTCCCCTGTGAAGTTGATGAAGGAAGGGTATGCGCCAGAAACGCGATCGACACCAATCGTGAGGAACGTATTGACTAACACGCCGATTGTCGCTTTTTCTGGATTCACGTTCGGAAACCGGTTCACTTCGCTGTTTCGATATAAAAGTTCGTAGCCGAAAAGGTTTCCGTTTCGATCCAAAATCGGCTGTCTGCCTACAAATACACTTGCGTCCACTGGAATTCCACCTAACTTAGTCCATTTTCCTATATTGTAGCAAATTGGAACTACATTGCAAGTTTGTTTTTATTAGATTAGTTCCTTTTTTCTGGATTCATCCGTTTTGAAATGGTATGTTTTAGGGGTGTTAAAGACCGTGGGGGTGTATGGAATGAAAACGATTTCATTGGAAAAGAAACAGGGACTCGCTTGGGTGACGTTGAATCGGCCAGAATCGATGAATGCGTTCAATTACGACATGATTCGCGAACTCGGTGAAACAGTCGAACAGATTCGGATCGATCCCGAAGTGCGTGTCGTTGTATTGACGGGGGCAGGTGATCGCGCACTCAGCGTGGGGGCTGACTTGAAAGAACGGAAGACGTTGACGGACATGGACGTAAAACGCAATCTGAATAAAATCGGAGACGTGTTCACGACGATCGATCAGCTGCCGCAGCCGACGATTGCGATGATCAATGGCTTCGCATTCGGAGGCGGGATGGAACTCGCGCTTGCTTGTGACTTCCGCTTCGCTGCAATGTCCGCAGTTATGGGGTTGACGGAAACGGGACTTGCGATCATTCCAGGCGCAGGTGGAACCCAGCGATTGCCTCGTTTAGTCGGAGAAGCGAAAGCGCTTGAGCTCATTTTGACAGCTCAGCGGTTGAGCGCATCAGATGCCGCATTGTGCGGATTGGTGACACGGACTGTCGAAGATGCTGTATTGAAAGAAGAGACTCAGGCGTTTGCCGACAAAATTCTCGCCAATGGGCCCATTGGCGTTCAGCAGGCGAAATTTGCGATTAAACAAGGAATGAAGGCGGATCTTGCGACAGGTTTGACGATTGAACGGAAAGCATACGAAATCACGATTCCGACAGAGGATCGGATGGAGGCGCTAAATGCGTTCGCCGAAAAGAGGAAGCCCGAGTTCAAAGGACGCTAAGAGAGGGAGACACGAATCTGATTTTTAGTGGATTCGTGTTTTTTCTGTTGGAGTGATGGAGGGAGAGTTCTTGCAGACGCTCGACTACGACTGGGAAGGGCTCATTCCCGCGGCAACTCAATTTCTTCGATGCGGTTACCAGCTCGCGACCAATTCATCTTTCCCCCCATTTTAAACCAAGATTGATTGGTGTGCTTCGCTTCGCTACGCATTTAAGGATGGAGTAAACACATGTCGGATGGTTCTCCGCTATATCTGGTGGTATCCTCACTGGAACCGCTCATTTCTCCGCCGCACCCGCTCGTTTCCTCTCCGTACCCGCTCGTTTCCTCTCCACACCCGCTCGTTTCCTCTCTGCATCCGCTCGTTTCTCCTCCGCACCCGCTCCTTTCCTCTCCGCACCCGCTCCTTTCCCCTCCGTACCCGCTCGTTTCTCCTCCGCACCCGCTCGTTTCCTCTCCACACCCGCTCGTTTCCTCTCTGCATCCGCTCGTTTCTCCTCCGCACCCGCTCCTTTCCTCTCCGCACCCGCTCGTTTCCCCTCCGTATCCGCTCGTTTCCCCTCCGCACCCGCTCCTTTCCTCTCCGCACCCGCTCGTTTCTCCTCCGTACCCGCTCCTTTCCTCTCTGCATCCGCTCGTTTCCCCTCCGTACCCGCTCGTTTCCCCTCCGTACCCGCTCGTTTCCCCTCCGCACCCGCTCCTTTCCTCTCCGTACCCGCTCCTTTCCTCTCCGTACCCGCTAGTAATCACCTACGAAGCGATGATTTACATACAAAAAAACACCGAAGCTGGAATACGCTTCGATGTTTTTACTTATTTGTTCGCGAACGTCTCACAGCGCGGGCTTGCAGACACGCGGGCTGCTGATTTGGCGATGATGGCGATGATCGTAGTGATTCCTTGCTGATCCGCTTCATGGGACGCGCGGACATATGGACTATATTTCGAGTTAGCGATGTAGCGGGGCGGCAGTTCATTGAGCGCGAGTGCCGCGATGTCATTCAGACATTGCTCACAATCACACGCAAGATTCATATTGTTCTTATACGACAATAAGGTATCCCGAACGACATCTTCCATTACATTTTGGACTCCCACTGCGTTCTCCTCCATTCAAATTCCCTTCCCAACTCATTTAAGCTATCCAAGCCTTCAGGGAATCTGGAAAAGTCTGGACAGTTTTCTATTACGTTCATCCTACAATATTTCCTGAATGGTTGCAATCGCTTTTGCTTTGCTGAAATTCCTAGTACCTGTAAGAAGTTTGTCCACAGACGTCTGTCTCTTCTCTATTCCAACTGCAGAATATAGTAGAAGTGTTCGGATGGAACCTCCTCAAAACGTACTCAAATCAGTATTTAGCCCGATAAGACAGTTGGCCCCGGACGCTTGTCCAATTGCGAGTGAACGTGCTGCATATAGTAGTAATGTTCGGACGAAGAACGCCGATCAAACCGATCAGTCTCTCCCATAAACATCTACAGCAATTTGAGAAGATTGTCCAAGGACGGTTGTCCAACTCTCGTAAAACTGGCGACATATACTAGTCATGTACGGACTAGGAAAATCCCTTCCTCGGTATGTCGTCACTTCACATCCACAGCAATTTGAGAAGATTGTCCGCGGACGGTTGTCCAACTCTCGTAAAAATGGAGACATATACTAACATTGTCCGGACGCATCCCATTTAAAGGAGGTGAATGAATATGGACCACGCTAAAATGCTTAATCAACTTCAAACAGCAGCAGCAGAATCTCTTCAGAGCCGAAATGTTACTTTAGGCGACATCACAATCGTTTCCGCTCTGCTGACAGAATTTGCAGTTACACTTCTCTTGTTTGAAGAAATCGAAAAATTCAACGATTTTAACAATCAACCTAATGGCACATCAGCATGCGAAAAAATCGAATTCGACAGAGCACTCGCAGACGTGTTGAAAGGCGTATGTTGTATCGAAGACGCAGTTGTCAAGAAAATCAGAGCTGGCATCGCAATCGATGCAGCCGAAGATTCAACGCCTGTTGTTGGAGATTGCTGCTCACGCTAATCCCTTCCCCTCCCCATTCAAAAACGCCTGTCCCTTCCCCCGGGACAGGCGTTTTCCTTATGTCACAAATACTTTTCAAACCAACCTGTCAGCTCATTCAAGCGCGTGATCCTCAAGTTCGGTTTCCCTGTCCTGGACAAGTTATGATCGGCTTCCGGGAACCGCACAAACTCGGTTTCTTTGTGCATGCTCTTAAGGGTGATGTAGAGCTGTTCCGCTTGTTCGATCGGACAACGCAAGTCATTTTCGGAATGAAGGATGAGCAGCGGTGTCTTCACATTCTCTGCATATTTCAATGGCGAATGCTTCCATAATGTTTCGACATCGGTCATATCCGCTTTGATTTGCCAGTCGCTGAAGTAATAGCCGATATCCGATACACCGAAGAAACTGATCCAGTTAGAAATGGATCGTTGTGTGACAGCCGCTTTAAAACGGTCCGTATGTCCGACGATCCAATTGGTCATGAAGCCGCCATAGCTGCCGCCTGTCACGCCAAGTCGGTCTTTGTCGATCCAGTCCTGCCGTTCAAGGACGTCGTCAAGCGCGTCCATGATATCCTGGTAATCGCCACCGCCATAATCTCCGCGTACTGCGTCCACGAATGCTTGACTATACCCGTGACTGCCCCGTGGATTGATGTACAGCACTCCCCATCCTTGAGCTGCAAGTACTTGCATTTCGTGGAAGAATGAGTTCCCATACATCGCATGCGGACCTCCGTGGATGTTGACGACTAGTGGATACTTACTGCCTTCCTTGTAGTTCGCAGGTTTCAAGAGCCAGCCATGGACGTCGAAGCCTCCAGCCCCTTCCAGCTGAATCGTTTCCGGCTGTATGAGAATCGTATCCGCCACATAGGTTTCATTGAAAGAAGTCAGTGCTTTCCGTTCACCTGTCGCAATGTCGAGACGATACAGTTCCCCGGGATTCACCGGGTCACTGATTGCAGCAAGTGCGAACTGGCCATTTTTCGCCACGTCATAATCGTAGACATGCTCCGACTCCGGGGATGCAGGGTACAGACTGCCTTCCAAATCCGCGAAGTAAAGGCGCACGTCGCCCATCGTCGTCACTTGGAAATACAAGTAATCGCCTTCTGTCCAGACAGCCTCAGGCGGATTCGGCCCTTGCTGATGATCCGCAACGACTGCGTCCCCAACTGGAGCATCGAGCGCTTCCGTCAGATTGAGCGTCGTCCTGTTTTCGCAGTCATAGACGTACAGTTCAGAGTGCGTTGCGTTTTCAAACGTCCGATCCGATCCTCCGTAAGCAATATAACGATCGTTTTCAGAAAATGCTGCACCGCCAAAATACCCTTGTTCATCGACAAGTACAGTTTCCTCTTTTGTTTCAACGTCAACAAGCATCAGCGGCTGACGGAAGTCGAAATCTGTGTTTTCCGTCCGGTTGACACCGATGACGAGTTTTTTGCCGCAATGGGAGACCGCTTGTAATGAATGATGGAAAGGATCTTCTGTGAATGCTGTAATCTCTCCGCTTTCAAGATCGAGGCATCCAATTTGCGAATGACGGTCGTCCTTCACAAAACCTGCTCCATCGGCTTTATATTTCATCGTCGTGACGCGAAGCGCTTCAGGCTGCTTCTTTTCGTCTTTCTCTTCTTTATCCGCGAACGTTTTTCCGTCCACCACAGTACCCGAAAGCCAGATTTTCGTCCCGCATGGCGACCACAAGTAACTACTTACACCATTCTGGTAATCCGTCAACTTGCGCGCTTCCCCGCCCGTTGAATGCATGACAAATAGTTGGTTCTTGTCATCCCGCGTCGACAAAAACGCCACCCGGCTCCCATCCGGTGACCATTGCGGCTGGGAAACCCGTTCTTTCCCATATGTCCATTGCGTGGAGTTCCCTGTGTTCACGTCGAGGTGATGCAAATGTGCATGATACGTGTTTTCTTCTTTATCGATCTGTGTCACAATAAATACCGCTTCTGAGGCATCCGGTGACAATACCGGATTCGTCACCGACTTCAATTTGAATAAGTCTTCTTGTTGAACCGTCTGTTTTGCTGTCATTGTCATTCCTCCCCTAATGTCATCTATTTCGACACCCGGAAGACTTTCCCTTTTATTCTTGTGAATTTTTCATGAGGGTTTGAGGTTTTTTTACCTTGTTACATAGGGGGCTCTCACATTATTTGTTTATTGAAACGCGACGCAACGAATCGGGGATGTCGGCCAAGCTGTCTCATAGAACAGTTTTTACGGATAAAAGCGCATCGTTCGGATTATGTGTTTCTGATGGCCCTTTGCAGGAATTAAGGAAATGACAGTTTGAAGCGCCTAGCTTGGGGAATTGAGCACTTGACTGGGCGAATGGAGCGGGTCCACAAGAGCAACGAGCGCTTGACCGAGGACATCGAACCAGTTCCAGGGAGACATCCACCTTCCTCCAATAACTTCCCTGAATGCGTAGCGAAGCGGAGCACACCAATTAGGTTTGGTTTTGAACTAGGAAAAGATAGATTGGTCGCGAGTGGGGACGCAGATTCAAGGAAGTAGCTTGCCGCGGGACATTGGCGGGTGGGTGGTCCGCGGAAACGGCCGGGTGCCTTGACGAAACGAGCGGGTTGACCCTGGAAACGGGCGGGTTCCTTGACGAAACGAGCGGGGTGACCCTGGGAACGGGCGGGTTCCTTGACGAAACGAGCGGGTTGACCCTGGAAACGGGCGGGTTCCTCCTCGAAACGAGCGGGGTGACACCGGAAACGAGCGGGTTCCTCCTCGAAACGAGCGGGTCGACAACGGAAACGAGCGGGTGCCGCGACTAAACGAGCGGGGTGACCCTGGAAACGGGCGGGTTCCTCGACGAAATGAGCGGGTCGACACCGGAAACGAGCGGGTTCCTCCTCGAAACGAGCGGGTCGACAATGGAAACGGGCGGGTCGACACCGGAAACGGGCGGGGGCCTCCTCGAAACGAGCGGGGTGACACCGGAAATGGGCGCAGGCCTCGTCCAAACGAGCGGGTCGCCCCGTATTTGTGGACAAAAAAAGAGAACGCAACTGCGCCCCCTTCTGCTAGTCCCCATTCCCTTATACTCTCACGTAATCCTTCAAAGAACGACGCAAAATTTTCCCGGTGGTGTTCTTCGGCAATTCATCCAAAAACTCGATGTGTTTCGGTACTTTGTATTTCGCGAGGCGCTTCTCACAAAATTCGATCAGCTGCTGTTCTGTTACGTGGGCTCCTTCTTTTGCGACCACATACGCTAGCACCGCTTCACCGAAATCAGGATCCGGTACGCCGAGCACTGCTGCTTCGACCAGATCGCGATGAGTGAACAACACTTCTTCCACTTCACGGGGATAGACATTATACCCGCCGACGATCACCAAGTCTTTTTTGCGATCGACAATATAGAAATAGCCCTCTTCGTCTTTACGGGCGAGATCACCTGTGTACAGCCAACCGTCACGAAGAGCAGCCGCTGATTCCTCAGGCATGTTGTAGTAGCCTTTCATGACATTGTCGCCTTGGACGATGAGTTCGCCGACTTGTCCGACTGGCACTTCCTTCCCCAGTTCGTCGACCACTTTGTTCTTCACATTCAAGATCGAAGTTCCGATCGATCCTGGAACCCGTTCCCTGTCCAAAGGATTAAAGCACGTCACGGGCGAGGCCTCTGACAATCCGTAGCCTTCGGAAACTTTCACTTGGAATTTGTTTTCAAAGTTTTCAAGGAGCGCAACTGGAAGGGAGGCACCACCTGAAATAGCAAGCCGGATCGATGAAAAATCTTCTTTCGTCGCTTCCGGATATTGCACCATGAAGTTGTACATCGTCGGTACTCCCGCAAAGATTGTCGCTTGCTGTTCCTTCACCGCTTTGAACACTTCTGCCGGGCTGAATCTCGGCATGAGGACAATCGTCGCACCTTTGACGAGCGGCGCGTTGACAACAACAGTGAGGGCGAATACGTGGAACACGGGCAGAGTCGCGATGACGCGGTCTTCGGAAGAGAACCCAAGATATTCCCCTACATCACTTGCGTTGGAATATAAGTTTCTATGTGTCAGCATTGCACCCTTTGGACGCCCTGTCGTTCCAGACGTATACAAAATGATAGCGGTTTCATTTTCATCCACTGCCACTGGCTCCATGTCAGGATTTCCGCTTCTCAGCACCTCTGTGAACAGACGTGTTTTCGCTTTTGCTCTTGCGGACAACGCTTCCACTTTTCCACTCGCCTCATCGGTCGTTTCACACACGATATAATGTTCAATCGCTGGAAGTTGGACGGAAGCTACTTCTACTAGAGGAAGTAACTGTTCAAGAGCAATCACCATTTTCGCATCACTATCTTGCAAAATGTACGAAATTTCGTCAGGGGAGTAGATTGGATTGACAGGGATCGCTGTTGCACCTAATCGCATGGTCGCATAAAGCGATATTAGAAAGTGTGGTGTATTCCCGAGTAACAAAGCGACATGATCCCCTTTGTTTACCCCCAGGTCTTGTAAAGCGGACGCAAACAGGGAGACCGACTGATCAAATTCTGCATACGATGTGTCCTTACCTATGAAGTGATAAGCTGTTTTGCCAGGCTGTGATTTAGCGGTCGCCCGGACTCTCTCTACTAAATTCATCGGTTTACCACCTTTCGTAGTTGAATGAATTGTCATTCATTACTTCCAACTATTAGTATATAAGAAAAATTAAAATAATTCAATAGCCTTTATATTAAGACTCTTCAACTTTAAACTGTTTTTCCGCAATAATAAAAGACACCGGAAATTATTCCGGTGTCCGAATATGCGATAGGTATCTCCAGCGGATTAGATAGAAATACGAGATTTGCAATATCGCGAACCCGCCTAATACGAGCGTCAATTCTTTCGCGATTGAAATTTCTGCGAGTGCATCCCAAATGACTTGCAATGCGAGGAATGCAAATGCACTATGGACGAACGCTACTCCCCACGGGATGAAGAACTGTGGCAGCAACTGCCGGTTTACAACCTTTTTCAATTCGTTGTCTGTAATCCCCATGCGGCGCAATACGTCAAACTGCCTGCGGTCACGGTCAAGTGTCGTATACAAACGGAAATAGACGAAGCTGCCTGCAGCAAGAAATAATACAGCAGCCAGCATTAATCCCATAAATAACAGCAGTGAAAATGTCGTGCGTATGATGGAATAATTGAGACCCGGATTACCGAATGAGAACAGGGTTTCCGTTTCTCCTCCAAGTAAAATGGACTGCAATTCGTCTTCATGGAGCCCCCGCCCGATATCTTTTGTCTGCTGCCAGTCTGCGATATTGAATGCGTAATAGCGGAATAACGAGGAATCCGATCCATCTTCCCCCATCAGCACCCGTTCAAAATCAGCGTCGGACACGATGATGGCATTCGCGCCAATAGCATTTGGCGGAAATACTTGATGCGGATAGGCCCCTGAAATCGTTACTTTGAGACCACTTTTTTCCAATGATGTTTTGACCGTGCGTTCCTTCAACTGGTGATAGGAAGATTCGGACTGTGGTAAAAATAGCGCTTCTCCATCTTTCACGTCAACTGCAGGATAACCGAACGTATATCCGAGGGAATTAATGCTCGACAGACGGATGATCGATACGTTCATATCGGTGAATGACGACTTCTGTTCGAGCACACGGAATGCAACCAAGTTGTAATCGATTTCCTTTTCATCCAACTCATCCGTAAGCTCACGGATATGGATCTGCTCCAGAATATTACCAGGATAACTTTTGTAAACGAGGCCCAGAGGGTTGATTTCCCGGTATTGGTTGGCAAAGGAAGTGAGGGATGCCAGTAATCCGACGGACATGAACGCAAGCGTCGATACCATCGTGACGATGAAGAACATACGCGCATTCTCTTTCAGCCGGACGACGCCTTCAGATAGCGATAATAGCCAGAACGGTTTCCAATAGAGGCGTTTTCGTGTCCGGAATAGCTGAATCAGATAGGGCAACGAATCGCTAAAGAAGAAATACGTGCCAATCACCGCGGCTGCGGGCAACAGAAAGAGGACTCGGATGACATATGTATTCGTGGCATACACCGCCATCGTATACGTCGCAGCGAGCAATACGATCCCCGCAAGCGCACGCCATTTAGTTGTCGAATACGCATCTTGTTCCGCGGCTTCCCCTTGCAGCAGGTCGTATACTTCCCCGGTTCGGATGAACATCGGTGCAAGCAGCGAGATGATGATGAAGACACTTGCAAAGCTCCCGACTGTCAGCACGAAAGGCTGCCAAGTGAAATAAAAGGGCAGCGTGGGAACTTGTATGAGCTCCTTCACAATCATCAAGAAGAACTTCGAGAACACAAATCCAAGAAACGTCCCTGCGATAATTGCCACGCCGCCGATCAGCATCGTTTCCAGGAAGATCAGACGCTGAAGCTGGCTCCGTGCCATGCCTAGCAACAGTAAAATACCGAATTCTTTTGTTCTTGCCTGTAAAAAAGCGCGCATTGAATAGAATAAGAAAAATAACGTAAAGATGAAAAGTACAAACTCAGCAATGATCATCCCAGTCGTTGCAATTTCTTGGACGAATCCATCATTCATCGCGGGATGGAACAATAACATCGAATACAAGAAAAACACCATGACCGAAAACGCACTTGCCATGAAAAAGGCCGCGTAAATGCGTCTGTTCCGGACGACGTTACGGTATGCGAACTGACGAAAGGTCATTGACGTTCCCTCCGAGCAGCGACAGCACGTTCAAAATCTGCTGGAAAAATGTCCGGCGCTGTTCATCTTTGTACAACTCATTGAAAAACTCACCGTCTTTGATGAACAACACGCGATCACAATAACTTGCAGCCAGCGGATCGTGGGTCACCATGATGATGGTAGTGCCTGCCGTCTTATTGATTGTCGATAACAATTCCAACACATCACGCGCGGATTTCGAGTCCAGATTCCCTGTCGGTTCATCCGCCAGAATCAGCTCAGGCTCATGGATCAGCGCACGTCCGACCGCAGTTCGCTGAGCTTGACCACCCGATAGCTCATCGGGCCGTCTGGATAGAATCTCATTCAATGATAATTTGTCGGCAAGAGCTGCTATTCTGCGTTCCATTTCAGGTACTGGCACACGATCGAGTGTCAGCGGCAGCACCAAGTTCTCTTCCACCGTCAGCATCTGCAGTAAATTGATGGTCTGAAAGACGAACCCTAAATTCCGTCTTCTGAATAACGCAAGATCATTCTGATTCAGCATTTCAGGCTCGATTCCATTCACCGCAAGCCTGCCATATGTCGGCAAATCGATCGTTGAAATCAGATTGAGCAACGTTGTCTTGCCACTCCCGGATGGCCCCATGATCGCGATGAACTCCCCTTCTTCCGCCTCGAAATCGAGACGGTTCAGTGCCCGATGCATCACTTTGCCTTCATAGATTTTCGTCACTTCCGTCAATTCGACGATTTTTCGTGCCATTGTTTTCTACCGCCTCTCCATTTAGGAACAACATGGACACCACTGTCCCTTCGCCCACTTTCGACTCAATTGTCAGCATATGTCCGAGCCGTCCACTCACTTCAGATGCGATATACAATCCCATCCCTGTCGATTCTCCGGTTTTGCGCCCGTTTTCACCGGTGAAAAACGCTCGGGTGACTCGTTTCAAATCGGTCTCAGGAATCCCGATCCCTTCGTCCTCTACCATCAACTGAATGCCTTCATCTGTTTTGATGGCATTCACATAGACTTTCTTGCCTTTTTCAAAGGTATATTTCACTGCGTTGGTGATGAATTGTCCAAGTATGATTTTCAGCCATTTCGGATCGGTCGCGACGACAAACCCTGGATCCACGTGAATTTCCGGAAACACACCATTTGTGATGAACAAACGTTTATGCTCCGTCACCACTTGCCGCACAAGATCTTCCAACGCGACCCGTTCAATGCGCATATCATCTTCAAACGTCTCCAGTCGTGCGTTCACAAGCACCGCATCCAGCCCGTCCTGCAGCCGATCCAGCTCTTCATGAAAACTTTTCCGGTCAATCTCCTCTTCCTGCAAGAGCAATCCCAGAACCGATATCGGTGTTTTCATCTGATGCACCCACTGGTTAATGAAATGCAGTTGCCGATGTTGTGCAGCATCGAGCTTTTGCACATCACTGTGGTACAGTTTGTACAATTTCCTCATATAGTGTGCCGTCATTCGATGCTCCGGCGTTTGTGGACGGCCGATCAGCGCATCTTCCATGCGGCCGGGCTCCCTTTCATACACTTCATAAAATGTCCTCCGTGTGATGAATTTCGCAAACAAGTAGCCAATCGTCAGCAGGATGCCCATCAGAATTGCATAGATGGACGTGCTCAGGTCCCTTGCCCCATCGAGCCAAAATAAGAGGACGATGAACAGCAGGAGCGCCACCTGGAACACTAGAAACGGAATGTGCTCTTTGATGAATAACTTGTACTTGTTCATTCTTCTTCAGTCGCCAATACAAACCGATATCCCGCTCCGCGCACCGTGTCGATTGTTGAAACGATATCAAAATCCGCCAATTTTTTACGGACACGCGCAATATTGACGTTCAATGTGTTTTCATCCACGAACGACTGATCATCCCATAGCTCTTCAAGGAGCGTCTCCCTCGATACCACTTTCGGAGCCGCTTCCATCAGCAATTCCAGGATGATGCATTCTTTTTTCTGCAATGGAACGATGTTGCCGCCTGATTGCAGTTCCATCCGTTCTGCAAATAGCGTCAGTGTGCCCGCTTTTACAATCCGTTCCGATTGGGCAGGGGCATATTCGCCAAACGAACGCCGTAAGTGACTTCGGATCTTCGCTAAGACGACTTCGTAATGGAATGGTTTCGTGATGAAATCATCGCCTCCATTTTCAAGTGCAAACACCTGATCCATATCACCTGAACGTGCCGAGATGAAAAGAATCGGACACGTCGTTTGCGTTCTTAATTGGCGGCACCAGTAATAGCCATCATACGTCGGTAAATTGATGTCGAGCAAAATCAGATGCGGATCGAACGACAGACATTCATCCGCTATTTGATCGAAATCCTCCGCAACAGCTACTTCATACTGGTATTTCCTCAGTGTATCTGCAAGCAGTTCCGCGATTTTACGATCGTCTTCAACGATAAAAATCCGATGTTTCTCCATAGATCCGCGCCCCCTTCATAAGTAGGTTAAGTATACCGCAAATCCGCTGCCCTCGCCTTGTTCACACATAGGAAAACAGACTCCTTCTGCGCTGGGGCAGAGGGAGCCTGTCGGGATGTTAATAAATTAGGTTCACGAATTCTTCTTGCGTAATTCCACCGAGCAGCTTCGGAATATCGAGTGTGCTGACTGCAGCAGTGATGGACTCGCGGTCATATTGACAATTCACAAGACGTTCTTCAATTTCTGTGACACTGCCAATACCAAAGAAGTCCCCGAAAATGTGCACTTCATGGATTGTCCCTTTTTCAACTTGCAGCCGAACATCGATACTGCCGACCGGAAAACGATGGGAGTGCTGGACGTTGCATTTCGGTGAACGTCCATAGTTCCAATCCCAGTTGGCGTAGCGCTCTTCCGACAATTGATGAATGTTCTTCCAGTCTTCTTCGGTCAATTCTTTGTATTGGATATTCTCTTCCCCGCCAAAGATCGATTTCAAGATCTCCATCCGGAACTCTTCAATTGTCATCGTCTTATCCATATGCTCGGAAATATTCGTCACGCGACTGCGAATCGATTTAATCCCCTTGGATTCGATCTTATCTTTTTTCACACGCAGCGCATTGACGACTTCCTCGATTTCCGTATCGAACATGAGCGTTCCATGACTGAACATACGCCCTTGCGTTGCAAACTGCGCATTTCCGGAAACTTTTTTACCGTCGACCAGTAAGTCATTACGTCCGAGCAACTCTGCCTTTACGCCCATCTTCGCAAGTGCTTCCACAACCGGCTCTGTGAACTTCTTAAAGTTACGGAACGATTGTCCGTCATCTTTAGTGATGAAGCTGAAATTCAAGTTCCCTTTGTCGTGGTACACAGCGCCGCCGCCCGAAAGTCTGCGGACTACGTGGATCCCATTAGCATCGACGTACTCTGTATCAATTTCCTCCACTGTGTTCTGGTTCTTTCCGATAATGATGGAGGGTTCGTTGATATAGAACAGCAAGTAAGAATCCTCGTCCGTATCCATAGTATTCAGGATGTATTCTTCAATCGCCAGGTTAATCCGCGGATCGGTAATCCCTTGGTTATCTACAAAACGCATAGGTCTCTCTCCTTTATATGAAGCTGATATTGCCATTCTACCATAAGCCGAATCGTTTCGTGATGCTAGGAGTGCCGAAGTTCTTGCGAGATCAAATGAAAGAGGCACCATATGTAAATGGAACCATTTTTCTAAATTGTTCAAAAACTATTGACAAAAGTGCTTCTGTTATAATACACTATGAGTAACAAGTCGAAGTGCTAGTACAAAGGAGCGGAACAGCCCATTTTTTTTGCCAACTCTGTTGCATAACACTCGTCACGGGACAAGGTAGTACTACTACAAAATGAATGGAGCGGATTAGAGATGATTGAAAACGTTGTTGAATTTTTTAAGAATTTGCCTCCGAAACAGTGTGTTACTTGCGGTGAACAGATGGAAGAGCAACATGAGTGCTATCAAACAAAATGTCCATCCTGCTCAGAATAACGAGCTGCTGTTATAGTTCAGATCGATCGACTGCTGCAGAACGTCAGTACATACTGACTTCAGCAGCAGTTTTTTCAATTGTCATTCTGTGGACTGCTTCACCGATAGATACCGCTAATATTAAACAAGCGAAGCGCCACTAATTAACTCTTTTCGCCAAGTGAATTGTGTCCCGTTATCGAGAAACTCCCCTAGGTGTCGGAGAAACTTCTCCACCTGATGGTGAATCCCCTCTGCGTGATCGACAACCGATCCCTAGTGTCGGACATTCCTCCTCCGATGATCTTGAACGGTCCATTCATGCCGATTCTGCCACTCCCAACGAGATAGCCTACACAAACAAGCGAAGCGCCACTAATTAACTCTTTTCGCCAAGTGAATTGTGTCCCGTTATCGAGAAACTCTCCTATGTGTCGGAGAAGTTTCTCCAAGTGATGGAGAATCCCCTCTGCGTGATCGACAATCGCTTCCAAGTGTCGGACATTCCTACTTCGATGATCTTGAACGGTCTGTGCTTGCCGATTGTGCCAATCACAGCGTGATAGCCCACACAAACAAGCGAAGCGCTACTAACTAACTCTTTTCGCCAAGTGAATTGTGTCCCGTTATCGAGAAACTCTCCTATGTGTCGGAGAAACTTCTCCACCTGATGGTGAATCCCCTACTCGTGATCGACAACCGATCCCAAGTGTCGGACATTCCTACTTCGATGATCTTGAACGGTCCATGCATGCCGATTCTGCCACTCCCAGCGAGATAGCCTACACAAACAAGCGTAGCGCCACTAATTAACTCTTTTCGCCAAGTGAGTTGTGTCCCGTTATCGAGAAACTCCCCTAGGTGTCAGAGAAACTTCTCCAAGTGATGGTGAATCCCCTCTGCGTGATCGACAACCGATCCCAAGTGTCGGACATTCTTCCTCCGATGATCGGGAACGGTCCGTGCATGCCGATTCCGCCACTCACAGCGTGATAGCCCACCTAATAAGCGAAGCGCTACTAATTAACTCTTTTCGCCAAGTGAATTGCGTCCCGTTATCGAGAAACTCTCCTATGTGTCGGAGAAACTTCTCCAAGTGATGGAGAATCCCATCTGCGTGATCGGCAACTCCTTCCAAGTGTCGGACATTCCTCCCCCGATGATCGTAAACAGTCCATGCATGCCGATTATGCCACTCACAGTGAGATAGCCCACCCAGCCACTAATTAACTCTTTTCGCCAGCTGAATTGTGTCCCATTATCGAGAAACTCCCCTAGGTGTCGGAGAAACTTCTCCACCTGATGGTGAATCCCCTCTGCGTGATCGGCAACCACTCCCTAGTGTCGGACATTCATCCTCCGATGATCACGAACGGTCCATTCATGCCGATTCCGCCACTCACAGCGAGATAGCCCACACAAACAAGCGTAGCGCTACTAATTAACTCTTTTCGCCAAGTGAATTGTGTCCCGTTATCGAGAAACTTCCCTATGTGTCGGAGAATCTTCTCCAAGTGATGGAGAATCCCCTCTGCGTGATCGACAACCACTTCCTTGTGTCGGACATTCCTCCTCCGATGATCACGAACGTTCCAACCATGCTGATCCAGAGCCGATTCCCCATCAAAGCGCAAAGAATCCCGTTTCTAATTCAACATAAAAAGACCTCACACTTGCCAGAATTCGGCTGTGTGAGGTCTTTCAAATTATTAGTTCAAGTGAGTCAATCGCTGAATCACGCGATCCGCTGCTGCTTTTCCTTGATCGATGCAATCGGGTAATCCGACACCTTCATAGGATGCGCCAGCGAGCTCGACGTTCGGAAATGCGATGCGCAATTGTTCTTTTGCATCTGCAATCAGCTTTTTGTGGCCGACCCGGTATTGCGGACGGTCATCTTTCCAGCGAGTGACGATGGAGAACTCCGGGTCCCCATTGATTTCGAAGATTTTCCGGAGATCACCAAGCACAATCTGCTCGATTTCGTCGTCCGGTAAATCCACAATCGCCTCTTCACCGATACGGCCGACGAACGCACGCAGCAATACTTTCCCGTCAGGTGTCGTCGTCGGCCATTTGCGGTTTACCCATGTGCAGGCAGTAATCGAATAGTCACCACTTCGGGAGACAAGGAATCCGGTGCCTTCCTTGTCTTGGACAACGGCACTTTCCGGGAATGCGAGGGTTATGGTCGCGACGGATGAAGTTTTAATCGCCTCTAACTCCTGCAATATGCCATGTGGCTCGAACAATTGGCGAGCGACTGCATGACCTGTCGTGAGGACGACAGCATCCGCTTCAAAAACAGAGCCTTCGTTGAGCGTGACAAATGTCCGCCCTCCCTCTTTTTCGATTTTCTCGATCCGGACGCCTTTGATAAAATTCACCTCAGGCAGCTGTTCTTCAAGAGCTTCCACGATGGTCTCGAGTCCATTGCGGAATGTGTGGAACGCGCCTTCTTTCTTCGCAGCATGTCCTTTGTTCGGCAGCTGTTCCGGCTTCGGCTGCGTTTTCTTCATACCTAAAATGAGACTGCGGTGCTTTTCTTCGACACTGACAAATTGCGGGAACGTCGATTCCATACTCATATGGTCAATATCACCTGCATAGACTCCAGACAATAAGGGCTCGATAAGATTATTCACGACTTCGTTCCCAAAACGCCGGCGGAAAAAAGCCCCTAGCGACTGATCACCTTTAATGTCAGAGCGCGGTAAAAATAGATCTCCCGCTGCACGCAGCTTCCCTGTTAAGGAAAACAGGTTACTTTTAAGGAATGGAGCAATTTCTGTTGGAACTCCCATGATTGAACCACCAGGAATCGGATGCAATTCATCGTTCAACAATACATACGATTGTCCCGTTGCATTTTTCACGAGCTGATCGGCAATGCCGAGCTCGTCTGCAAGACGGTCCATGCTTTTTTTCCGTATCAAAAAGGAATCTGGACCGCGTTCTATAATATAGCCGTTGCGTCGGACCGTCTGGATCTTACCACCCAGCCGGTTGGTTGCTTCCACAAGGATCACGTCGATAGGAAGATTCTGATTACGGATTTGCTGCTGCATGTAAAATGCCGCAGAAAGACCCGTGATCCCGCCCCCCGCAATGACAATCTTTTTACGCTGTTCGTCCATTTCCTTCACACGTCCTTTTCAAAACTTACTTTGTCGCTTTTTCAAGTACTGCGTCCGCTACGGCACCGATAAAGAGCGGATCCGTATTCGGCATAGCAGGTCGATGGTACGATGCACCGATTTCGTCGCATACCACTTTACATTCGTAGTCATTGTCAAAGAGTACTTCTAGGTGATCCGAGACAAAACCTACCGGTGTATAGACAAATGACGTGTATCCTTTTTTCTCGCTCAATTCGCGTGTTAAGTCTTGGACGTCAGGTCCAAGCCAAGGTTCGCCTGTCTGACCTTCACTTTGCCAGCCTACCGCATATTCTTTCACGTCAGCTGCTTCTGCAAGGAGTTTAGCGGTTTCTTCAAGCTGATCCGGATAGGGATCGCCCGCTTCACGGATTTTTTGCGGAAGAGAGTGTGCCGATACAATGAGAACTGACTTCTCGCGCTCTTCATCGCTCATGCCGTCAAAGGTTTCACGGATCTTCTCTTCCCAATACTTCAAGAATTTCGGCTGCTTATACCAGCTTTCAACAGAAGTGAGAGAAATTCCGTATTTGTCCGCTTCCTCTTTCGCACGGGTATTGTATGATTTCACTGAGAATGTTGAATAGTGAGGAGCCAGTACAACAGTTACCGCTTCTTTGATGCCGTCGTTATTCATCTGCTCCACTGCATCTTCGATGAATGGCGTGATGTGCTTCAGACCAATGTAAAGCTTGAATTCAATCTCATCTTGCTGGCGGTTCAACGCATCACAAAGTGCTTGTGCCTGACCATCGGTAATATGGGCAAGCGGTGAAATCCCGCCAATGGCTTCATAACGGTTTTTCAGATCTTCAAGTTGTTCGGGCGCTGGTTTACGTCCTCGTCGGATATGAGTGTAATACGGCTCGATGTCCTCTTCTTTGTAAGGCGTACCATATGCCATTACTAAAAGCCCCATTGTACGTTTTACCATGTCAATCACCTCAAGATTAGTTTTTAGTTGCGCGAAGTTCCGCACTATATGTGTGGATGAATTCTGTCAATTTCTTCAATTTGGCAGGTTCGATTTCTGGAAAGACCCCATGTCCTAAGTTGAAGATATGGCTGCCGTGAGCAACCCCTTGCTCAATAATCACTTTTGCACGCTCTTCAATAACGGACCAATCCGCAAGCAGCAATGTCGGGTCAAGATTCCCTTGAAGCGGTTTTGTTAGGCCGCGTTGACCTGCCTCTTCAATAGATAATCTCCAATCCAGCCCCACTACATCGACCGGAAGATCGTGCCATTCGTTCGCTAGGTGACTGGCACCTACCCCAAACGTGATCAAAGGAACGTTCAATTTACGCAGTTCTGTGAAAATACGCTCCATGACAGGTTTGATGAAAATACGGTAATCCGATACATTCAACGCCCCGACCCATGAATCGAACAATTGAATCGCAGAGGCACCCGCTTTTACTTGTGCAGTTACGTAGACAATCATCGTATCTGCAAGTTTGTCCATGAGTGCGAACCAAGCCTGCGGTTCAGAAACCATGAGTGCTTTTGTGCGGGCATAGTTTTTCGAAGGCCCACCCTCGATCATGTAGCTTGCAAGTGTGAAAGGTGCTCCTGCAAATCCGATGAGAGGCACATCCAACTGCTCTTGCGTCAGCATGCGAATCGTTTCAAGTACAAATGGAATGTCCTCTTCAGGATGCATCGCTGTCAGTTTTTCGATATCCGCAATCGTTTTAATCGGATTCGATATAACCGGTCCGACTCCAGCTTTGATCTTTACGTCAACGCCCATTCCTGGAAGTGGTGTTACAATATCCTTATATAAAATTGCAGCATCGACTCCGTATTGGTCGACGGGCAACTTTGTCACATAGGCACACAGTTCAGGTTGATGCGTAATCTCTTCAAGCGAATACTTTTCCTTGATTTTCCGGTACTCAGGCTGTGACCTTCCTGCTTGACGCATATACCAAACCGGTGTGTGATCAATATGTTCTCCGCGGGCAGCCCGAAGGAGCGTATCATTTACTATAGACATGAACATAATCCCCCATTCTCTATTAACCGAACCTCATTCTACAATTCCCGTGTAGCTTATCGTTTCCAATATAGACGTAAACGGTTGGGATGTATAGCAATATACACCTATTGTCATAAATTTGTGCCACATTCAGCCATTGTTTAGACATGGATTGTTTTAGGAGCAGGATTCGGGGGAAATAACTAACATAGAGTTACCATTGAACAGACGAGCCAAGGAGGATGCTTAATTATGAAAAATGTATACATCACACGAGGAACAGCCGAATTCATGGAGAAGATCAAAGAGAAACACATGAACGAGAACATCATTTTGATGCATGGCAGCGGTTCATCCCAGCTGTTGCACGAAACTGAAGGGAAAACCGTTTTCCAGACACCTCAGCGATATGAAGTTGTCGAGGAAATGGGCCAGCTTCAAGAACACGGATTTTTCGCTTTGAACAACGTAGCAATTTCAGACGAAGGCAAACCAGTGTTTGAAGAACGTCTCAAAAGAGATCATCCAGATATGAAACACGCTGAAGGCTTTATCGCATTTCGACTATTACGGTCACTCGATTCAGATACGTACGTCATTTTAACAGAGTGGGAAAGTAGCCAATCATTCGATTCGAACAAGGACACACCTGCCTTTTCAGCTGCTTACGATACTACGAAAAAGGAACTTGTCGCTGGGCCTTCCATTCACATTTTCACTAGCGCTCCTTACATCACATTATTCAGTTCCCTTCATCCGGATCATTCAGAATGATCAATTCCTAAGAGGCCATGTGCCTCTTTTTTTGTTGTCGAACAATTGCGAGTTTAAAAACACACTGATATACTGGATATCATATTTGAAAAGGGGGCTGTCTATTATGAACGGAAAACTTTATACACTGCTTGACAACTCTTTTGACGACATGGTCAGTGTGCGCCGCTATTTGCACCAGCATCCGGAAGTGTCATTCCATGAAACCAATACAGCACTGTTCATCCAGGATTTCTATAACAAACTTGGGGTGGAATTCAGAAGCAACGTTGGCGGAAACGGTGTAGTGGCTCGTATTGAAGGTGCAAAACCTGGTAAAACAGTTGCACTTCGAGCTGATTTTGATGCACTGCCGATCCAAGACCAAAAAGATGTGCCTTATAAGTCTACTGTGCCTGGCGTCATGCACGCTTGCGGTCACGACGGCCATACCTCCACTTTACTGCACCTTGCTAAAGCGATCCATGAGTTGAAAGATGAACTTGCCGGAACATATGTCTTCATCCATCAGCATGCCGAAGAATACGCTCCAGGCGGCGCGATTTCCATGATAGAAGATGGATGCCTGGACGGTGTGGATGTTATTTTCGGGACTCACTTATGGTCCATGATGGAGCCGAACACAATCCAATACGTGAGCGGACCGATCATGGCAGCCGCAGACCGTATTGAAATTTCAGTTCAAGGCGCCGGCGGACATGGTGCTTCACCGCATCAAACAAAAGATGCAATCGTGATTGCTTCCCAACTCGTCACTAACTTCCAGCAGGTTGTGTCACGTCGGGTCGACCCGATTGAGTCCGCAGTACTGTCGATCGGCTCATTCGTATCCGACAATGCATTCAATATTATTGCGGACAGCGCCGAGCTCAAAGGGACCGTACGGACATTTTCTCCTGAAATTCGGGATCTTATGGAATCAGAGATCCACCGGATTGCTGAAGGAACCGCACTTATGAACAACTGTGAAATCAATGTAACCTATACACGCGGCTATCCAGCTGTTGTCAATCATGAAAAAGAGACAGCATTTTTACGCGACGTTGCGAAAGAGGTGCCAGGAGTAAAAGAAGTGATTCAAACCATCCCTCAAATGGGCGGCGAAGATTTCGCTTACTACTTGGAACATGTTCCTGGGACGTTCTTCTTTACAGGTGCACAACCTGAACATGCCTATCCGCATCATCATCCGCGATTCGACTTTGACGAATCCGCCATGTTATCTGCCGCCAAAACTTTAGGGGCAGCAGCTCTTACCTATCAAAATCAGTGACATCTGCTCTGTGACTCAGTCCCATTTCTTACCCCCTTGTCAAACATGGGTCGTCAAGAAATGGCAAGTCCGGAGCTTTTTCTTGTTTTATTTCTGACTATTTAGTTTTTACTGATTGCTTTCCATTATTTATCCTATATAATAGGAATTATTACTTAGTGATTAGGAGTGAAGAGGATGCATTCCCAGAAAAACACCGACAATTATCTGATCAATTCCGATACGTTTGTGCTACAACCGATTCGAGAAGGGTATAAATTGACTACACGCGTGATTGAACGTCATGCCGAATTCGAACTTCCTAAAAAACCGATTCAAATCGTCAAAAAAACATGCGAACTTTATGGTGCTTCACTAAAAACTCGTACGTTGACCGCACGCCATGCTCTTGGCAAACGCCATAAGACGCCAATCGTGGTCGCCCACGCTTTCGATACGCCGTATATCTTTTTACCGACAATGTCTCCTAATTCCGAAGAGAATGTCTGGATTTCCTATCATGCGATTTCTGACTTTCAAGAAGAGAATGTCGGATGCTCCGTCCTCTTTGAAAATGGGTATAAAATGAAAGTGAACGTATCCACCCCCACTATGTGGCGCCAGTTCGCTTTTGCTGCTTTATTGGAAAGGGACTTTGCAAAGAAACAATTCTTGCTGCAGCGGCCTAGATCGTTCCTTGCTCAAGAAGGCTTGTTCAGCTACCCGGCTGCCGAAGATACTGAGTGAGCAATTCCTCTGTTCGATTGCGTAACCGCACGTTCAAATACCTTCGGCGCTCTTCCTGATGATCATGCAAAAAAATATACTCTGTGAAAATATCATCCATTTTCCCTCTTATGACCGTTATCTGATTCATGCGCAAATATGCAGCCGTATTTCCAAGCTCTTTGTGGACGTGCTTCGTCACACCATCCAAGAGTCCCAAATACGGTTTTTTCAATTTAAATTTGCCATTTTGAATAAGCAGTCGATCTTTCTCCAAAATCGTCAAAATCATAGGCAAGTAAATCATGTTTTCCAAATAAGGTATCACTTCGTTTTTCAATGCCGGCATGATTCCACCTCCCTCGAATAGAACGCATGTTCTTATCTCTATTCTATGTCACTTCAATAAAAAATGCAACAAAAAAACAGAGGATCAGAAGGCGATTGCCCTCATTGTGATCCTCTGTTTGAAATCCGCATCATTTACTTCGGTTCCGGGTCTCCGATATAGTGGACGGCTTTCGCTTTCCACTTGCCGTTCTCATTTGCCATTACAGTTACTTGGCGGCCCGCACTGACCTCTTCCTTGCCGCTTTCTTTGTCTTTCATCGCGGTTTCCATCGTTGTAAATACTTGAGCTTCCTCGTCGGAGTACTTCACAATCGTGATGTCTTCGGGAGTGCGGGTCAGTTCGTAGGTAGCAAGAAGCTGTTCAGTTGCAGCCCGCTCTTCATCCAGATCATAGCCGTCAGCAGAGAGTGTTTCAAGATAAGCATCCACATCGCCCTCATTTAATGTGTCGATGTAGCGATTGAACGCTGCAACAATCGATTGCTTTTGTTCAGCCGGTACGTCAGCTGCCTCCTCAATACTGCCTCCATCTAGGCTGAAACCAATATCATCGTCCTCTTTGGTTTCTTTGCCACCTGTCTCGCCTTTGTCTTTAACTCCATGGTCAATCGAGCCATTTTCGTTCGTCCGTTCACCATCATCGATTGATCCTGAATTCTTTTGAGCGCTGTCATCGTCACCAGTGCACGCGCTTAACATAAGAGCAAGCGCTGCCATTCCAACAAGTCCTGTTAGTTTCTTCATAATTATTCTCCCTTCATAACAAAAGGACCATCCGATTGGAGGCCCTTTTATAAAATACCGCCTTACTTCACTTCAACCCAACCATTTTTAATCGCTGTCACAACAGCCTGGGTCCGGTCGTTAACACTCATTTTCTGCAAAATACTTGAAACGTGGTTTTTAACGGTCTTCTCGGAAATGAATAATGTTTCTCCGATTGCCCGGTTACTTTGACCATCCGTCAACAATTGCAGGACTTCACATTCACGCTTTGTCAGCAAATGCAGCGGCCGACGGATTTCATGCTGATGGAAAGAACCTTTGTACTCACGTTCGCTCAATCTGCGATATTCCGTCACTAGATTATGCGTCACTTTAGGATGTAAGTAAGATCCGCCAGCTGCAACAACCTTGATTGCCTGTACAATCGCATCGGCATCCATTTCTTTCAGCATGTAGCCAAGAGCACCCGTCTTAAGTGCTTGAGAAACATAAGACTCGTCATCATGTATCGATAATACGATAACTTTCGCATCCGGATATTTAGTCATGAGTTGTTCAGTAGCTTCGATTCCGTTCATGCGGGGCATATTGATATCCATAAGGACTACGTCAGGCTTATGTGCTTCGTATAAGCTGAATACTTCACTGCCGTCATCGCCTTCTGCTACAATTTCGAAGCTGTCCTCAAACGCCAAAATGCGCTTGACTCCTTCACGGAATAATTGATGATCATCTACTATCAAGATTTTTGTCATGTCTGTTCCCTCCAAAGCCTCTATTTGCCTATACTATCGGGATTGATCGGAATTTTAAAGAACACGCTTGTCCCTTTACCGACTTCGGAAGAGATTTTAAAATCGCCTTTCAACAAGTCGATGCGCTCTTTCATCCCGATAATCCCGAATGACTTCTCTTTTACTTCATTTTGGTCGAAACCTGACCCGTTATCTTTTACAATTGCATTCATTGTCTCACGTAACCACTCGACTTTCACCCAGATATCCCGGCTATTTCCGTGCTTTATGGCATTGTTCACGGATTCTTGAACCAAGCGGAACACCGCGATTTCAAAACTCGACTCGAACCGTCGGTCTTCTCCGATGCTTTGGAAGTGGATGCGGACATTGGGTTCATATTCCATAAGAGTGGATAAATATTTTTTTAAAGTTGGCACCACACCCAGATCATCAATCGCCATCGGGCGAAGATCATAAATGATCCGGCGCACTTCATATAATGAACTTCGTACCATCTCTTTTAAATCCGTCAATTCTTCAAGTGCTTGTTTAGGACCTTTTTGTTCAAACACCTTCTCGATAAGTCCAGAACGAATGAGGACACTGGCCATCATTTGGGCAGGTCCATCATGGATTTCCCGGGAAACTCGTTTACGTTCCTCTTCTTGCGCTTGGATGATACGGATTGCAAAGTCCTGCTTATGCCTGGCTGTTTCAAGTGCTTCACCCACGTCCTTCAAATCTGAAGTTAAGTAAGTGACCACAGTGGATACTTGGTTGACGAGCTGATCGGCCCGTTCAATCGTCTCCAACAGATCCGCCAGACGACGATCCAAGTCATCACGTTGAATCCGCAATTGCTTTTCTTCCATTCTGTTAACGGACAGTCTAACGAGAAGATCATTGGCAACCTCGTATGCTTTTCGCACTTCTTGCTCCGAGTAATTCACAAAGTTCTTCGAGACATCGGCAAGTCTTCTGCGTGAATGACGTGTCATTTCTTCAAGGTGATCTCCTTCGGTTATTACCCGGGAAATATCTTCCTTAACAAGAATGAGCTCGCGTTGCATGGATTCAAAACTTCGACGGCTTTGCTCACTGATCATGAAGATGTCATTCTTGGACTGATCCATTACATTCACCATTCTATCGAAGATCCCTTCGAGCTTTTGAATATCGATTGCCGCCTTATCCATTGTTCACACTCCTACCAATGCTGAAATCTCCTTGCAGAATCCATAGGCTGTTGCGATTACATTGGATTCACTATACACTTTATTCAGTATAGCATCTTAATGCCCATAACATATTAAAATTGTATTACAGATTGAGGAGGTCTTGCAATGAGAATGGACTATAAGACCGTGAAACACCAAAGTGAAACAGAAATCATCATTAACAAATCTCGATTTATCACATCGGTGAAACGAACGGAAACGGAACAAGAGGCTCTCGACTTCATCCGGGAAATAAAACAAGCGCATCCATCGGCTAATCATAATTGCTCAGCTTATTTAATAGGTGAGCACGATCATATCCAAAAAGCGAACGATGACGGCGAGCCCTCGGGGACAGCCGGTTTTCCCATGCTGGAAGTATTGAAAAAGCAAGGGCTGAAAGACACAACCGTTGTTGTCACACGATATTTCGGCGGTATCAAACTGGGCGGCGGAGGCCTTATACGTGCATATGGACGTTCAACTTCAGAAGGGGTTGCAGCCGCAGGGACGGTTGAGCGCGTACTTCACCGCACAATGTGCGTTACTGTCGACTATACAGCGCTTGGGAAAGTGGAAAACGAGGTACGGCAATCCGCTTGGCCGCTTGAACACATCGAGTACGGTGAACAGGTGACGCTATTCATATTGGTACCGATTTCCGACTTGGACACATTCCATACGTGGATTGCAGATTTAACGAACGGTCAAGGAGAGATAGCCATGGGTGACCAGAAGTTCTTGGAGTTTTCTGTCTGAAAAGGTGTACGCGCTTCCGTAAAGGTAGTATACTGTTGATAATTGCAATATTGTGCAGATCGACAGCCTATTCGACACATATAGCCGTTGCTGTCATTTGACAGCATCCACTCCATTACAATGGAGTTCGACATTAAGGACGGATTAACGGAGGCTAAGTAAAAGATGAAACGAAAAGAATTTAGAAAAGCCAAGAGGAAGTCTTCGAAAACGAGACTTGTTTTGAAGATAGGTCTTGTGGTGGCCATTGCAGCTTTTTTGACAGTGGCCGCCTATGGGGTCACACTTCATAAGAAAGCGGAACTGGCCGCTGATAGAGCGTATGAACCGATCCTGGACCGCACTTCCCGATCGCCCGCAGGTGCAGACAACATCCAACCTGCGAAAGATAATGTGTCCGTTCTGCTGATCGGGGTGGATGACAGCGATGACCGCAAGCAAGGGGACAGCAACAGCCGTGCGGATGCGTTACTCGTCGCTACGTTGAATCCGAAACAGAAAACGGTCAAACTGCTCAGTATTCCGCGCGATTCCTATGTCTACATTCCGGAAGTGGATTACAAGGATAAGATCACACATGCGAATTCATACGGCGGAACAAAGGCGACCATTGAAACGGTCGAAGAAATGTTGGACATTCCGATCGACTATTATTTGAAAACGAACTTCAATGCGTTCATCGATGTAGTGGACGCGCTCGGCGGAGTCGAAGTCGAAGTCCCCTATGAACGAATTGAAAAAGATGAAACGGATGCAGGCACAATCCACTTGATGCCAGGTCTCCAAGTGTTGGATGGCCGACATGCGCTTGCACTTGCCAGAACACGTAAACTCGACAACGATATCGAGCGCGGGAAACGTCAGCAAATGATTATCCAGGCGATGATGGACCAAGCGAAATCTCCTGCTGCAATTACGAAATTCGGTGATGTCATCGATGCACTCGGAAATAACATCAAAACGGATATGCAGTATAATGAGATGCTGTCGTTCTTAGAGTATGCAAAAGGCGGAATCCCATCCGTTGATACGTTAACTCTTGAAGGAGATGACGATTGGTCAACGGGCGTATACTTTTGGAAGTTGAACGATGAGGACCTCCAACAGAAACGGTTGATTTTACAATCCCATTTAGGATTGATCTCCTCCCTGACACCCGGAGCGGATGATGAAGCATCGGCCGATTTTCCAAGGAGTACGAAACGTGTCGTAATTTCTCCATCTGAAGAACAATCAGACACCAATTAAATGGTATAGAGAGCAAACGCGAGAGGAGAATCTTCCTTTCGCGTTTTAATTTCCATCAAAAAAAGGCTGTCCCAGAATAAATTCCGGGGCAGCCTTTTATAATTATTTTCCGATCATGCGGACTAGATTCAATATAGGACGATAATTCGTACCGGCAAGACCGATGATTTCGACAAACAATTCGATAGCAAGTAAGATCACGAACAGTAGGAGGATCGCTCCCCACACCGTCGCTTGTGAAAACAGCACTGCTGCGATTCCGAAAAGAATGGCAATGCCATAAATGACAAGTACGGTTTGGCGATGTGAAAACCCTGCGCGCAACAAGCAGTGATGCAAGTGAGATTTGTCCGGCGCGGTAATCGACTGTTTCATACGAATGCGTCTGACAATCGCAAAGAATGTATCAGAAATCGGAACGCCAAGCATAATAATCGGGATAACGAGTGACACAACGGCAACGTTCTTGAAACCGAGAAGTGCCAGGACCGAAATCATGAACCCTAAGAACAAGGATCCCGTATCCCCCATGAATATTTTAGCCGGATGGAAGTTGAACAGTAAAAACCCAAGTGAACTGGCCGCAAGGATTGCAGCGGTAACAAGTACGAACGTGTTCCCCATGATGAGAGCCATGACCGATATGGAAATCAGTGCAATTGTCGAAACGCCCGCTGCCAGACCGTCCAGTCCATCGATCAGGTTAATGGCATTCGTTACGCCGACTATCCAGAGGATCGTAATAGGTATACTTAAGTAGCCAAAGTCAATTTGTCCGAGAAACGGTAAGTTAATGAAATCGATTTGAAGATTCCCAACAGTCATTACGACAATTGCAGCTACCAACTGTCCTAATGCTTTCGCTTTCGCTGTAATTTCCAGCATATCATCAAAGAACCCGATCGCGATGATGATTACGGCACCGATGAGAATTCCGGCAGCGTGTTCATCTTTCGGCAACAATATGGCGTATCCGATTAAAAACGCTCCAAATATCGCAAGTCCTCCAATACGCGGCATGACCGCAGCATGGACTTTGCGGTAATTCGGTCTATCAACCGCCCCGATACGGAACGCGAATTTTATGACAAGTGGAGTTAGTATGATGGCACCGAAAAACGCTGCTGCCATTGCAAGGAATAACATGTCCTTCCTCCCTGTAGTACTCGATTTTTAGTTAAAGCCTACCGTATTATAACATGACCACTTAAAGAAAGCACTCTGTGAAACAACTTTTCTATTAGAAAACAGACTCTTTAGTTTTCAATACCCCTTATTCACAAGGTCTACTCCTATTATTCAACACGCGCTTTCACGCACTTCTAGTCTTTTCCGCTCTTGTTTGATAAAATAGAGTCGTGTCCGTTGAATGGACAATATAAAGGAGCGTTAACTATATGCTATCCATTTTTAGACGATCAAACCAAACCAGTGATCGACAGCTTAAGAAATACCGGAAAATTGTTGATCGTATAAATAAATTAGAACCGAATTATGTCGACTTATCCGATGACCAGCTCGCTGAAAAAACCATTGAATTCAAAGAACGTATTGCGAATGGCGAAACTGTTCAATCGATTATCCCGGAAGCATTTTCCGTTGTACGCGAAGCCTCGAAACGCGTACTCCACATGCGCCATTTTGACGTACAGCTTATTGGCGGCATGGTGCTGACTGAAGGGAATATTGCAGAAATGCCTACAGGTGAAGGAAAGACGCTTGTCGCTTCCCTTCCCTCCTATGTACGGGCGCTCGAAGGCAAAGGCGTCCATATTATAACGGTGAACGACTATTTGGCACGTCGTGATTTCGATCAGATGGGTCAGATCCATCGCTTCCTCGGGCTCACCGTCGGACTGAACGTACCGATGATGCAAAGTCTGGAAAAGAAAGAAGCGTATGATGCGGACATTACGTATGGCGTCGGCACTGAATTCGGCTTTGACTATTTACGTGACAATATGGCACAGCACATCAGCCAAAAAGTGCAGCGCCCTTATCACTACGCAATTATTGACGAAGTCGATAGTGTACTGATCGATGAAGCGAAAACTCCGTTGATCGTAGCAGGTAAAATGCAAGCGGATGCAGATCTCCATATGATTGCAGCCCGCCTTGCAAAACGATTCAAACAAGGAGTGGACTTTGACTTTGACGATGAAACCAAGTCGACATCGTTAACTGAAACAGGTATCGAAAAAGTGGAAAAGGCATTCGGTGTTGATAATTTATATGATCTTGAGCATCAGACACTCTACCATTATATGATCCAAGCGGTTCGTGCCCATGTGATTTTCAAGCGTGATGTTGACTATATCGTCCGCGAGGAAAAGATCGAATTGGTCGATATGTTCACGGGACGGATCATGGACGGACGGACGTTATCTGACGGACTTCATCAGGCGATCGAAGCAAAAGAAGGTCTTCCGATCACAGATGAAAACAAAGCACAAGCACAGATCACAATTCAAAACTATTTCCGCATGTATCCAAAACTTTGCGGCATGACAGGGACTGCAAAAACGCAGGAAAAGGAATTCCGTGAAGTCTACAATATGCAAGTCATCCAAATTCCGACGAACCGTCCTCGCCAACGCGTCGACCAAGAAGATTTTGTCTTTAAAACAATTGACCAAAAGTACAAGGCGATGGCAAAGGAAGTGGCTGATCGGCACAAAGTCGGACAACCTGTTCTTGTCGGGACGACTTCTATTTTGCAATCGGAAAAAGTGGTCGAGTATTTAGATGAGCAAAAACTGGACTACAATTTGTTGAACGCGAAAAGTGTCGAGCAAGAAGTTGAACTCATCTCAAATGCAGGTCAAAAAGGGCATATCACGGTCGCGACAAACATGGCGGGCCGCGGAACCGACATCGTTCTCGGTGAGGGCGTTGAAAAGCTTGGCGGTTTGTTCGTGCTCGGAACTGAAAAGCACGAAAGCCGCAGGATCGATAACCAGCTGCGTGGACGTTCGGGCCGTCAGGGCGACAAAGGGGAATCCCGATTCTTCCTATCCCTTGAAGATGACATGTTCAAACGCTTTGCAAAAGACGATATCGAGAAATTCGAGAAAAAAGTCGAAACGGATGAGAACGGCTTAGTTCTTAACAAAGACGTCAACGAACTGACAGAGCGTACTCAGCGTATTGTCGAAGGCGCGCACTACTCGATGCGTGAGTATAATTTGAAATTGGATGATGTCATCAACGATCAGCGCAACGTGCTATATGGATTGCGGGATAATGTCCTAGAGCGTAATAACGTGAATGGACTGTTGCAAACGATGTTGAAAGAAACAGCGGAGTTTGTCGTATACGATAGCTGTCCAGAAGGTGAAACACCGGATCAGTGGGATTTCGAGCGTATCGAACGGACATTGAATTCGCTGCTCCGTGTGCCGGTTGAACTTCCGCGGACATTTGAAAAACCCTCACAGATCGTCAAGTTCTATGCTGAGCCTCTCGATGAATTGGTTGCATACATTCAATCATTTGAGGATAATGAGCAAGTGAACCAACTGATTCCACAAGTCATGCTGAGTCACATTGACACCATGTGGGTCAAGCACCTCGAAGTCATGACACGGTTGAAAGAAGGTATTGGGCTTCGCTCATACGGGCAGGAAGACCCGATGCGGATTTATCAGCGCGAAGGATTGGAACTCTTCGGGAAACATTATCAGAAACTGCGCAGGGACATTGCTTCTGAGGTCATTCAGTTCATGAAAGTCCTGACAGAACAACAGCAACAACAATCACAGGAGGTTAGCTCATGAAATTCCTTTCAATGTTTAAGAAGACCGAAAAGACAGGAAGCGACAGCACCATCGGCTCTGAAGAACTGATGGCCGGTACTGCCGGACCCGCTGGAGACGAGGATATCGAAACAGCGCTATCCCTTCATCCTTCATGGGAATTGCCCCAGGAACAGGAATACGTATTCCGTTTCCTGGCGAACGAACTGGAACCTCTCAAACCGAACCAGATTTCGTTGTCTGGTATAGATATTGACGTTGAACCCGCTACGGGTGAATTTTTGGTCAAAGCATTTTTCCGTTCTTCTCTGGACCAAACGATAACGGTTGGTGATGTGGAACTGATGCTGATGGATGGAGAAGGCAAAACAATCGGTTCCCAACAATTTGACTTAAGTGAACTTGGCGAACTCGCTCCACGCAGCGCGCGTCCTTGGGTATTCGTCTTCTCTAAAGAGAACCTATTCGTTGAAGAACCGCCTAAAGAGAACTGGAAACTGGCGTTCAACGTACAATCCATGGTCCCCCACAAGTTGGAGCTTGAAGAATCATGGGAAACTAGCCTTCCAGCTGAACAAAAAGCTGCACTTGAAGAAGTTGTCGGCAACTTACCGAAATTGAAGCCGCGTGAAGTGAACATCGCTGGATTCCAAGTCGGAAAACAAGACGACGGAAGCATCGCAGCGTCTGTATTCATCCGAAACGGTCACTCGAAACAGATAAATATTGAAAAGCTTCCGCTTGAACTGATCGATGCGACAGGTGAAGTGGTAGCAAGCGGTTCGTTCGATATCGGTTCACTACCTGTGAATGCGAACACAACGAAACCATGGACATTCGTATATCCAACAGAAATGGTGTCAAAAGAAGATCCTGATTTCTCTCGTTGGACCATCCGTGTACCTCAGCAAAATGCATAAATGACAAAAGCCCGTACAATTGTACGGGCTTTCTTGTATTCAATTGCACTTGGATACAAAATAGCTTCTTGTCTCCTGTTATCGAGAATCCCCACTAAAGATTGGAGTACGGGCCCGCCAATCAAGCGGTCCATGCCCTCCCATTTCCTTGTACAAAAAAAGACTGCCCATAAGGACAGCCTTCCGATGGATTGCCTCTATTACAATTTCAAATCAGTTATGACGACTACATCCGGGTGGTTGAGCAAAAATGTAACGGGCCATTCCGCGGAAACTTCACCAGCGAATAATTTCTCAAGCGCTGCGCGTTTCTTCTCGCCAAAGGCTGCTACGATGAGCTTCTTTGCCTGCATGATTGAAGAAATCCCCATAGTCAAGGCAGTTACCGGCATCGTTTCCCCTTCTTTGAAATACTGGCTGTTCACTGCAATCGTCGACTCCGTCAGTTCGACAACGTGCGTCACGGAATCCGGAGATGTCCCTGGTTCGTTAAATGCGATGTGCCCGTTCTCACCGATACCGAGAAATTGAATATCGAGCGGATTCTCTTTCAAGAGCGTTTCATAGCGCACACACTCTGCATCCAAGTCGTCAGCCATCCCATTTTCGATATACGTTTGTTTGAAAGGTTTTTCCGAGAAGAGATGATGATTCATGTAGTAGGCGTAACTGTTTTCATGAGTTGCCGGTATCCCGACGTATTCGTCCAAATTGAATGCCGTCACATTTGTAAAGTCGAGATCTGATGCTCTCATTTTTTCATAAACGGGCTCCATCGTACTTCCTGTTGCCAGCCCAAGTACATGTAATCGTCCTGCCTCTAATTCTTCACGTACCAATCCGCAAATTTTTTCAGCGCCTTGCTCTTTACTGTCAACCACAATTGTCTGTATATTCTCCATGTCCATCTACCAACTTTCTTTAAAAGTACTTCATTAATTGTAAAGCGTGGTGCTCCGCCGGTCAACACACTGCCCCATTCTCACTGTTCCCTGGATCTCCATCCCGTAATCTCATAATTCCAAACCCATTTTCATTTGTCCATAATGTGGTGACTCTATGAACAAAGTGTGAACTTACGACTCACTACGAAAGTATTAGGGAATTCCCTAGTATTATAATTTTCCAGATTCAATATGATGAAAGTAGTTCTTATACAGTAATCAGACACCCATTAAAGGCGGTGATTCAAATGGCAAAAAAGCACACGACCCAAGATATCCATACGACAGATTCATCATCCAATTTAAAAGGGACGTTCATCATGGTCATGATTTTAGGAATCCTTATGGTCGGTTCCTGGTTTGGCGCGTATTGGCTTTTCATTTCAAGATAACGAGAGAAGAAGGAGGCAGAGATCATGCATCTGCACAAGTATGAGAAAGTTTGGCTCACGTTCGGTATGGCATCATTAGTTATTTTCCTTTTAATTATAGGATTTGCAGCATTTTGGAAAGGCACTCATCCACAGAGTCACTTGGAGACGATCGATCCAAATAATGTGGAAGCACATGATTCGTTCAAACCTGAAAACCTCGGTCTGACAGAAGTGGCAGACGGTAAATACAAAGTCAATCTTGTCGCATCTGCATTCAACTATGATTTCGGTGTCGACAAAGATGAAAAACCTGTCAAAACAATCCGTGTACCGCAAGGCTCCACAATTCTCTTTACAGCGACAACGAAAGACGTCGTTCACGGCTTTCAAGTGGCCGGAACAAATGTCAATATGATGGTGGAACCTGGACACATCAGCCGGTTTGAGGCGGTTATGAAAAACAAAGGTGAATTCACGATCGTTTGTAACGAATACTGCGGCATCGGTCACCATCAGATGTTCGGGAAAGTGGAGGTGTATTGATATGGGTGCCACAGAAAATAACCTGCGTCTATTCCCTAAAAAAGATGCACGGCTCTACATGTCTTTCATGTATGTCACGTTCGTTTCATTACTCGTCGGGGGCCTTATGGGACTGTTGCAGACGTTTGTCCGGTCTGGCAGATTCACCCTTCCCTTCAACATTAACTACTACACCATTTTAACGGTGCACGGTGTCATTCTCGGACTCGTTTTGACCACGTTCTTCATCATCGGATTCCAGTTCGCTCTTATGGGCAAAACAGTCGGAATTTCGGATAAGCAGCGGAATGTCGGCTGGATCTCGTTCTGGATGATGCTCATCGGAACGATAATGGCGGCGATTACCATCCTAGTCGGCCAAGCGAATGTACTGTATACATTCTATGCCCCACTTGCAGCACATCCGGCCTTCTATATCGGGCTTGCTCTCGTAATAATCGGAAGTTGGATTTCCGCATTCACAAACTTCCGTCAGTTATATGTCTGGAAAAAAGCGCATAAAGGTGAAAAATCACCCCTGCTTGCCTTCATGGTTGTCATTAACATGCTCATGTGGGTCATTGCATCACTTGGTGTAGCGATCGCCGTGGTTGTACAGTTCATCCCTTGGTCACTCGGCTACACGGAAACGATTAACGTACTCGTCAGCCGTACGTTGTTCTGGTACTTCGGTCACCCGCTTGTCTACTTCTGGCTATTGCCTGCTTACATGGCGTGGTATGCAATCATCCCTAAAATCATTGGCGGTAAATTATTCAGTGATTCGCTTGCCCGCCTAGCATTCATTCTGCTCCTGATGTTTTCGATTCCAGTTGGGTTCCACCACCAATTGACAGAACCGGGAATCGATCCGACTTGGAAGTTCATCCAAGTCGTCTTGACATTCATGGTTGTCATCCCGTCGCTCATGACCGCTTTCTCGATCTTTGCAACATTCGAGATTACAGGCCGTAAAAAAGGATTCCATAGCCTCTTCGGCTGGTTCAAGAAATTGCCATGGGGCGATGTACGATTCTTCGCACCATTTGTAGGTATGGTTGCATTCATCCCCGGCGGAATCGGCGGTATCATCAACGCATCCCACCAAATGAATGCACTGGTCCACAATACGATATGGATTACGGGTCACTTCCATTTGACAGTTGCAACGACAGTGATTTTGACCTATTTCGGCATCGCTTACTGGCTAGTGCCTCACTTGACTGGCCGTCGCTTGACTAAGCAATTGAACAAACTGGGAATCATCCAGACGATCATCTGGACCGTGGGTATGACCATCATGTCTACAGCGATGCACATACAAGGTCTTCTCGGAGGACCGCGCCGTTCTGCATACTCTGAATATGCAGGAGGAGCACAGGTCGATACTTGGATCGGTTACCAGCTTGCGCAGGCAATCGGCGGCACCATTCTTTTCATCGGTATTCTTTTAATGACGTATATCTTCATCAAACTCACATTTTTCGCACCTCGCGGAGTGGAGGAATTCCCGATTGCCGAAGAGGACGAAGACGCGCAAGCAACACCGAAAGTACTGGAAAACTGGTATTTGTGGATCGGAATTACAATTCTGCTCATCGCATTTGCGTATACGATCCCTATGATCGATATTATTAAACACTCTCCTCCCGGTTCCGTGCCATTTAAATGGCCAATCGGGAGAATGTGAAAAACATCCGGAACGTAAGCGGCTTTGCTTACGTTCCGGATGTTTTCTCTTTTTCAACAGTCTGTCTGGGCAGATATAAAAATGGAAATCTCGGTGATGCAAGCAGCCAACTATCCAATTCTTCGATTGGCAGCGGTTTACTGAAATAGTAGCCTTGAATTTCAAAACAGCCTAACTCTTCCAGCCACTTCAACTGACCTTCCGTTTCAACGCCTTCTGCCACCGTGTGCAGATGCAAGCTCTTCGCCAGGGTCAAAATCGCACGGACAATCGCACGGCTTTTGAGGTCGGTCTCCATGTTGGCAACAAACTGACGGTCAATTTTAACTTCCTGTATCGAGAAACGCTGTAAGTATATGAATGCGGAGTATCCTGTTCCAAAATCATCAATTGAAATCGGGAAACCCATTTCCTGCACTTTTTTGATTTGGATTTCCACTAGATCCGAATCTTCAATCGCTACATTCTCCGTAATTTCGATAATCAGTTTTTTAGGATTCACCTCATATTTACGCATGCATTCCTCCAAGAACACAGGAAAGTGATTATGAAGGAAGTGTCTTGGGGAAATGTTGACTGAAATCGTCAATGCCCCCAGCCCGATCTGTTTCCATCTTTTCAACTGATGGCACGCTTGACATACGACCCATTCTCCAATTTGATTTATAAGTCCAGTCGTTTCAGCAATATTGATGAATGCAGCTGGAGACAGCAACCCTTTTTCAGGGTGCTGCCATCGGATCAGTGCTTCGACCCCCGTCACTTTGTGCGTCAGACTTTCCACTTGCGGTTGATAAAATAGCCGGAACTCATTCATGTCCAATCCTTTACCTAAATTCATCTCCGAATGCATTTCCTCTTCCCATTGTTCAAACATTAATGGATCGTACACTGCACGGGTTTTCCGGTTCCCTGCTTTATGAGAGGAGTCCAGTGCAATTTTGGCCGCGTGAATCCCTTCGTATGCATCTTTCACATGCTCCGGATATAAGGAGACTCCATAACTGAAGGACAAAAACAACTCCTGGTCTTTGATCATCATCGGCTTGCGTAACTCAGAAAGAATGTGCCCCATGGCGCTTTCATCATCTTCCCGATCTCCCTGATATTCAGAGTAAATGATGAAATGGTCAAAAGCGATTCTCGCAAAGGTCGAACCATCCGGGAAAAGCGAACGCAGCCGATTGGCAATCACTTTCAAAGAACTCTTGGTTCCTTCAGGGCCAAGCACACTCTGAATGGAAATGAACTGATCAATCTTCATATATATAAATGTGCCACAAAGCCCACTTTCCGTTTTACGGATCTTGTCATTCACTTTTTCAATGAATGCATTTTCATTGTCGATACCCGTCACTGTATCCGTGTAAGCTAACTCGTGAACGCGGTTTTCCATTTCCAATCTATTCAAACGATCGAATACAAAGGACAACATGTCTGCACTAGCAGCGATAAATACTTCGTCCAATTTCGACCAAACACGACTTTCCACAGTTTCGCAACACAGAAGACCGCCAATTCCCCGACTCATAATAATAGAGGCTTCGAGTAACGATGTAATCGGGGTTTCGTTGAAATAACTGATAGGAAATGATTCAAGTGCCTCATTTGAAGCAATGTCTTCCACTGAATTGATACGGCTTTCCCCAATCGCCTTAAAATAGAGCTTTGCTTCTGTTGCGTCAAGCTGGCGAACGCTGGGAATCGCTACTGATTCCGCGGCATACGTCAAATGCTCCGTAAGTTTCGTTTGATCTTCATTGAACAACCAAATACTCACGCGGTCCGCCTTCATGATCATGGCTATATTTTCACAGAGTTCGTACAAAACGTCTTTCATGGACTCTGGAGTAAGGTCCAAGTGCTTTGCTTGTTTAAACAAATTCTGCTGCTGTTCCTGCATTCTCGATAAGATTTCCGCAAGTTCTTCCTTCGATCGATCCATGCTCAAGCACCTCCTTAAAAGGGAAATCTGGTAATCTTTATGTCGGCCAGTATGTGCTAGAATCATTCATCCGAGTACTATCTTCATAATACCATTTAATTCGACACTCCTAGAGATTCCCCTCTACAACATTCAGTAAACTCTGTATATTAAGATTCACCAATTTGCTATACTACTAATGAAGCACTAGTCATTTTAAGGAGGTTGTGAATTTGGCGATTGAACACGAAAAGGACCTTAGAGGGGTATGGAACGAAATTGAGCGGCGGCTGAACGAGGATTCCGCACCTATACAAGGATTGAATGTAAGTTATGGGTTTAATTTGTCTGGGGACAGAACAGAGAACTTTGTATTGGTATTTGCCGACAATCAGGCAAGCGTGAGTGAGCAAGAGACAGCGGAGGCGGATTGTACACTGACAATGAAGGTCGAAGATTTCTACAAACTGATTGGCGGAACGCTGAACACAACGATTGCGTTCATGGTGGGGAAACTGAAAGTCAAAGGCAGCCTCGGCCTCGCGTTAAAACTGGAAAACATTTTGACGCAATATCGTTTATAACCCTGCATCTTCCCGTTTCTCTCGTTCACTCATTGAGAACAGCGTACTTTGAGAAGCACCGTATATCGCTCAATTAGAAATGAAAAAGACGCCCCTCATAAATGAGTTGACGTCTTTCTTATGCATTCGTCCATTAACGTGCTGAGAATCCGCCATCGATGACGAGTTCAGCGCCTGTGATGTAAGAAGCTTCATCAGAAGCAAGGAACATAACTGCGTTACCTACGTCTTCAGGCTGACCAAGACGAGCAAGTGGTGTCATTTTGATAAGGCCTTCAAGCGCTGCTTTTGAAGCCTCAAGGTTCGCTACCATCGGAGTTTGGATAACGCCTGGGAATACTGTGTTTACACGGATTCCGTCTTTACCGAACTCAGCTGCAGCTGCACGAGAGATCGCACGGACTGAACCTTTAGATGCTGAATATGGGTTGTAGCCCATACCAACTAGAGCTGTATATGAAGAAATGTTGACGATTGAACCTTCTCCAGCTTCCTTCATGTAAGGAACGACTGCGCGCATACCAGCGAATGTACCGAATCCGTTGATGTCGTGCAGGCGCTGCCAGTCAGCGAGTGTAATATCGTCCATGCCTTTTTCAGTAGAGATACCAGCACAGTTGATAAGAATGTCAAGTTTGCCGAACTTGTCAGCAGCTGATTTTACAGCTTCTGCCCAGTTGTCAGCATCTGTAACGTTCAATTTTACGTAATCGACATTTTCAACGCCGTCCCATTTCACTTTAAGAGCATCTGTATTAATGTCTGCAGCAATGACTTTAGCGCCTTCTGCTGTGAACAATTTAACCATCATTTCGCCCATGCCTGAAGCTCCACCTGTAATAAATGCTACTTTATCCTGCATTCTACCCATTTAAACCGCTCCTTTTTATATGTTCAATTAGTTTTAACATCTAAATAGTACTCCTATATTTTCTTCAATGCAACAAACGGCTCTCCGCTACGGATATTTCAATTCTTCAAATAAATAACAACTCTCACGCACTGACTGCACTTAAAATTCCTCAAATTCCCGGCACACAATTATGCTTGGAAACTAGCCCGTTTCAGTGTTTCTGCCAGGATTTCAGCGCCGGTGACAAGTGCATCCCGATTGAATTTCATCGCTGGATGATGCAAGCCTGGCCCTAAATCGGCACCGAGCCCAATCATAGTCGCTTTCAGATTCGGATTGCGTATGGTATAGAAGTGAAAATCATCGCTCCCTGATGTGACAACGTCTCCAGCAAGACCTTTTTGACCGAGCACGTCGAAAATACCTTCCCGAGCGATGGAAGCAGCTTCCTCCGACACTTCCGCTGCCGGTGTATAGTCTGCCCATTCCAAATCGATTTTAGTAGTGTAAAGTTCTGCAATCTGTTGAATGCCTGTGTCGATCCTTTTTTTCAATAGCTGCAGCACATCGTTGGACTGAGCACGCATGTCCAATCCGAATTTCGCTGTGCCTGGGATGATGTTGAGACTGTCTCCGCCAGCTTGAATGTTCGTCAATTTCACGGAATAGGCTTCGTATGGTGAAAATTGCACCGTCTTCAAGAATTGTCCGATGGCCAGTAATGGATCGATTGCATTGACGCCTTGATGAGGACGCGCTCCATGGGCATCGACTCCGCGAATCGTCCCTTTTACAAAATATGCGGCACCATGACGGATCGCTGCTGATGCCTTCCCTAGCGGAAGCTCTTCCTGTGGTCTCAGATGGATGCCGAATAGATAACTCACATCATCGACTGCCCCACGGTCAATCATTGCATTCGATCCATTCCCTTTTTCTTCGGCAGGTTGGAAGATGAAACGGATTCTGCATCCAAGATCCTCTTCCTTCAAATAAGCAAGCGCCCCAAGCACCATTGCCATGTGACCGTCATGTCCGCAGGAGTGATTCGCTTGATACACCCCATCCACTTCTTGCCACAACGCATCGATATCTGCCCGTACAGCTATGACAGTGTCTCCTTTTCCGATTTCCGCAACTGCACCGGTGACATCTTCAAACGTTTTGAATGGAACGTCCATTTCAGTTAGAATACGGGCGATTTCCTTAGTCGTTTCATGTTCTTTCCAACTGACTTCCGGATTCGCATGGAAATGTTCAAACCAATTCCTTATTTGTTGTGTGACAGCCATTCCCTTTTCCCCCTTTTTATCGTGTACGTTCGACTTCCCCATATATCTTCAGCAATTTCTCCAAGATCATCTCGTAGGAATGTTCATGTACTATTTCTTCCCGCTTTGCGACATTTATCGCACCATCACCGGAAAGTGCTTGAAACAAGCCTTGTGCAAGACCTTCCACTTCGCGTGCTGGAACTAAAATACCCGCTCCATCCGCTAACAAATAGGACAGTCCGCCAACGTCCGATGCAACAACAGGTGAACCTGCGGCCATAGCTTCCAGCGCGACAAGTCCAAAACCTTCATGATAGGAAGGGAGTGAAAGGACATCTGCGGCTGCAAGCCACTTCGCTAGTTCCTTCTGGCTTTTTGTCCCTTCGAAGTGGATTCCTTCTATTTGATGGGTTGTGATGTATTCCTTGACCTCTTCCACAAAAGCTGCGGACTTCGCGGAACCTACTAAACGTAGTGATGCATCGGGCAACTGACTCTTTACAGTTACGAATGCCTGCACTAACTCCAGAATCCCTTTTTCACGGATCAAATTACCGATGAACAAGATCACCGGTTCTTTTTCACGCAATCCAAGCTCATTGCGGACTTCAGCTTTCGGCAACGGGTGAAACACGGTCCGGTCCACCCCCATGCTCATCACGGAAACTTTCACTTCAGATACGCCGAAGTTTGTCACGACTTCTTGTTTCAAACGTTCCCCAACGGTAATGACGTGAGATGCTTCCTGCAAAATGGTACGGGTCAGTTTAGCAATCCGCGCGCTTTTTTTCGGCATTTTGTCAATATCCCCACCATGGATCGTGACAACATACGGAAGGTTAAACAGGCGCTTTCCAATCAATGAAATATAACCTGTAGGAAAGGCATAGTGAGCATGGGTCATGGTTAAATTTTTCCGGTTCCCCATCAGATAAAAGAAGGAACCGGCAAACCACTTTCCGTATTTCAAAAGAGCGTGCAGTTTACCTGCTTTCGGATTATCAATCACCTTAATATCCATCGCTACACCAGAAGCTTTCAATAATTCAACTTGGTTTTCAACAAAAATACCGTATGTAGGATGTTCCGCAGATGGATACATATTGCTGAATACTACAATTTTTTTCATGTCCGCCCCATTCTGCCAGATTCATAATGTCATTTTCCGGCATTTCAATTTGTTTGGTTACAAAGATACAGCATTTTCGTCTTTTTTTCACGCTGAACAGCCATTTAGCGCAAAAATAAAAACGCTTTCATCGGAATCATCATCCGACAAACCGCGTTATATCAACCTTTTATACAGCAACCGACCATTTGTAACACCATTGTAATATAACTGTAACCGAAATCAGGTTTAGCCTGTGCTAAGATAATCACAGATAAAGACACTGTCCTTGATACGGTGCGAAAGGGGAAACTGAGAAACTTATGAAACTGAAACGTCTTTTGGCATTAGGAATCGCCAGTTTAGTAATTTCAACGTCCGTACCGTCTATGGCTTCTGCTGCAACACTTTCTGCAACTAACTTGGTAAATACAGCTAAAAATTACATAGGAACACCTTATCGATATGGCGGGACAAGCCTTAAAACCGGTATCGATTGTTCTGCGTATACTCAACTCGTATACAAAAAGAGCGGATCTTCACTTCCACGTACAACAGGTCAACAATACCAACAAGGTAAATCAGTTTCGAAAAGCAAATTGACTACTGGCGACCTCGTATTCTTCAACACAGGCGGTAAAGGTGTTTCACATGTTGGAATCTACATAGGTTCTAGCAAATTCATTCACGCGTCAACGAGTAAAGGCGTCACAATCTCTTCCCTTAATGATCCTTATTACTGGAAAAGCCGTTATGTAGGCGCTAAACGCCCTGCTTCTTTCGGTGAAACAGCTGTTGCTTCAAAACCAGTTGCGAAAGTGACATACGCTTCACGCGCTGAAATTGCGAATGTTGTTGTGAAATCATTAGGTCTTCATAGAACACACAAACTAGCGGATTTCCCGGATATTACACCTAAAACTCCTTATTATAACGAAATCATGGCTGCTGCCGAAGCAGGTATCTTTAACGGAAACAGCAGTGGTAAGTTCGATCCGAATTCTGCGTTGACTCGCTCACAGATGGCTCTGGTCTTAACAGATGCTTTTGACTTGACTGCTACAACTGCTTCCTCTACGAAAATCGATTTACCATTCAAGGACGTTCCAAAAGGTTACTATGCAGAAGAAGCGATTGCTGCATTGTACGCTAACAAAGTTACATCCGGTTACACGAATGGGAACTTTGGTGTAGATGATAAAGTTAAAATCCAAGACATGCAACGCTTTATGGACAACCTTAAATGATATGAAAAACGTGGAACTCTCTTACTATAGAGGTTTCCACGTTTTTTCTTTTATTAAACCTATATTCCGAAAAACTTTACTTTGTTCGGCTTTAATCGCCTAGCAAAAGCGCATCCCCCATTTCTATGGGGAATGCGCTTGTCAGTTTCTCTTATACTTGGAATCGGCTGACCTCTTGCTGAAGTTCATCAGCGAGTCGTGTAAGGCTTTGTGCGCTTGCGCTGATCTCTTGGCTGACCGCCAGCTGCTCTTCGGTGGCTGAGCTTGTCTCCATTGCCGAAGCAGCTGCTTGTCCGCTTAAGCTCTGCACTTCGCGTGCGCCTTGAGTCACTTCATCCGCCATCGCTTGGATCTCTTCAATTGCAGCAGAGACCGTTTCAACCTTAGCGGATACATCGCCCACTGCCTGTTGGATGTCTTTGAATACTGCGTTGGACTCAGCCGTTGCTTTCATCCCGTTTTCAACTTTCTCGTTGCCCGTTTCAATCGATTTCGTCGCTTTTTTCGAATACACTTGGATGTCACTGACCATCGTTCCAATCTCCGATGCAGACGTTTTGGACTGCTCTGCGAGTTTACGGACTTCATCTGCAACAACTGCGAACCCTTTCCCTGCATCTCCTGCACGGGCTGCTTCAATTGCTGCATTCAGTGCCAAAAGGTTTGTTTGCTCAGCAATGCCTGTAATGATGGCCGTCACTTTTTCGATTTCAGAAGAGTGGTCAGCCATCTCTTTCATGATCGCTGCCGTTTCCCGGATCGTTTCCCGAATGGTCTTCATCTCTTCGACGACCTCATCCATCGATGCAGATCCTTTTCCAACAAGTTGTGTAACCGCTTCTGCCGAACGCAGCATGTCCTCATTGCTTTCTGAAATCTCTCCAACCCCTAAAGACAGCTCATTCATGGATTGAGTCGATTGGTCTGTGATCCGCTGCTGCCGCTCACTGCCTTCGAGTTGTTTTTCTGCAGTACTTGCGATCAGTTCCGATGAAGCTAAACTTTCTTCCGAACTTGCAGATAACCCTTCCGATTGCATAGCCAACTGTTCCGCTGAGACATTGATTTTGCGGATCATGTTCGCTACATCTGCGCCCATCTTATTGAACGCACTCGCCATTTCTCCGACTTCGTCTTTACTGCGCACGACGAGCGGATCTATGGAAAAATCACCATTTGCAATTTGGTGCAGCCCTTCCGTTACGATCCCAACAGGTTTCGTGATGGATCTGCTAATACGCTGAGAAATCACGATACCCACCACGACTCCGATAACGATGATTGCAGCGATGATAACCGTCAGCTGCACCATCATCCGGTTCACTTCTTTCTGTTTTTTCTCGAGTGCCTTATACTGGTTGTCCTTTATGAGATCCGCACGTGTCATGACAACATTTCCTACGTCTTTGGATGCTTCTGACATCCATTTTGCGATATCATCTTTTCCTTGTTCCAAGTTATCGACAATATTGTTTTGAAGCGTCATCGATTTTTCATTCGAATCGACAAGTGCTCCATATTCTTTTTTCATCGTCGCCTCGTTCATCATCTTCCCCAGTTCGCTCAGGAGCTGTTCAGAACGCTCATAGTTCTCTTGGCGCTTATCAAGCAACGCCTTATCCTGATAGAGCATGTAGCCTCGGATTTCACTCTGCATTTGTTCTTGCTTCAGAACAAATTCGTCTACGATATCCACTTTATGCACTTCATCATCGAGCATATTCCGATAATCGCTATTCAATTTCACAAGTAACAGAATGCTAGCCACCCCAATAACAACTAGCAACGCCAGTAATAACCCAAATCCATTCCGTAACTTCCCAGCAATTGTACGTTTCACCCATTCCACCCCGATTTGTTCTCTTTTTTCAGAACCGACGAACTTACCCAATCGTCTGAATAGTTATGACTAGTCCAATTATATCTGTTTTTTTCAAATAAATCACTACTTTTCGACCATTTTATAATTTCCATTCTTCCCGTTATGCCTAATCAAATTATGAGAGCATGAAAAAACCACGCGATTAGGTCACCGTGCGTGGTTTTTTGCTAATCTGTGTGTAGTTCAACATCTTGAACTAGCTGTTTGTTAAGAGTTCTTTGTTTCCATTCAACCCCTCAGTACTTCCGCTTCGCAATCATTTCACGAACGGTGTCAGGATTCGGTCCTCCCGTGATGCTTCTTCTTTCGATGAATACTCCAGGATCTATAATTGCCTGCCAGTCTCCTTCAGACAAAGACACCTCCTTTAACCATTCGTTTACAAGCTCTAACGGGATATCAACTAGCTCTTTCTGAAGTGCATCCGCGTTTTTGGCAACGAAAGCAGCTTTTCTGTGAGCTTGACGGAACGGGATATCAAAGTCTCTTGCTAACACATCTGCAAGTTCGGTAATTGTAATCATATTCGCACTCGCTTGCTGATACGCCCGTTCCTTTTTGAACTCCATCGTGATCATGACAGCATTCAGCATCTTCAACACTCGATCCGCTTTCTCGAATCCCATGTACAAATGAGGCTGCAGATCATCTTCCGTATCATTGATATCTCCGTAAGGGGTGTTGTGGATCATGTGAAGGACAGCAAGCCCTTCTGCAATAGCACTCGATGCAAGGGAGCGCGAGTGTTCAAGTGAAACAGGATTTCGTTTTTGCGGCATGATGCTGCTGATTTGAACGTATGCATCGGAAACACGCAATAACCCCACTTCTTTAGAGGCCATTCTCAAGAGCTCTTGCACCCACCGGCCGATGTTCGTCATCAGACTGATTAGACTTTGTGCTGCCTCCAGCAAGTAGTCACTTGCACCGATCGCATCATATGAGTTTTCGATCAACCCTTCAAAATCGAGCAGACTCACCATGCGCTCACGACTAATCGGGAAACCTGTTGTCGTAATAGCAGCTGCGCCCATCGGAGACTGATTGACGGTACGTCTTGCCCGTTCCAGACGTTCGATGTCGCGGTACAGCCCGTCATAGATCGCTACGAAATAATGGCCCAATGTAGTCGGCTGCGCGGGCTGTGTATGCGTATGGGCGGGCATGATGGTTTCAACATGATCTTCCGCTTGACTCAATAGTGTGGCTGCTAATTTTTTTGCCAAGCCGATTGTAGCTTGCAAGTGTTCTCGTAATACGATCCGATACATCGCTTCTCCCATGTCATTCCGACTTTTCCCGATGTGCATATTGCCTGCTGACTCGTCACCGATCTTTTCACTGAGTTTGGATTCCAAGAGGAAAAACAGGTCTTCATAAGCCGCATCATAAGTGAAAGCTGCTGAATCCATGTTCGATATTTCTTCGATTGCCTGCAAGATTTGTTCAGCTTCCGCATCTTGAATGATGCTTTGTTCCGCAAGCATGATCGTATGGGCACGATGCACCGCTAGCATCGCGCAGAACAAATGATGTTTCTGCAGTTCAAACAGCGGTTTCAGCAGGGCATCTGAGTACGTTTGTCCAGGAAACAACTTCCCGTCGATTTGTTCAAATCTCTCCTTTTCTTCCTTCATCTCCCCACTCCATTCATGTCATTCCGAAGACTTTCCATATACAAATTCAGACTGTGTTCTCTAGTATATGATTAGTTGGCCCGTTGGAAATGGAAGATGCCTAGTCTACTAAAAGGTGGCTCTCTTTTTTCGATAGTCACGAATCTTTTTACACCGGATGAACCGGAACACAAAAAACGCATCGGGTCCACTTGCAGGATCCGATACGTCTCGTACTTACTTTTCCACATTGCCTTTATCGATTCAAACGTTCCTATCAAATCGGATGGTCTCACTTCACAGATATCGCCCCCAACGTTGCTTGCAATACCGACACTGCATCTTCAACTACGACGTCATGGCCGCTATTTTGCAACGCCTCCCCGATTTTACGGATTGCAGTTTCCAGCATCTCCGGGGTCGTATTCCCCATATGTCCAATTCTGAATGCTTTTCCAGCTAGATGAGCAAGAGCACCGGATAGGATCACACCTTGTTTAGCAAGCTCTGCACGGAACGTGGCGTCATCGACTCCTTCCGGATAGTAGAGACAGCTTAAAGTCGGCGCAGCGTCTTTCTCTTCGGCGAGCGGAATCATGCCGTAAACACGCAAAGCAGAACGAACGGCACGTCCATAAGCTTGATGGCGTACAAACCGGTGTTTCAACCCTTCTTCTTCGACAATCCGTAAGCCTTCTTCGAGTGCATAGATCATATTGACAGGTGGTGTTGCGAAATATTTGGATGGGTCATGCATGACAGGAATCCAGTTATGGATATCACAATAGTAAGCGGATACCGATTCCATTTCACTTCTCGCCTTTAATGCCGCTTGGCTGAAGGCAACGATACCAATACCTGGAGGGACACCGATCGCTTTTTGAGAACCTGTCAGGACAATATCGATTGCAGTGTCCGGTCCTGCATAATTGTGCTGCATATCTTCCGGCATGGCCGTTGTCGCACAGACGCCGTCTACAATCGCTAAGGCGCCATGCTGTTTAATGAGAGGGATCAGTTCCCCCAAGCTCGCTTGAACTCCAGTAGACGTATCTGCATGCGTCACCGTAACCGCTTTGTATTTGTTTTTCTCCAAATGTTCTTTGACATGTTTCACTTCGACTTGCTTGCCCCACTCCGCCTGCAGCAGATCGATCTGGATTCCGAATGCCTGCCCCAGTTTAATGAAGCGATCCCCGAAATACCCGTGACTGATGATCAAGAGGCGTTCACCAGGTGCAATCGTGTTGACGAGCGCCATTTCCATCGCAAGTGTCCCAGATCCTGCGACGATGAACACTTCCCCATCGGTATTCAGAATTCGTTTTGTGCGCTCGATCGCAGTCTTGAATCGTTTCACAAACCGCGGGTCTGTGTGCGCACGGGTTTCCTCCCCTAATGCATCATAAATGGAGTCGATGACAGGCGTAGGCCCGGGTATGAGTAACAACTCTTCATTCTTCAATCAAATTCCCCCAATAATCAGATTGTTGTGCATCCAAAATTTCGACACGGTTCATCGGAAATCCTTCATTACAAAAAAGCCCGTTTTTCAACGGGCCGTACGTTCTTCATATGCAGCGATCTGGTCTTCGTATTGGAACGTAAGGGAGATTTCATCCCAACCGTTCAGCAACATCTGACGTGAATATGGATCGATTTCGAACGCAAGGGTGACGCCTGTATCTTCACGTGTTACGGTCTGTAATTCCAAATTCACAGTGAGGCTGATCGGAGACTTCTGTCCTTCTGCAAGCAAGGAATCGATATCGTGTTGGGCCAGCCGAATCGGTAAAATACCATTCTTGAAACAATTACTATAGAAGATATCCGCAAACCCTGGTGCAATCACCACTCGGAATCCGTAATCCAGAATGGCCCACGGAGCGTGTTCACGGGAAGAGCCGCACCCGAAATTTTCATCCGCCACTAAAATCTGTGAACCTTCAAATCTGGAATCGTTAAGAACAAAATCAGTATCCGCTTTACCTTCACTATCGAACCGCCAATGATAGAACAGATACTTGCCGAATCCTGTCCGTTCAATCCTCTTTAAGAACTCTTTTGAAATGATCTGGTCCGTATCGACATTTTTCCGGTCCAGCGGGGTCATGACGCTTGTGACACTATTGATCGGTTCCATGGAATGCTCCTCCCTTCAGTCCTGCAGCACAGGTACTTTCCGAATATCCGTAAACCGCCCTGCAATCGCAGCGGCGGCCGCCATCGCCGGACTGACCAGATGTGTCCTCGCTCCAGCGCCTTGCCGTCCTTCAAAGTTCCGGTTCGATGTAGATGCACACCGCTCTCCGGCAGGAACGACGTCATCATTCATCGCAAGGCACATACTGCAGCCGGATTCCCGCCATTCGAATCCAGCTGCTCTGAACACTTCATCCAGCCCCTCTTCTTCTGCAAGCCGTTTAACGGAACGTGATCCCGGAACGACAATTGCAGTGACGTCCGGGTGCACTTGTTGACCTTCCACAATTGCTGCCGCTGCACGCAAGTCGCTTAGACGCGCATTTGTACAAGATCCGATGAATACATGTTGGATCGAGATATCCGATAGCGGCATGCCTTCTTCAAGCCCCATATAGGCAATCGCTTTTCTCAATGCTTCTTTGTCAGATGAGGAGGAGTAGTCGTCAGCATATGGGACATGACCGCTTATTCCCGTTCCCATCGCTGGGTTCGTTCCCCAAGTTACGTATGGTTCTATGTCAGATGCATCGATTGTAAGCGTCGTGTCATACACAGCACCTTCGTCTGTCGCAAGTGCCAGCCAGTCTTCAGCTGCCACTTCAAATGCTGTCTCTTCAGGAACATGACGACGGCCTCTTAAATACTCAACTGTCGTTTCATCGGGGCTGATCATCCCTGCTTTTGCTCCTGCTTCGATCGACATATTACAAATCGTCATGCGCTCTTCCATTGACAGGTTTCGGATAGCTTCTCCCGTGAATTCAATGATATGTCCAGTCCCCACGTCAATCCCGAAATTCGCAATGACAGCGAGAATGACGTCCTTCGCAGTAACCCCTGTTCCTAAATGCCCGGAAATCTTCACTTCCATCGTTTTAGGACGGTTTTGCCAAAGGGTTTGTGTGGATAGAACGTGTTCCACTTCACTTGTACCGATACCGAATGCGATCGCACCGAATGCACCGTGTGTAGAAGTATGACTGTCGCCGCAAACAATGGTCCTGCCTGGCTGTGTGAGCCCTAACTCAGGCCCGATGATATGGACGATTCCTTGATCGGGATGTGTCATGTGGGCTAGTTCGATACCGAATTCCTCACAGTTCTTCTCAAGTGTCGTCATCTGTTTTTGAGCAGTCGGATCACTGACCACTTCAATATTCCGAGTCGGTACGTTGTGATCCATCGTCGCGTAACATCGTTCCGGACGCCGCACTTGCCGTCCCGCAAGCCGTAATCCTTCAAACGCCTGCGGAGATGTCACTTCATGGAGGAGATGGAGGTCGATGTAAAGTAAATCAGGTTTCCCTACTTCTTCCATCACGACATGACGATCCCAAACCTTTTCAATAATTGTTTTTGCCATAACCAATTCCCCTTTCCATGAGCGGCAGCATGCGAAAGCCGCGATTGACTAGTTACACATATGAAAACATGATACTGTTCGAAACTGACTGTACATCCACTTCCTCTGCAACCCGTGCTGCCCATTGCTCTGTTGTCATCGGACGTACGCCAGGACCTGCTAGATCCGCAGTGCAATGACCTTCTTCGTAAACCGTCTGGATGGCTAGCTCGATTGCAGCCGCTTCTTCTTCCATTCCAAATGATTGACGCAGCATCATCGCTGCCGACAACATGGCTGCAGCCGGATTTGCGAGCCCTTTTCCTGCAACATCCGGCGCAGATCCATGGACCGGTTCGTATAACCCGAATCCATCCGCCCGAACACTTGCAGAAGGCAAGAGTCCGAGGGATCCTGTAATGACGGATGCTTCGTCACTTAAGATATCTCCAAACATATTCTCCGTTACGATGACGTCAAAAGCAGCTGGATTCGTAATGAGCTTCATCGCAGCGGAATCGACCAACTGGTGCTCGACTTCGATATCGGGATAGCCGGTACGGACTTCTTCAACCACTTCCCGCCATAGGCGACTCGACTGCAGGACGTTCGCTTTATCGACAGATGTCACTTTTTTGCGTCGCATTCGTGCAATGTCAAATGCAGATCGTACAATCCGCTCGATTTCCTTACGTGTGTAAACAAGTGTATCGACCGCAGCGTCCTGTGTTTTCCAGCTAGGTTCTCCGAAATACAGACCGCCTGTCAGTTCACGGACGATGATAAGATCCACATCTTTCACTAGGTCCTCTTTCAGAGGGGAACGATGGAGAATGGCAGGTACTGCCTTTACAGGACGAATGTTTGCAAACAATCCAAAGTGCTTACGGATGGCAAGCAATCCTTTTTCGGGGCGTGTCTCTGCAGGGTTGTGGTCCCACTTCGGACCTCCGACTGCGCCGAGCAGCACCGCATCACTCTTTTCGCAAAGGGCTATCGTTTCATCCGGCAATGGTGTGCCGAAGGCGTCCACTGCCGCTCCACCGATCGTCCCATGGACAAAGTCGAACGAATGATGAAATCTTCTAGCAATGACTTCAAGCACCTTCACTGCAGAACCGATTACTTCTGGACCAATCCCGTCACCGGGCAATACTGCGATACGTTTTTCCATCGTCGTCTCCTCCTTGTAAGGTTAGTTTACTGTTTCAACTGCGTGTTCCCGTTGCACTTCCAATGACTCACGAACCAATTGCCGATTGATCGCATTCAAATATGCTTTTGCAGATGCTTCCAACACGTCTTGTGCAATTCCTCTGCCTGTCAGCTGCGTCCCATTGAAATTCAAATTCACAACCGCCTGACCAAGAGCATCCCGTCCTTTACCAATAGAAGAAACTTGGTAATCGAGAATGTGCACATCACCTTTCACAAGCAGCTCCAAAGTATTGAAGATCGCTTCCACCGACCCGGCACCCGTCGTGGCAACGCTGATCGTTTTTCCTTCAGGAGTCACACTCGTCACAGTTGCTGTCGGTACATTATTCGTTCCATACTGCACTTGAATACTTTCCAGATCATATATAGGGGTTTCTGTCTGTTCAAGCTGCTGCCTAGTGAAGAGTACGAATAGATCATCTTCCGTAATTTCTTTCTTCTTATCGGCTAACTTTTTGAATTCTGCAAACGCTTCGTTCAGCTGCTCTTCAGTCAATGTGAATCCCATTGTAACAGCCCGATCTTTAAACGCTGCACGGCCCGAGTGTTTCCCGAGAGCTAGCGGCTCTTTTTTCGCACCAATCAGCGCAGGAGTAATAATTTCGTAGGTTTCCGGATTCTTCAACATACCATCTTGATGAATCCCCGATTCATGTGCAAAAGCATTTTTACCTACAACCGCCTTATTCGGCTGGATCATGACACCTGTCAACCGGCTGACTAATTCGCTCGTTCGTTTGATTTCATTGAGATGGATGCCTGTCTCCAGCTTGTAGAAGTCTTTCCGGATGTGCAGTGCGACTGCGATCTCTTCAAGTGCCGCATTGCCTGCCCGTTCGCCGATCCCATTGATGGTGCCTTCCACTTGGTCGGCACCGTTCTCGATTGCAGCGATGGAATTCGCAACGGCCATCCCTAAATCGTTATGGCAATGGGCAGATAGTTTTACTCGATCAATCCCACGGACATTTTCTTTCAAGAAGCGGAAAAGTGCACCGTACTCTTGCGGTGAAGCGTATCCGACCGTATCCGGAATGTTGACCGTCGTCGCTCCGGCTGCGATGACTTCGTTCAAAATCCGGACGAGAAACGCTGGATCTGATCGGAACGCATCTTCAGCTGACCATTGTACGAGCGGGAATTTTGAGCGGGCATATTTGACAGCTTCCACTGCGATAGCCACAACTTCTTCAGGTGTTTTTTTCAATTTATATTCCATGTGAATGGGTGATGTTGCGAGGAACACGTGTAAGTGAGGCTGTTCTGCGCCTTTTAACGCATCCCACGAAGTGTCGATATCACTCTTTACAGCACGGGCGAGGCCCGTCACTGTAGAGTTTCTTACGGTTGCTGCGATGCGGTTCACTGCTTCGAAATCGCCGGGGGATGAAGCGGGAAAGCCCGCTTCAATCACCGTTGCGCCAAGTCGCTCCAGCTGGCGTGCGATTTCAAGCTTTTCCGCTGTATTCAAATTGATGCCTGCTGACTGTTCGCCATCCCTCAGTGTCGTATCGAAAAAGTCAATTCGTCGCACCCGCTGTCACCTCTTCCTCTTTTTTCAATCCTTTTGCAACAAACGGCATCATCGCACGCAGTTTTTCACCGACTTCTTCAAGCTGGTGTCCTGCTTCTTCTTTTTCGATCCGGTTGAAGTTAGGACGGCCGTCTTCGTTTTCCTGGATCCATTCTTTTGCAAACTTGCCGGATTGGATATCATCCAAAATCGACTTCATGCGAGCTTTCGTATCGGCATCGATGACGCGCGGTCCTGAAACGAAATCGCCCCATTCTGCTGTATCCGATACCGAGTAGCGCATGCCTGCCATACCACCTTCATACATCAAGTCCACAATCAGCTTCGTTTCGTGGAGTGTTTCGAAATACGCGAGTTCCGGCTGATATCCAGCTTCTACGAGAGTTTCGAATCCTGCTTTGATGAGAGACGTCAATCCACCGCACAGTACCGCTTGTTCCCCGAACAGATCCGTCACGGTCTCTTCCTCGAAAGACGTTTCAAGGACACCGCCCCGAGCCGAGCCGATCGCTTTCGCATATGCAAGTGCCGTTTCACGCGCAGTACCTGAAGGATCTTGGTAGACTCCGAACAATGCTGGAACACCCGCTCCTGCTTCAAAGGTACGACGAACGAGATGTCCAGGACCTTTTGGTGCGACGAGGAACACATCGACGTCTGCAGGTGGTTTGATCTGGCCGAAGTGGATGTTGAATCCGTGTGCGAATACGAGTGACTTGCCTGCTTTCAGCGCAGGTGCGATTTCCTCTTCATACACTTGCTTCTGGCGCTCATCCGGAAGCAATACCATGATGACGTCTGCTTGTTGCGCAGCTTCCGCAACCGTAGTGACCTCGAGTCCATCCTCTTTCGCCTTATCGAATGACTTCCCTGGACGAATTCCTACAACCACGTCGAAACCGGAGTCTTTCAAGTTTTGTGCATGTGCGTGACCTTGCGATCCGTACCCGATCACCGCGATTTTCTTGCCGTCCAATACTTTCTCATTGATGTCCTGGTTATAATACATGTTTGTCATAATGAATTCCTCCTAGGGTTTGTGGGTTTTATTTTTTATTTTTCAAATCATTTCTCAAGAAGTTGACCCGTCGTTAACATAATTCGTTGATTGAAGCGTAAGACGGCGACTCCGGAGGGATCAGCGAAGATCGAAGACCCTGGACTGAGCAAAGCGAGGGAAGCGGCTGAGATCAAGCCCCTCGGAAAGCGTCCGTCTGAAGCGCAAATCAACACTGTCTAACAATTCATTTCAAAATAGATAACAATGGAGACGGAGCTTTTTGGACTTCCCGGACAAACGCTGCTGTGCCTGTTCGGGTGAGCTCCTTGATGCCATATGGCTTAAGCAGAGCAATGAATGCATCGATCTTTTCCGGGTCACCCGTCACTTGATACGTCACGATGGTTTTTCCGGAATCGACGACAGTCGCCCGGAACGGTTCGACCAGACTGTTCATCTCCCCTCTTGCATGAGGTGGGGACGTCACCTTCACTAACGCCAGCTCCCTCAGCACAATCGACTTGTCGGTAATATCATTCACCTTGATGACATCGATCTGCTTTTGCAGCTGTTTCACGAGCTGCTCGATTTTGCGTTCGTCCTCGACGTGAACGATGAACGTCATCTTCGACATGCCCGTCTGTTCCGTGTGACCGACTGTAATACTTTCGATGTTGAATTGGCGTTTCATCAGTAACCCCGTTACTCGATTCAGCACGCCGCTTTGGTTGATGACCGTTACGGTGATGACTCGTTTCATGGCGCACTCACTCCAATCATTTCTTGAATCCCTTTCCCCGGTGCAACCATCGGATAGACGTTTTCCATACGTTTCACCCGGCAGTCGATCAGAACGGGTTCATCCGATAATAAGGCTTCTGTAAATACCGCTTCCGCTTCTGAAGCATTGCTGATGCGGTACCCTTTCAAATCATAGGCTTCTGCAAGTTTTACGAAGTCCGGTTGAATGGGGATCAGCGACTGTGAATACCGTTCTTCGAAAAACGTCTGCTGCCACTGCCTTACCATCCCTAATGCTTCATTGTTCAAGATCACTACTTTCACGGGAATCCGTAATTCTTGAAGCAGCGATAATTCCTGGGCTGTCATCTGGAAACCGCCATCACCGACGATCGCAATAACACGTGCATCCGGTTTAGCGAGCTGAGCACCGATGGCCGCCGGGAATCCGAAGCCCATTGTTCCGAGCCCACCGGAAGTGACCCAGCGATCCGCGTGGTTCAGTGCGTAGTACTGGGCGGTCCACATTTGGTGCTGTCCGACGTCCGTCGTCACAATCGCATTTCCTTCCGTAATTCTATGGATCAGTTCGAGCGCCTGTTGAGGCAGGAGATGCTCCGAATCTTCTTTGTACCAGAGAGGGAAGTTTTTCGTCAGACTCTCGAGCTTCGTTAACCAGACTTCCGTATCCGGCTTGGAAGCTGGATGTTTCAATAACGCCAGCAGCGCCTCTTTTGCATCTGCCACGATCGGAATTGCAGTCGGAACGTTTTTTCCGATTTCTGCAGGATCGATATCGATATGGACGACCGTAGCGTTTTGTGCGAAGCGTTGGAGATTTCCTGTCAACCGATCGTCGAACCTTGCACCGATGTTGATCAGCACATCACATTCACTGATTGCCATGTTCGAAGTGTACGTACCATGCATGCCCGCCATGCCCAGGAAGAGTTCGTGATCCCCAGGAATGCTGCCTAATCCGAGGAGCGTGTTAGCAATGGGGATCCGATTCACTTCAGCGAATTCTTTCAGTTCTTTAGTCGCTTTTGCATGTAAGACGCCAGCTCCCGCTAAAATCACCGGCTGCTTCGCTTCTTTGAGCAGCGCAATAGTTTTTTGAATTTGCAGGTAATTCGGATGAATCGTCGGCTGATAACCTGGTAAATGGAGATCACTTGGCGCGTCCGGGACGTTTTCAGCCGATGCTGTAGCCATATCTTTAGGAATATCGACAACTACAGGACCCGGCCTGCCAGTAGAAGCAATATGGAATGCTTCTTTGATGATACGAGGCAAGTCTTCCACACGAGTCACTTGATAGTTATGCTTCGTAATCGGCTGTGTAATGCCGATAATATCCGCTTCCTGGAAAGCATCTGTTCCAATGACGCTAGTTGCGACCTGACCGGTAAACACAACGAGTGGGATGGAATCCATCATGGCGTCTGTAATCCCTGTGACCAGGTTGGTTGCACCGGGTCCTGAAGTGGCAATGACAACGCCAGGATTCCCGGATACTCGTGCATAGCCTTCAGCAGCATGGATTGCTCCTTGTTCGTGGCGAGCTAGAATGTGTTGAATCGGATTTTGATACAGCGCATCATAAATCGGGAGCACTGCACCGCCTGGATATCCGAAAATGATTTCAACTTGCTGTTCTTTCAAAGACCTGATCAGTACATCCGATCCGTTCGCTGGCCGCACCGGAGCGGCATCTTGCACACTAGCTTCAGGTGCCGTTTTCAACTGTAATTCCGTACTCATCTGCATCTCTCCTTGTCATCGTCGATCTAGTACTTTCGTTAAAGAAAATCCGATTTTCATCAACATAAAAAGCCTTTTCTCCCCGCGCACAAAAATAGTTGCGCAAGGGATGAAAAAGCTTTCATGGTACCACCCTTGTTCGCGGTAACGTTCACCGCCTCATGGACGTGAATGAATCACGTCCTTTTCCATAACGGGCACATCTGCCCGAAACAGCCTACTTTGTTCAGCTGTTCACTCCGAGGGGATATCGCGTTGGCTGCACTACCGGTTCTCAGCACCACCGGCTCTCTGGGAATGCAAGATTCCAACCACTTTTACCTCATCATCGAGTTCGTCTATTAAATTTTCATAACGCCGCCTGTGCTGGCGGATGTCACTAATTTAGAATAACGGGCAAGATACCCTTTTTTAATCTTCGGTTCAAATGGTTTCAATCGACTTTTCCGACTAACCAGCTCTGCTTCATCAACTGCTAATTCGATGGTTCGATTCGTCAAGTCGATTTCGATGATATCTCCATTTTCCACAAGCGCGATCGGCCCGCCTTCAGCTGCTTCCGGGGAAATATGCCCGATGGAAATACCTCGGGATGCTCCAGAGAAACGTCCATCGGTGATGAGCGCGACTTTGGTTCCAAGTCCCCGACCTGCAATCGCTGCAGTCGGTGCGAGCATTTCCGGCATTCCAGGTCCTCCCTTTGGACCTTCATAACGAATGACCACAACATGGCCCGCTTGCACAGTACCGTCGTCAATACCTTCTTGAGCCGCTTCCTGGGATTCGAAGACGATTGCTTCCCCTTTGAACTCTTTGATGGAAGGATCGACGGCACCTACTTTGATAACGCCGCCATCGGGAGCTATATTTCCGAAAAGGACGGAAAGCCCTCCGACGGGACTATAGGCATTCTCTTTTCTGCGGATCACTTGCTCGTTTTTGATAGGACGGTCTTTCACATTTTCATAGAGTGACTTCCCGGTGATGGTCATCCGATCGGGATGGACCGCTCCTTCAATTTCACACAGTTCTTTTATAATGGCGCTGACGCCACCTGCCAGATGGACATCGTGCATTGTATAATCGGACGCAGGACTGATTTTGGATAAGTATGGAATCCGCTTGGCGACTTCGTTGATATCTCGGACGTCGTACTCGATTTCCGCTTCGTGTGCAATAGCGAGAGTGTGGAGTACGGTATTCGTTGACCCTCCCATCGCCATATCGAGAGCAAATGCGTCATCAATCGTCTCTTTTGTAATGATGTCTCTTGGTTTAATATCTTCTTTCACCATTCGCACGAGATGGTGGGCAGCCTCTTTGATAAGCCGGTGCCGTTCATCGGAAGTCGCAATGATCGTGCCATTATCCGGGACGGTTACGCCAAGCATTTCCATGAGCGAGTTCATCGAATTGGCGGTGAACATTCCTGAACAACTTCCGCAAGTAGGACATGCGCTCTGTTCGATATCGAGGAGCTCTTCAGCAGTCATGGTTCCTTGCTTGTAAGAGCCGACTCCTTCAAATACGGATACTAAGGATAACGGTTTCCCATCGGAAGAAGTCCCTCCTTCCATCGGTCCGCCTGAGACGAAAACGGAAGGGACATTCGTACGAACTGCTGCCATCAGCATTCCCGGTGTGATTTTGTCACAGTTCGGGATGTAGAATACACCGTCAAACCAGTGCGCGTTAATGACCGTTTCCGCGGAATCGGCAATGAGTTCACGACTTGGCAATGAATACCGCATGCCGATATGCCCCATCGCGATTCCGTCATCGACGCCAATTGTATTGAACTCGAACGGAATGCCTCCAGCTTCACGTATCGCTTCTTTCACGACTTCCGCAAATTTGTTCAAGTGCATATGACCGGGAATGATATCAATGTATGAGTTACATACCCCAATGAACGGTTTCTCCATATCTTTCGAACGGACGCCTGTCGCATATAGCAGGCTTCGATGGGGTGCACGGTCGACACCTTTCTTTATCATGTCACTTCTCAATGAATCTCACTCCTCACAATGGCACCAACGGGTGGACGATATTTTCAGCAGCCAGGTAATTGAAACCACCTTTCGCTGAAGTAGATTGTTGCTATCATATAGCGAAAGAAATAAAGAGTCAACAGTGTTTTTCAAATTATTTTTCAATTTAGAATATATAGTGAAAATGTATACGCTTACAATGCCTCAACTACGCGATATATTGCACATCGCACTTTTTAAATAAAATTTTTCACTCAAATGCGTGCAAGAATTTCAAAAACATTTCGACAAAATTTGCACTTTCCACAGCTGTGCATAACCTTTTCCACTTTTTACCCTTGTCTGAACAGTCTTGAAGGTTCCTGTGAACAGCTTGTCCACACTTTATCCACTAAACCATGTGGATAATCGAACGGTTGTTCTTTTTTTATTTATCTGATAAGTTAGAAGCAAGCCGCTTTCCTCGGAATTGGGGAAAATGAATAAAACAATGCTGGAAGAAGGTGTCGTGCTTGTGAACAGGCTCCCCGATGATCTGCTCATCCTATCTTATGTAAAAGCCATGGAACTAGAACTGAGTTCTGATTTTATTAACCTGCTCAAGTGTGAAGTGGATAAACGCAGTTTACTTTGTTTCCTTCATTAACGTGTCGCAATAGCCAAACCATTCAAGGAAAGCGGCGTACTCGTACTTCCTATACCTATCGTAGAATCAGCTGCCTCCGTGTTTCGGCAGCTGATTCTTTAACGTCCAGGATCAGGTGTATCCGATATAGAGGAACTTTACAGGCATTGAAAAGGCCCTCTTGCCCACATTTGTGGACAAAAGGACCTCAAGTTCTCTGTTATACAGTAAACTGCTGAATCATTTCTTGTAAGTCTACCGCCTTATTGCTCAAGTCTTGAGCCACTGCATTGATTTCCTCGATTGTTGCCATTTGTTCTTCCATAGCGGACGCGTTCTGTTCTGTTTGGGCAGAGGCGCTGGTTGCTTGACCGGCAATTTCATTCACAGATGCTGAAACTTCTTCGGCACTTGCAGAAATCTGCTCTGTTGCTGCAGAAATCTCCGCAATTTGACTGGACATGATCTCAACAGCTTTCACTATCTCCAGGAACGTAAGGCCGGCGTTTTCAATAACGTGTACACCTTGCTCCACATTTACCATGCTCTCCGTGACGGATTGTTCAACGTTCTTTGTATCGGTTTGGATGGCCATCGTCAACTCGACAATCTGACCCGCCGACTTCTTCGATTCCTCCGCCAATTTGCGCACTTCATCCGCAACGACAGCGAATCCTTTCCCATGCTCTCCAGCACGTGCTGCTTCAATGGCGGCATTGAGTGCTAACAAATTGGTTTGTTCAGTAATACCTGTTATCACTTTGGTAATGCTTTCAATTTCTTCAGACTGTCGACTCAATCGTTTGATAAGCTCGGACGTCTGGTTGGATGACTGATAAATGATATCCATTTGTTCCTTCGCTGTTTCGATTGTTTGACCGCTCTCAGTAGCGATATTCTTTGTTTTTTCAGCGCTGTCGTTCAGTTCGGCAGCTGACCCCGCAATCCGTTGGACACCTACAGCTGTTTCATCCATTGCAATCGAACTTTCGCTCGCAGCAGATGCGGATAGTTTTGCACCTAGAGCAACTGAGTCGATCGATTTAGCCATCTCTTCAGAGGATTGGGATACTTCATACGTACTTGCAGACAACTCTTCTGCAGATGCTGTCAGATGCAGCGCGTTATCGTTCACTCCGCGAATTAGAGTGCGAAGACTTTGTTTCATTTCATTGAAGGAATTCGCAAGATCGTTCAGTTCATCTTTGGATTTCAATTGAATGTCCTCATCTGATAAGTTACCAGATGCGACTACAGATACCGCTTTAGATAGCCGAACGACGGGTTTTGAAATACTGCGTGTGATGGTTGTTGAAATGATGCCAGCTAAAACCAGTGCAATGAAGCTCGCACCAAGTAAACCCAACTTTGCATTTTTGGCAGTTTTGAGTGCAGCACTATTGCCTATGGTCAATTGTTCATTTTGGTAAGTTGTCATCTCTTCCAATTTCTCTCGAATACCTTCATTGATTGGACGCATTTCTGAATCCATCAACTGGACTGCCGCTTCTACGTCATTCGCTTTTCTCAATTTAATGACGTCTTGGGAAATAGTATAGAACTTTGTATTCAACTCTTCTGTCTCATTCACTAGGTTCTTCATTTTTTCGGAACGGGCCAATTGCTTAATGCCTGCAAGATATTGATTGATTTTTTCGTAGTGCTCATCAAATTTTTCTAAATCATCTTGACGACCCAGTAACAAGTAGGAACGGATGTATACCCCTTCCAAGCCGCTTTCAGTTTGTATATTCTTTGCAAGAACCGTTTGGGACACGCGGTGTTCCAACAAAAAATTGTACTCTTTTTCAATCTTCGCAAGCTGACTGAAGCTATATAGTGCGGAGAGTAAAATGACTACTAAAAGGACAGCGAATCCTCCGTATAATTTCTTTCCAATCGACATAGGTCATCTCCCATTTCTTTATGTATAGAATCTCTACTTATAGTGTCGGCATAGATAATTGATTGTTAATATATACAGTAATTTTCTGAATAAATATTTTCCGTATAAATATTATTCAGAAATAATTTTATGAATACTATTTGCATACTATAATTACTTAATGATAGTGGGGCATAAAAAAAGAGACGCAGCGAGCGCGTCTCTTTTGACTGTCTTGTTATTTCAATTCATACTTCGCATACCCATCTTTTGTTGGTCCGACATACTGAATGCGGCTATCATTACCAAGATGCTGTTTCCCTTTTTCTGATGTTTCAAATATCATGTTTGCTCCACTGATGGATTGAATGGACCAGTTTCCGTCTGCAGAAGGGTCGATCGGATCTACCGCTTTCATGTAGTCAACAATCGCTTCACGGTTTTCGTATTGGTACGAAAGCGTATCTGTCGCGTTACGAACCCCCGGGAAGTCCCCACTTGCACGATAGTTGTTCGTCACTACAACGAACTTCTGTTTCGGATCAATCGGCTGACCGTCAAACATGAGATTTTTCACGCGGTTTGCGCCTTCGTTTACAACTTTACCTGCACCGTCATATTTGTTTGGCTGCGTCACATCATATTCATATGTGACTCCGTCAATCACGTCAAACAAGTAAGATCGGTAGTTTTCGTTCAACACATTCTGTTCTCCGGTCTTTTTAGGATCGATCTGGTTGAACTGACCGCCAGACATCTCAAGCCATTCCTTCACATCGGCTCCTGTCATGACGAGTCCCGTAATGGTGTTGTCGAATACATATAGATCTGCCATGTTTTTTATGGCAATGTCTCCAGAAGGAATATCTGTATAATAATCGGAACCGTATCTTCCGCCTGCTTTAAACGGTGCTCCTACTGACAGGATAGGCAGATCTGCATACTCTGTACCAGGCAGCTGAGTTGCTACATAACGTTTTTGTGCTTCTGTCACGATTTGAATCGAAGGATCATCTTTGACAAGTGCAAAGTAGCTTGTGATCGGTGCGGTGGTTTTAGAAACCGGTGTACGGATATAGTTCAGAGTTCCTTCATGGGCTTCCTTCACTGCATCCATGACACTTTGGTTGATAGCTTCCGAATCTTTATGGACTGCACGGAGTGAGCCTTTTCCAGAAATGACTTTCCACTTACCATTTTCCATTTTCAATTCATAATCGAGCAATCCTAGGTGCGTTCCGAACTTGCCAGGCATCACGACAGGAGTTCCATTCACTGTCCCTTGTGACTGATCCGCATTTTTCACGTCAGTGAAATCACCAGGGAATACTCCATGGTTGTGTCCTGTGAGGACGCCGTCGATGCCGTCAATTTCAGAAATCTGCCAAGTTACGTCATCTTCGCCTTTTTCATGGACTGCATCACCCATACCTGAGTGAGAGAGGACGAATACGACGTCAGCTCCTGCCTTCTGGACTTCCGGCAAGAATTTCTCAACTGAATCTACTGCATCTTCTACAGTGACCTTTCCTTCAAGAAGCGCGCCATCCCAGCGCAAAATTCCAGGTGCAACAATTCCGATCACACCGACTTTCAAGGTGTGTTTCGCACCTTTGGAATCAGTTACCTCCTTATCCATGACAATGTACGGATTATAGCGGTTTTTACCTGTTTTCGCATCGTATACGTTGGCATTTAGAACAGGGACACCAGACTGATCGATCACTTGGTCCAGGTATTCCAATCCGTAATTGAACTCGTGGTTCCCAAGAGTCATTGCATCATAGCCAAGTGCTTGCATGGCAGCAAATGCAGGGTGGACTTCACCCTGTTTCAATGGATCCACACTCACTTTATATGTACCGAGTGGCGTTCCTTGGATTAAATCCCCATTGTCGAACATGAGCGTGTTTTTCGATTCCGCACGTGCCTCCTCAACCAACACACCCACTTTCGCAAGTCCGTAATCTTCTACCTTCATATCCTGATAGTAGTCATAGTTCACGAGGTTCATGTGAAGATCTGAAGTTCCCATTACACGAAGGGACACAGTCGCTTCGTCAGTCCCTGGGTATTGTTGACTTACTTTCACTAAACGGTTTACAATTGCGCGCATCTCATTTTTCATCACTGCTTTTTTCGGTTTTGCTGTATGGTCTGAATATCCTTTCATCAGGCCTAAACCGATGCTTTTCGCCATTTCAGGACGCAGCGAAGCACCGAAGTCACGTTTGTCCTTAAATCGGTCAAGGAGGGACATCGGATACTTTTTGTCTGTTTTTGCAGCGCGTGCTGCAATTACAAATGCCTGTTCACGAGTAAGTGAACCATTTGTGTCGAACTTTGTTGAAGTACGGCCATGGACCAGACCGGCTTTCACGGCAGCTTCCACATATGGAGCCAGCTGCTTGTCCACATCTTTGAATGTGAGTGAGGACCCATCATTAGTAGGTAAATTTAGTGCTGTTACGACTTGTTGTACAAATTCGCCTCTAGTTGCCTCATCTGACTTAGCAGCGCTTGCTCCTTGAGGTATGACTAAACTGCCAAGGGTCAGCAAAACGACTAGAATACTAAAGCCCATTCTTTTAAGCAATGACATTAACATCTCCCTTTCACCCATTGTTTTCTTACTACTCTAACTTACCATAGTCGTCTGATTGTTCCAATGTCTATTGTTGCTGAATTCAACTTTTGCAACGCTTTACGTTCTTTTCATGTAGGGAAAAGAAGTGAACGGACAAATGATGGTTTGAAGGCCGGTCAACATAGTCTCTTAACTCCTTCTTGACTTTTTGGTACATCCGGCCTCTATTTGACTTGAGAGGCTGCTTTTTTGTGTGTTGAATTGTGTCCGGTTATCGAGAAATTCCGCTAAGAGTCGGAGAAATCTCTCTAGATGTCGGGCAAACTTCCCGAGGTGATGGAGAATTCCCACCGAGTGTCGGTCAATCAACTAGAGCTGTCGGACAACTTGCGAAGCAGATTTTGAATGTGGTAGCCCTCCCTCAACAAGCGAAGCGCTACCAATTAATTCCTTAACTCACGTGAATTGTCTCCCGTTATCGATAAATTCCGCTAGGGGTCGGAGAAAACCCGATAGGTGTCGGGCAAATTTCCCGAGGTGATGGAGAATCCCCACCGAGTGTCGGACAATCAACTAGAGCTGTCGGACAACTTGCGAATCAGATTTTTTTATGTGGTAGCCCTCCCTCAACAAGCGAAGCGCTACCAATTAATTCCTTAACTCGCGTGAATTGTCTCCCGTTATCGAGAAATTCCGCTAGGTGTCGGAGAAAGCTCTCTAGATGTCGGGCAAATTTCCCGGGGTGATGGAGAATCCCCACCGAGTGTCGGACAACTCATCCCATCTGATCAACAACCCAAAAAGGACGACGCCCTCAGGCGCCGTCCCCCATTAAAACCTATTTAGCTCGCTTCTTCATACTCCAAACTTGAACTGTTCAGCGGAGTGGCGTTGCTGTCATACAACTCAACCGTCTCTTCGCTTGCTCCACCCTTGTATTTGATCTTCAAGATATTTTCAGCTCCATAAATTCGGACAGGGTTCGATCCTTGGATCGTCACACTGCTTTGGACGGCCTTTCTCGTATCCACCGTCAATCCTTTTTCAGATGGCTCAAGAATCAATTTATTTTTCAGGAAGCCCAATCCGGACAATTCAGCATACTGACCTCTCAATGTAAGACCCTTCCCGAAATTGGATTTAGAATCCACGGTAACTGAAATGCCTGCATCCTCAATGACGATATTCGGCTTTTTATTGTTAACAAAGACGAAGTACTTGGTAACCGGTACATTTTCCCACTCGAATCCATCCGGATCACTCTTCGTCTTCAACGCCAGCTGGACAAGAACCGGATCGTGGTCACTTGCTCTGCCCGCCATATCCGTATAATCAGCATTCACATGCAGCATGTCGATTTCAGCAGCATCTGCTAAATTGTTCGATACGAGTACATGGTCAAGCACTTGCGAATTCCCTTGATATACATACGAATAACGATCCGATTCTTCGACTTTATTCACTAGGTTCGTCATCCGTTCCCCTTCGTGGATCTTCAACGCATCTGTAAACTGGAAGTCATTAAAATCGCCAAGCGATACAATATTCGCATCCGGGTTTTTCGTCTTCACATCATCAATGAAGTTATACACAAGTTGCGCAATCTGTTTACGTTGGATTTCACTTTTATACACAGGCGGCTGGACTGAACCGAACAATGGCGTGTCCCCACCTTTGGAATTCCAATGGTTGGCAATGACAATGACGTCTTCACCTTGGAATGTGAACTCGGCCGCCAGCGGCTTTCGACTGCTCTTGAATGCTTCGTTTTGAGGTTCGATCCGACCTGGATTGACCGTCAACCTTCCATTCTCATACCCGACTGCTGTGACAGCATCTCCATGCGGCGCGCCTGTCTTCAATGAAACACGCTCGGGGTTATACAGGAAGCCAACTCGGATATTTGCATTCGGTTGTCCACCATCTTGGTTATTCACAGGATCAATATTGACATACTCATACTTCACACCGCCAGCATCTACAATCGCTTGAATCAGGCGTTCGTAACTTTGATTGGCTTCAGGACCGCCTGCGTCCGGGCCATTATTGTCTTGAACTTCAGTCACTCCAACAATATCAGGACTTTGCATATCCACCGCGAAAGCACGTGCCAGTTTCTTCGCTTTATCCGCAGAAGTCGTCTTTGTATTGTTAGAGAAGTTCTCCAGGTTGTACGACGCAATCGCTAATTTTTCGTTATCCTTCACAATCGTTGTCGTTTCAGGTACCGCTTTGCCTTTTACAAACTTCGATTTCATATCATCTAACCCCACGTAAATCTTGTAGTTCTGGTAGGAATACCCGACAACTCCGACTGTCGGTCCTTTGAACAGATCCCCTGTAGCCACTTCGAAATCGCGTACTGGGCCATTTGGTTCCATACGGAATTGCACGAGATCTGCATTCGGAGCGTCTTTCTTCAACAAGATGCCGCCGTTTTTCGTTTCTGTCTTACGCGTTTCCAATACCGTTGCAAGATCCCCGTTCTGCTGAGGAGCGACAGCTTTCACATTGCCCACTTGCACCAGCATCGCTTCACGGCTTTCCCAGAAATCGCCTGCATATTTTGCTGGATCGAATTCTTTTAACCCTTCACTGAGAATTTGTTCTTTAGGCAGATTGGATTCATCTATAACGAACGGTGCAGGAAGTGCAACATTGCGATCTATAACGGTCACGACACCGCCGCGATCTTCACGGACGTTGATTTGCGTCGTTTTCAGGTCCGTCTCTTGACGGTCGGAGAAGCCATCGATCGCGTACTCACTCACTTGTCCAGTGACAGAGACGAAATCGCCCTTCTGTAAATTCCATGCATCGCGTCCACTATACAACACAATAGCCTCAGACGTTTTCAAATCACCATCCCGCTTGTTATCGGGTGATTGGATATGATAATACGTGGATCCTTGCAATTCGTATTTGTATGTCACAATCCCTTGCACGCCGTCAACCACTTGGTTCGCAAATGGTGACTCATGACCTGCGCCTTGGATGTCGTGGATCTGCAGAGCATCCGTGATCGTATAGTCGAACGTTTGAACAGCGCTTAACCGTCCATCGTCCGTTTTCGCAACTGCTTTCAACTGAACGGTATCCGTGATTTTCAATGGAGTTGCATAGGTTGCGCCATTCTCGATCGGATCCGTTCCGTCGAGTGTATATAAAATTTCTGCATCGACGGTTCCAGACGTCAAGATTACCTCCACGCTATCAACGAACGTCCCACTCCCCGGATTCGCAGAAACAGGCTGCACGACTGAAGCATCTTCTACAATATCCTTGGATCCCCGTGGAATCACTTGGTAGACATCGTCAAATTGCTGAACGATGCCTGTGATGGAGTCATATGTCATGCCTGCCTGCAATCCAAGACTGTCGTTTTCATCCCGAACCGTGAATTCAGTTCCATCTGTGGCAATGAAGTTTGCCCAGCCGGGTCCTGCTTGTTTATCGGATAGTGTTACATTATTCACTGTGACAAGCTGGGATTCAACCTCTTCCCCGATCGCCGCCCCTGTCACCCGTTTTGCATTAGGCTCTGTTGCTGTAACTTTTTCAACGAGTGTCGCTCCGTCCAATTGCAAGAGTCCCCGATAGTCGACAAGCTTGCCTGTCACGGTCACTTCATCTCCAACGTTTGCTGCTAAACTCGTTGGACGCAGTGCGATGCCGCCAGTTTCGTCTTGTATCGAAATTGTGTTTTTCAGTTTCGCAGTGACAATTCCTTTCACCGTTGCGTTCGCTCCAGCTGGCAATGCACGTGCGTCTTTAATGGACACAACGTCTGCTGGTGTTTCAGGCTCTTCCGGGTCTGTCGAATCGGAGCCGTCCAATTTATGCATACCTAAATTCGAAAACGTATCTTTCGGATACACCGTCCACTCTTTCGTCCGGTCAAATGCGTCATCGATAATAGCGTCTCCTTTAGTTACCGCGGCATTGCGGACAAGTGTCACGTCGGTGCCCCAGCTAGCGTCTCTGACGCCCGTTTGTCCAAAGGAGTCAATCGGAGCTTCCCCTTTTTTCAATACAATGGCATCGTCCCCGTTAAAATTGGTAACACTTCCAACTTCCAAGTCCGCTTTCGCTTTCAATTCAGGACCCGCTTGGTTATGAACGATGACAAAGGTTTGTCCATCTTCAAGCGTTCCTTCGAGCTGGAGTTTGTTCGTTGGGGCCACTGCACCATTTGCATACAGTTCAATAGAATATCCACCTAAGTCAATTGCAGCGCCCGTGCCATTGTATAGCTCAATCGCCTTATTGAAGCTAGTCCCTTCAACGTACTCGGAAATCAGTAAATCCTTCGCTATTACAGCAGTCGCCTCTGCCGCGTGAACCGGTACTGCCGGTGTCGCCAATCCCGCGACCAGCGTTGTTGCCATCAGTGAATTCAACCATTTCTTTCCCGTTCGACCGTGCATTGCCTCACACTCCTCATTGGAATGATTCCGTCCGCAGACATATTTTCATCTTCAGATGGAATACTGATATCGATTTAAGCGTACCATTGCCATTGGCAACCTACTATGCGTCTTTGTGGCAGTATTCGCCATTTTCAGATGAGTAAACAGTTCTATTTTCAGAATGTTTGAATTGGGTATTCTTACATACAAAAAACAGCCTCTCAGTTTAGAAGGCTGTTTGCAAAGACCCATTCTTATTGTGTCAATCCGGGATATACCACAGTACCATCCTCTTCGATAATCGGCATCGCCCCCCACTTGCCAAGTTCATGTGGAACCACCTCGCATGTACCGTCACTTTTCGGGACAATATGGAGAACCTCCCAATCATGCACGGCGAGCCAATTGCTGATGATCAATCGATGACAACGTGCAGGGTGCCGTTCTGAACAGCAATACGCTGTGCGTTTTTCAGAAGCGATTTCAGTCAGCCTCTTCACACCTTCTTTGAAACAGTTCGATAATGTATAATCCGCATAGTTATGAAAGGACTGATTTTGCCAGCCCTCATTTAGCAAGGGGGAGACAAGTTGCGATGGCTGTCGTCTGCCGCCAAGTTCTTCGATATGTTCATAATCAATCCGTGCTTCAGGTAACCATTCAGCCATTCTGTCTTTCGCAAACCAAGGGAACTTCCGACTGCCTGGGAACGCCCGTACATCAACGAGTCTTTCAATTCCGGCTTGTTTCAGGAGATCGATGAATTCTTCTTGTGTGTGCGAATAGTGTCCAATCGTATAGATGTCCATACGTGTCATCCTTTACTCGTGTTTCTTATTCTTGTGCCCTTGAGAATGATAGTTGAAACATTGAAAGAAGAGTTACAGTATTGGCCGCTGCAACACAAGTTGATCCCCCTGAACAATCATCACTCCGCTTCCGACAGGGAAGAGAGTTACGTGACCTATCCACTTATACATTGGTTATATGGAATACTATGACGCTTCTCCCTGATTTCGATTACGGAGGAGTATGAGCGTTGCTGATAATTTCAGGATTTCGCAACCACATACTCCATCAGCCAGCAATCCCTAAATTCACCTTCGTGCCACTCCCGTTCAGGTAGCAATTTCACTTTCTGAAACCCACAATTCTCATAACAACGAATTGCCCGCTCATTCCACGTTTGGGGATCCAGCACGATTCGACTTGCTTGTTTTTCCTGAACGAGCCGCTCAATTATTATGTTGACAACCCGGGTTCCGATTCCTCTATTCCAGTACTCAGTCTCGCCAATGAATTGATCCATCCCGAAAATGACTTCTTTTGAATCACTATAGCCATAAATCTTTCGTTCCTCTTCGCCAATTTCGTAAAATTGACTATACCCAATCGGTTGGTCCTCATGGAGGATGATGCATCTGGTTTCCTCCGGATTTTCATCAAAAAAGGCAGCTTCCACTTTCGTTACAGAAAAAGGATTGTCTCGTCCTTCATAATATTGAAGAACTTGCGGATTGGACAACCATCTCGCAAGAATGCATTTGTCTTCCTCGATCAATTCCCGGAGCACAATCGAGCAATTATTACTCATCATCATTCCTTCTTTCCTTGAAATGGGCGTATTCCGTCGTGAAAAACCTGGCCTTACAAAAACAGCAAATAGCTGCGAGTTTCTCTACCCATTACAACCAATATGTATGACACGAAGAATGAGGAACCCTTGCCTCATAGGCAATCCTATTTTTCACGCTTCCTTTTTCAATGTATAACGACACTTCGGAAAAGCACTGCATCCTACAAATTCCCCAAACTTCCCATTACGTTGAACGAGTTCATGAGTACATCGAGGGCAATATCCGAGGGAACCCACTTGAGGTCCTGTATGGATCGAGGGATTCAACTCCACAACGGATTCTATTTTTTTGCTCGCACTCTTATTCGGTTTAAACTCAACTTTTGATAGGTGAGGACGATCAGGTTTCTGCCCGGATTGTTTACTTTTCACAGATTTCAAATGCGCTGCCTTTACTCTACGTTTCTGTTTTTTATCTGTGAAGCTCAGTTGTTCAAGTGACTTATTGATATCCCTCAGTTCTGTTTCACTCAAAACGATATCCACATATCTGTTTATGACCTTTTTCAACTCGTTCACATTGATCACATGTGCCGTTTCAAATGGCTCTTTGAATTTAAGCTTGGCATCGCTTGAAAACGCGATAATCGAATGCATCTCCAGTTCTTCAATTTCTAAGTAAGTTTTCAAACACTGGATGTGACCGAAGTTCTGCCAGATTGGGTTGTACATTTTCTCTTTACGTTTATAAATCACTTGTGTCCAGTTTTTCTGACGCTCCCTACCAAAAATCCACCCGCTATAGTGCTTCGTCTCAATGACGAAAATCCCGTATGGCGAAGTCACGATATGATCGATTTGTGTGTACCCATCCTTTCCATCAGGCACATACATATCTGCAAAAATACGATATTCATCCCCCAGCTTCGCAAGTCGCCGATTCACCCTCCACTCGCCAAAAACTCCTCGAATAGCTGGACGTTTAACTCGATACAATACACGCAAAACCAATAAAACAATCAACAAATAAAATAATGGTGACTTGGTATACATTCCTATACCGGTTAAAAACCCCTCGAAAAATCCAGTCAAGCAAATCCCCTCTTTCTCTTGCAAGATCAATCTAATTTGTAACTCCTGTTATTGTAATCAATTTCCATTACTTCAATCATAATGATTTTAAAAATAAAGTCCAGACAAATATTGGATGATATCTGAGATTTCAGTTTTCTGAAATTGCAGAGCTGTTCATCCAGAGTTCACAATTACATGTTATAAACTTCTAGTGTCTATTGCAGATACCATCATTTGTTTTCTCTCACCCTTTTTTGGACAATCTACTATACATACCCAAAATTGTGATCCAACTAATGAATGGTTACGTTAGCTACTAAATGATATCGAGAAAGAGGAGGATATTAGATGAATAAAGGCACGTACAATCGATTTTGGAGATGGCATTTCTTCGGGGCATTGTTCATGGCACCGCTTCTGATTACGCTGACACTTAGTGGAATCGGGTACTTGTTTTTTAATAATGTTGAAAATGTCGCATACAAAGATCTTTTCTTCGGCAACAGCGAAGAGACGTACCAGCTGACAATCGATGAGGGGATTTCCCTTGCGAAGCATCAGAATAAAGGTTTTGAAGTGTCCAAAATCATGATCATGGATGAACCGTATAATACAAGACTTACGTTAGCATCCGAATCTGGCGAAGAGAAGTATGTTTTTTTAGATGAACATAACGAAATCGTCGGATCACAAAATCCCAAGTATACGTTCGCGAACATTATGAGGAACGTCCATAGTTCCCTCTTTGTGGGCGGAACCGTTGTGAACTACTTAGTGGAGTTAGCGGCATGCTGGGCGATCTTCTTATTATTTTCCGGACTTTATATGACATTTAAAAGTCAAGCCCTCAAAAAGCCTAAGAAATCGACACGTCGCTTAAAGCTGAAAAGAATTCATGCACTTATTGGGACAATTATTACGATTCCGATGATCATCCTCATATTCACGGGTCTGCCTTGGTCAGCATTTATGGGGAACTTCATCTACACGGCATCACAGGAACACCCTTCCATCGGCACACCATTGCTTCAGCAGCAACCGCCAACTTCCGATATGAGCGAAATACCATGGGCAACTCGTAAAGAGGAAGCACCTGAATCCGATAAACCGGATCCGCATGCAAATCACGGCGGCAATGGGAAAATGCCTGGTATGGATATGGGGAATGATGGAATTCTAGTTGAAAAACTGTTGTGGAAAGTAAGGGATGCCGGAATTTCAAAACCGTACTCCATCGTCTATCCGTTTTCTGAAGATGGCGTTTTCACGGTATCCAAAGCAAGTAACACTGGGGTCACAGGGTTGGATGTAAGCCCTTCTGAAGAGATGACTTCTTATTTCGATCAGTACAGCGGAGATTTGATATCCAAAGTCGGGTATGACGATTATGGGATTTTAGCAAAATGGTTCACTTGGGGTATCCCCTTGCATGAAGGCCATTTGTTCGGATGGCCGAACAAACTCATCAACTTAGCCGTCTGTCTTGCATTCTTGTTTCTGATTTTCTACGGTTTCAACATGTGGTTATCGAGAAAGCGGAAAGGAAACCTATCGGCTCCGCCTAAAACAACGAGCGGCATTTCCATTGGGTTTATCGTGCTTATGGTGATTTTGGGCGTCCTCATGCCCCTGTTCGGAATCTCTTTGCTAGTTGTTCTTGCGATTGAAGGGATCTTATATTGGGTCAATAAAAAGAAAAATCCTTCCAATCTGAACTAATCACAAAAGATTTTCAGCAAAAAAGGAAGCCGCTCCACTCGGAGTCGGCTTCCTTTTTGTTCGCAGATATGCATACATATTGTAACAACCCGTTAATGATTTAATATCTTGTTCCATAATACCTACTCTAAAGGCACGCTTTTACGAATGCCTTGAACAATCGTTCAGAAGGAGAATCTCCAGCACAGGCTGTGTTTTCCGGGTGCCATTGAACGCCTACAACAAACTTATGTCTCTCACTCTCGATCGCTTCAATCACACCATCGCTTGCTGTACCGCACACAGTAAACCCATCACAGACTTCTTTTACCGCTTGGTGGTGAAAGGAATTCACAAGGATGTTCGTTGCGCCAAAAATAGTGGATATCTTGGAGTTCTCCAACAGCTTTACGCGATGGGACACGTGATCCCTTCTCGCATTCTGTACATGCTGGAGGACGTGGCCATCCATTTGTGCATGAATGTCTTGATACATGGTGCCGCCTTGAGCGACATTCAAGACTTGGTGACCGCGGCATATCCCTAAAACGGGTTTATCCGCTTGAAGGAAGGCTCGCACCATCTCCATCTCGTAATCGTCCCTGCCCGGTGAAATCTCTCCAAGTTCTTTGATGGGTTCCTCATCATAAAATAACGGATCGATGTCGAACCCACCTGACAGCAAGAGACCGTCCAAACGCTCTACCAGAGCGCCAACATCATTCTGCAATCCCATAGCAAGCAATAGCGGAATCCCGCCAGCTTCGGTTACGGATTGGACATACGAATGATTCAGTACATATTGATACTCAAAATTATGATGGCATGTAATTCCGATTAACGGTTTCACTTGCAAGTCCCCTTCCCCTTCAGTTTTTCACTGAACTGAATTAGCAATCATGATGGCACCCCGAATGAGGCGGTAACAATGCAACCAATCGTCGTTTGTAAAACTTACCGTTAGCGGATGACTCCGTTCATATATAGGCAAGATTTCCACCGCATCCGCATATGCGGTATTCAAAAATTCTATTTCGACTGCAAAGGGTCCATCCATCACAAACGGAGTTCGACTGCTAACATTTTCTAATGATCGCTTAGTTCCTTGCTGAATCCGCGCTTTGGCCTCCGATGGACTGAGATTCAATGCTGCTGTTCGCGAAATCGTTTCTTTCACAATGACCGTCTCAATTTCCGGAATGACAGCCTTGGCTTCTTCCGCCAGTAAATCACAGCCGGACACAAAAACTGTTGGTACATCATAAGAACCGGCAACTAAGGCGTTTAATCCGAATTCCCCCATCTCGACTGAATTGACCCGGATCGTTCGAATGACTTTGCCGCTGAAAGTATGATTCAGAACGCCATTGGTTCCCGCTCTTGTATGATAGCCCACGAAAAGTGCAGCATCATACTCAGATGTGATCCCTTCCATCATGGCAAGCTTTTTAGGCGATCCCATTAGCAACCTTGCTTCACTATGTAACTGATCAGGATAAATGTTACGCATCGTTCCGTGAGAATCATTGACTACAATTTCATCTGCACCTGCTTCCAGTGCCCCGCGGATGCATGCATTCACTTCATCGGTCATCAGTTTACGGGCATAGTCGTGCTCTTTCCCATCGCGCAGCGTATGCTCGGCATGCACGACTCCGGCCACTCCCTCAATATCTGCGGAAATGTAAATCTTCATGACCCACCGCCTCTTATTCTTTTGTGCTCATGAAATACTCCAGAACTGCTTCCCCTTTTTCTGAAATACGGGTTCCTCCTCGTCCTATCCGAGCATGGATCAGCTGTTCATCCTGCATAATCTCCAGGCGTAGACGTAATTGCTGATCTGATAATGTGATTCCTTTGACAGCGAGACGTTCCTTGACTTTCGCCCTGCCTAACAGCTCATACGATTCTTTACCTTCTTTATATATAGAGAGAATCACTAGACTTTCATCTAGGAATCCATGGGTTTCAATTTTATTCTTAATCGCCTCGATGTCACTCGAGTTAAGTGTAAAGAAAGGTTCTTTCTGATTTTCAACAGTCACTCTATGGTCACGGGCCGGCACCGGCTCGTTCTCATTGGATGCGGACTTCTGTTTCATCGCCACGGTCACTTGTGATTTGAAGTACCGGTTCATCAGAACGATTTCAGAAATGGACGTGTTCAGCGCAGACTCGACTTGTTGGATGGTCAAAAAATCCAGCGTCCGTGGACCAATGTCGATAACATTCTTGAAAGCTGCCGGAACCAATTCCCTCTCCCCAGGTGTGACAATCCAGTCAATATCCGTAGGAACCGCATTCATCGGATTGTAGGTTCTATAGTGGTGTTCGTAATAGATTTTTTTTAAAGAGCTGGCTGTTTCAACTGCATGCTCGACCGTATCGTTGATAATTAATATACGCTGGTCTTTGGAGAGCGATGATAGTTTTTCTGTTGCAGCAATATTCACTTCGCGATTTGCCACCAGGATCGTACACGAGGAAGGAATGAAAGAAGCAGTGATTCCCCTCAACACCTCCTTCGATAGCAGCACCAAATCCCCATCAGCTACCGTTTCCATTGTCAGTTCCTGTAAAGTAATCGGATATAACTTCACTTGATCACCAAAAATATCAAATAGCTGATAGGCGACGATGTTCAAATATTCTTTTTGAATCGAGATGATATGAAGTTTTTTCATGTTAAGTAATCTCAAGCTCCTCAGCATAGTGGCACGCCACGTAATGACCGGTTTCCAGTTCGCGGAATTCCGGCACTTGAATTTTACACGTTTCCTGCGCAAATGGACAGCGCGTATGGAACGTGCATCCTGAAGGCGGATTTGCCGGACTTGGTATATCGCCTTTCAAAATGATCCGTTCACGCTTCACCGTAGGATCAGGTATCGGAACTGCGCTCAATAAGGCTTTCGTATATGGATGCAACGGTCTTCCAAATAGTTCGTCACGCGTAGCCAGTTCGACAAGTCTTCCTAAATACATCACGCCCACCCGATCGGAAATGTGCTCAACGACACTTAAATCGTGGGCGATGAATACATAAGTCAACCCGAATTCCTCTTGCAGATCCTTCAGCAAATTCAACACTTGCGATTGAATGGACACATCCAATGCGGAAACAGGCTCATCAGCAATAATGAGTTTAGGATTCACTGCAAGGGCTCTTGCAATCCCGATACGTTGGCGCTGTCCTCCGCTGAATTCATGGGGATACCGGTCAGCATGGTATTTGTTGAGACCCACCACTTCAAGAAGTTCCGTTACCCGCTGACTGCGGTTCGACTTATTCACATTGTGCACGATGAGAGGCTCTTCCAGGGTCTCTTTAATCGTTAACCTAGGATTCAGAGACGCATATGGGTCTTGGAACACCATCTGAAATTCTTTTCGAAGCGGACGGATCTGATCATCCGTCATATCCGTAATGTCCTGCCCTTCAAAAAGCACTTTCCCTTCAGTTATATCGAGTAATTTCATAATCATTCTGCCTGTTGTCGACTTTCCGCATCCGCTTTCCCCAACAATACTCAATGTTTCCCCTTTGTTCACTGTAAACGAAACACCGTCCACCGCTTTGACGAATTCCTTCTTTTTACTGAACAGTTTAGAAGGTAGAGGGAAATACTTTTTAATGTTTTGAACTTCCAACAAAGTTTGGTTCATCTGTCGGCACCTCCTCATGCAGCCAGCAGCGTACGGAATGATTATCGGTTAACTTATCAAATGCAGGTTCCTTTTCCCAACAGATATCCATTGCATGAGGACATCTGGGTGCAAACTTGCAGCCAAGCGGCATATGCGCTGGAATCGGCACATTTCCTGGAATCGATGAAAGCCGATCGACCCGGTCTCCGATTTTAGGGATGGATTCCAGTAGACCTTGGGTGTAAGGGTGTTTAGGATTCGTGAAAATAGACACAACATCGCTTTCTTCAACTGCTCTGCCTCCATACATGACCACAACGCGGTCACACATTTCAGCGACCACACCTAAGTCATGGGTGATCAGTAATATCGCGGTATCCGTCGTAGTCGTCAGGCTTTTCATCAACTCAAGAATCTGAGCCTGAATGGTTACATCCAATGCTGTCGTCGGTTCGTCTGCAATCAGTACTTTTGGATTGCACGCCATCGCCATGGCAATCATCACGCGCTGTCTCATTCCGCCAGAAAGCTGATGGGGAAATTCAAAGACGATCTTTTCCGGTCTTGAAATCCCGACTGCATTCAACATTTGAATGGAACGTTCCCGTGCCGCCTTTTTCGAGACCTTCATATGCAGAATGATCGATTCTTCCAATTGCCGTCCAATTTTATAGACAGGGTTCAATGATGTCATCGGCTCCTGAAAAATCATGGCGATTTCGTTGCCGCGTATCTTCCTCATTTCACGTTCGCTGATCTTGGTCAAATCCCGGCCTTCATAAAGAATTTCACCGCCTGCAATTTCCCCCGGGGTGTCTTTCAACAGTCTCATGATGGAGAGCGAAGTCACACTCTTTCCGCTTCCGGATTCCCCCACAATGCCTAATGTCTCACCTTTTCCCACTTCAAACGATACGCCGTCCACCGCTTTGACAACCCCGGAATCGCTTGTAAAGTGGGTCTGCAAATTCTTCACTTGAAGAACCTTCTCTTCCATTCTGTGTTCCTCCTTCCATAAAACAATTACTCTTTAATCTTCGGATCCAGTGCGTCTCTCAGTCCATCTCCAAGCAAGTTGAATGCTAGTACTGTTACAAAAATCGCAATCCCCGGAAATATCGTAACGTGGGGAGCAATATTCAAATAATCACGACCGCCACTCAACATCGCGCCCCATTCCGGCGATGGTGGCTGTGCACCAAGTCCGAGGAAACTCAAACTTGCAGCGGTTAAAATGGCTGAACCGATCCGCATCGTGAAATAGACGATGATACTGGAAACCGTCCCAGGAAAAATGTGCTTCCAAATGATACGTCTCGGTCTTGTGCCGATGGATTTCGTCGCTTCAATATAGAGGGTGGACTTCACAGCAAGTGTGGAACTCCGTACAATTCGCGCAAACATCGGAACACTGAAAATCGCCACTGCAATAATGACGTTTCCTAGTCCTGGCCCGAGAATGGCGATAATTCCGATTGCCAGCAAAATCCCGGGAAATGCAAGCAGTACATCGCAAATTCGCATAATGATGGAGTCGATTCGTTTGCCATAGTACCCTGCAACAATCCCGAGGAATGTTCCACCGATTGCTCCAAGCAAAACGGATGTCAATCCTACAGCGAGAGATATCTGGGTTCCAGCGAGCACCCGACTAAAGATATCCCGGCCGTAGGCATCTGTTCCTGCCCAGTGCTGCGCTGACGGACCGGATAATACGTTTTCATAATCAGGTTCCGTAATATCATATGGAGTGATGAATGGGCCTATAAATGCCAGCAAAATGAGCGCTGTTACAAAGAAAAATGCGACCAATGCGAGCTTCTGCTTTTTGAATTTCCTCCAAAACTCGGAAAATGGTGTTTTGGATGGGAAGTTCTCCAAAGTCTGCTGATAGTAGGCTTCTTTATTTGATAACTTGATTTCTACCACAAAGTACCCTCCTATTCATAACGAATTTGCGGATTCAAGATTCCATAGAGTAAGTCGACGACTAAGTTAATGAGGATGAATTCCAGTGCGAAAATGAGCATTTCAGCTTGAATGACTGGATAGTCCCGATACGCGACCGAATCGATTAATAGCTTACCTAATCCCGGCCAACTGAACACCGATTCAATGACGACCGATCCGCCCAACAGAAATCCGAACTGCAAGCCCGTCATCGTGACGACAGGAATCAATGCATTCCGCAACCCATGCCCCCAGGTAATTTTTCGTTCGTTCAACCCTTTCGAGCGACCCGTTCGGATATAATCCTCTTTCAATACATCCATCAGAGAAGATCTTGTGAAACGGGCAACAACAGCAGCTACTCCTGTACCCAATGTGAATGCCGGCAAAATGTAGCTTTTCCAGGATTCCATCCCCCCGCTTGGCAACCAGCCCAAAGTCACTGCAAATAGTTGAATGAGCATAAGTCCCAGCCAGAAGGAGGGGAGAGACAGTCCTGAAACGGCTCCGAACATCCCTAAATAATCTTGCCATTTATTCCTTTTAGTCGCAGATATCACCCCGATGATCAATCCAGCGACCACCGCCCAAGACATACTCCATACTGTCAGCCAGAACGTTGGCATGAAGCGTTCCCCAATCTCATAACTAACATCCCGATTGGTCTTCAACGACTTCCCAAAATCCCCTTGAAACAGGTTTTTCATGTACGTAATATACTGTTCGGTAATCGGTTTATCGAGACCCAGCTCTTTACGGACAAGTTCCACATCTTCAATCGTTGCGTCTTCACCCGCCACAAGTCTTGCAGGATCCCCAGGTATCATATGTACAAATAGAAAAATGAAAATCGAAACCAATATGAGAATCGGTATGACCTGCAGCAATCGTTTTCCGAGAAATCGTAACATTCATAAGCCCCCTTTAGATAAAGAAGGAGCGCTTTTAAAGTAAGCGCCCCTGTATCCATCTCTTACTCGATTTCAGCTTCAGCAACACTCAACGAACCATCAGGCAATAGATAAACACCTTTCAGATAGTTTTTCTTTCCAGCCAACGTGTTGTCAGCAGATAAGAATACCCATGGCGCATCCTCCCAAAGGACTTTTTGAACCTCTGCATACGCTTCTGCACGTTTGCCTTCGTCCGCAGTTTGCAACCCTGCACTGATCAATTTGTTCGCTTCTTCACTATTGTAGTAAGATACGTTATACGATTTTGGCGGGAATGCATCTGTACCGCCTAGCAATGGGCGGATACCCCAGTCTGCATCTCCAGTGGATGGTGACCATCCGCCGTAATACAGCTCAAGTTCAGCATCCTCGGCATTTTGTACTGACCAGATTTTATCGGACAATGTCCCCGATTCCATCGGTACCACTTCCACTTCAATTCCTACCGCTGCAAGCTGCTGCTGCAGGAATTCCATCGCTTTCACTGTACTTGAACTATTTCCGCCCCATAGTTTCGCTTTCATCCCTTCCTTGACTCCAGCTTCCTTCAATAGTTCTTTCGCTTTTTCAAGGTTGAATTCATAAAGTTCCTGCTGGGAATAGAACTGGACGTCAGGCGCAATCACCGAATCCAATTTCTCTCCCTGCCCATTCATCACGACCTTGATGAACGCATCTTTATTGATGGCATAATTCAGCGCTTGACGCACTTTCACATCATTGTATGGCGCTTTCATTGTGTTCATCGCCATATAGCGGACAACAATGGATGGTTTACTGTCCACTTCAATTCCATTTTTACCATCTACGCCTTCCACTTGCTCTGTAGGTACAGGGTAGATGAAATCCGCTTCACCTGTTTGCAGCATAGCGATACGCGATCCGTTTTCCGATACCGGTTTAAATGTGATGGAATCCACTTTCGGGAATCCTTTGTTCCAGTAATCATCGTTCTTAACAATTTTCAATCCTTCACTAGGTTTCCACTCAACAAACTTGAATGGTCCTGTACCGACAGGATTTTTACCGACTTCGTCACCGAACTCTTCGAGCGCTTTAGGACTATGGATAAGAGCTGCCGGGTGCGCGAATGTATTGATCATCGCTCCGAATGGTTCAGACAACGTGAATTTCACTTCGTAATCACTCAGTACTTCCGTCGACTTGATAAGCGAGAACAGGCTGTGCCGTTTTAGGCCGCTGTCCGGATCAGCCAGACGGTCGAAGTTCACTTTTACGGCCTCAGCATTGAACGGAGTGCCATCATGGAATTTCACATTTTCACGGAGTTTGAACGTAAACTCTGTTGCTTCCTCATTCGTTTCATATTTTTCAGCAAGCAACGGAACAACCGTCATTTTCTCATCGAATCCTAGAAGACCTTCCATCATTGTTTTTTCAGCAGAGTTGGAAAGTGTATCATTCGTATCATGTGGATCCAGAGTGGTAAAGTTGTCCGCGACCGCAATGACTAAGTCTTTCCCTTCTTTTGTAGCCTTTTTCCCATCGCCTTCTTTTTCAGCAGCTCCTTCTTTCGTTCCAGAGTCGCTGCATCCTGCTAACACAAGCAACATGACGAACACAAGTGCTGAAAGCCAACCATAGGTCTTCTTCATCTTCTTCTCCCCTTTTTGTTAAACTCGTTTATGATAAAATGCATGACGCATTTTTCATCGAAAATACGGGTTTCAAATGACCGATTAGTTCATCGCGCGCGTTTTTCAGAGCAGGCTCATGATAGGAAGACAGCTGTTCCAATTGGGCATCCGTCAGCAGCTCCAACTGCTTGAGGACTTCGACAGCAGCCGGATAGACTGCCCTGCCGTTCCCGTCTTCAATCTTGACCGCAATGCCTAATCCTGTTTCAAGGTCCCCGATGCAATACACACCTTCCGCTCCCGCTTTTCCAAACATCCGACCGTCCATCACGTTCATGAAGTCGGTGCAGAAACGTTGCGTACCACCCACCATTTCAGGCGCAGCCATCATCGAAGAAGTCACCGTTTCGATCGCTTGTTTCCTCTTCTCAGGAAAGTTCTCCGGGCTAGCCATTTTGGCAAAGCTAAGTGCCAAACGGTCAAGTGGAATTCCGTGAACAGGAACCCCACACCCATCAATTCCGATTTCAATCTCGTCGATAGGAACTTCCGACAAATCACTGATCACTTCAAGAATCCGTTGCTGGACCGGATGCTCAATCCGGTAATAGTCATCTGTCGACTCATTCATATGCTTGGCAGTAGTCAGCATCCCACTATGTTTACCTGAACAGTTATTGTAGACAGGAGTAATCGGCGTATTCGTTTTGATAACGTTTTCATATGCAGGAGCCCATCTAGGAGGATGCGTGCCACATTTCAGATCGTCCACTTCAAGTTCCAGCCGATGCAGAATATCTTGCACTCTGATCGTATGCTGGTCTTCCCCATTGTGGGAAGCGCATGCAAGTGAAATGTCGGCAGCTTGCATGTTGTAATGATCTGCAGCTCCGGTTTCAATAAGTGGAATGGCTTGAAGCGGTTTCATGGAAGATCGTGCAAATGTATGGCGTTTCGGATCTCCGCAACTGAAAAGCAACTTCCCATTCGAATCGACCACTGCAATGTGTCCGGTATGGCCGCTCTCTACGTACCCACCCCGTACCACGTCTACTAATCTTTCAGCTGGCACATCATCACTCTCCTACTATTCTATATTTTCTAATACTTTACATCATGTTTCATCCCATTACAACATTATTTTAGTATTTTTCGAAAGTATATTTTTAAAAGGTTTTAATGGGTTCTTTCAAGTTGAACTGATTCCATTTCCACGACCATGCCGAATAGAAATTTCAAGTGAAAAATAGCCGTCTACAGGTAACAAAACCTGTAGACGGCTATTTCACTACTTGTCATCAATCCAGTTTCACTCTCAACACATTCCCCGTATTTGCATCCACTTTCACTTCGTACTTTTGTCCATCATGAGTACGGATATCGATTTCGTAGACGACAGCTCCCTGGTCGTATTCCAACTCCGCTTTCACTACATGACCTGGCACTTGCTGCATGGCAATCATCATGGCCTCTTCGATGGAAATCACACGATATTGAGGATGTTGCCAATGATTTGCCCAATATGGATTCGGTTCCGCCCAATTCTTATTCTTCAATCCATCTCCTCCAGTTCGCGTTCTCTATGACAGTGTATTCATAGTGAGGCGATGTGTGAAAAAGATCGGGTGACCTATTCATCTTCGAAAACAAGCAGGTCCCCTAGATTGCTTGGATGAGCAAAGCGATCGCAAGACAGACGACAGCTGCAATTTTCGATTGCTGCGCAAGCCGTTCGTCCTCCATTTTAATGTGTTGGAAGAAGGTGAGGATAAAATACAAACATCCGATAACAGACAGTGCACTTACGTTAGTCATCCAATGGGCGGTACTCGTCATCGCAATAGTCACCAACCCAATCACTCCACTCTCCTCTGAAGTTCCGAACTATTCAAGATCGTTCCATCTGCTTTTCAATGAAATCTTTCAACACGTGTATGCCAACGACACAGTGACTCAAGTCCGTCCATTCTTCGGGATTATGGCTAATTCCTTTTTTGCTTTGAACAAACAGCATCGCAGAGGGAACTTCTCTTCCTACTACCATGGCGTCGTGACCTGCACCACTCATCAGTTCCATCGGTTCCATCCCGAATTCACTGATGGATTCTTTCATGTCAGTGAGGAGTTTTTCATTAACCAACAAAGGTTGGACGGTTAATGTCTTTTGACAGGTGACGTCGACATGATGGGATACCCCTGATTGTTCAGCGGCTTCTATGATCGCTTCCACTAACGCATCGCGTTTGTCCTCATGGATATCCCGTATGTCTACAGTCAGCTCCACTTTCTGTGGAATCACATTCACCCCGTTTGGAAAGACATTCAACTTTCCAATCGTCGCTACTGCGGTATCACTGAACTGACGGGGTAAAGTAGAAACCATGTGAATAAAATGACTCGCAGCTACCATGGAATCCCTTCGATCATCCATCGGTGTATTTCCTGCATGTCCCGCTTCCCCTTCGAATGTCACATTCATCCACACCGGACCTGCAATCCCCTTTACAGCCCCGACTGATAAACCGTGTTTCTCCAATAGTTTTCCTTGCTCGATATGTAATTCGACAAACAATTCGATTTCGCTCATCTTCCGCTTTGCGCGCCACACGGCTGGCAGTGTACTTCCGTATTCTTCAATGACGGTTTCGAATGACTTGCCTTCACTGTCCACCTTCAAGTTCGTCTCTTCTTCAGTTAACTGCCCGGCCATCGCATGACTGCCCGTTAGTCCAGCGCCAAATCGAGTTCCCTCTTCGTCTGAGAACACAACCACTTCATACGGCTTACGCGGCTCGTACCCCGTTTCTCTCCATGCTTCTGCCACTTCGAGCGCAGCAATTACGCCAAGGGGTCCGTCAAAATCCCCTCCGTTCGGAACACTATCGACATGTGACCCAGACAAGATCGCAGGTCCGCTTTCGATTCCTTCCAATCGGCCAATGACATTTCCAGCCCCATCTTCAGTCACTTGCAAACCAGATTGTTCCATCCAAGACTTCACAACCTGTTTTGCCTGCTTTTCTTCAGCAGAATAGCCCGGGCGGGTCACTCCACCGTCCGGCGACGCACCGATCATAGACAGCTCACTCAATCGTTGTGCAATCCTTTCGCCATCGACGCCTCCGCGCGATAGGGATTCATCATATCCAGCAGTCAGTTTTGTAAATAAGCTTTCTGATCCAGTCATCGGTTCCTCTCCTCAGTCCACTACTTTTTGAATTTTTCAATATGTCTACTCTATCACCATACCTCATATTCAAAGGCAATTGTAAGAAAATATCCTTGAAACTTCAAAAAACGCACCCCATTCAGTCGATCGTCCATACACCTCCTTTTACTAGACAATCCCCATAACCTCAATTCAAAACATGGTTGTATAGAATCAATACCATTGACTCATATATCCTCGAATGAGAAGTACGATAATAAGGATACAGGTAACTCCCGATTGCTAGTACAACCGCAATTTAGAATAGTCGTTTTGTAATCGCCAGCCTCGCTTCCTTCAAGTCCAGGCCATAAACTATATGCTAGAATAAGAGTGTCAAATCATGCTAATAGCTATACTGAAATTACAAATGAACGATACACTTGTTGAATAGAGAATGCTCATATACATCGTTGTTAGGAGGAGATTTTTCACATGCCAGATCCACAATATATTATAGAAGCCAATGAAATGTGTGCTGCCTCGGGAATGGATCCCGGAGAAGTGTCTCCGCCGAAACATTTCTTGAATGATAAAGACTTCAAAAAAAAGAAAAATTCCTATAGTGAAATTCTGTCTGTAGTCAGCTTTTTCTCAGACAAATTACTCCATTCGTTGAAAGGTACACCGATTCTTGTGGTGGTCTCAGACGCCGATGGGTATTTGCTTTCTATAGAAGGTGACGAGACCATCAAGTCCACTAGTGACCAATTCGGCATCCAACTCGGAGCTCAATTCACTCTAGAAGATACAGGAACTAACGTAGTGAGTCTCTCCCTACAGGAAATGAATCCCATCAGTATTATCGGGGAGCAGCATTACCACCAATCGCTTCACGAAATCGCTTGCTACGGAACGGGCTTCCGAAATACAGAAGAGAATGATCTACTTGGCAGTGTCTCCATCATGATGCCGATTTGGTTCCAGAACCCATTATACTTATCCATGTTAGGGCAAGTAGTGGACTCGATTGAACGCGAGTTGCTCTTACGGAAACAGAATCGCAAACTCAATATCATGAACCAGATCATGCTGAAAAGAACGAGAAATGCGATTGTGATCACCGACGAAAAAGGCATGACTACCGAGTTCAATGATATCGCTGAAAAACTATCCAGTAATAGTAGAGAATCGGTTATCGGTAAACACATTTTCGACTCTCCTCTTACAGGAGAATACTTCAAAAAAGTCATCAACGAAGAAAAAATCATCAACAACGAAGAAATCAAGTTTACGAATCTCCAAGGGGATCAGGTGGTTTGCCTCTTCGACGCGCAGCCGATCTATGAAGGGGAAAAAATGGTTGGAGCGTTCGGTCAGTTCAGGGATATTACGAACCGCTATCATCTTCAAGAAAAATACAACTATTTAGCCTACCATGATGATCTGACCAATCTGCCGAATCGAAGGTATATCAAAAACAAAATTGAAACGATCGCCCAGGAAGTGAATACCGGGCAACTCCGCAGCATGGGCCTGTTGTTCATGGATTTGGATCGCTTTAAAATCATCAATGATAATTTCGGCCACTCCTACGGAGATGAATTGCTACACAAGGTAAGTGAGCGTTTGACAGAACGTCTTGGAGAAAAAGACACACTCGGCCGCATGGGGGGTGACGAATTCATCATGCTGCTGACGGATTTTGATGATCCAAGTTACGTCACAAAAAAAGCGGAAGAAATTCTTGAATCGTTCCGCCATCCATTCCTAGTGAATAACAAGGAATTGCACACTACCGTCAGCATAGGGGTTGTCCTATCCCCTGGTCCGCCTATTTCAATGGAGAACCTCATGGTCTATGCAGATAACGCAATGTATCAAGCAAAATTACAAGGAAAAAATCAGTTCGTTGTGCACACATCCGATCTATTAGATGAAATGATGGCGGAATCCAGTCTTGAAATCGAAATACGGAATGCTCTGGAAAATGATGAATTCGTTCTCCACTACCAACCTCAAATCCATAATACATCGGGGCATTTGATCGGTTTTGAAGCATTGATCCGCTGGCAGCATCCACGTTTAGGACTTGTCCAGCCCAACCAATTCATCAAACTCGCAGAAGATAGCGGATTGATTACCCAAATTGGGGAGTGGGTGATCAATGAGGCTTGCTTACAAAACAAAAAATGGCAAAATGCAGGGATGTCTCCCGTTAAAATCTCTGTGAATTTATCGACGCAACAATTTTTAACACCGAACCTTGTTACATTCGTAGAAGAAGTACTCGAGCGGACGGCTCTCGATCCCAAGTATCTGGTGATTGAAATAACTGAAAATATGGCGATGGAATATGTCTACTCGATACACGTATTGAAAAAACTCAAATCATTAGGCGTAGGTATAAGTATAGATGACTTCGGTACCGGATACAGCTCACTGAACTACCTCAAAAATTTCCCAATTGATTACATTAAAATCGATAAATCTTTCGTTAGCGAACTTGTGAATGGGGATAACGATGCTATAATTGTAATTGCTATAATTACTTTGGCCCATAATCTTCACAAAGAAGTGATTGCAGAAGGCGTTGAAACTCAAGAACAGCTGGACTTCTTGAAAAGTCATAACTGTGATATCACTCAAGGCTATTTCTTCAGTAAGCCGTTACCCGCAGAAGAAATCGAAAAAAACTATTTAATATAATCTAAGTTTAGGGAGCGAAATGAGTATGAAGTCATGTGCATCCGTTTTAGTTTCTAATTTTCAGCATTGGGGAATCGATCATGTCTTCGGCATACCTGGGAAGGCGATTTCCCCGATACTATTCGAACTTTTAGCCCACGAGATGGAATTCGTCTTAAGCAAACATGAAGCTGCCGCAGGATATGAGGCAGCAGGTTATGCATTGATGAACGAAACGATCGGAGTAGCTGTAGGAACTTCGGGGCCTGGCGGGACAAACCTTCTTTCCGCTGCAGGACAAGCAAAAGCATCCAACATTCCGCTATTGCTCATCACTGGACACCCTTCGATGAAAGATACTGGAACAGCGATGGGACAGGATTCCAGTATTTTCGCAACGGATCTGACGGACATGTTCAAATCCGTTACTAAGTTCAGTGCACGCGTAGAGCGTGGAGATCTGTTGAAACCCTATTTACAGCATGCACTTGAAAAAGCAGTATCCGGTGTCAGAGGTCCTGTTCACTTATCCATTCCATTTGACATCCTGCTCGCTGAGATCGATCCTTTCATTCTCGATTTCCCGGTTGCCCATGAACTCATTTCACCAAAACTGGATGAAGTATCCGAGAAGTTACAAACCGCAAAACGCCCCCTCCTCTTTTTGGGCAAAGGCGTACACTCAAGTAAAGCCTATGAAGAAGTCCGACACCTGGCAGAGCATTGGCAGATCCCTGTGATGACAACGCCAGGGGGGAAAGGAACTTTCCCATCCAATCACACACTCTCTTTAGGGGCATTCGGCTTAGGCGGCACAACGGAAGCATCCAATTATCTAGCTGAATCTGTAGACTTATTACTCGTGATCGGTTCACAACTAAGCGATATGTCCACTGTCGGATTAACGCAAGCGATGTATCCGGAACACATTCTCCACTTCGACTATGACCCGACCTTCATCGGTAAATCGATTCCAGTCCCAACAACGCCAATACTAGGGGATATCAAATCGAACTTGAAGGTCCTATTGAAGAATACTCCAAAACCGGACAGCGATTCCTTCCTATTGGAAATCGAGCCGAAGCCACTTGAAGAGAATAAGCCTGGAGTCCGTATGTCCGCTGTCCAAGTCCTGAAAGCGATGCGGAATGTGTTACCAAAGGAGGCCATCGTTTTCGGAGATGACGGAAGCCATTCGTTCTACGGCATCCAGCACTTCGACATCCATGAACCCGGGACATTTTTCTTTGACGATATTTTTGGAGCAATGGGGAATGGAATCGGATATTCCATCGGTGCAAAACTGGCAGCTCCTGAAAAACTGATTGTCTGCCTAGTCGGGGACGGTTGCATGTTCATGCATGGTACGGAAATCTCCACCGCTTACAATTATGACTCTCCTGTTCTGTTCGTCGTCGTCAATAATGGCCGATTGGACATGGTGGAAAAAGGAATGCGGAAGATGATTGGAACGTCTATTGGAGGCATTTATGAAACTCCTCTTGACGCTGCAAAATTCGCACAATCCATGGGGCTTGAAGCCGTAACGTGTCATACACCGACAGAAATCAGTGAAGAGATTAAAAAAGCGCTGCAGCGAATTCAAGAAACAAACAAACCATTCGTTATCGAAGCATTAGTCGATGAACACGAAATTCCACCTACGATGGGGAGACAATAATATGGAAAATCATAAACGTTACGAAACGGGTGCAGACGTAATGGACCAGCTCTTTTCACAAGAAACCCAAACGTACATGCAGCACATCAAGGAAATATCCCCCGACTTCTGGGATATGATTGTATCGTTCGGTTTTGGAGACCTCTACGGAAGAACGAATCTCACACTCCACCAACGTGAATACATCACATTGACAGCCCTTATCACACAAGGAGCGTTCGATCAGCTACGCGTCCACATCATTGCGTCTCTGAAAATAGGCATGACTCAGCAAGAGATTATTGAAATCATCATCCAATGCGTAGGGTACATCGGGTTCCCGAAGGCCGTTCATGCAATGGGGATTGCCGGGGAGATCTTCAAGAGTCTGGATGCAGAGAGCACTAAAGCTTAAGAAAAGGTGGAACCGATGAGATCGGTTTCACCTTTTTTACAATTCCTATAGGCTACGCAGAGAGCGTTCTTACTAAACACGATACAATTCAGTAAATCTATTGAAGCGTATTTCATGATTCGAGTGTTCACCCATTAGTTCTGTCCCGCTAATCATACGATTACTACTTACCGTCTATATCGGAATACCAGAAAGTCCAATATTCAGTTTTCTCAAAGCGGTCGACAGTATGTCTTTACTCGCCTTGCTACCAATCCGTTGATATACTTCCATTTCGTGATTTGGCTTAGTAGGACTTACAGGAGCTTGTCTTACTGAATCTACTCGTGGCAAAAGTAGGGACTATGCTTTTCAGATATAGCGAGGTACCCCCAGTTCCCTTAGACAAAAGAAGAATGCGCGTTTCATTTCACTTTATCCTTACATCATTCTCATATCTATCTGCAATCTTTGTTATTAAGATACCTATCCCCCAATAGATTAGCGCCACCATTAAAAACGCCTCAATGAAAAGGAAATTCTGAGCTGCCATAATTTTAGCTTGTGCAAAAATATCGATTACGGTGATTAAAAAACCGAGTGAAGTTGCTTTGATTGCTACTGTAAAGGAGTTGGCAAAATCGGGTACCGCGTGTACAAAGGCCTGAGGGGCAATAATTCTCCTAAAGGTTTGAAAGAAACTATACCCTAATGAGTGGGCTGCCTCGATTTGTCCATTATCCACTGCTAAAAATGCGCCCCTTATAATTTCTGACTGAAAGGTGGATAAGGTGAGACTAACTGTGACAATTAAAATGATAACTGGAGACAGGTTATCCATATTGTAAGGAATACCTAGCAGTGACAAAATAAGTTGCCCCGTCGCTGGTAATGCATAGTACATTAAATATAAAAAAACAACCATTGGCGTACCTCTTAAAAACAATTTATATAATCCTATCAGTTGGACCAGTACTGGAATCTTATATTGTAGTATGCAAGCCATAACTATTCCTAAGAGGGTAGATAAAAAAAGTATAGTTATCGCCAATAACAAAGTTTTAGGAAGTACACCCAGTATTTCCAAAAACATATCGTATGAAGCCTTTACGTCAAACATTTCTTCCCCCCTCTGCTTGATTTTGCTATCCCTTATCTAAATGATATTTTCTTCTCAAACTTCCTAACCAAGCTATCGATTGTAAAACACATTGCAGAAAACATAATGGCGATAACAAAATAAATAACTATTTGATTGGTCCCATAAGACCTTGATATGAACAATTCAGCAGTTCCCATAATATCCACTACACCAATCGCAAAGATAAGTGAAGTATCATGGATTAAATAAACCAACCCATTCCCATATCCGGGGAGCGCGACGGGTATCACCTGCGGAAGTATAATTCTGAAAAACTTTTGAGTTGATGTATAACCTAGACTATCCGCTGCTTCATGCTGACTTTTATCAATAGATAGATAGGCTGGACGAAAAACTTCAGAAATATATCCCGAATGATAAAACCCCATTGAGATAATCGCTGCGTGCATTGGACTTACATCAACCGAACTTAGGCCTATTAAGGAAAATATTTTAGGGATACCAAAGTACGCAATAAATAGTAATATTAATCCAGGAACGCTCCGAGCAAATGAAACATATAAATCTGCCATTTGACTGATTACTGGGATCTTTTTTATTCTAAGTACTGTTAAAAAAACAGCAAATAGTAGTCCAAGTGCTGCCGACATAATGATTATTATTATATTAATGGGAAGTGCTTTTAGAAATTCCAATAGCAACTCAGGCATAGTCATTTCCATAGTAATTCCTCCCTACAATGATGAACGTCCATGTTTCAATCCGTTTATATAACTCCTGCCAGTCAAGGTATACCTTCTATGATCTTTGTTTACATCCATACTCTCTTCATCTCATCCCCCTAAAGGAAGGATAAAGAGAATATGGATGTTTCTTTCTATTCCGGTAGAAATTCAATACTTAACTGGATAACTTCAAGTACATCCTATCTTATTGTTTTTCATCATATTGAAATACATCTTCATCGTAAAATTCAACAGATAGTTCCGAAAGTTTTCCGGAATCCGCCAATTCCCGTAATCCTTCGTCAATTGCCTCTTTCAGTTTCTCGTTTTCCTCCGATTTGTGTATCATGAAGAAAGTCGGGATAATTTTGATGGGATCCGTTGCACGGACAGCTAGCTTCTGGTCTTCTATAATTTTTATTTGTCCATAACTTGATGGATAAAACAATACATCATACTTACCGTTCGCTATTTCTTTCAGCCTATCTGCTATGGGGATACCAACATCCGCCAAATCGTACTTAAGCTGATACTTCGGATTCTCATCTTCCCAATCCTTAACGGCTTTATAAGTGGCTCCAGCTGGTGAAAGAGGAGAGATTTTCATCCCTTCCACATCTTCCATCGTTTCAATCCCACTATCCTCTGCAACATACATTTTTATTAGGGCCCTTCCGTTAGATTCTTCCGGGACTAAGTATTGTTTTGCACGTTCTTCCGTAAAACCCATGCCACCCGCGAGCATATCGTATTTACCAGTGGCTAACCCTGTTTCACCTGCTGAATCTTCAACAGCAACCAATTCAAATTCATATCCATCCATTATTTTATCCAGTTCTTTTATTATTTCCGGTTCATAACCAGTAACCTTTCCACCCTCATCCACCCAACTTAATGGTTTTGAAGTATGTCCAGTTGCGACTTTGATTGTTCTGACGTCTGAATCACCATCACCCACTGCTTTTGTTTCTTTATCGCCCGACTTACATGCAGCTAGTAAAACTAAAACGAATACGAACATAGTGAATGAAATGAACTTTCTCCTCATTCAAATCAACCTCTCTCCCATTATTATATTTTTTAAATTTCATGTTTCGCATACATTTTATTCAAAAACTGTCTCGTTCTCGGGTTCTCTGAATTTTCAAAAATCTGTTCAGGTGTTCCGACCTCAACAATGTATCCATTCTCCATAAATACAACTTTGTCTGAAATGCGCTTTGCAAAATCCATCTCATGGGTCACTAAAAGTGTTGTCATTCCTGACTTGGCTACATCCTCAATTACCCGCAAGACCTCCTCCACTAGTTCCGGATCCAGCGCAGATGTGGGTTCATCAAATAATATCAACTCGGGCTCAAGCGCTAGACCACGTGCAATGCCTACCCGTTGTAATTGTCCCCCAGACAAACGAGAAGGAAATTCATCTATTTTGTCTTTTAATCCCACTCTCTCTAATTGCTTATAACTATTCTGATACGCCTCTTTTTTAGATTTTTTTTGAACTGCTATTTGGGCATCCATCACATTTTGTATGACCGTTTTATGCTTGAAAATATTAAACATTTGGAACACCATGGCAGTTTTCCGACGAAGTTTAAGGATGTCTTGTTTTTTCATGTTTTTATAGTTTATCGTTAAATCGCCTAATTGAATTTCACCTTCATGTGGTTTTTCTAAATAATTAATGCATTTCAATAACGTTGTTTTACCTGTTCCGCTCGGTCCAATAAAGGATACGACCTCCCCCTTCTTAACAGATAAATCAATTCCTTTTAATACCTCGTTTTCATTGAATGAAATATGCAAGTTTTTTATGTGTAATATAATGTCTACCTCCCCAGACGTTTTTAAAATAGTAGTAAACCTTTTACACCTCCGACATACTTAGTAGGCTCTCTTTTGTTAATCCAGTAAACTTAATCCCTTCTGTTCTATAATCGCTCCCCATCAGTAAAGACGCTGTACTAATTATCGAGTCCGTATAAGGGGTTTCAACTCCCAACATTTTCCCTAACTCTGAAAGCGGAACAAGACCAAACGGTATATCTTCTGTCATATACCGATAATCCAATGTAGTAGGAGCCAGCCCTGTAGGGAATAAACCTGGCAAAGCTTCATATAGGTTTGGATAACTTGTATCATAAAACTCATTCAATACAGCCAAAATACTTTGAGTATCTACATTCAGCCGACTTGCTATTTGCAGTCTTTCCACATCCATCTTTTCAACGTAGTTAACTGAATAAGGCGACGCACCATTTGTATAAAACTGAAACTCTTCGTCTGCGTCAATTCTAGCAGCGTTAAAAAGAGTAATCGGTGGGTGAATCACGACATTCGAGTTATTCAATGATGTTTCAAAAACATTGTTTCCACGGATTAATTGGGGGAACCTGTTCATAAAAGAGGCTGCGATTGGATTCTCGTTATCTAATGTACTAATGAGCACGTTGTTTTTAATTTTATTGATATTCACGGAACCAGCATTATCCGCTATACTGACAAAAGGCATGGCACTAGTTTCTGCCACTGTAATATTCTTATTTTTTATAGTGTCATAACCTAATATGCGCTTACATTCGATCGCCCCCCAATATCCCGGGAAAAACACAATGGTCTGATTGTTTTTTAGAAATGGTTGGATTTGGTTTACAATTGGTTCATGCCCCATCGCAACCGTCGAAATAATGATAAACTCAGCATCTGAAATAACATCAGCGATTGATGTTGACGCTTCAAAAAATGCTTTTCCGCAATATATCCCTTTAACTTCCAACCCTTGCTGTGATAATCGTTGTGCCTTAGTTGAGTCACGTGTATACAACTTCACACGTTCCCCGTTTAATGTCAGATATCCCGCTATAGCTTGTGCCGTATTACCGCCACCAATTACTGCGTAGGTCATCATTATTTCCTCCTCGTATAGTGTTCTTAACCCCATTTTTGTTTTGTACTCATAACTTGATCAGGTCGTACACAATTGTATTTCTCGACTGTCTTTATTGCTTGATTCATAGAGCCCAAAATATGTTTTCTCATTTCTGCTACTGCATTCACCTTATCCTTCTTGATGATGTAATTAAGAATAACCTCGTGTTCGTCTACTGAATTTTTGGTATCGATAATGCATTGATGTGCTAAACGCCTGTATCGAGTGATTAAGCTGTTGAGCTGGGATAAAAACTTTACTGCGATTCTATTGCGACTTACTTTATAAATGTATTCATGGAATTGACTGCCAAAGTCGTCAATCTTCTCAAAGTTTTTCAAGCTGACAGTCAATTTGAGAATTTCAACAAGGTGTGCCAGATGTTCAATTTCTTTTTCAGTAATATGATCAATGGCATTTTCAATTACAATCCCCTCTAAATTACTACGTATGAGAAATATTTCCTTTACTTCCTGAATCGAAATTGGCGCGACTTTCATTCTGCCATTAATACCTCGGCTTATTAAGCCTTCCAGTTCAAGTCTTTGTAAGGACTCCCTCAATGGCGTCCTACTGATCTTTAATTCTTTTGCCAACTCATCTTCCACAATAGGTTGACCGGGTTCAAGAATACATTTCACGATTTTTTCCCTTAACTCCTTATAAGCAATATCTTTAGTCGATACCCTGCTGGTCCTAACAAGTTTGCTCAAATCTTTTACCACCTTTAAAATAATTGTATACATTTTTAAAATCGTCTTAACAAAGGGGGATCAAGTACAAATTGGACGGGATTTAATACGTTCAACAGGTAACATCCGTTTGGTTCTTTAAATTCATAAAGAAGATTCGCCAATTCATTTCTGTCAGTAATAGAAAAAACTGCAACACATTTCAAGAGTCCTCTAGCTCTGAAAAAGTTGGTATGGAAATGTTCTCTAATACTATGCTGAAGAAGTACTTTTCAAAACTCCTATCGGAGAATTTTTTTTGAAATGCTCGTTCTTATATCGCTAAATCTGATTACACTGCCTGTTCCTCATGTTTTTATGCAGCACATAGGATTTCTCCCTCCTCAGCAGATTAATCGAGCGAGCAACAACCGATTACTAGTCAACTATGGAGGAGTAAGTGATATTATTTTTGTAAGGTATTGGGGGCGTGCCTAACAATATCAGTATCTTTACTTGTGATCGCGGCGTTATTCGTTTCTTTTTGCATAGAAGGATTCCTACACATCCATTGCAAATAAAAAAGCACCTTTGGAAAAATAATCTCCAAGGGTGTCTTTAAAATGTATATATTATGGGGAATAGTGTACGGATTGCAAGTGGAAGTTACATGCCTTCATCTATCTCAATTTTTGAAGTGGAACGATCGTTTTTCCATGTTGTAAGCATTTACAAATGGGTCCTTCACGTGAGAATCTAAGGATGAAAATTACCTACAATCGCTTCCAACCCAAAAACCCCTAGCTACTTTTGAACAGCCCCCCAAATGGTAGACACTTTAAAAAAGTGATTCCATTTGGGGGGCTGTTGAATCTCGGCTAGAAGGCCAACTTATAATACCTTACTATAGTTAGATCGTTATATGAGCGGCACACTACATATTCCCTAATCGCATAAGCCATAGGGATTTCCGTAGCGATTCTCAAACACTCCCTGCTGTTTTTTCAACTTTTAGCACAATCCATTAGGACGATGCTTCGACAGCTTGGTCCAGGTAATCCAAGTATTCCAAGTAATAGCGTAACGGAATGGGATAATGCTTTAGGCCATTTTTATATTGTTGTTCGATTTGCTGTAAAAGAGTATCCGTGACTTCACGCTCGTTCGTATAAATGCCACGGCGTTGAAGATTGTGAAAACGATTCACATACTGTTCAATGGTCACTTCGGAAAGCTGCTTAGAGTTCTCCACTAGCTCATGCCGGGCTGATAAGTATTCTTCATATGTCATAATTGTCTCCTCCTTCCATTAACAGGTGTCCAAGTATTCACGAACCCCTCATGAGTACTATCGGCTATAAAAAGGTGTTGTTAAGATTTCATAACGGGAAAGTGAGCGATTCCACAAAAAAAATATTAAATTTCTCCGCAATCACTTTTTACAGGAACACTAACTTGAGAATCTAAAATGAAAAATCACAAAGAAGAGGAGCCCCCGTCATATCGACAGAGACTCCTCTTTCATCATTTCAACTCAGCCAACAACTCACCGAGCTTTTTCACACTAGCTGCTTCATCAGTTACAGTTTTGTCCAACAGAGCTTTTTGTCTTTCCAGTGCACTTGTCAAAGTTGAAATCTCAACGGAAACATCTGCATTTGCTTGCTCTTTTTTCACTTTCAATGAATGGATGGTGTCAAACAGGTCTTCATGACCGACAATTCTTCCCGCGCCCCACATGAGTTTTTCTTTTGGCGCTTCCATTACATAGTCAGTAAAGTAATCATATACTTCCTTTTCGAAGTCATATGCGTACCAGTTGTTATCGATTTCGTATAAATACTCGTCCAAAGGAGCAGTGATATCGCCTTTGTCCAATGCAGCAATGGACGCCGCTAAGTTCTTGACGTTATTTTGTGCGTGTTCATGTGGGAAAATCGGTTCGTCCTCCCACGTTAACCGGACAAATTGGTCTTCAGCATATTTAAAGGCCGCCAGTAAACCGCTGTTCAATTCACGGCTTTCCTCATAGAGGTTCTTTGCTGAATCCGTATCCCCTTTTTTGAGTGCAGCTGCGTATTCTTCATTCACTTCAGCTACCTTCGCATTCACCTCTTCTGCAAGAGTTGCAACGCGATCGATTTCACCAATCAAACTTTCTGGAGCGACCGATGCTTGTTTGAATACTGCTGTGTCGATCTTTTCTTTCATCGCGTGCAGACGCGTGGTGAAGTCCAGTGGCACGATTGCCGTCTGGTCGTAATGCATGGTAAGTAATCCATAGAGATTCAAGTGGAATTTCAGTGCTTCTGCATTGAATGCATCCTCACTATCGAATTGGGAGTGATAATGGGAGTGCATGAATTCGCTATCTTGAAAATCATTACGCAGTGCGGGTATACCAGCAATACCGAATGAGAAGTCATCCGACCACGTACGTAATGGAGAGACGACAGAAATCCCATCCTTATATACATCGGATAGCTGTGGTACTTCCTTTGCAAACTCAGTCAAGTAGTTATTCAGCTCATAGACGGAACGAATTTCGTCTTGAGTCGTATGTTCAAATGCCGGGAGTTCAAAGTTCATATTGGCAAATGTTTTTCCTACCCATTCAGGGTGGATGTTGAAGATTTGGTTGTAAGCTCCTGTGGACCAATCGTATCGGGAATTCGATACGCCCCATTCTTCCGCCGCAAGTGCGTTGAAGATGATCGTCTTTTCAGGTTGATAGCCGCTGTCGATCATCCCTTTTGCGATCCCCATCAATAGGCCGATTGCCGCGTTGTCATCCTGGAATCCAGCAAAATAAGAATCGTAATGTCCGGATAAGAGGATGTAGGAGTCAGGATCCTTACCGATGATTTTTCCGTAATAATTGTACGATTCCCCATCCATTTTCACAGTGGATTTTGCATCGAACTTCACAGTAAGGCTTCCTGTTTCACTTGCTTCCAAGGCCTTCTTAAGGTTCCCTGCATCAGTTTGGGACATGGAAAATGCAGGTGCATCATCCGGTCCGCAAATATCCTGGGCATTCAGTGCATCGGGATCCACTTCGCCATACCCGGCTTCTTGCACTGCAATCACCGCGGCCGCTCCTTTCAGGTGAGCTTGGTACGCCGGATAATTGATCCACCATTCTTCCCGTTGATTGATGTCTATCAAAACGAGTTTCCCTTTAATATCGAGCCCTTCCAAATCGGCAGCCGTCCCTTTACCCGCATAGACAACCTCAAGTTCCTTCACGCCTTTTGTGTCGAAGTTGACTTGATACCCACCTAGTACTGCAAGATGTTCTTTTCCCTCCACGTCTGTAAAGGTCAAATCCGCTTTCTCGAATTCCCAGCTGTCGACCTTGAACTTATCTTTTGTCACTTCGACTAGACCGATAGCCTTCATTTCTTCCCCGATTTTTTCACCCGTCTTCCGTTCCGCCTCCGATCCGGCAGTACGATAGCCTAACTTCTCGTTGGTTTTATATTCTTCCAATCCTTTAGTAAAGTCAAAAGCATACTCCACATCCACTGCAGATAAGTATTGTTCCTTTCCATCTGTAACGGGAGCCGTCTTCCCATCCTCCACAGACTCTTCCTTCACTTCAGGCGTTTCTTCTGTTGGCGCACATGCCACTAATGACATGCCGACAAGCATCGACAACGTCAAGCAGCTCACAATCTTTTTCATGTATCACAGTCCTTTTCGTTTTTTTATGACTAGCTAATTAAACGATAAGAACAGGCTTTTAGCAAGTCTATTTTTTGAAAAAACTAAAAGGCACCTTTGCGCAAAACAACCATGAATGGTAAACAAACATGAAAGTTTCTTGCGAAGGTACCTATTTAAGATTCAGCTCTCCAATAAAACCAAATCATCTAGTGTAATCTCTTTTTTCATTACATCACTCACCTGGCTGCTGCTTGCAATTGCCAGTCTATAGTCGACTTTCCGGGTCATTTCTTTAGCCATCTTCTTAGCCAGACCTGCATTTCCGAAGTGTTCGTCTCTTCTGTTAAAAATGTCTTCGTAATGACGATGCAACTCCATTTCGGCTTCAACCGTCAGGCGATATCCTTGAATGTAGAGCTTCGTGATTTCCATCAGTTCTTCTGGTGTATAATCTTCAAAATGTAAAGTGAGCCCGAAGCGGCGTCGCAGCCCTGCGTTGCTGTCCAGGAACCGGGTCATTTCTTTCTCATAGCCTGCCGCGATCAGCAAAAACTCCCCTTGGCGATCGGACATCTGCTTCAGCAATACTTCCACTGCTTTTTTCCCGTAATCATTCTCGCCACCACCGGCGAGTGTGTAAGCTTCGTCGATGAACAGCGCACTGCCCATCGCACGCTCAATCTGGTCCGCTGTCCGCTTTTCCGTTTCGCCAATATGCGTCCCGACCAAGTCGCTGCGATCCACTTCAATCAGTTCGCCTCTATCAAGTAATCCGAGGGCTTGATAGATACCTGCAAGGACGCGGGCGACCTCTGTTTTTCCTGTCCCTGGTTTTCCTATGAGCAACGTATGGTTCATCAACTTTTCGGCTGAATGGTTTTCCCGTTTGTAATACCTCATCAGTTCAATCATTTCATCAATTTCAGCCTTTACCGTGTCCAGACCGATGAACTGATGGAGTTCTGCTCTTTTCTCAAAAAGCAGTTCCTCATCGATGGGAACCTCGTAATTCTTAACATCCCGCTTTCCTACTGCTTGAAGTACGTCTTCTTCTTCAAAAGTCGTCAATAACGCTTCTGTCCATTGGTCCCGTGGAAACGTTGCAATTCTCAAGGACTGGGCCAGACCGATTTGATCGTAAAATGTGCGTGCCATTCGGGCATTGCTAAATGTCTGGTCGCGCTTGCGATACCGTTCGATGAACTCATTCCGGATTGCACGCTTTGCCGCTTCAGTTACAGAATAACTTCCTTCACAGCTGGATAATACGATTTGCATGAGCTCATCAGGCGTATAGTCCTCGAAGAAAAGCTTTTCAGTAAATCGATCTTTCAGCCCCGGATTGGACGTTAAGAAACGATCCATATCCTCCGGATACCCTGCTGCAATCACAACAAATTCACCACGATGATTTTCCATCGCAGGCAGTAATGTGTCGATCACTTTCTGTCCATAATCGTTGCTTGAGTTCTTTCCTGCTACAAGAGAATACGCTTCGTCTATGAAGAGTACCCCGCCCATCGCTTCTTGGACTTTCATCTTCGTTAATTCCTCAGAACTCCCTACGTGGGTTCCAACAAGATCATCCCGTTTCACTTCAACAAGATGCCCTTTCTCCAAAAGACCTAGCCACTTAAACACCCCGCCCATGAGCCGTGCAATGGTAGTCTTCCCTGTGCCTGGATTCCCTTGGAAAATCATATGGGGGGCAACCAGCTCAATGGTTTTCAACCCCCGTTCAGCTTTGAATCGATTGATTTCCACTAAGTTTTTCATATCCCGGATTTTGTCTTTAACCGCTTCAAGTCCGATATACTCGTCCAAAGCATTCATTAAGACGTTCATCATCTCTTCATTGACATGTGAATCTTTTGTTTTAGTTGGTTTTGACAGTGTGCCCGCTTTAACTCGTTCCTCTTGTCCTGCTGAAACGGCAGGTACCGACAACGCCGTGTTTTTCAGTAATGGGTTACTGTCATCCAGTCGATTCAGATCTCCCGCACGGTTGTTGTCAAAGTGACACGCTTCCATGAGTGGAGCGGATTTCTCCACACGTAATCCCGCCTTTTTTCCATTCATCACCTGTGTTGAGTTAAAGATAGCCGAAGGGCACTCTTTCAGAACGATTTGGTCATCACGATGCCCGTGCACTCTAGTATTTGTCACTTCAATACGTTCCACTTGACTGAACGACACTCCGGACGAGTCGCCATCGTAGAGTTCGCACTCCGTCAGGGAAACTTTGGCAGACTTCGATGCGCTCACCTGCGGTCTTTTATGGTTAAACAGAACCGTCCGCTCCAGTGACACAACTGTCCCTGGACCTATGAGTATTCCATTTTTTTCTCCATTTGAAATCCTGCAATCCGCAATTTCTGCATGAACATCGGAGCCTAGTGCAATGTTCGAACCTTTATGATCCGAGATAATACAGTTAGATACATTCAACGTGGATTCTTTAGCCGACAAGCCCACATTTTTCCCACTCTTCACTTCAGTTGCAGAGACCGTCAATTCAGAGTGTTCCGAAGCAAAAACCTGAGCGCTCTTATGATGACTCACTCGCGAATCGGAAATCTTCACTTGACTGTCTGCAGCGTAAATCCCTTTGTTTTTCCCTTTCTCTATATCACAGTCGAGAATGGTTAACACACTTTCGGTAAATGCAGACAGCTGGGTCATCTGATGGTATTTCACCGCGGATTCAATGATCGTACACGTAGAATTCACGCAAACAATCCCTCTGTCTTTCCCTGAGACCAATCGCGTTCGTTTCATCGTCACATTGCTTTGTTCCATACAGTTTAACTGGACGCTTTTTTGACCTTTGAATAGCGAATCCGTAATCTCAACAGAGGAGCTGCTCATAGTCACACCCTCGGATTCTCCGTTTTCAAACGTACTGGACTCTATTTCAAAATGAGATCCGTTCGTCAGGTTCATATGGGCTAGATCCTGCATGTTAAATGTACAGTTTTTCATGACCCCTTTGGAATGGTCACTAGAAATCCCATTTGCCTTCCCTAAATAGAAATTCGTCTGTACCAAATCTAAGAAGCTGTCTTCTTCCATAGATATTTGTACCCCGCTATTGCCGATGATCGAACTCTTAGTAACCGTACATCGACTGCCACTTGTCAGACTGATTCCTTCTTCCTGACCGCTTAGAATCCCGCAATCTGTCAGGGCAACTTCCCCTCCATCATGTACAGCAAGTTGTGCCTTCTCCGTTGTTTCTTCTATTATACAATCGAACAGAACGAGACGCCCTGACACGTCAATACCCTGGATATTCTTTTTGAATACGGTATGCTCTGCCGATACTTTTGCCTTCTTGTCCACTCGCATCGCAGTTCCTTGAATTTCAGAGAAAAGACAGTGATGAAGTGTCAACTGCCCTGACTCGATATGAAGTCCATAGTCAATCGGAGCAGTGCCGCGTCCGACAGTGAGCGATTCAAACCGTACTTCATCCGCTGCATCGATATGTATGCCGCCTGTTATACAGACGGACCGTGCGTCCTCTCTTGTACTTCGAAGGATAAGGGGCTTATCGATACGTAAGGATTCATGGTAGATGCCCTCTTCAATTTCCACCGTATCTCCGGGCATGGCAGCTTTTACTGCGGATTCGATTGTTGGATAGCTTGAATCGGGACGCTCTGAAACGTTTAGGGTCGCCATGTATCTTTCCTCCTTTCGTTGGATGAGTTTGTTGGTTTAGGAAGACTCTTTCCCGGGTTGTATATAAAGAGCAGACATAAAAAAACACTGTAAAAGATACAGTCATCTGCCTAATCACAAGCCTTTTTCAGCCGTAAAATATATCTTCAGTTTAGCATACTATTCCGCATTGACGCAGTGTAATGACCTTCTTCTGAAGTACCGAAATAGATCAAATTCGCCCGGCATAAACGTAATAGGATAGCTGGTGTAAATCAGGTAGACAACCGCCCTGCAAAAACAGACAGAGTCAGCATGAGCTGTCCCTGTCTGCTTTCCGATTTACTATTCTTGAAGATCCCATTTCATCGTCTGCCAACCTGCACCAATTCCTTTGTCTTCTTCACAATCGATCATCCGTAAGCAGCATCCCCGTTTTTCCTTTATTATTCTCATATGAGGGTGCCCAGTATATGAAAATTATTGTATATTTTTCACTATAATGATTAGGCAAAGTCTATTTTCGGAAAAAAAGAACACCATTTATCGGTAAAAGGTTCTATACCATAACATGGGGCACTTTAAAAGCTTATTGAGTTTTCCTTCATTAAGCGGCCTATCTCAAAAATTGCAGCAATTTCTGCGTTTTTAACCGAAGATATTATAGAACCGTCTTCTTTCCTATAATAATTAAAGCCATCACACTGTACATAATCATATACTTCACTGATATCATAAACAGCATTTGGTTTAATGCTACCTTTTCCTTGAATGAGACCAGCTGATATGGAATGGTTTCCACTATGGACCCATGCGATTCCCATCGGCAACCACAAATCCACACTATGGTTAACGTCTTGTCTCCAAGGGTTATTCACTCTTCCTTCTCCAATTTGCGCAATGCAATTTACCAACCTCGAGGTTTTCCATGGCCAGGGTAAAACCAAATCTCGATTTAATAATATAGTTTTCTCAAGCTTTGATTCTTTTATTAAATCTTCAAATCTCCTCCCATCTTGTGACAGTATGGACCTGAAATTAAATAGAACTCCTTCTGGATATAAGTTAGGTAATCCTGACTCATACTTTACATACAGGAGATTGGTTAAATAGTGTGTTTGAATTCCCCTTCCTACGAGTCTCACCACATCAACTATTGGATGCTCTACTCCTTTACCTAGGTCTAATTCTTTTGTTTGGTCCAGAACGCTTTTAGAAAAACTCATAATGCTGTCAAAGTCTTCTTTATTCTTTTGGTGATTCCTTTCTATCTGTCTTTCATTGAATTGTGCGTTTGCAACTTTCTCCCGTTTCACTATGAATTTACTTAACAACTATCCGTCCCCCCTTCAAAAACCATATGAATTGGATAGGAGAAAGATACTAAACTCTTGAGTGAATGGTACCTGCGTGCAAACAAGACGAAGGTTTTCAGAAACATTGATCTGTGAAAGGCCGGAAGAATCAGGAGTTGGATACAGGTCCCGCCGCACCGTCATTGGATGATTGAAAGAACAAAAAAACAGCCATCCAACAGCGAATAATGCGCTGCTGGATGGCTGTTTCATTGGGAATTTCTGTGCTTCTTACACGATGAAACATGGTGTCCTCTTATCTGTCAGATAGCTGAAGACTCCTATTCCGTATGACTTTCCAAATCTCTAGTGTATTTTCATTGTGTGCCATCCCATGCTATAATGAGAAACTAACATCATCACTAATAATGGAACGGACGAAATAAGGAGATGTAAGGGAATGCAAAAACGATGGACGATCGGTGAGATACAAAAGTTTGTTGAGAACAATTCGGATAGTAAATTGTTAAGTACGGAATATCATGGTTTTTCTCAGAAATTACTATTTAAATGTGCGTGTGGCAGTAACTTCGAAAAAACATTCACGAAATTCAACACTAAAAACCAACGTAAATGTGATGTGTGCCAACCACCAAAAGAAGCACGATAACCTATAGTGAACAAAGTAAGTACTGATTTCTTTTCCAGAGAAATTGGTGCTATTTTTTATTTCCCGTATCCTTACACCTTTCCTTGGAAATGCTTTAGTTAAAAACAACAGTCAGCGTCAGATAGAGCCGATCTGTTCCAGGGCGGACACTCGTGGAAAGCAGCAGTGCATAAAACAAACACGAAAGTTTCTTGCATAGTTACCTAGCTTTCACTACTGTCTTCCCCTTTCCGTCTCACCCCGGCCAGCTGTTCGATGCACTTGAGATACCTCATTCTCGTTTTTTTCAGATTGGTTGGAAACGAACCGTGAAGAGGATGTGGAAGTCGGTCTGCAATCGGATAGTCCAGTTGTCCTTCTTTTACCAGTTGGCGGAGAGTTCGTCCCACCTCTTCGCTGAGAGGGATAATAAAAGAAGGATTGACAATTTTCATCTCTTCCACAAAGGACTCGATAAAGTGATGACGAACGGTACGGGGCAGAGTATAATAATTCAAATTCTTGCCGTTACGAAGGAAGCCGAACCAGGAAACATTGGTCAAATACACAGCATCCTGAAATTCTCCTAAGTCATACTCCTCGATGATGGACAGCATGAATTGGGCACTTCTCTCCTTATCCTGTCGGCCATATCCCGGCAGCAGCCGATCAATCCCGTCGAAATCGATGAAGGGCACACCCGTTTTCCCCGCCCCATATTGACCGGGATTTATTCCACAAAAGACGATGCGACGTTCCAACTTGGAATAGAACTTTTTATAATAAGCCCGGACCAGCTCAGCCTGCTCTTTGAATCCAGGCAATACGGAGATCCCCTCCCGTTCCAACTCCCGCAGTACATCCCCTTTTTCGGCTAGGCGGTCCAAAAAAGATAGATGCAAATCGATAATCTTCTCCATTGATAAACCCTCTTTCTTTCTCAACCCAAACTCCATCATCAATATACTTCTTAAAACCTTTAATCTCTTATACTTTATTTTCTATTTTAATAGTACCAAATACTGCTACTAAATGACAGCATAATTATGCTATTCTACCTATTTTCCTGACCATCTTCGATCAATTGGTTAACCTGATTCACTAGAATCGCCATTCACTTCCTCAAATGATTATGATGCAAGAAACGCTACCAACGCTACTTGCTTCAAAAATCTTCCTTAACTACGAAATCCACTGGGAGAATTCTATCCATCCCCATTCCACAAATCCCTGACTAACTTCCGAATCGTATGATGCAGCGGTATCTAAAACAGAAACGAGTGGCATCGTGGATTTTGCAGGCATAGTCATATAGGAGATGAATAATAAGGAGCGAAGTGGATTGCAGATTTATGTCGTGAAACAAGGAGATTCGCTATGGGCGATTGCCCGTGGATATGGAGTCACAAGTAACGAAATTGCTGTGGCCAACCAACTGGAGAATTCGAACGCCCTAGCAGTCGGTCAGGCGCTCGTCATTCCAACTGTGTCCCAGTCAACCACTCCAAAGCCGGTGATCGATGTGAATGCGTATACGATCAATGCAGGGGAAACCGGGGCCAGGGAGATTCAAGAAGTCGGCCGTTACTTAACCTACTGGATGCCGTTTGTCTATAGTATTAAAGAGGATGGCAGTTTAACGACACTCGATGACACTGAAATGCTGAAATCTGCTTCCGCCGAACGGATCGTGCCCGTTCTTGCGATCACAAACTTCAGCTCGACCACTACGGGAGCCGGACTTGCGCATACCGTTCTTTCCAGCCGTGAACTTCAAGAAAAACTGATTACGAACATTCTCGCTGTCATGAAGGAAAAAGGCTATCAAGGGCTCAACATCGACTTTGAGAATGTGAGGCCGGGTGACCGGGAATCGTACAACCAATTTCTTCAGCTGGCCGTCGATCGCCTGCATCCAGAAGGGTACTTCGTCTCTTCCGCGCTTGCCCCTAAAACCAGCAGCACCCAAAGAGGCGAGCTCTATGAAGCACATGACTATGAAGCGCACGGCAGGATCGTCGACTTTGTTGTCCTGATGACCTACGAATGGGGCTATCGCAAAGGACCCGCCCAAGCCATTTCCCCTTTGAATGAAATCAAAAAAGTGCTCGACTATGCTGTCACAGTCATCCCGAGAGACAAAATCCTGTTCGGCTTCCAAATATACGCACGGGATTGGGTCCTTCCGTTCGTACCAGGGCAAGAAGCTGAAACGTTCAGCCAACAGGAAGCAATCCAACGCGCCATCCAATACCAAGCCGCCATTCAATATGACGAACGAGCACAATCCCCTTTCTTCCGTTACTCAGATGCACAAGGCCGCAGACATGAAGTATGGTTCGAAGACGCCCGGAGTGCACAAGCGAAATTCGATATGGTGAAGGCATATAAACTCCGCGGGATCAGCTACTGGGTGCTCGGCTACCCCTTCCCCCAAAACTGGCTGTTGCTTGAAGACAATTTCACGATACGGAAACGAGTATAATTCAGATAACAAGGGAAACACAAAAGATGCCAGGCTTTCATTGAAGTCCGATTCAATGAAAACCTGGCATTCTTTTCATGTCATTCAACTGTTTAAGTCTTATTAAGAATAGGGAAGCTTTTTCTATGCTGCGCAAGGCGCAACCCACACACCCCCCATCTCTCACCTAACAATATTTTTCGGTGCACGCCCCTCAAGCACATCCACAATCGCCTGGGCATTCAAGTTCATCATCGCAAGCCGTGTTCTAATACTGGCACTGCCAATATGAGGGAGGACTGTAACGTTCGGCAATGAAAGAAGCGGGTTCTCGAGCGATACGGGTTCCGTCTCGAACACATCCAGCCCTGCTGCCCAAATGGTATTGTCCTTCAGCGCACTGTACAAAGCCGTTTCGTCGACAATTCCACCCCGCGATACGTTAATCAAAACCGCTGTCCGCTTCATCAGTCCCAGCTCCCTGGCACCGATCAGACCTGCCGTTTCTGGTGTATAAGGGGTAAGAAGGACAACGAAATCCGCCTCTTCCAACAATCGATCGAGCTCCCGGTATTCGAAACCATGCTCCGCTTCCGCATCAGGTTTTCGATTCCGATTATGGTAAAGGACATCCATGTTGAACCCCTTCGCCCGGCGCGCAACCGCTTCACCGATTCGTCCCATACCGACAATACCAAGCGTCGCGCCGCCGACATCCATCCCCGTGAACCCCATTGGAGACCATGACTTCCAATTGCCTTTCCGCAATTCACTTTCAGCAACAGTCAATTGACGTGCCGTCGACAAAAGAAGTGCAAACGTCAGATCTGCTGTCGTTTCCGACAAGACATCGGGTGTATTCGTCACTAATACTCCTTGTTCTTTCGCTGCTTCCAAATCGATATTATTATAACCGACCGCCATATTGGCAATCACTTTCAAATTCTTGCCCGTTTCAATCAGCTCCCGGTCGACCCTATCGGAAATGACCACCCATAATGCGTCCGCGTCCGTCACTTCCTTCAATAGAACCTCTCGCGGAACCGGCTCACTTTCCGACTCCCACATCCGGACATTGAACTTCTCTTGAAGCGGCGCCACCACTCGCTCATCCATTTTTCTTGTTATCAAGAGTTTCGGTTTCATTAGGATCCTCCTATTCACACAATTGACAATAGTGTAACACACTATCATAGTAGGAAGAATGTCTGGACGAATTCTAGGTCATGAGTGACTTAATCGCTCTGTAATGCTAGGAACGTACAATACAACTTTCAATTTATCAGATTCGTGTCTCAACTGTGCGGTGCAGG
>NZ_JBCMNO010000013.1:0-4566 GCF_050459885.1 Sporosarcina gallistercoris | reverse complement strand
CTTGCAATCTACCTTCACGCATGGGAACGACCCCTACATGCATGTGAGGCGTCTTCTCGTCCATGTGAACGGTCGCATACGCGATATTTTGTTTGCCGTACTTCTCTTCAAAAATCTCCAGACTTTCTCTGAAGAATTTCTTCGTTTCGTCTGGATTGAGTTTATCGAAAAATGTTCTGTCAGAAGTCACCAACAACTCATTCACAAGCACGGCATCTTTTCTCGTTTTTCTGGTGCCTGTTTTTTGAGATTCAATAATTTCTTTCACATGCTCGTTGTAATTTATTTTGCGTTCATGGACCAAATCATAATTTTCATCAGACTTCTTTTTATCAATATCGGGATTCGTTTTGCTGTCTCGTTCCCTCTGATTGTGGAACTGAATTCCCTTCAAATCATGTGATTTCATTTTCTGCATTCGGACTACTGCAAAGCTCAAAACCCTCACCCCTCCGCCCCAGATTTCCGGCCAAAACTTCCATGTAAAGTATAACACACTATACTTTACATCCGTAAAGGTGTGCCTTGCCGGGGGGCTAAAAGCAAGAAGCAGTCACTCTAGCGTGACTGCTTCCCCAATGATCAAAAGCAAAAAAAGCATCGCCCGCAGCCGATGCTTTTTCCCAGTACAGAAATGAACTTTTCACCTCGTTGCTTTTCCGCAACGGTTGCAAATTTCATTCACCATCCACCACCCAAAAGGCTTTTTTGAAAGCAAGGATCGGGTCGTATTTTTTGAGAAATGCACTCAAAAAATCTCCACCCTTTCCTCCTTGCTTTCAAAAATTTGTCGGGTAATTGGCTCACGCCAAGCCGATAAACCTAAAACGAAGTTGCAATTTCACCGGCTTGCATTTCCCATTCTACCCCGACAAACCGCCTGTACTTCCGAGCATGAATTTCCTCTCACCACATATAAAATCACGCAATCAAACCCGCCTTCACCTCAACCCTAAAACAAAGGAAAAACCAAAAATTAAAAAAGAATATATAATCCGCTCTTATTAAAAGGTATTTTCCAGTATATGTAGAATTATAACAATTAAGTGACGTCACAATTTTTGACATAAAACTAGAAAGGGTGGTAAAAATGGTTACACTTATCAAAAAAGCATCATGCTCTTTATTACTACTAGGTGTATTGTTTTTTAATTTTGGAGCATCCGAATCAAACGCTGCAGAGCTAACCGGAAAAATTTCTTTCTACCTTGGTCAAGGATCACTTGGAAGTGACGGAAAAGTGTTAACAAAAAACGATGTTGCTGTTAGTTATGCAAATAGAAATCTGCCTAAAGGAACACCGATTTTAACTACTAACACAGCAAAAAACATTAAGCGGACACTCTATAAGTGGGATTATGGTGGTTTTGGCAATGATGTAATATTAGACGTTCAAAAAGCAATGTATACAGAAATGGGTGGAGTTATTAGCGCCGGTTATTTCCCTGGACACATTAAATACTAAATTTAGACAACCCTATTTAAGTTTTTTCTTAAATAGGGTTGTTTTTAAAAAAGGAGTTTTCCAATGAAAAAAATATTCATCCTGTTTTCTTTGGTTTTTCTTTTTTTAATAATCTTCATTGCTGTAAATAACAAAGAAATTTACACGTTGAAACTTCAAAATACAAATAACAACGAGCAATTATATATAAACACTTCATACGAAGAAAATTATCAGAGAACCATTAAATTAGACTTAAATACCTCTAGAGAAAAAGTGCTGTTGAAAAAAAATTATGATGATTATCCTACTTCTACATACTTCGAAGAATCTAATGATATTTATTTTCCCGGAAAAGTAAAAAATGGCACACAACAACTACTTCAAAAAAATGCTAGTGAAAATAGAATAAACGTCCTTACAAAAGATTTAAATTATGTGGACTTCCTAAAATTAAATAAAAAAGAAAAAACAATATACATCAGAACATTGGTTAAAAAAGATGATCGAAACTTTCATCTTGCTACTTTCGATATAAAAACAGGAGATGTATACATCTGGAACGATAAGGAAAATGACTATTCTGTAGTAACATTCGATTTTTCACCTTTTCAAAAAAACTTACTCGTTGTTACTAAATCAATAAAAGAAGAGTTTGATAATATATCAAATGCAAATAAAAACAATATCTCTCCCACAGCTCCAACTCATACATTTTCTATTTACAATGAATCAGGGACCTTCCAGAAGGAAGAATTAAGATTAAATAGCTTTGTAAAAACTGTTTCCTTATCTTCAGACGGAGAAAGTTTTTTATTGAACTTTAAAGACAAACTTGAAGATACATCTAAAATAGGACTTTATTCGAAAAGTAAAAAGAAAATTGATTTACTATTGGAAGATACAACTGACTTACTTAATATAAGAGAACCAATATTCAACTTTAAAAATAACGGTTTTTATTTTATTGCTGATGATACTTCAAATACTGCTAAAGCCTATTTTTTCAATCTTGAAGATAAAACAATAAAAGAGATTTGGTCTAAAAAAAATGAACAACCTATTAGTTTGTATTTGATAAAATAGATGGAGGCTCACAAACTAGCCATCCTCCATCTTCAAAAAATCTCTGTTCAATACACATCACTCATATCCCTTAAATGTTACTTATCTATTTTTCTATGCCGATTTGATTTAATATAAGAATCCATAATGTAAGCCGAGTTATCACAAAGCAACGGAAACCAATCATCAAATCTTTCATGCCTTGCATAATCTAATAGACTTTTCATTTCCACAATTCCCTGACTATCAATAAACTCCATCATTTCGTTAATAAGTTCATATCTTTCAGCCGATGTTACAGACAGATAAGACGTTATTTCAGCACCAGCATGAGCGATTATATCAGTCTTTTTATATTGATATTTTTCAGGGTTGTCCATGTGTGCAAAATAACGCACCATTCCTTTTGCATTTGCTACTTTTTGCGGATTTGGTGACCTTAATTTCATGGTAATCTCTCTTATTTGTGAATAAGATTTATTACTGGAAAACATTATTATCACATGCCAATGAGGTTTCTTTAATTCACCATCAGGATTTACATCCCTATCATGCAATGGACTTTCCACCCAAGGCACATGAAGATCATCAATTATTTCACGCCAATTTTCGGGTGCACTTTCAGGATAAACAACAAACGTCCAGTTTCTAGTTCTTTCGTCTTTTGCCTTCACCATGATATAATCACCTTAACGAAAATAAGTATTTGTTTCGAAAGCGTAGCGTGCCGTGCTGCGCTTTTTTTATTTTTCGTTTTCCTTTCCATTAGCATTAACCCAGACAGTAACAAGACCCGATTTGCTAAGCCCCATTCGCTTAGCAATTTTTTCAAATTCATCAGCGACATCTTTGCTAAGAGTTACCATGACTCTCTTTTTTTTATCTTCAGACATATCCTATCTCTCCTTGTCATTTTTCTCTAAAATCAGCTTAACAATTTAGTTACTCTAAAGCAACACTTTAGTTACTATTTAGCAAAAAAACGCCACAAACCCTTGGTATGACTGATTTCCCCTTTTTTTCACCCGTTTAGCCCATGTGTACCAAGGGTTTGAGTCGCTTTTAGCGTTGGACACTGGACAACTAGGGGGGTGTCGTAGTCGCCCCCCCATTCCCCTCATCCGCAGAAAAAATTCAAAACAAAGTTCAAAACAAAGTTCAAAACAAAGTTCAAAACAAAGTTCAAAACAAAGTTCAAAACCAAAATAAAAAAGACACTAAAAGTGTCTTTTATCGTTCCAATTCATTTCCTCGATCTCGACGAGGTGTTTTTTTCTCATTCATTTCACTCATCTGCTTCACAGAATCCACGTTAAAGCCGCTGTCGCGCTCGTGAGTGCGCTTGAACTCACCTTTGGGTGTGATTCCCTTCACTTTGTCTACAAAGGCCTTAAAAACCTTTTTAAAACCCTCTAAATCGTTTGTGTGCTTTTGGAAGAAGTCTTTAGAGACCTGATAAATATTTTGAATCTCTTTCGTTAACTCTTTGACTCTACTTTTCAACTGTTCATTTTCCGTGCTTAACTCAACGATTTTCCCTAAATTGCTGTGATTCATTTTTTCCAACTCTGCATTTTCTGCTTTTAAATGCTTGTTTTGTTGGTAGAGATCCGTATTTAACAGTTTTTCAATACTGCCTTTTAACTGCTTATTATTTCGCGCGGTGTTCACTAGCTTTTTAAAATCTTGTTCCGTCACGATGAGATTTCCAGTCGGTTCTTTTTTGATTTCTTTTTTCGGCCTACCAAAAATATTTTTCTCCTGGCTTTCAAATTCCACTTTCTTAAATTGTCTTTTTGTAGGAACAATTACTTCGTCAGGAATTTTTTCATTGAGCGCCGATAATTCACTTTTCTTACTTGAAATCTCTTTTTCTAGCAATCCAATATCTTGCTCTAATTCTTCCTTCTGCGTTTTCATTTTAAAATCCGCCGTAGATAAATGCGCTCGTTCAGATCCGCTCTGACCTCGCTCTAATTCAAAACCCTTTTCGTTCATTTTTTGAGGGAATTTATCTTGCAGCCATAACAGCTCCTGGCGATTAAAAACGTTCTTCC
>NZ_JBCMNO010000012.1:0-354572 GCF_050459885.1 Sporosarcina gallistercoris | reverse complement strand
TTATCACCTGAAAAAACTGGTTCTAAATCAAATGTTGGGGTGATGTGAGTTGCACGTCACCCTTCAACCTAAATGAATCCCAATTTCTTTATACTTCATGTTTAATAAGATCTTCGCTCTGAAGTGATCGAAACGTTTAAAGCCATAGGCATTGCGTTTCATCACTTTTGTTTTGTTATTAATGCCCTCTAGGAATCCGTTTGAGTACTGAAAGGAGAAACTGTTTAGGATTTCCACTTGCCAGTTTTTAAGCGTTTGAATCGCTTTTAAAAACGCTGGAATCTGAGCTTTCTCTACCTTTCGGTAAAAGTCTTGTAATCGTCTTTTTACCTCGACTACATCCTCTGTTTTCTTTGCCCAATCGAACCATTCACAATAGGCTTCCTTTAATTCGTAAGCTGTCTTCAACTCGTCTGACATACTTAGGTATCGATTCAGATACCAACGATGTTTGTCAGTTAGTTTTTCACTCCGCTTATAAAGCACATGCCGCATTCGCTTGCACTTCTTGCGGTCATACGCATGCCATTCTTTCTGGACTTTCCGACGTACTTCATCAATTGCCCAATAAATATACCGACAGTAATGAAAGCGGTCAGCGACAATGACTGGCCGACCTAACACCGTCTTCACAGCTGCTTTAAAGCTTGGATTCATATCCATCACGACAAGTTCTACGTCAGTTCCATACTGATAAAGGTAGTCTTTGATGGTGTCTTTTCTGCGGTTCGGTAAGATATCTAGAGGTTCATGAGTTTCTGCATTCGCGATGATCAGTTGATAGGTACCTGCATCCGTATCGCCTTTATATTCATCAATCGCAATCGCTTTAGGCAATCTAACTCCTGTTTTCATCTCATTTTTCGCTACTTCTTTAAAGCGACGAATGACTGTTGAGCTTGATGTGCCTAACACTTCTCCTGCTTCTTTGAAGGACTTCGCTTTCACACTTCGAATTCGAACCACACGGTTCCACTCTCTGGAGTACCGTTGATATTTATCTACGAATGGGGATTTCTCCGCAAATCTTTTCCCACAAGGACATGCATACCGACGGCGTTTGTAAAATAAAATACTCAATCGTTCAAACCACTTGAGGTGTTTGATTTTTTGAATGCGATAATCATGGATTTTCTTCGTCATCGTTCCGCAAGCAGGGCATGGATGAGGCTTTAAAGGCAGTGAAACATGGAGTGCGATTCGATCTCCAACCTCTTCGATTTTCTTAACCTCTACACCTTTTAAACCCGGAATATTCATGGTATTATTCATATGCACGCATCACCTTTCATTTACTTGTTTCTCGACAATTCAAGTATAAAAGAAATGGTGATTGCGTGCATTTTTTATTCAAATTGAGCCTACACCCCAACAAATATTATAGAACCTAAATTTACGTATAGTCATACAATCCCCTCCAAAGTTTGAATTGTTAAAAGTATAGCAAACTTCATTTGAATGACAAGAACCCCATGCCACTCGGCAAGGGGTTCTTGTCATTCTTCATTTACAGCTGTTTTCGGCTGCTACTAAGCCATCATAAATGATACGATCTTTTGAAAAGGCTTGTTTGTACGTAGCTAAACCATGAAGTTTCATCTGGATCATGCAATTTGCACAAACAAGTTTATAGGTGCTATTCAGTCGCTCAGCATTGATCCACGCAGTCTCTTCGAACCGATAGTCTTGGTCGTTTTCATCGACTAACTTTTTCAGAAGATGTCTGCTGCTATATAGTTCCTGCTGACCATATGTTCTTTTCAATTCGATGACTTCACGTGTTCCCGGCAGCGATGCAAGCAACGCCTTTCGATCGAGTGCATGACCCAGTTCGTGGAGAGTCAACGCCTGCACGTAATCCTTCAAAGGGAACACGTTCTTCATTTCAGATTTCGCACTGAGTAGCCGATCGGTGTCCACAAGAATGCAATGTTTAATAAAATCATACATCATATTCACACCTGTAGTCCTTGGCATCACGTCAATTTCCATTCCAACTGCAGCAATTGTACCGCGTATAATCATTTGGATCTCCTGATCTACACAATCCTTCATTCTCTTACCTTGCTCTCTCTGTAGATATCCTTCCCTTCAGAAATGGAAAGGTTTGTCTAGTTTAAAACGATTGCTATCCTATTGCAATAACTTATGATAGTTTTCATAAGTTCATCACAGTTTCTCATGGATTGTGTTTCACTATATTCCTGGACATAAAAAGACTACTGGGGCAGCTATGTCTTGCACGCTCCCAAACAGTCCAGTAATAATTCACACCTATTTACATTGCTTTTTTAAGCTGCAACGATTCGATTGTGTCTTTCAATTGTTTCAAGTGTCGTTTTTCATGCAATCCGACGAACGGGAACCATTGACATAATGGTATTTGCCCAAAAATCGGATGCTTGCATGATTTTTTCATCAACGCCTCTTTGTTGCTGCTATCGTACACATCCAGCAAAAACAGCCGTGATGTGTGTAATTCCTGTTTCATTTCGCATAGCGTTTTAAATGTATCCGAAGGAACTGTTCGTCCTGGAGCTTCTACTTTAATGATACGGTTCGTTGAAATGGAAATCGGCTTCTTCATCGCTTTCGGGCTTTCCGGATTCTTTAGTTCCTTTGCCACATTCGAGGCGATGAGCGTTTCCATGAGCGAGAGATGCTCGAGGATTTGTTTCGGTGACCAGCCACCATTGGCAGGTTTCCGATTGAGTTCCTCATTTGTCAGTCCCTGGACTGCTTGTAAAATCTTTTTACGCACTTTGTTATTGCCTTCAAAAACCATAGTACCCCTCCTACGCGGTTTTCGCGTCTGCATTCTCTCTGAAATATATTAGAAGCATACGCTCATATTCAAGAAAAAGGAACCCTAATTCCAACTGTCAGAATAGTAAATGTACACCCTTTTTCCAGCTCATCAGACATCGATCATAGACCACCTTCCACTTGAATACAACCTTTATGGGTTAAGCCTAGTATAAAAGGGTTTTCGGATGGTTTCTGCAAGTGAAAAAAAGAGACTTCGGACTTAAAAAACAGGCTCTCCTAAGAGAACCTGTTTCCTTATTTTATGATGGCATCGGCGTATCCGTTGGACGCGCGTACCCTTTGTTATAATCGGTATCGATTGTTTTACGGATTTCTTTCAACGATTTACCTTCTTGTGACATCTTGACAGACTTAACGGCGATTTCTACACAGACATCGCAGCGAGTTCCATGGTCATCCCAGACAACGGAGCCGTCTTTACGGATTTCATCCACAAAACAATTCAAGTTGCTGCCATGATCCGCACTATCTGCACATCCGCAATAGCAAGGCATGTATTTTAAAATATCTTCTGCATGTCCTGCAACTTGATAGACAAGTTGAAGATCCTCGGATTTGTCATTGAGGAATGCAGGGAGCTCTTCCGCAGATGCAGTGACTTGCTGTAAGTCGCCATTCGGAAGTTGTTTTTCTTCTCCTATGGCTAATGCTGGCTTTTCTTCGTGCTGCTGCTCTGTAGCCGTTTTCCCACTGCATGCGGCGAGAACAATCACAAGTACAGCTAAGATCGGCATGAGGCGTTTGTTCATGGACATGTCGACTCCTTTTCTTGAAGGTTGTCCTCTCAGCATACAGGATTCCACTCACTTATGCCGTTACAATATTGTGGCAACTTACCGGCCGAGCATTTTAGAAGGGTCTACCCACTCATTGAACTGCTCTTCCGTTAAGAGTCCTGTTTTGAGTGCCGCTTCCTTCAGAGTCGTTCCTTCCTTGTGAGCCGTCTTCGCGATCTTCGCAGCATTTTCGTACCCGATATGCGGATTCAGTGCAGTTACGAGCATGAGTGAGTTTTTCACTTTGTTGTCGATTTCTTCACGGTTCGGTTCAATGCCCACCGCACAATTATCGTTGAAGCTGATCATGCCATCTGCAAGCAATTTTGCTGTTTGCAAGAAGTTGAAGATGATCACGGGCTTAAATACGTTGAGCTCGAAGTTCCCTTGGCTCGCCGCAAAACCGATTGTCGCGTCATTCCCCATGACTTGCGCAACGACCATCGTCAACGCTTCACTTTGTGTCGGGTTCACTTTGCCTGGCATGATGGAACTCCCTGGTTCGTTTTCAGGAATCGTAATTTCACCGATACCTGAGCGCGGTCCGCTAGCAAGCCAACGAACGTCATTGGCGATTTTCATAAGATCAGCGGCAAGTGCTTTCATTGCACCATGTGTGTAAACGACTTCGTCATAACTCGTCAACGCGTGGAACTTGTTTTGTGCTGACGTGAACTCGATTCCGACTGACTTGGAAATTTCTTCCGCGACTTTGTCTCCGAACCCTTTAGGAGCGTTCAGACCTGTACCGACTGCTGTTCCGCCAATTGCAAGTTCTTTCATCGATTGGACGCTGTCTTTCAACATCTTCTCGGTTTTCACAAGCATATGGTGCCAGCCGCTCATCTCTTGACCGAGTGTAAGAGGTGTCGCATCCTGCAAGTGTGTACGGCCGATTTTAATAATATCCTTGAACGCTTCAGACTTATCACCTAGCGTTTTCTTCAGTTTTTCAAGTGCCGGCAGCAATTCACGTTCTACTGCGATGACTCCTGACACGTGAAGCGCTGTTGGGAAAGTGTCGTTCGAGCTTTGTGATTTGTTCACATCGTCATTCGGGTGCAGTCGCTCAGACTCTCCCCATTCTTCAAGCAGCTGATTGCCGCGATTCGCGAGCACTTCGTTCATATTCATATTGGACTGCGTGCCGCTGCCGGTCTGCCAAACGACGAGTGGGAAGTGGTCGTCCCATTTGCCTTCCAACACTTCATTGGCTGCAGCAGCAATTGCTTTCATCTTCACTTCGGATAGATTCCCGAACGAGTGACTCGCAATCGCTGCAGATTTCTTCAAATGTGCAAAAGCTTGGATCACTCCAGTTGGAATGCGCTCTCCGCCGATTTTAAAGTTTTGTCTACTGCGTTGTGTTTGTGCGCCCCACAGCTTGTCCGCTGGAACTTGAATTTCACCAAACGTATCGTGCTCAATGCGGTATTCCATTCTGAAAACCCCTTTTCGCAAATAAATTCAATCTCTTCTTATCTATCATGCCGGAATTCATTAGTAAAATCAAAGATATTTGAATCGGATGAATGAGAAAAAGATCCGCCACAGTGAGCGGATCCATCTTTTACAATTCGCGGCGCAATGCATCGATGACATCGATCCGTGTCGCTTTACGTGCCGGACGCCAACCCGAAATCATGGCCACACTTATACTGATCGCAGAGGCGATGACCACGAGTTGCCATGGGATGATGGAAAACGTGACTTCCAGGTCGCCGAAACCTTCTTCACCCAGTGCTGCTCCGACGATGATTGGCAGTAAATAATTTGCCAGAATACTAATCGCATAGGAGAGGATGACCGCAATGACGGTTCCGATGATGCCAATCCATGCGCTTTCCAGTAGAAATAACCGTTGGATCAGTTTCGGCTTCGCTCCAAGCGCTTTCATCACACCGATTTCTCTCGTACGCTCAGTCACCGCCATCGTCATTGTATTGAAAATTCCAATTGAGGAAATCAAGATAGCAATCGTTCCGACAAAAATCAGTCCTGCTTTTAAAGCTAAGAAGAACACATCAATCTGTTCCAATTCTTCGGATATGGAATACACAGAATAGCCTTCATCCTTTAACGAATCCGTTATACCCTTTACATATTGCAGCTCATCCGCGTAAATATTCAAATTCGGGTTAAACAGCGATTCTTCGCTTTCTTCCGGTTTATGACGGTCGTAAATGGCTTCCAGCTCTGACATGAGCGAAGCATCTGCATAGAGTTTCGTGTCGGAGATAAAGTCTTTCGAAGGAGCCTTTGCAATTCCGACAATCGTCAGCTTAACAGGCTCTTTGTAGGACTCAATTGTTTCGTAGCTTCCGATTTTGTAGGTGATTTCTTTCCCTAGCAGTTCCCCTTCATAATGAGGCCATTCTAGTTCCGCTTGTTCCTCTTCACTTAATTCCTTGCCTTCTTGCTCATTTTGAAATCTTTCAACTTCGTCTTCATTCATTAAATTCCCAGCGAAGTCACTTCCCACAACCACTTCATATTTGGACTTGGGTAATCGTCCTTTGTCTAAAGCAAACCCTGCTTTTTGTTCTTCCCCAAAGTCTGAAACGACAAGAGCGCTTGAGGTAGTATACTTATCCAGCGTAGTTTCCTGGAATCCATTCACTTCTTGCCTAAGAACTACGGCTTTTACATGATCCAGTGTTTTCATCTTGTCCGCTTTCTCTACATCGAGATCTGCGCTGTACACTTCCACTTGTGTCACAAGCCGATTATCAAGAATCTCCTTTTTCAATGTATCTTGAATGCCAAAACCGACGGAAGCCAGAATGATAAGGAAGGAAGTTCCCATTGTGGCGGCTAAAATCGTCATGAAAACGCGCAGTTTGTTCTTTTTAATATGTTGGCTCACAAAATCAATCTGATCTTTAAACTGCATGATGCACACCCCCCGCTTTCAATACACCGTCATGCATTTGGTACGTCTCATCCGCAATTGACGCGACTTCATCGTCATGTGTAATAATGACGAACGTAATCCCCCGTGATTCGTTCAGTGAACGGATGAGCGCAAGGATTTCCTGTTCCGTTTCCGAATCCAAGCTGCCTGTCGGTTCATCCGCAAAAATAATTGGCGGATTTGTAATGAGTGCACGGGCGATACTGACACGCTGCTGCTGCCCACCGGATAACTCATTCGGGTAATGGTCTTGCACTTCTTTCAGTCCGACGTATTGGATGAGTTGTTGCACTAGTTTCGAGCGTTCCGCTTTTGAGGTACCTTGCAGTTTTAATGGCAGTTCAATGTTCTCGAATGTTGTAAGGCCAGGCATAAGCTGAAAGTTTTGAAAGATGAACCCGAATTGGTCGAGCCGGAATTCCGCGCTTTCGGTTTCATTGAAATTGGATGTCTCTGTTCCATTGACCGTAATTTTGCCGCTTTCCGGCTTCAGAAACCCAGCCATGATATGGAGCAATGTCGATTTCCCTGATCCGCTTCTTCCAACTATCGAGACGATTGAGCCTTTCTGTACTTCAAACGATAGGTCCTTTAAGACAGGCACCGGTCGTTCTTTACCTTTTTTACCAATTTTGAATGAATGATGAATATGTTCTACACGAATCAATCTGTCGTCCTCCTCTGACTTGCTGATACTTTGAGTATGACAGGCAATTCTTTAGAAGTAGTGTATGGATATATGAAGAATTTCTTAAGATGGAGGAATGCTTGACTAGTCGGCTGTCTGAGGAGAAGGTATTGACTGGGTGAAGGGCACTGAGGGGTGTGCTGTTTGCGAGGAGTCAAGCCACGGGCGGCACAGGGTTATGATCATTTTAGGAGTTTTATGATCAGAATTTCTAGTTTATGATCACTTTTCTGGAGTTATGATCATTTCTCCAGGTTTATGAGCACTTTTCTACTTTTATGAGCGTTTTCCCTCGATTATGAGCGCTTTTCTGCTTTTATGAGCGTTTTCATACGTTTATGAGCACTCTTCTGCTTTTATGAGCATCCTTCCACATTCAGTCCAACAAAAAAGCTGTTCTCTCCGTAAAATTCGGTAGAGAACAGCTTTTATCATTCAATTATCTGAAGCTTCGTTTGCCGCTGCCTCTTCAGTTGACGCAGCTAATGGAGAACGAGGTTTCTTGAGTTCTTCTGCCAGGTTATCCAGACTTGGGCGCAACGTTCCTTTACCAGCGTAACTTTCCAGCATTTCTTTGATGTTAAGACCTGTTGTTGCTCCTAATGATTCCTGCATAGTAGCCATGAGATCTGTTGCATAGCCAGTTACTTTGTTGGCACCCCCGCCTTCTCCGCTTCCTGTATCGACCACTGTAATCTTATCGATGTTAGCAAGTGGACTTGCGACTTGTTTCGCATATTCCGGTAGCATGCCGACGATCATATCGAGCATAGCCGCCTGACCATAGTGTTCGAATGCTTCGGCGATTTTGCGCTTCGCTTCTGCTTCTGCAAGACCTTTCAAACGGATGATTTCCGCTTCGGATTCACCTTGAGCGCGCTGGGAATCGGCACGAGCTGTACCATCGAGGCGCACTTTTTCAGCATCGGCCGCTGCGCGTGCTTCGATGCGGTATTTCTCAGCATCCGCTTCAGCAAGTTGACGGGATTTCTCGGCTGCGGCATTTTGTTCAATTGCGTAACGGTCCGCATCCGCTTTTTTCTTAACTTCCGAGTCATATTGACGTTCGCGACGTTGAATCTCTTTTTCTTCAAGTTCGATTTGTTTCTGACGCTCGATGATTCGGATTTGCATTTCTTGCTCCATGACTTCCTGCTTGGAACGGGCTGTTTGCAACTCATACGCTTGGTCAGCACGTGCACGAGCCGCGTCTTGCTCCAAACGATATTCTGCTACTTTCAATTGATTCTCTTTTTCGGCTTCAGCAATTTCAGTTGCACGTTCGATTTCAGCTTTTTGTGCTTCCTTAGAAGCCTCTGCGTTCTTGATGCGTGTTTCTTTCTCTGAAATCGCTGTTGCAATATCTGCGTCACGTTTAACCTGAGCGATACGCGGCTTCCCGAGCGAATCGAGGTAACCGTTTTTATCCCTGACATCCTTGATCGTGAACGATACGATCACTAAGCCCATTTTCGCTAAGTCTTGTGACGCTACGCGTTGGACTTCTTGTGAGAATTTGTCCCGGTTCTTATAGATTTCTTCTACTGTCATTGATCCTAAGATGGAGCGGAGATGACCTTCCAATACTTCTTTCGCTTCGTTCTCCCGGTCTTCTTTCGATTTCCCTAGGAATTGCTCCGCAGCTGTCGCAATTTCGGAAATCGATCCGCCAATCTTGATGATTGCCGTGCCGTCCGCCATGACTGGCACACCTTGTTCTGTATACACTTCAGGCGTTGTCACTTCAAGCTTGCTAGACAGCAGACTGAGTGGAGCTGCTTGTTGGAACACCGGCAGGACGAACGTTCCGCCTCCACGGATGATCTTTACTCTGTTCCCCGAGTCGTCGGTATGGACATTTTTTGTTCCGATATAACTACCAGTAACAATCAATGCTTCGTCCGGACCGACTGTTCGGTACTTTGTTACGTATACAAGAATGACAGCTAACACAACAAATACGGCGATAGCAATAGCAATCCACATTCCAGATAATTCAATTGGCATGTTGGTTCCCCCTTAAGCTAGTAAGATTATTTGAAACGGAAAGGTTCGTATTCTTTGACGATGAACGTCCCTGAATCCACTTCAATAATGAGCACTTCTTTCCCATAGTCAATCGGATGATTCTCGTAACCCGATGCTCGTTTCGACAATACGCCATTGACTGTTTCGATGACAATTTCACCGAATCCATCAGCAGGAATCGGAACAATGACTTTTGCAACATTCCCTGCAAGCGACTCATCAGTGTACGCAATAGAGACTTCTGCCGACTTAAGTGGCAACAATATGAAAAAGTATAGTAAAAAGTCGAGTATTGCACCGGCAGCAAGTGAGATGCCCAGTATAAGTCCACTTCCGAGTCCCGTAGCCAATTCCAGTACATATCCCCACGTTGCTGTTAATGTAATGAAGGGCAGAAGCACCGCTGGATCTAATAGAGGAAATAAATCACCGGCACCATCCGTTAAATCACTGAAGAATAAGTAGAGCAGTGTAGCCATTCCCGCAACAATTATTATCGGCAAATACAGTTCCTGAATCGTCATGCCGAACAGTTCCATTTCAAACACCCCCTTATGTCTATTCTATACGTAAGAGTTTTAAAAAGGATTCATTTGCATGAATATTTCGTTACCGAAATTTTAAAATGGTTATTTTCTGGCTATTTTGTAAACGATTTAAGGAGTAATAACTTTTTTGTCGAAAAAACGCAGATTATGTTCGTCTTACAGCTTCGAATTTGCTATGATAGATAAGTTATCAAACAATACACTTTCCGTTAATCGGATGGAGGTCAGACATGTTCAGTCCAAGAAAAACAGATCCCTTTTTTGCTGCTTTGCTAACGATTGCAGAACACGTGCAAGAAGCGATGCACTATGCAAATGATTATAAAGTGACGTCCGTTGCAGACTTGAAAGAAGTCAGCATCCGTCTCAAAAAATACGAGACGGAAGGCGATGACCTGATTCACGAACTCATCACCAAACTGAACACATCATTCATGACACCAATCGAGCGAGAGGACATTTTACAGCTCGCTATCAAGATGGATGACATCTTGGATGGAATCGAACATTTCGCTGCCAACTTGGAAATGTTTTCGTTAATCGATATCGATGAGTACGTCCAGACATTCATGGATAACATCGTGAAAAGTTCTGACGAAATCGTCAAAGCGATGAAGTTGTTAGAACGCAGGAAACTTGTGGAAATGCGAGATCACGCGGTTACCATCAAAGAATATGAACGGATTTGTGACGAAGTGCTCCGTACTTCCATCAAGCAATTGTTCATCCGCGAAACGGATCCAATCCGGATCATCCAATTTAAAGATATTTACGAATTGCTAGAAGATATTGCGGATTACTGTCAGGATGTCGCCAACACAATCGAGACGATCATCATGCGTAACGCTTAAGGGGGCAAACTGATGGATACAGTATTGCTTCTCACAATTATGATTGTAGTTTTTGCGCTAGCATTTGACTTCATCAACGGGTTTCACGACACAGCAAATGCGATTGCCACTTCTGTTTCAACACGCGCACTAAAGCCTCGGGCTGCCATTTTGCTTGCAGCAACGATGAACTTTGCAGGTGCTTTGACGTTCACTGGTGTGGCAAAAACCATTTCAAAAGATATTGTGGATCCGTTCACATTGGAAAACGGATCCCTAGTCATATTAGCCGCCCTCCTTTCGGCGATCATCTGGAATTTGTTGACTTGGTACTTCGGTATTCCATCAAGTTCCTCACACGCCTTAATCGGTTCGATAGCAGGCGCAGCCATCTCAGCTGCAGGCGTCGGCGTTTTAAATTACAATGGCTTCCTTAAAATAATGCAGGCTCTTTTAATTTCACCTGTCATAGCTATCGTCGGTGGATTTGTTGTCATGACTATCCTTCGCACTGTCCTAAAGAACCGGAATCTGTTTAAAGCCAACAGACGGATTCGGCATTTGCAAATTCTCACTGCTGCGATCCAGTCGTTTACGCATGGTACAAACGATGCTCAAAAAGCAATGGGGATCATAACGATGGCCCTCATCGCTGCCAATCTTCAAACAGGCGATGACATTCAATTGTGGGTTCGAATTGCGGCTGCTACTGCGATGGGGATCGGGACTTCAATCGGTGGATACAAAATCATTAAAACTGTCGGTGGCAAGATCATGAAAATCCGTCCAATCCACGGAGCTGCTGCTGATTTGAACTCTGCTGCGATCATTTTTGGCGCTACTCTTCTTCATTTGCCTGTATCTACGACTCATGTCATTTCTTCCTCCATTATGGGAGTGGGCTCAGCGCAACGCGTTAAAGGGGTCAAATGGGGCACTGCAAAGAAGATTATCATCACCTGGGTGATCACAATGCCAATCTCGGCACTAGTGGCAGCTATATTGTACCAATTGCTTAACTTGTTGTTTTAATTAGAACATATGGGTTGCTTTGCCAACTGCTGTTTGGTATGATTAGGAGGAATTATTTTTGTTCGGTGCGATGGTTAAGTTCTCTTGACCCTTTCAAGACTTGAGCAAGAATAGTAACACAGTGTATGCGAAATTCGCATACGAGGAGGAAACAAACATGGAACATGGTAAAGTAAAATGGTTTAACGCAGAAAAAGGTTATGGTTTCATCGAACGTGAAGATGGCGACGACGTATTCGTACACTTCTCAGCAATCCAAGGCGAAGGCTTCAAGACTCTTGAAGAAGGCCAGGATGTAACTTTCGAAATCGAGCAAGGCCAACGCGGTCTTCAAGCTACAAACGTTGAAAAGAACTAATTGACTTAAACCTTTCAAAACCGTTCCCTTCCAGGGAACGGTTTTTTTATGCCTTTTTGGATGATGAATGGCTTCTTCCCCCTCATTTCCTTCCTTTTTTCGCTCCGTCTAATTGTCACTCCCCATTCCTGGTCATACTCTTGAATTCGTTCAACTAAACAGTTCCATTCTCCATAACTACCCGCTATGATGAACATAACGAAACTTACATACGAAAGAAGGACTCAACATGAAAGCATTTTCCGGCTTCGTCACTACCCGTTATAAATGGATCATTACGTTCTGGCTGCTCTTACTAATCGGACTCGCCCTGTTTGCAATCCGCCTGCCGGGTCTTTTAGAAGGTGATGGGTTCCGAATGGATGGTGAGCAAGAAGACGTTTCCAATATGTTGACGCAAGACTTCCATCAACCGGACGAGACGATGTTTCTTGTATTCGAAGGGAAAACCGACGATGAAATTTCGGATGCCCTCACTGCAATCAAAAATTTGAACATTACAACCGGCATCCTTTCTCCACTGGATGAAACAGCCCAGCACAAAGAGGATATCGCCTATGCGATGCTTCAATTCGACGACAGTGAAAGCGACAAATCAGGACTCGTCACTGAGATTCGTGATGCGGTGGGAACAGACGACGGCATCACACTTACCGGACAATCACCGATCACTAAGGATATTAACGCAGCAAGTCAAAAAGATTTAATGGTCGCAGAAGCAATCGGACTCCCCATTGCACTTATTGTGCTTCTATTTGCATTCGGCACTGTTGTCGCTTCAATAGTCCCCCTCCTAATCGGGGTGGCAACGATTGTTACGTCATTCGGGATTCTCTCATTGTTTGGCGAGACCATGGATTTGTCCATCTTCGTGCTCAACATCATTCCGATGCTTGGACTCGCACTCAGTATCGATTTTGCGTTATTGTTCATCAGTCGTTATCGGGAAGAGCGAAAACTTCAATCGATTCCCGAAGCCGTCCGAACAACAATTGAAACTGCTGGTCGATCGATTATTTTCTCAGCATTTTGTGTATTTATCGGACTTGGCGCCATGCTGCTCATCCGCGTGGATATCTTCCAGAACATCGCTCTTGGCGGGATGATTGTTGTTTCGATGGCTGTACTTTCATCCATCACGCTCTTGCCGGCTGTACTGCTTGTACTGAAAGAACGGATTGACAAAGGGAAGATTCTGCGGGTCAACACAGGAACGGACCGCTGGCGTTTCTTTGCAGAACAGGTCATCAAACGCCCAGTCCTCATTACTATTGGCGCACTCCTATTACTTGGAATTGCATTGATTCCCGTACGCAACATGACGCTGACAATTCCACAGATTGACTCATTGCCACTTTCATACGACACCCGCTCTGCTTATGAGAATATGGAAGATGCTTTCGGAATGCGCGACGAATCGACGGCATTTGTGATCGCAGAACGTACAGGCGGTTGGGAAGATGAGGACGGATTGAATGCACTGCTAGACGTTCAAAAGGCTCTTGAAAAAGACGCACTTACGGGGAAAGTGACAACCGTTTTCTCTGAAAGCGGCATCGACCAGCCGGATGATCTGGCCCAAGCCTTGCAAGTACCCGAGCAATCCGCACAGTTACAGCCTTTACTCAAATCATTCATCACAAAAGACCTCCTTATGATTCCAGTTACGCTGGAAGCGGATGGGGCGTCCAATGAAGCGCAGGAATGGGCAAGGAAATGGTCTGAGAAAGAAACCCCTTGGAACTTACAGATCGGCGGAGAAGCAAAATTCAACCAAGAAATATTCGACGAAATTGCAGACAATATCGTTTTTGCATTACTCATTATCATCGTTTCAACGTTCATCATCTTAATGATTGCGTTCCGTTCACTGCTCATCCCGTTTAAGGCGATTTTGATGAACATTATCGGACTGTCTGCCTCGTTCGGACTGCTCGTCTACATTTTCCAATATGGTCATTTCGGACTCCATCCCGGAACGATTGCACTGATTATTCCGGTCATCGTATTCAGCCTCGTATTCGGTCTTAGTATGGACTACGAAGTTTTCCTGATTTCCCGCATGCAGGAATCTTATTTAGAAACTGGAGATAATGACAAATCGACGGTTGAAGGACTGGCATCGACAAGTAAAGTCATCACGTCCGCTGCGCTCATCATGATTGTACTGACAGGTGCATTCGCTTTCACAGATGTCATGCCTGTAAAGCAAATCGGTGTCGGCATCGCAATTGCAGTCGCAATTGACGCCACTATCATCCGTTTGTTACTCGTTCCCAGCCTAATGAAACTGTTCGGAGACTGGAACTGGTGGTTGCCCTTCCGTAAGAAAAACTGAATGATAGCAAAAAGACGCATACTCCACGTCGGAGTGTGCGTCTTTTTCCATCAGCTTATGCCAGACCGTTCCATCCACTCTATCGAAGCTGGTGCGCCCATCGATGAATTCACATCACGCTGGTCGTGTTTGAACGTTGCCATGACTAAAAAGTAGATAGCCGCTACTGCAACAATGGTCAAAACAACCACTGCAATCGCAATTGCTTTGCCTTTCATCGGACGATCCCTCCGTCCTCCACTTTCTTAAATCCTTCTTCTCTCAAATAAGCTACCGCCTCTTGGTAATCCCCGAAGCTGTCTTCCAAATTCAACCCGTGATAGATATTCCATGCACCGTTCTCTTCTTTCAGCTCAAGCTGGGAATTGTGCCCGTCTAGCCAAATTTCTTCAACCCGCTCTGCTTCTGTTCCCTCCTCAGCTAATCCTGCGATAGCGTCTTCGATCGTCTTCCGTAATTCCGCTTCAGAAGCATCACGAACATTCACGAGACCACGGCTGTCTGGTTCATATCCGGGCACGTCCGCAACGTAAACGAACGCATTGCCATTCGGATGCAGATGCTGAACGACAACAGTCTTGTCAAATTTACTTTCTGCATAATGATAATTGACCCGCTTCATGGAAACGTCTTTTCGTGACAATTCCGGATAAGATTCAATGATTGTTTGTTTTTCTTCAAATGTTAGCATAGGTCCTATACACTCCTTGTTTGGTTCGTTTCAGTATATCATGATTCTTCGTGTATCAATAACCCGAACATCCGTGCGAAACCGATTGCTTGTTCCTTAGAAACGGTGCATGCCGAAATTTTAGACGGTGTCACTTCCAGCCGCTCAAATGTACAACCTGCCAGATTCACCCCCGCAAGATCGGTCTCTCTGAAATTCGCATTCTCCAATTGGGTTCGGGTAAGCTTCACATCTTTAAGGACACACTCATAAAAGTCCGACTCCGAAAACTGGGAATCCGCTAGCTGAACCGCCTGCAGCTTACTGAAACTGAAACCGCTGTAGCGGGCGTCACACTCCTCAAATCGTACATGTTTGACTACCGAATGATCGAAGTTCGCACCCGTCAATTTGCAATTCCGGAACTCACAACGCAATAAATCTGCATGTCCACCCTTCACATTTGAGAAATCGCATCTTTCAAAAACAGTATCGACAAATGAGGCACCGGATAAATCCATTTCTGCAAATGTACAATCTGTAAACACTGCATCATCCGTTGAGAGCTGCATTCCACTCGTGAAACGTAAATCTCCGCTCTCCATGTCAACGCCCCGAAGGGTTTCCGGATCTGCCGGAATTTGCTCAGCACGCAGCTTTTCCCTATGAGCTGACAACTTAGGTTTCTGAAATACTGCCTTCTTCATCCACTCACTCCTATCTTGTTTTCCATTCAGTAAATAAGACAATCACGATGACAACGGTAAATGCGACAATATAGAACCAATCCGGGATTGTACTCAGACCACCAAACATGACATCCACTCCTCAATATGTATCCTTCTTAGGCCCACCCGTACAAAACCCACTTCTTTCTCAAAGTATACCTGCATTCCACTCTTCTGGAAACTATCACCTCTTTAAAATAAAGGGTTCACGCTGTATTCAATCGACTTCGGCAAGGTATACTAAGAGTAGGAGGCGAATTATTTGAAACGATTATTATTGTTCATGCTACTTCTCGTTGCCCTCTTTCTCTCAAAACCTTACTGGGAAGAACAGGTCTCTAAGTATGTCGATCTATCCTTCTTAGACTCTATAGATGATAAGCTTGAAGACGTGGTCAACAAAGATACGATTGATTCGACAATCGATACATTACGGACGGCTACACAAGATCTTGCAGGAATCATTTCGGATAAAACAGAAGGATTGAGAGATGCGAAGCAGGCGGTCGACAAACCTGCACTTGCAAAGCCCACAGCCACCCCGATTTCCATCAACAACCTTGAAATTGGAGCATCTGCAGAACAAGTCACAGCTGCACTCGGTGAACCTAAGAACCAATCTCTCAATGAGTACGGAACCGAATGGCGAACGTATCATACGGATTACCAAAACTTCGTCATGGTCTCTCTCGATAAATCCAATCGCGTCGGTGCGATTTATACGAATGACGACCTCATCTCATCTACAGTCGGTGTTTCGTATGGGGCTTCAAAAGCAGATGTCCGTAAAGCACTCGGCCAACCGATGACTAAGATGCGAAAAGGGCTGAATGTGTTTGTCCTTCAAGAGGATGAAGGGATGGACCTTTTTAAACTCGGAAATGTCTATGCCTATGTATTTTATGACATTCACCAAGAAACAACTGTGACTGCCGTCGAACTCGTATCTGTGGAACTCGAGAACAACAAAAAATCGCTCTATGCTGAGCGAAGTGAAGCGCTCCGTAATGGTTTTGAACGCCAATTATTCGACCTTACTAATGCAGCTAGGGTTCGTCACGGCCGCTCCATCCTTTCCTGGGACAGTCAAGTTTCCGGTACTGCACGGAAACATAGTTCGAATATGGCGGACAATGACTATTTCAGCCATGATAATTTACAAGGCCTCTCTCCTTTCGACCGTATTAAAGAAGATGGCATAGGATTCAAACGGGCGGGTGAAAACTTGGCATATGGACAGTCCAGCAGCATCTTTGCACACGAAGGCTTGATGAATTCGAAAGGCCACCGCGAAAATATTCTTCTGAAAGATTATAGCAGCCTTGGTATCGGAGTCGACTTCAACCAAGAGATGCAGCCTTATTATACGGAAGAGTTTTTACTCAGATGAAAAACAGCCAGACAGCGCTTCGTGCGCCTGTCGGCTGTTTTTTCATTTGGTCTTGAGTTCCGCACAGGCAATCCGATCCCCTGAATTCCCGGCAGGATCCGTTTTATAATCATCTGCATCCGCATGAATGACGAGTGCACTGCCGTCCCCGTCTAACAGTGAGTTAGGTTTTCCAGGTTCCAATGTAAGGTTATGCATCGTCACTTTCACCGCGACTTTCCCGTCTTCTCCCACGGTCAAATTCGGTAAATCGCCAAGATGATACCCTTTCGGATTGTCAAAACCATGTTTTTTATCTGTAGGATTAAAGTGTCCGCCTGCTGATTTAAAATCAGGTGGTGTACATACAGCCTTTTCATGAAGATGGATGCCATGGATGCCAGGCTTCAGACCCTCGGCTCTCAAACTAATCGTGAGAGTACCCTCCACTTCCGTGAAATGGGCTTCACCAATTGGTTCGCCCTCTGTATTCAGTAAGCTCGCTTCAACCGCTTTTGTTGCCTCTGCATTCACGGAGACCTTTTTGTTCGCTCCACCGCATCCGCTTAAGACTATCAACATTATCGCAATAAGCATCCCTTCAACTAGACGTTTCATGTTGTTTGCCAACCTCCTTATGAGAAGGATGGCTGAAAACCGGTAAATTATGTGTCTTCATAGGTGTTTTTTCAAAGCTTTACTTCATCGCTCATTTCAAATACGTCAAAAATATCGCGCTGGATAATCAGTGACATGATTTTACCGTTCTTTTTAAAGTAATGGACGTTGCCGACTCGTGCTTCCACAATCTCCGTCCATCCCCACTTTTCGATTTCCGCCAAATATTCAGGGGGAGGCGTTCCTTCTTCGTCTCCGATGTTTTTCATTTTGTACTTGGCAGACTTTGCAATTTCCGTCGTACAGTCTTCCGGTTTTAGTTCGTACGCATTATTCGGTACAGGAAACCCTTCGTTAATGACCGCCATCCGATAGCCGTCTTCGTGTGCAAATGTATAAGAACAGCCAGACAGCAGCCACACGCCTATGATGAGTATCCCGGCAATCCTTTTCATCGAATCCACCTCCCGAATCGTTCTGTCACTTCAAGAATACTTCATAAATTCGGTCATGTCTTTAACGGTTTTGTGACAAAAAAACCGCCATGCGCAAAACGCAGCAGGCGGCTTTTCACTTATTTCAATTTCTGGATGATGCAGACTTTCAAGTAGTTGAATTCCGGATAATCCCGGTTTGTGCGGAAGTCTTTCGGCAAAGAGGATTCTTCCAGAATCTTGTACTTCGTGCCTGTCGCTTTGAACGCTTCATCAATAAACGTCTTGAACTTTTTCATACTGAAGCTTGCGTTGTTTGTAGATGCGACGATGAATCCTTTTTTCTCAGTAATCGCTATCGCATCCTGCAGCAGGGCAGTATAGTCTTTTGCTGAGCTGAATGTGTACTTTTTTGAGCGGGCAAAGCTTGGCGGATCTAAAACAACCACATCAAACTTCAGCTCATGACGCTTCGCATAACGGAAGTAATCGAAGACATCCATCACTTTGATATCTTGTGCTTCGTAGTCGATCCCATTTACACTGAACTGTTCAATCGTTTTCGCTAAACTGCGCTTCGCTAAGTCAACGCTTGTTGTCTTCACAGCCCCACCGCTTAACGCAGCGACTGAAAATGCACCTGTATAAGAAAACGTATTCAGCACATGACTGCCTTCTGAGTATTTGTCCCGCAGTGCTGCACGGACATCCCGCTGATCGAGGAAAATACCTGTCATGGCGCCATCATTCAAATCGACTGCAAAGTTCATACCGTTTTCTTTGACGATGATCGGGAAATCACCAGGAGTTCCTGATACGTAATCGTCCTGATCGATATACTGACCTTTTGTATCGAAGCGTTTTTTCTCATAAATCGCTTTTGCATTCACGATCTTATCAAGAACACCGTAAACATGATGCTTCATGGAGTAGATTCCTTCACTGTACCAGCTCACCATATAATACCCATCGAAGTAATCGATTGAGAGGCCGCCAATACCGTCGCCTTCTCCGTTGAATAGACGGTATGCAGTCGTTTGTGTGTTCAACTTAAAGTTGCTCCGACGTTCAATTGCCGCACTGATGCGGGATTCGAAGAAGTTGAAGTCAATGGCTTCCTCTTCTTTTCTCGTCAACACCCAGCCGATTCCTTTGTTTTGGTTTCCATAATAGCCTTTTGCAATGAATCGGCGGTTCCGGTCGATCAGACGAAGTAAATCGCCTTCTTCTTTTAAAACTTCAGGGTTCATGACAGCGTCTTTTAAAATGAGTGGATAGCCTTTCTTTAAAGCGATTCCACTTTTATCGTTTACGAGTACATCAATTGTTTTCATGTTTTCATCCTTTTCTACGGATATTTATGTCCGTTCACACATTTTCTTTATTATCGCACGTTTGGCTTGGAATTGCGATTCCTTGTTGATATTAGTTGAAGTATAGTACATCATGATACCGTTGTTTTTCGCTTCCGGCTGACGCTTTCTTACCTCGAGTCAAGCCTTTTATAAGGTTAATAATGAAGCTTATGAAGAAAATATCAACACTCAACCTTTGCTTTTCGTTTCAGGACTCGCTTTCCGGCGGGCATGGCTTGAGCCTCCTCGTACGCTTTGCTCCCTGCGGGGGCTCAAGGCTCATGCTATTCCCGCAGGAGTCGAGCCTTCCACTACAAGCAACTTTAATTTTAGAATGAAAAAACCTATCTAATTCAACTAAGGATGTGAAGTGAGTCGGTTTCCTTACACGAATTCTAAGATTCCAGCGTCCGCACGACTTCGCTTCACTTCTACTATAAAAAAATAGTAGCACAAACCATGGCCATGGTTTGTACTACTAATGTTAGTATGTTTCCATGGGCTTACACTTCAAACAACTACTGTAATAAGTAAAAAATAGATCGATCGGTTTAACTATACTAGAAAGTTACGAAATCGATTTGCGGACTTTGCGTTTCATGAAAAAAGAAGGTTTGGTTTCTGCGAGCAAAATGGCTAGTAAAATTAGTGAAGCTCCTATGAGCATTTGTCCTGTGACAATTTCTCGGAGCATGATAATGGAGAAGATCATTCCCCATAGCGATTCCATGGATAGCAGAATGGCTGCTTTTGTTTCAGAGACATGCTGTTGCGCAACAGTTTGCAATAGGAATGCAAGTGTTGTGGAGAAGACTCCTAAATAGAGTAATGAAGTTGCAGAGGTAGTAGTGATAGGAAGGGACGCCTCCCCTTTCACTCCGATTACAATACATGCGATAACCGCAGCTACTGTCATCTGTACAAGCGTCAATGTAATCGCGTCTTCTTTACGGACGAACTGTCCAGTATAAAAAATATGGAATGCAAAAAATACTGCACACAAAAGTGATAATACATCTCCAGGATTGACCGACAGGGTTCCATTCAGCGATAACAGGGCAATACCCGTCATCGCAAGAATTGCCCCTGCGATTTCAAACGGACCCACTCTTCTTCTGTAAAGTACAAATGCAATGAACGGGACGATCAGCACATTCACCGCTGTTAAAAATGCATTATTCGATGGAGTCGTATATTGCAGACCTACCGTTTGAAAAGCAAATGCACCATATAAAAACATACCTAATAAGCTGCCCCTCAGAAGAACAGCTGTAGAAAGCTTCAATAGTTTTTTATAAAACACAACTCCAAGCAAAACAGCCCCAATGACAAATCGTCCCGCTAAGATCTGATAAGGACTGAAATAGTCTAATGCAATCGCGCTGACAGGAAATCCTGTTCCCCAAATAATGGCCGTCACGAGCAAGCCGATTTCACCAATGTATTTACGCATCCACCATCCCCCTTGTCTGTGACTAGTATACTAAGGAACTGGGAGTGACGTATAGAGGAAAAAAAAAGACCTTCGGCGTGTTTTCCGAAGGTCGTGTCTATTATTCGTGTGGTGTCGTTGCAGCAGTCGCTGCTCCCGCTAATGCATCATCCCAATCGGGGGCTTCGACTTCCAAAGGTATATTCTCTCTTCGGGCTTTTAGAGCAGCGAAGAAGAACAACGCCACAAGGAAAATCGAAATCACACTAGCTCCTATCAATGCGACATCCATCGGTAATCTGAATCCGATCTGTGCATTCAAGATATATGTTGTCGTTGCCATCAGCATGAATGTGCCCGGCACGAGCGCAATCCAATAATTCTTTTTCGCAATGAATAAATACATTGCTGCCACAAAGAGTGCAATGACTGCTGTCGACTGGTTCGCCCACGAGAAGTATCTCCATAGGATATTGAAGTCAACGAATGTCAATGCAATGGATATTGCGAACAGTGGAAAAGCAATCCATAGCCGACTCATGATCTTCACTTGCGGCAATTTGAAGTAGTCTGCAATAATCATCCGGGCACTCCGGAATGCAGTGTCCCCTGAAGTGATCGGCAAGATGATAACGCCGAGAATCGCTAATGTTCCACCTACAGCACCAAGCATTAACACAGAAGCTTCACTAACGATCATGGCAGGACCACCTGCAGCAAGCAATTCATTCAAACCAACTGGACCATTGAACAACGCCATACCAGCAGCTGCCCAGATCATTGCGATGATCCCTTCAGCAATCATCATGCCGTAAAAGATTTTACGTCCTTGTTTTTCACTTTGTGTCGTACGAGAAATGATCGGTGTTTGTGTCGCATGGAAACCGGAAAGTGCCCCACAAGAAATCGTCAAGAATAGCAGCGGGAAAATCGGAAGATTGTCCGGATGCAAGTTCGCAAATGACAATTCTGGGATGGGTGCGCCTTTAACGAGCATTCCGCCCCCAACGCCCAGTGCACTGATAATGAGTAACAAACCGAAAATCGGGTAGAAACGTCCAATGATTTTATCAATCGGAAGTAATGTCGCTAAAATGTAATAGATGAAAATTGCTGTGATGATCAAGCCCATCGCCATCCAGCCGTTCATCAAATTATACAGCAGACCTGCAGGTGCAGAGACAAATACCGTTCCGACCAGTAGTAATAAAAGAATTGCGAAAGCGTTTACAATATGTTTCATGAATTTACCTAGGAATTTCCCAGCCAGTTCCGGCAAATGCGCGCCACGATTCCGGATGGATATCATTCCCGTTAAATAGTCGTGAACGGCACCAGCGAAAATTGCCCCAAGTACGATCCAAAGAAAGGCAACCGGTCCATATAATGCTCCCATGATCGGACCAAAGATCGGGCCAACCCCTGCAATGTTCAGTAGCTGAATCAACGAGTTCTTCTTCGTATTCATCGGCACATAGTCGATGCCATCCGCATTGGCATAAGCAGGCGTCTGCCGTTCTTCCTTCACTCCGAAAACCCGTTCCACAAATTTCCCATACGTGAAATAGCCGACCACAAGCAACACTACTCCAAATAGAAATGTATACATCCACTTCCCACCCCTTTGTCTAATTATCATCTATTGTCAGTTTAGATGAATTATTCAAATAACGGATGGGTTTTGTGCTAACATGTCAGTTTTCCAGATTAAGATGCATGGCAGGGTTGTTGACGTGTTGAATTAGTGTTCAAGCTTTGCACGTAAACTTTTCACGTAGTTACGGCTCACAGACAATTTCTCCAAGCGCCCTTCCATTTCAAGCTGATAAGCGCCATTGAACCACGGTGACAAGCGGCTGACATGCAGCAAATTGACTAGATAGCTTTTATGGATCCGAAAGAAGGAAAAGGGTGTGAGCCGTGTTTCCAATTCTTTTAGCGTCAGTTTCACCTCATACTCTTCCGTCTTAGTTACGATTCGGGTCACACTATCCTCACGACAAACGTATAAAATACTACTGATCGGCAGATAGACAATTTCCCCTTCCCGTTCAATTGCCAATTTACCGAGCTGCCGGCTGGAGACTGCAGCAGTTACCATTGTTTCGTCAATTCTTATCCGATTCAACGTTTGAGCAAGCTGTTCCTCTTCATAAGGTTTCAATAAATAATCTATCGCGTTCACACGGAACGCATCTGCCGCAAATTGAGGATATGCAGTGGCAAATACAATTTGAGGCGAATTCTTCAATTCTTTCAGAACAGCTGCCACTTCCATGCCGTTCATCTTCGGCATTTCAACGTCTAGAAAAACGACATCGGGCTGCAAACGAATCGCCTGCATAATGGCAGTGTCCCCTGAATCCGCTTCTCCCACAATCTCCACACGCGGATGACGGCTGAGTAGAAATATGAGTTCTTCACGCGCATAGCGTTCATCGTCTACAACAAGCGCTCGGATGCTAGATGGCATGACGGATCCCCTCTTCTCCTGGAATTGCAAAACGTACGATGGTCCCTTCTCCGCTTGCTGTTGTGAATTGAAGACCTGCTTGGTCGCCAAACGTCATCATCAACCGGCGATGCACATTAAATAACCCCATCCCGGTTCCCGACTCCGACTCAACAGGGTGCTGCCCCAATGTTTTCAACCGTTCGGAAGTGATCCCCTTGCCATTATCTTGAACTGTAATTTCCGTTTCACCATCCCGTGCAGCAATCCTCACTTTCACGACACTGCCTCGCGCCATATCAGCGATTCCATGTTTAACCGCGTTTTCAACAATGGGCTGGAGAGTAAGAGGCGGTATCAGCTGAGAGAGCACCGATGAATCGACATCAAAGTCTATCGTAAGTTTATCGACAAAACGGGCTTCCTCAATTTGAAGGTACGCGCGCACATGTGCTAATTCTTGCTCCAGCGTAACCCGGGCGGCAGTTGTCCCCTCAACGTTTTGACGCAAAAACTTGGACAAAGAGGTCAACAAATGTCTTGCCTGATCGGGATCCGTTCGAATGAGAGAAATAATGACGTTCAACGAGTTGAAGAAGAAGTGCGGACTGATCTGAGCTTGCAATGCTTTAATCTCGGCATCTTTCGCCAGTTCGTGCGCGTGATCGGAAGCTGCGATTTCCAGCTGATCACTGAGCAATGAGCTCAATCCATCGATCAACTCTATCGTGACATCCGTAATCGCTTTTTCAGAAGGATAATACAGTTTAAGGGTTCCGACCACTTTGTCCCTCTGTTTTAGCGGTGCAATGACTGCGGCGCCAAGTGGACAATCCGTTTGAATACAATGAATGGCTTGGTCGTTAGCAACTACACGATCTCCATGTTGAAGCACTTCTTTCGTTATGTGGGTTTGAATCGGACTGCAGGATCGGTGATGGTCACTTGCTACACCGACGTGCGCGAGGATTTCGTTCCGATTCGTCATTGCGACAGCACTTGGGGAGAGCTCATTGAAGAGGATTCGGCAGACTTCATTACACGTTTCAGGTGTCATTCCTTTTCTTAAGTGTGCGAGTGTCTGATTTGCGATCCGCAATGTTTTTTGCGCTTGGAGTGCAGTCGCTCTATCTTGCTCACTCATAACGTTATATACGATCAGAAGAAAAATAGCGGTCCCAACCCCATTTGCTATGATCATCGGCAGTCCAATCGTCTGAACCAGCGCCCAGGCTTCAGTGAATGGCTTTGAAAGCAGCAGGATAAGTCCCATTTGCATAGACTCTGCCAGTGCGCCGATTGCAAAAGCTGTTAGCGGCTTGACGGTTTTCCCCTTTTTGTAGAAATAGCTGGCTAATATACCGGATAGAATAGTCGATAATCCGCATGAGAACGCAGTAAAACCACCTAAAGTCATTCTATGTAATCCCGCAATAAGTCCTGCCCCAATGCCAAAACGGTAGCCTCCCAGTAAACCTGCTACTACAATACCAATGACCCGGGAGTTAGCGATCGCCTCGTCACCCGCCAGATTCATCGTCACGCTATTGAAATGGAACGTTTCAGTATTAAAAGCGACACCTAAATACGTACCAATGATGCCGAAGAATCCGAAAAATACGATAGCACTGGCAGTTTGTCGGCGATCGAGAGTATCGTGGTGCACGAGTTGCTTAAAGAATCGAAAACGCGTCAAGATGAATGCAACTGCAACAATCGTTCCAACACGTTCCAACATAATAATAAGTAAATCCACCGCGCTCCCCCCAATCTCCTACCCTATTAAGTATACTGTATTTTCCGTCATCTCCAAAGAGAAGAATGTACACATACATTCTTCTCGCTTAATGTTTAGTTAACAACCTTGATATAACACTTTCTACCGTTCCCGCTTGTGTACAGTGGACAGAAGTACCAGCCCATAACGATAGGAATTCCGCGTTATTTTGAACAGCTGCTTGTTTTCTGATACGTTTGGTCAAATCGTTTTGATAGGGATAGGGTGCAATTGGTGATTGATCCATTTGGTCAATGAATCGATTACGGATTCCGCGTGCCGGTCTTCCAGAAAAGATCCTCGTAATCACCGTATCATCCGAAGATGCATTCAAAACAGCTTGTTTATAGACTGGCGCTGCCCCGCTCTCCGCTGTTGCTAAAAAAGCTGTTCCGACTTGGACAGCAGTGGCCCCCTTGTTCATCAGTTCGGTCATTCGAGCATTCGTGGCAATACCGCCAGCGGCGATAATCGGAATTTGAAGGACATCCCGCACTTCTGCCAGTAAGTCGTCCAGCGGAATCAGCGGACCCTCTGGGAGAAATGAGCCTCGATGACCTCCGGCTTCTGCGCCCTGGATGACAACCATATCCAGACCCGCTTGTTGAACCGCCATAGCTTCATCCAAAGTAGTCGCAGTTCCTATCAAAAGTATTCCTGCATCGTGAAGCCGTTCAACTGATTCCACAGCAGGAATTCCAAACGTGAACGAACAGGACGCGGGCTTTTCTTCTATAATGACGTCAATTTGTCCGTGAAAATCCGGTTCAGACAGTGATGCTTTCCAGAACGGCATGCCCAGTTGTTCCCCGATTGGTTTCAGCGCTTCATAAGCTACTCGTATTTGCTTTTGGTCAAACGGCGTGTTGTCCGGCACAAATAGATTCACAGAGTAAGGACCGTTTGTCCGTGCTTTCACTTGTCGAATTATAGTGCGTGTTTCAGTCGCAGATAAATACCCTGCTCCGATCGAACCTAATATACCGATTTCTGTACATGCTGCAACGAAATCAGGTGTCGTAACACCTGCCATCGGTGCTTGAACAATTGGATGTTGGATACCTAGAGTCTGTTTGAAGAACATCATAATCTCCCCCCATTCCTAGTGGTTATGTTTAATTAGTCCTCTAATATGTCACACACTCTCCCGACTTGCCCATCTTCAAGACGTACTTTGATGCCATGAGGATGATGTGCCGAATTTGTCAGCAAGTCTTTTACGACTCCTTCCGTCTTCACACCACTCCGTTGATCTTTTTTCAAGATGACTGCCACTTTTAGTCCTGGATGAATATCGCTTCTGTTTTTGCCGTCCATAGTTACCACTCCTTTTCTTTTAGTTTAGCACATGAGCTGCTGCGGAATGTATGACATGGTTCAGCAAAATCTTCCTAGTTGACGGATGATAGTTCATCCCCTAAACTAGTAATTGGTTTAGGGGGTGAACTGATTATGAAAGAGACATTACTAGAAGCCATTGAGCTATTCGAGGAAGTCATCATTTACGGTACGGAGCAATTCCTTAAATCGGTACAATCACCGATTTGGAAAGAATATTCTCCAGAGCAGATTCAAACATTAAAGTTGTTATCGGCTTATGATTCATTATCCAATGGCAAACTTGCCGCACTGCAAGGTGTCCATAAAAGTGCAATTACCGCACGCTTAAAGAAGCTTGAAGATAAAGGGCTGATTCTTTCAGAACGTGCGCAACATGACCAGCGTGAAAAAGTGGTTTGTCTGACAGCAGCTGGTCAAGACATTCTTGCTGCTTCCAACACAGCTATCAATGAAACGATTGCGAATCTCTTCGATGATAAGATTTCGGAAGAGGAATTGGTTCAGTTCGTCGGTACGTTCCGGAAACTAAAAGATATTTTACAAACGAGGGAGTCTGACCAATGAAAACCATATTGAAATTCAGATGGCCGATTTTCATCATCCTGACCGGTCTGGCCATCGGATTACTGTTTGTCGCACCAGACCTAGCAAAACAAGCAGAAGAAGCCGGTTCTTTCCAGTTAGCGGATGATGCCGATTCCCAGAAAGCGGCGGACATCCTGGAAAAGGCAGGCGCTTCAGAAGATACGCTATCGCTCGTCTATGACTTTGAAAAAGCCGTTTCGAAGGAAGACAAAAAAGCGGTCCAGGCCACAGCGAAAGAGATTGAAGACCTGGGGAAACCCGTGACTGATGTTATGGACCCATTTGAAAGCGAAGAGATTGAGGACCAGCTCGTCTCTGAAGATAAACAGACGGTACTCGTTCCGATCACCGTAGATGGTTCAGAGGAAGCAATCATCGATCTGAGTGACAAAATCCGCTCGGAGATTCTGCCAAAAGACACAACTGTCTATCTAACAGGCGAAGCGATCATTAACAATGACGTAAACGAAAGTGCGCAAGAAGGATTGAAGAAGACGGAAGTCATCACTGTCGTCCTCATCTTCGCTTTGCTGCTGATCGTGTTCCGTTCGATTGTGACGCCAATCGTTCCATTGATCGCTGTCGGTATTACGTACCTACTCAGCCAATCCCTCGTTGCGTTCTTCGTCGATTGGTTCGGATTTCCAGTGTCCAACTATACGCAGATTTTCCTCGTCGCGATTCTGTTCGGCCTCGGAACGGACTACTGTATCCTGCTCTTGAGCCGTTACAAAGAGGAATTGATCGAAGGGCACGAAATCCAGGAAGCCATCGTGAACACATATAAAACTGCAGGCCGTACGTTGATCATCAGTTCACTTGCTGTATTCATCGGTTTTGCAGCGATCGGATTTGCAGACTTCCCGATCTTTAAGTCTGCGGTTGCGGTCGCTGTCGGAATTGCAGTTCTGATTCTCGTACTGTTCACAGTCGTACCGCTGTTCATGATGTTGCTGAAAGACAAATTGTTCTGGCCGGCAAAACAAGCGACGACCCACAACGATAGCAAGTTATGGATCCGTTTCAGCAAGCTTTCTGTTGCACGTCCATTGCTCTCGATGGCAATCGTTGCGGTCATCACAGTGCCCTTATTGCTGACATACGACAACGATCTTTCGTTTAACACAGTGGATGAAATCGATCAGTCGAAAGAATCCGTGAAAGGCTTGAATCTGATTTCGGAAGGATTCGGTAAAGGGGATTCCCTCCCAGTCCAGGTCATCTTGAAAGATGACCAATCAATAGTCGATGAAAAAGATGTCCCTTATTTGGAGTCGATCAGTCGAAACCTGGAAAAAGTGGATGGTGTAAAATCCGTCCGTACGATTACTCGTCCAACAGGTGAGCAAATTGACGAGTTAAACGTCGATAAGCAGTTGGGATTGGTCTCCGATGGATTGAAAGAAGCGAATGACGGCATGAAAAGCGTTCAAGACGGGCTCATTCAAGTTGAAGGCGGACTGAACGGCGCTGCAAGCCAGTTGCCTTCCGGTTCAGAAGCGTCCTCAGGTGGTGCCGGATTACGCCAGGCAGCGCAAGGTATCGGACAAATCAATGACCAACTCGGACAAATTGCAGGAGGTCTGTCACAAGGCATGCCAGCTGCTCAAGCTGCAGGAGGACTGAACGCCTTGACTGCTGAACTCGGTAAAATATCCTCGAGCTTGACTGGAGCTGCGGGTCAACTCGAAGGATCCGGTTCCCAAATCGGCGCACTCAGTGGGGGACTAGGCGAACTTGCAAAAGGTGTGACTGCTTCAAAAGAAGGCCTCACAGAGATCAGCAAAGGGCTGACAGAAGTGACGGATATGCTAAAAGATATGAGTGAAACACCGAGTATCCGCGATACAGGGATTTACATCCCTGCAGGTACACTCGGTGAAGAAGAATTCAAACCGGTCATCGATCGCTATACCTTCGGCGACGAAACCGGGATTCTCATGGAAGTCATCTTGAAAGAGGACCCTTATGCGCGTGAATCCATTGCAACTGTAAATGCGATCAAGGACAGCGTAAGGACTTCTGTCATCGGTACGCCATTCGAAGATACGGAAGTTGCGTTTGCGGGTATTTCCAGCATGAACTCCGATCTAGATGACATTTCATCGAAAGACTTCACCCGGACCGTGGTCATTATGCTCGTCGGACTGTTCGTCGTATTGACGATTCTATTCCGATCCGCGATTATGCCATTGTATATGATCGGTTCGTTGCTGCTAACGTATTACACAGCAATTTCCTTTACGGAATTGGTTTTCGTGAATATTCTCGGTTACGATGGCATCAGCTGGGCAGTTCCATTCTTCGGATTCATCATGCTCATCGCTCTCGGCGTCGATTATTCAATCTTCCTGCTCGACCGCTTCCGTGAAGAGAGCATTAAAGGAAGTACGATCGCGGATGCATTGAAAATTTCCATGGCGAAGATGGGCACGGTCATTATCACCGCTGCCGTCATTCTAGCGGGCACATTCGGCGCCATGATGCCGTCCGGTGTTTTGAGCCTCGTGCAAATCGCAACTATCGTCATTACAGGACTCTTGCTGTATGGTCTCATCATATTGCCGCTTCTGATACCAGCGATCACTGTATCGTTTGGCCGAGGCGTCTGGTGGCCATTCCGCGGATGACCGATCTCCCTGGATATAAAGAATCCGTTCCGAACAGCCTCAGCTGTTGGAACGGATTTTTTGTGAATTCAAAAGCTATGTATATATACTGGACCATATCATTTCCCAGAAAATTGAGCATAGGTGAACAGCTAGGAAAAGACCCGAATTTCGGGCCTGCCGTCTACTAATCAGTCCGCAATTAGACATAAAAAAAGACCCTACAAGTAGGGTCTTTTTCAGCTGTTATTAAGCTTTTTGAACGTTAGTAGCTTGTAGGCCACGTTGTCCTTGCTCAATTTCAAATGTTACACTTTGACCTTCGTCTAAAGATTTGAAACCGTCGCTCTGGATTGCTGAGAAATGTACGAATACGTCTTCCCCTGCTTCACGCTCGATGAATCCAAAACCTTTTTCTGCATTAAACCACTTAACTGTACCTTGTTCCATAATTATTGCCTCCTAGTGTGAATATCCACACAATATGTTACTATACTTGCTCAAATACCTTAGACGAAAAACAAAATATTTTCTCAATCTGAAAAAGAACAAAGATAATACTCCCTTAGAATAACAGGTATCTGATGAAATAGCAACTAGTTTGATCCATCTAAAAAACACAGACAAGCAGATCCAACTTGTAACGTAAAGAGGACGCTTTCCTATTTGGGTTTTTTTTAGTTTTAAGCTAAAATCTCCCGTATGGATCCGCCCCCTACGGCCGTTTTAAAGTGATCGTATGAATCGTACACGATGACCTGAACTGGAAGACTTCAAATGTTCAGATGCATTGCTTCGGGTTTATATAGAAGTTTCTCTCTTAGTAAAGTTTTAATCTCTTCATTATTCTGAGGTCATTTAACCTATTCAACGATTCTCTTAAAAATAAATATCCGAAAACTCATATTTTATTAACTCTACTCTATCCATTTTATTGTTATCGACATGTTTACCGGATCCAGTGTCCATAATTGTAATAGGAAGTTCTAAGGTGAACGTACTCCCTTCGTCTAAAATACTCTCTACACTTATACTGCCTCCGTGAAGCTCAGCTAACGATTTGGCTATGGGTAATCCGAGGCCAGTCCCTTCAGCTATACGGTTAAAATTCCTATTCAGCTGTGTGAATTTCTTGAAGATCGCCTCTACATTCTTTTGAGCTATTCCTATCCCTTCATCTTTTACAGAGATACATACAGTATGATCGTCTTTTTTCACGAGCCTTATTAATATCGTTTCACCGGGAATGGAGAACTTAATTGCATTCGATATCAGGTTCAGGAGAATCCTATCAAATTTAGAAACATCGAGCGCCATCATCAGTTCTTCAAGATCCGGGTCAAATATGATTTTGATACCTTTTGATTTCGTGTATTGGGAAACTGATTCCACAATATCCTCAACAATCTCAACAACATTGTAATTGGATAAGTTCAATTCATACAGCCCGTATTCTATTTTAGAAATATCCAGTATATTATTTACGAGTCTGTTCAGCCTATAACAATTCCCCATTGTCATTTTAGTGACACTTTGAATATCTTCTCTATATTCTTCTAAAGAATCCCGTTCCAAATACAAATTCAATAATTGAGCGCCGCTAAATATTACTGTTAATGGAGTCTTTAGTTCATGGGAAGTGTTAATGAATAATTCTTCTTGATCTTTCAGAAGTTTCTCCATGGTTTTGTTTGCCAGTTCTTCATCAGATATATCTATTCCTAAAGCAATTATCTTCTCCACTTTATTATTTTGATTGATAATAGGCTGGAAGATTGTTTTCGTATGATAAGTTATCCCGTCTTTAGTAAACTCCAATTTATGCAGATAGGAGGAGCGTTTTTCAATAGATTCATCAATATTACAAATCAGTTCCTCCAAATCTTCGGTCCTATAGTAATTAAAAAAGTTTTTCCCTATGATATCCGACTCCGCTTTTATCTCTGGCCATTCTTCTTTGAAGGCTTTCAATGCAAACCGATTCAGATAATTTATTTTATAATCTTTGTGAGAAAACGACGCATAGTACATGGAGATCTCATCTACACTTTCTTGCAATGCTGTGTATTCTCCATTTTCAATACCCGGTTGACTAGTTTTATAGATCAGGATCCCCCCCTCTATATTCCCTTGCTCATCATAGATAGGTGTACCTTCACATTCATAGTAAGCAGTCGGCTGTTCGCTTGTTCCAATAACCATACGTTTGGAGAATTTTTCTCCTCTTAACACCTTTCGTTCAGGAATATCTTCAATTGATATTTTCTCTCCATTTGTATCATCCACTCTAAAAGAATGGGATTCCCGTTTGCTGTTTACTGACATTAAATTCTGAGGGTAAGGAGCTGGAAATTGCTCGCCCGCTTTATTTTTATACGTACACACTCCGTCCTTATCCAGAATATTTACGACATCTGACATATTGTCGAGTATGAATTCCATTTCACTTTTTTGTTTTGTGAGGCGTTTTCTCTCTTGGGTCTTCTTCGTGACATCATAAAAAGAAATTACTACATACTGCCTTGTCGCGACGCCTGCTATCATTTTTACATTTATGTCCCAATAAGCAGGGGCTCCGGCCGCGCCGCGTGATTCTACTTCAAATTCATGACAAGATGTCCCTCGTTTTAGTAATTCTGAAATATTCATTGGGAAGGATGGACATTTCCCAAGCAGATTGTCAGAGACACTATTCATCTCTTTCATCATTTTGATATAGTTTTCATCATGGCTAAGCAGAATACAATCCGGATAGCTAAATACGGCTGTACATCCATTATTGTTCGTTTCGCTGCCGCCATAATTATTTAACGTGAATTCCAGCGCTAAATCTTTCTGTTCTTCAAAGTGGAATACTTTATGGTTTTCATCACCTAACCTATCAAAGCGGACTTTCACTTCGATTGGTAAATTGTCACTATTGAAAATATACAAATTTTGTCTATCACTAATATTCTGAAATGATACTTGGTGCTCGAATTTTAATAGCCCCCCTAATTCAATAAGCGATATCCCAATCAACTCACACTCTTTATAACCTGTTAACTTCAGAAATTCTCCGCTAACCTGCTGAATAATATCGTCTATAGTGTATAAATGCAGCCCTTTTGATATTCCCTCTAAATCTTTTATCATAATAGATCACCTACATGTCTTATTTTAGGAATTCTTAGGCAACTCGTATAGATTGTTCGTACACAACAAAACACTCCTGTGTGAATCATCTCTTACCAACCGCGCAACTTAACATGAAAAATTCTATTTCCCTTTATACATGATTTCCCCAGCCACAACCGTCATAACAGTTTTTGCTTTCAATAGGTCTTCACTGTCCACTGTCAGCAAATCCCGATCCAGGATGGTGAAGTCGGCGTCAAAACCTTTTGCGATTTTACCGCGGCTTTCTGCTTTGTCCATTGTTGCCGCACTTCCGGTAGTAAAGAGTGCAACAGATTCAAAGCGGCTCAGTTTCTCCTGCGGCCCATAACCTTCGTGCGTTTCTCCTGGCTTCCGGCGATATGCTGCTGCATAGATGCCGATTAGCGGATCCACTTCTTCGACTGGGGCATCCGAGCCTCCCCCGCAGATGAAACCGCGTTCAATGAGCCTTTTCCAAGCATATGCCCAGTCCATGCGATCTTCACCAAGACGGGCTTTGGCCCATGGGAAGTCGGATGATACAAACACCGGCTGGATGTCGAGGATGACCGGCAATTTCTCCATACGATCGACCAGTTCGTCACTCAGCACGTTGACGTGAATGATGCGGTCCCGCTTACCTGCTGCAGGCGGGTTCACTTCAAGTACATCGAGTAATTTCTCCAATGCTTTGTCGCCGATCGTATGGACCGCCACAGCTTCCCCGTATCGACGGGCAAGTACAATATTCTCACGGATCTCTTCATCCGTCAGGACGGCCATTCCCGAATTCCCCGGGTCATCGGAATAGGGTTTACTTAACAGTGCAGTTCTGCCGCCCAAAGCCCCATCGATGAAGAACTTCATCTCCCCCCCATGGATCCAAGGTTCATCATACGTCGCTTCATCTTCCATCAGTGATTGAAAGACCGTAGAACGTCGCAGTAAATGGGCACGGAATTTAAGCTTGTCTTCCCCAATGACATTCCGGAACGCTTGCAGCGGATTCCGGTAGTCTGCATAATACCCAAGATCATCGGTCACTGCCCCTGTGATTCCTCGTGCCAGCAAGTCTTCGACGGAAGCCTGCAACGCACGTGTAAGTGCCGCTTCGTCCGGTACCGGAATGGCTGCTTCTACAAGATCCGCAGCCCCTTCAAGTAACAATCCCGTTGCTTCACCGGACTCATCCCTGACAATCGTTCCGTTGTCAGGATCGGGTGTCTCTTTTGTAATACCCGCCAGTTCCAATGCCTTAGAATTGGCAAGCGCCGCGTGACGGCACGTCCGTTTCAAAAACAAGGGTGATGTACTGATTGAGTCCAGCTCTGACCGGGTCACTATCCGATGATCCTCGAAGTTGTTTTCGTTCCATCCGTCCGCTGTGAACCATTCGCCTGCCGGATGATCCGCTGCTGCTTCCTTTAAACGTCCAAGCATTTGTTCAGCAGAGGTAACGTATGATAGATCCAGTTGGAGCAACCGACTTCCATGTCCGATCATATGCATATGGCTATCGATGAAACCCGGATACATGACTGCCCCTTGCAGATCCACTTGGTTATCGGCATGTTCACGTAAACTCTCTAGTGTTCCAACTTCGAGAACCGCCCCATCTTCAGTCAAAACAGCTTCTACTGTCTCCCCTTCTTTTTCCATCGTATAAATCCTGCCATTTTTCCAAATTGTTTTCATATCCCCATCGCTCCCCTTTTTCTTTAGTGTACTCGCCGTGACAATTTGAGGCAATATTCTGCTACAATGAAGTTACTTAAAACTTAGGAGGAGATCCAAATGGAATTATCGGTATACTTAGCAGGTGAAATCCACAGCTCTTGGCGTGACGAAGTCAAAGAAAAAGCGGCTGCACTGCGATTGCCTGTGACGTTCTACGGTCCAATGTTAGACCACGACCGTTCGGACAACATCGGGGAGGAAATCCTAGGTACACAACATGATGCGGTTGCTAAAGATGCTGCTGCGTCGAGCTTCAATAACTTACGGACAGAATTGCTACTGAAGAAATGCGACTTGGTCATCGCATTGTTCGGTGAAAAGTACAAGCAATGGAATACGGCCATGGATGCAAGTACTGCTGTCGCACTCAACAAACCATTGATTTTAATACGCCCGCATGAGCATCATCATGCACTCAAGGAACTCTCCAGAAAAGCCCATGCCACTGTAGAAACGCCTGACCAAGCGTTAAAAGCGCTCAAGTATATCTTCGAATGACCAAACTTTACACAATCTTTACACTCCCTTCACACCCCCTCAACATTTCTTCTCTATACTGAGGAAGAAGTTACAAGAGAGGGGCAGCGCGCATGACTACATTAACGAACTACCGTCCGGCCACTCGGTCGCGAGTCGTTGCACAAACCGAAGCGCCCGCAGCGATTTTCACTACGGAAAGTCTGAACGTATGGTATGGGGACACTCACGCACTAAAAAATATTGATTTGACGATTTTCGAAAACGAAGTGACAGCAATCATCGGACCATCCGGGTGTGGTAAATCCACCTATCTTAAAACATTGAACCGGATGGTGGAAACCAACCCGGCAGTACGCATTTCCGGGTCGGCCCAGTTTAAAGAAACCGATTTGCTGCACGCAACTGTGGAACGTTTACGCTCTGAAGTAGGTATGGTATTCCAAAAGCCCAATCCTTTCCCGAAATCGATTTATGACAACGTCGCTTATGGACCGAAACTACATGGAATCCGTAAAAAAGCGATGTTAGACGAAATCGTGGAAAACAGCCTAAAAAAAGCTGCATTGTGGGACGAAGTGAAAGACCGTTTGACGGCCAGCGCATTCGGGCTTTCCGGCGGTCAGCAGCAGCGACTTTGTATCGCCCGCTCACTCGCAATCGAGCCTTCTGTTTTGCTTATGGACGAACCCACTTCTGCACTGGACCCGGTGTCCACCAATAAAGTGGAAGAATTGATCGGCGAATTGAAAAAAGACGTCTCTATCGTCATCGTGACGCACAACATGCAGCAAGCTGCACGGATATCCGATCGCACCGCCTTCTTCCTGCACGGTGAAGTCGTAGAATACGACCGTACGGAAGCCATCTTCCAGAATCCAACTAGTCACTTAACGGATGATTATGTAAATGGCCGTTTCGGGTAATTGACGGCAAGCCTTTTCCTACGCAAACTGGGAGAAGGCTTTTTTCTGTAGATTTTTTCATTATAGGCAAAAATACCACTACGTGGAATTATTCATCGTGATAGAATAGAAGTATCAAATTAGAAAAAGACGAGGTGTACTGTGCGTAAAAAGAGCATTCGTACCTATTTCATTCGAATTATAGTCGCGTTATCGTCCTCTCTACTCTTATTACTAGGAATTTCCTATTATTATAGTACCTGGATGTTCGAAAAGCGTCACGCAGAGTTAGCTCAGCAAGTTGAAAAAGGAGAAGTCATTACGGAACTCTCAGAAAGTATTTCGAATCTCTTTTTTCGAGCGCGAGGATTTTATGCATTTAAGATGGAAGAAGAACTTCAACTAGCCCGTGCGGAGCTGCGGCATATACGCGAGGTGAACACTCAGTTAACCGCTATGGAGTTGACGGAGAAAGAAGTCCAGTACACTGGTGAAATTGATAGATTCATTTCAAATTACGAAAAGAATATTCTCCCCAAAGCAATTGCCTATGTGGATGCTGACGATTATGAAGGATTGCGGCGTTTGTCAGGAGGGGGCACCAACCTATCTGTAAACCAATTCATTAAATATGCCAAGCAATATGAGGAACAAGCGGAAGAAGCCCGAAATCTGTTCAATAAAAAATCTGAACGGGAGCTAAACCTACTTTACATCGTCATTTTTTCAGTCGCTCTAAGTGCATTGTTGTTCCTGATTATCCTTAGCTGGCGTGTCATCAGTAAGCTAATTGCTCCTATTGAGTCTATGACCAATGCAACTGGGCGCTATTTAGCAAATCAGGATGTGAACTACGAACCTGAAAAACGAGACGATGAACTCGGTTCCCTTTCCAGTTCTTTTTCGAGCATGATGACTACCATTCAAAAAAAAGAACAGGAACTTCTAGCACAAAATGAAGAACTCTTGTCACAACAAGATGAGTTGCTTTCACAGCAAGACGAATTATTTACTCGTCAAAGAAAGTTAGAAGATGCCTTATCGGAAGCGCGTTATGCAAAACTACGTCTTGAACGCTATAACGGACTTAGTCATCTACTGTCTTTCTCAGATGACACTCAAGGAATTGCAACGGCGACACTCAACTATTTAGACAACCTGTTTTTGATTGACAGAGGGATCATTTACATTCCTTCAAATAATTCACATATCCTCCATGGAATTTCTGAAGAGGACTATGCCAGCTTTCCTGACGTACAAAGGCAGTATGTGTTGAATCGATTGAAAACTGAACATTATTTTCAATTGGAACGTCAGCTCGATAATGGTTCTATCGCATATGATTTCTATGCAGCTCCTTATCTAACAGAGGATACGTATACAGCACTCTTAGTTTTAACCCGATCCTCCCGCGAATTTTCAGAAGAAGACCAGTCCGACTTATTCGGTCTTGCTAATCGCATATCCTTTGCAATCGATCGCATTGATCAGTACGCTCTCATGAATAAGGAACGCCGATTGAACCAGACCATCTTGGATAATCTGGAGGAAGGCATTCAATTCGTTTCAACTGAAGGAACTTCTGTTCAGGTGAATGACGCCCTTTCAGTCTTGATAGGACAACCCTCTGGCATGTTCAAACTGACCGATTGGAGAGAGAGACTTGCTGGACTCACTTCTGACCCTGAAGTATTAGCAGGATTTATCAATGGGGTTCTTAACGATGACTCAGGACGACTGGCAGAGACTGTCTATACAGTCGAAGGTGCAGATACGAAAGTGATTTCGTTATATGGCTCTCCTGTGCACTATGAAGGGCAACGGATTGGTTCCTTGTTTGTCCACAGGGATATCACCCAGGCGTTTGAAGTGGATAAAATGAAAACAGAACTCGTATCTACAGTTAGTCACGAACTGCGTACTCCGCTATCCAGTATTCTCGGATTTACAGAGCTCCTTATCGGAAAAGAGATGGATAGCACAAGGCGCTCCCGTTATCTCGATGCGATTTATAAAGAAACAAAACGTCTGACTTCTCTCATCAACGACTTTTTGGATGTGCAGCGGATGGAATCAGGAAACCAGGAATATACGATGCAGGAAGTGGACATGGCGGACATTGCTCAGCAAACCATTCAAAACTTTGCGACACAGGATAAGCATTCGATTGCTCTTCAGGTGAACAGTGAACAAACGATTTGTGTAGGAGATTCAGATCGACTTGTTCAAGTGTTTACCAATCTGCTCAGCAACGCCATTAAGTTTTCCCCAGATGGCGGAGACGTGATTGTGGCATTTGATTCACAAGACGCGTATTTGAAAGTCACCGTCCAGGACCAAGGAATTGGAATTCCGACGGATGAATTAAAGCATATGTTTGAAAAGTTTTATCGGTTTGATAATACGTACCGTAGAAAAATAGGAGGAACCGGACTGGGGCTTGCGATTTGCCGTAAAATCGTTGAAAAACATGGTGGGGAAATCACAGTGGAGTCGAAAGAAAATGTTGGAACTGCTGTCAGCTTCACCATTCCTTTGAAGCCTTCCCAATCTAGGTTGCCCGAGCGGTCCAGCTTACCCGCAGTTGTTGTGGTCGAAGACGACCCTAGCATAGCGCTGTTATTGGAGGAAGAATTGAGAGCTCATGAATATGAGGTATTTCACTTCCAGGACGTAGCGAGTTCGTTCGCCTATGCTAAAGAGCACCATCCCGACTGTATGGTCATCGACTTGATGCTTCAAGAGGAACTGACCGGTTGGGATTTAATCGGCATGTTAAAGGATGATGCGGAGACGCGTCAAATCCCGATCATCATCTCCTCAGCGCTGGAACGGGAAGAAGAGTTGACGCGCAAATTCGGGATCAATCACTACATGACGAAGCCGTTTCCTCTTCGAACCCTTACGGAAACAGTTGCTGAAACGCTGAATGTGGAGGACGGGCGAATTTTATACCCTATGAATGACGAATAACATAAGCCACTGGGTGAGCAGGAAGTTCCTGCGTCTCCCCGTGGCTTTTTGAGTGGGTTGAGTGTTGGAATGAGCGGGTTGGACGCTGAAACGAGCGGGTTCCTCGTCGAAACGGGCGGGTTCCTCGTCGGAATGAGCGGGTTCCTCGTCGAAACGAGCGGGTTGGACGCCGAAACGAGCGGGTTCCTCGCTGGAACGGGCGGGTTGAACGCTGAAACGAGCGGGTTCCTCGTCGAAACGAGCGGGTTGGACGCCGGAACGAGCGGGTTCCTCGCTGGAACGGGCGGGTTGGACGCTGAAACGAGCGGGTTGCTCACCGGAATGAGCGGGTTCCTCGTCGAAACGAGCGGGTTGGACGCCGGAACGGACGGGTTGATTGCCAGAACGAGCAGGTTCTCCACTCGCTCCCCCTTTCTCATCTTTACACAGTCTTTACACTTCTCCCATACTGCCTTTACACTCCGCCCCTATACTAAAAGTTGTAAGAGACGAAAAACATACACAAAGGGGAGAACATTCATTGATTAAATCCATTCAAAAAACCATTCTTATCGGAGTGGCGGCTCTCGCACTCACAGCTTGTAGCGCAAAGGACGAAGAAAGTAAAACAGCTTCCGCCACAGCATCTGCAGAGCTTGAAGGAAGCGTCCTCATCGATGGTTCAGGAACCGTCTACCCTCTCATGGCGAAACTTGCTGAAAACTATATGCTAGAAGAACAAGAAGGGGTTTCTGTAGAAGTGAGCCGAGCAGGTACAAGTGCTGGCTTCAAGAAATTCCTTGCGAAAGATGGAACAGATTTCAATGATGCTTCTCGTACTATAAAAGAAGAAGAAAGCCAAGCTGCAAAAGATGCAGGGATCGAAGTGAAAGAGCTCAAACTCGCATTGGACGGTCTCACATTCGTCGTCAATAAGGACAATGACTGGGTGGATTCACTGACACCTGAACAACTCATACGCATTTTCACGGCAGATGGTGATGTAACTAAATGGTCGGATCTCGATCCTTCTTGGCCAGACGAAGAAATCAAGCCTATGGGGCCGAACGAAAATCATGGAACTTATGAGTTCTTCTATGAAAAAGTGTTGGAAGAACAAGATTTGAAGCCTTCCGTTAACTTACAACAAGACTACTCAACACTCGTTACCCTTGTATCAGAAGACAAGAACGGCATAGCATTTTTCGGTTATGGCTATTATGCAGGCAACCAAGAAAAGCTCCAAGCAGTACCTGTAGACTTTGGAAAAGGGCCGGTTGAACCTTCTCTTGAAACAATTGCAGAAGATGGTGATTATGCAGCATTCACTCGTCCTGTCTTCACTTATCTGAATGTCGGGCATGCTAAAGAAAAGCCTCAAGTACTCGACTATGCAAAATACATTTTAAACAATGCGAATAAGATGGCTGGTGAAACCGGATTTGCACCGATTCCTGAAAATGAAAGCAAAGAGAATCTGGACTTCCTGAACTCACTTGGTGATCAATAAGATACGGAACTTCATTGCAGAAAAGGAGGATGCGAGGTAATGACATCTCCATTCCAAGCTAACTCAAGTAGCGGAAACAACATTCGTGACCTCATCCGCCACAATCAGGACCAGAAATCGTTTAGAAAAATGATAGAAACATGGATCCCACGGTTTCTGTTCCTACTTGCTTCCCTATCCGTCTTCACGACGGTAGGGATTCTCGTAATTTTATTGACTGAGACCGTTGAATTTTTCAAAGCCGTTCCCATAGTCGACTTCTTTACAGGTACTGTGTTGAAACCCCTGAGCCAAACACCTGAATACGGGATTCTCCCACTTGTAATGGGGACTCTGGTTTCTTCCGGTATTGCCATCTTGGTTGCGGGTCCAATTGGTCTCATGGCAGCAATCTACTTAAGTGAATACGCTTCACGAAGAGTTCGCAGCATCCTCAAACCTGCACTGGAATTATTAGCGGGTGTCCCGACAATCGTTTACGGGTTCTTCGCATTCACTTTTGTGACACCGCTGCTTAAAGAATGGATTCCCGGCTTGGAAGCTACAAATATCCTGAGTCCCGGCCTCGTAATGGGAGTGATGATCATTCCGATGATCGCTTCACTTTCGGAAGATGCGATGCAGTCTGTCCCTGAAGCAATGAGAGAAGGATCCGCAGCACTTGGCGCCACTAAACTGGAAACCGCTTTAAAAGTGGTCGTTCCTGCAGCGCTTTCCGGCATTATCGCATCCTTTGTCCTTGGGATATCACGCGCACTCGGTGAAACGATGATTGTCGCAATCGCAAGCGGGAGCTCCAAGAACTTCACGTTCGATATCACGGAATCCATGCAAACCATGACCGCTTATATCGTTGAAGTCACGAGCGGCGATGCGGCGGCAGGTTCCACCGTTTACTACAGTCTTTACGCAGTTGCGATGACTCTATTCGCCGCGACGTTAATCATGAATTTACTTGCTGGAAAAATCGCACGCAAATTCCGGGAGGTCTACTAATATGCTCCATACCCGACAACCATCCAGTCCATCCAGAATTCGTTTCCGTCTACTCGCTGACCGATCGGCTAAAGTACTATTTGGAGCTGCTGCCCTATTCGGAATTGTCATCATGGGAATTTTGTTAGTCCGGATCACGTCTGAAGGGATAAGCTGGCTCTCCCTCGACTTTCTAACAGGACGCTTTTCCACCACACCTGAAAAAGCAGGTATTATGGGAGCCGTCCTTGGTACCTTCTGGTTGCTGGCTGTAGTAGTGCCTGTAACGATGATTGTGGGCATCGGGTCGGCCGTTTACTTGGAACTTTACTCTAAGAACGGCAAAGCCCGGACCTTCATCCAGACCAATATCGCCAATCTTGCTGGCGTTCCGTCCATCGTTTACGGAATTCTCGGATTGACCGTTTTTGTAAGAGCGCTCGGATTCGGAAGTGTAGTACTCGCCGGAGGCCTGACCTTATCGTTACTGATCCTCCCGATTGTCATTGTCGCTGCACAAGAAGCCTTGCGATCCGTTCCTAGTCAGCTAGGTGATGCCTCTTATGCGCTAGGCGGAACAAAATGGCAGACCATACAATCCGTCATTTTACCGGTCGCCCTCCCATCCATTCTGACGGGTGCGATATTGGCTCTCTCAAGAGCTATCGGGGAGACTGCGCCGCTTGTCGTCCTTGGAATCCCTGCGCTACTCATTCCATTTCCAGGCGGAATCTTAGATCGTTTCACAGTGTTACCGATGCAAATCTATTATTGGACATTGGATGCAGCACTCGTTGCAGACTATGCGCATCTAGCCGCAGCTGCAAGTATTGTATTGCTCATCAGTCTATTCCTTTTAAACGGGTCTGCTATTTACTTGAGGAACAAATACAGCATGAAGGCATAAAAAAACGCTAGTTTCCGTAACCTGGAACTAGCGTTTTTTAAACTTAAACTGCCCCTTCCAATACTTGTTTCACGAGCGTTACAAGTTCTGAAGGACTGAATGGTTTAGGCATGAAGTAATCTGCCCCAAAATGTGCTGCCAAGTCTCTATCTGATTGCTGCGCTTTGGCAGTCAGCATTATAATCGGAATTCCAAGGTTGAGTGGCTGCAAGCGTTCCAACACCTCTGGCCCCGTTAGTTTCGGCATCATGTAATCAAGAAGGATCACATCGAAATGTCCCGTTACCGCCTTTTCAAACCCTTCTTGACCGTCTTGCGCTTCTTCTACCGCATAGCCTTCAAAGGAAAGCGTATCAGAAATCAGCATCCGCAAGATTTCTTCATCATCGACCACCAATATTTTCTTGCTTTCTACCATGTAGGACCCCCCGGTGTAGTCGATTGTTTAAAACATTCTGGACGACAAATTCTGAATCCGCGTTAGTATTTCATTCTTTTGGAACGGCTTCATTATATAATCATCAGCACCTAGCCAAAGTGCAGACTTAATATCTTGTTCACTCGTGCGGGCAGTCATCATCGAAACTAAAATATTATTAGTATCAGGTCTTCTCTTTAGGCGTTCTAACACTTCCAATCCATCCATACCTGGCATGATTCCGTCAAGCAGGATGATGAAGTGCGTATCAGGATCAAACCAATCAGCTGCTAAAAATGAAATTCCATCCTCAAACATTTTCACAGATAAATCAATATCCGCCAAGCTCCATCCGCGAAGTTCCTCTTCCAACATTGTGCGGATCAGAAGATCATCATCGATAATAATGACTTGAAGTTTACGCTTTACTTGCACTAAATTCTTATTAAAAATGACACTCTGGTTGCGCCCTGTACGCTTTGCCTGGTAAAGTGCTTGGTCAGCTTCAATAAGAAGCATTTCCAATCTTCCTTCATACTCCGCGATTCCCGCAGAGAATGTGACAGTGAAAGAACGATCCCCTTCTTCAAAAACAAACGTATTGAAGGACTCATGCAACCGCTCTACGAAAGTATATGCTTCGTTCTTATCGCCAGAGATGAGTATGGCAAATTCTTCTCCTCCATAGCGGAAGACATAGTCATTCTCCCGTGTTTCTTCAAGAGCAATTCGACTGAAAACCTTTAACACTTCATCTCCTGCGGGATGTCCATATATATCATTCACACTCTTAAAATGGTCTAAGTCCATCATTACAACGGAGAATGGGAGACCCGTTCGCTGCGATAAGCGTTCACAATACTTCAGTATTTCATCCAAACGCTTGCGATTTCCGACACCTGTCAATCCGTCTGTTGTTATCGATTGACCTATTGCTTTTCGCCATTTGTCCCTGTTAAATAAGTAAGGCAAAAACAGATCCAGTTCAAATGGCTTTCTGATGAAGTCCATCAGTCCTGCCTCATAAGCCTTGGTAATCACTTGATTGGAGTGATTGCTGCCCATCAAGATAGAGATTACATGACGGTCACTTGCTGTATCACGGATTTTTTCAAAAACCTCCAGCCCTGTCATGTCTGGAAGTTGTAAATCGATCATGACCATATTCGGTTGCATATCGTAAAATTGTTGTATGCCACGCTTCCCATCCATAGCGATCAGCACTTGTGCACCCAGTTGTTCCAACAACTCTTTAACGAATGAAACAAACTCCAAATCATCATCAATAATCAAGATGAACGTTTCCTGATCGAAATGATCGAAGTATAAGTCAGGCAATACATAATTGCATCTTTTCTTTTTATTGCCATCAGCCAATAGACGGACGTTTTTCTTAAAGTTTTTTAAAGAAGAAATAGGAATTGCCGATTCATCATCTGGAGTCAGGATTTCTAAATGTGCACTGCAGAACTCCGCCAGATCATGGAGGCCAATTGTTCCCGCCGTCCCTTTTAACGTGTGTAGAAACGTATACAATTCCGATTCGTTCACTATTTTTTCAGCGTCCCACTGCGTGAATTTCGCCTCGACGTTTTCGGTTAATAGTCGTTGATACTTCTCGTTGTCCAAACTTTCATCCCCCGTCCCCATATACGGTCGGTTATTCTTCCCTCAATCCCCCGAATTGGATTTTATTATGCTCTTTTGAAAAAGAACTGAAGCCCTTTAAGATCCAGGAACTTCAGTTCTTCATAAAGATGCAGTTAGTCCAATCCCATCTCTTGCGTGACCACATTGACAATCCGAGTGCTGTAGCTTTCACATGCTTCCATTGTAGATGCTTCCACCATTACTCGAACCAATGGCTCTGTACCAGAAGGTCGTACGAGAACACGTCCTTCTCCAGCCATTTCAAGTTCCACTTCGTTGATAATTGCAGCGACTTTTGCATTATCCGTTACTGCATGCTTATCCGTCACACGGATATTTACCAGCTTTTGAGGGAAAATCGACATACCGCTCGTCAATTCGGATAACTTCTTACCTGTCCGCTTCATGATGTTCACCAGCTGCAGACCGGTAATAAGACCGTCTCCTGTTGTATTGTAGTCCAGCAAGACAATATGTCCTGATTGTTCTCCGCCAAGATTATAATTACCTCTTCGCATCTCTTCCACAACATAACGGTCACCTACCGCTGTTTGTGCGCTATGGATGCCTTGTTCTTCTAATGCTTTGTAGAATCCAAGATTACTCATGACTGTCGATACAATCGTATCGGAATTCAACGCGCCTTTTGAATGGAGGTAGCTTCCGATTACGTACATGATCTGGTCTCCGTCTACAATCGCACCCGTTTCATCAACTGCGATTAAGCGGTCTCCATCGCCATCGAACGCAAGCCCGATTTGAGCATTTTTCTCAAGGACGAGTTTAGCCAGTTCTTCAGGGTGGGTCGAGCCAACTCCATCATTGATATTCAACCCATTAGGGGATGCCCCCATCGTGGTGAGATCGGCTTCCAGATCTGCGAAGACGTGTGTCGCGATCGTGGAAGTAGCACCGTGTGCACAATCAAGCACAACGTGCATACCTTCAAAATCACCATCTATTGTCTGTTTCAAATACTGATTGTATTTTTGACAGCCTTCGAAGTACTCGGTAATCGTTCCTACGTTACCGCCTGTCGGGCGAGGTAACGTATCTGTCTCAGCATTCAATAGCTGCTCTATTTCAGATTCGAGATCGTCCGACAGTTTAAAGCCGTCTGCTCCAAAGAATTTAATGCCGTTGTCTTCGACTGGATTATGAGAAGCAGAAATCATAACACCCGCCTGAGCATTCATCGCCCGCGTTAAATAAGCGACTCCTGGTGTACTGATTACGCCTAAGGTCATAACTTCGACTCCTGTTGACAAGAGTCCGGCGATTAACGCACTCTCTAGCATTTGACCAGAAATACGAGTATCTTTTCCTACAAGAACACGTGCTACTTCCGTTGAATGTTGCGTAAGGACGTAACCGCCGAAACGACCTAATTTAAATGCCAGTTCCGGTGTCAATTCTGCATTGGCAACACCTCTTACACCATCCGTGCCGAAATACTTAGTCATTTTCATTCTCCCTTTCGATCCTATCCATTCTGCGTATTTTACGCTTGTTCAACCATTACTGTAATGTCTTTAAAATTCACTTCATACTGAACATCCGATGGCACCTGCACACTAATAGGCAGAACGTGTTCTCCGACATGGTTCACACTTTTAGCATCCGCCAAAACAATCACGTCTGACTCAGTCAGTGCATCAATCACTTTTTCTTCGCCTGTTACCGTAACTGCTGCCAAACCGTCCGAAGGTTTCACCATACTTCCGATAAACCTTTTGTCCAGACCTTGAAGCCTGATTTCAATCCCTGAGAACTGACGAGTCTTTTTAACAACAGTTGTTGGTTCCTGATCACTGGAAGGCGGTTCTTCATCTGCAACATCTGAATTGGTGGAACCTTCAGATGGCGGGGCAGACGCTTCGTCATCCGTGTTGTCCTTCTCCCCTTCAGCTGATACTTTGACATCTATATTAACATTTACTTTGTCGACAGACATTTTGAGAACCCCTTTAGGCTTCGGCAGTACAATCGATTGCTTCCCGCTTCCCGATAGCTCACTCACGTCGATGTCAACGTTCAGCTGATCGATCGCCTCCAATGTTTTACGCGGCCCATATAAGGTGACCATTTTTTCATCGGTCGTTAAGGAACTGACGGTAACCCCTTCTTTTGTTTTCCCTTTTTGCTTAACGGAAATCGGCACCTCTTTATGATACGCTTCTACATCGACTTTTACAGTGACTTCTTCTGGTTCAATAGAAACATTTAATTTATTCAAATCCCGATCGAGTACACGAACTCTTCCTTTTTGCTCAAACGATTTGTCGATTCCGTTTTCACCGGAAACTGAAACTTTTACAAAACTGATGGAATCCACAATACTTTTAGCACCTGTCACTTCGATTGTCGATGGCTCCACTTCCATTTTCACCAGCTCGTAATCTTCTGCAAGTAACTTATCATTCATTTCCGGATCGACTCTGAACGACTGTGTGATTTTCTCTTCTATATCCACTTCTATTGTTGCGGGATCCAACTCCACATTAATTTTATTGGAAATATTTTCGGTCTGGATTTGAACTGTATGGCGTCCCATCGGCATACTCCTCAAGTCAACTTTCAAAGTAAAGTCCTTAAGTAATTTTGCTGACTGAACTAAATTCGCCGGTCCTTTGATGGTCATATTGACCGTTTCAGGGACTCCCGTGACTACGAGGTTTTCGTTGTCGTAGTATACTTCCACAGGCACATCACGAATGATATCCATTGAGTCTCCTACATTTGCAAGAGACGATTTGTCCTGATCTGCCCGTACGGAAAAGAAGAGAAATAGAGCAAGTGCGAGTGCTGTCAATCGCAGAAACCAAGGACTATCCATGAACTTATCCATTTTTCCTCTTCCCCCATTTCCAAATGGAGTTAACAGCGCTAGCGGCTGTCATGTCTCCGAACCATGCGAGACGTACAATCCGTTCAAACTCTTCCATCGTCACATTGCGGTTGATGTCCCCGTCAATTGTCACACTGACTGCGCCGGTTTCTTCGGAAACAATAATTGTGAAGGCATCCGTGACTTCACTAATTCCCAAGGCCGCTCTGTGGCGGGTTCCCAGTTCTTTTGAGATGAATGGGCTTTCAGAAAGTGGTAAGTAACATGCTGCCGCCGCAATTTTGTTTCTTTGGACAATTACTGCTCCGTCATGCAACGGGGTGTTCGGAATGAAGATGTTGATCAGTAATTCTGATGAAATGTCTGAATTCATCCCGATGCCGGTCTCGATGTACTCACTCAGTCCCGTCTCTTTCTCCACAGTGATAAGCGCTCCAATCCGACGTTTCGCCATATAACTCACGGATTTGGTGAAGGCACTGATCAGGCGGTCTCTCTCTTCTTCCTCCTGCATTTGAGTCCGAGCGAACAGTCGGCCACGACCGAGCTGCTCGAGCGCACGGCGCAATTCAGGTTGGAAAATGATGATCACAGCTAAGAAACCGAATGTCAGAACTTGCTCGACCATCCATTTCAACGTATCCAGACCGAGTAGTTCAGTCAGAATACGGACAATCAGGATGACAAAGATTCCTTTAAGCAGCTGTACAGCTTTTGTCCCTTTGATAATTGTGATGAGTTTATATACCACAAACCAAACAAGAAGCACATCCAAAATGGCTTTCAAGACTTCAACAGCATTCATATTCGTTATCATTTCCCAATCAGGCATGCGCTTCCCCTACCTTTACAGACAATTTTTCACTTATTCAAGTATACCATAGAGCACGATTTGCATGCTGTTCTTAGACGGGGAAACGACCTTTCAAGTTCCCATAACCACTGAAAAAGCGATCGGCATGTGCCCGTCGCTTACTCAGTATCTTCTTTCTCGGATTTGTCGGGGGTCAACCCTTTAAATGCGGTTTTGATTTTATACCAAAGCCAGTCGAATAATTCGTCGATTTCTTCAATGTTGCCTGTCACTACCGCTGTAGAAGCCATGTACTTCTCCCCCCGTATGACAGTTACATTGCCATCCACCTGTCCTTCAATACGTAAATCCCCGTTCTTTACAACGAGATCCCCCTTGATCACTTCCCCTGCTGGGACAACGACTGTATCCCCTTCAATTACGAGATTCGGTTGCATTGTAACTGAAAATTGTTCAGTTGTATTGTAACTTGAAAAAAGTGCTGCACTCATCAGAATGAGAAATAACGCTGCTGCCGACAATAATGGATGTTTGCGTAACCAGCGGTTTACTCCCGTCTTCTTTTTTTGTGGTGTGCTTTGTGGTAATCGTGCCATGACTCCCTCTGCAAAACCAAGGGGTGCTTGCATCGGGTCTGCTATTTCAAGGAGCGCAACCGCATCACTTAATTCTTCAAACAGTTTTTTACACTCTTCGCACGTAGCAAGATGTTCGTTCAATACCTGTTCATCTTCAGGAGAAATTTCTCCATCCAGGTATTCGTGCATATATTGGACAACCTCAATTGGACAGTTAGTCATCCTTACCCCTCCTACATTGTACCTATCTGTTTTCGTAAAGCATCTCGCCCTCGATGCACACGTGTTTTTACGGTGCCTAGCGGAAGTTCTAGTATGTCGGCGATTTCTTGGAGCGGCAGTTCTTCCATATACCTCAGCGTGATGACAGAACGATACTTTTCTGGCAGACGTCCGATTTCGTATTGCACACGTTCCTGCGTCTCCATACGTTCGACTTCCTCTTCAGGCAGATCTTCAGCGGCTGCAATTTGCGAGTACATATCGAGCCCTTCAGTACCAGGAACTTGAGCATCCAAGGAATAATCCGGTTTCTTTTTCCGGATCCTATCAATGCAAAGGTTCGTCGCAATCCGAAAAATCCAAGTTGAGAACTTCCTCTTCTGGTCAAACGTATGCAAATTCGAATACGCTCTCAGGAAAGCCTCTTGCGCGATATCCTGTGCCTCTTCCCGACTGCCGAGCATCCTGTAACAGACATGATATAAGCGGTGCTGGAACAGCAGTACAATTTCTTCAAAAGATTCTTGGTTCCCTTTCAACACTTCGTTTATTCGTTTATTGATCAATTCATCCAAAGACTCTCATCCTCCGCTTCTGCTGCGGCTGTCCCTTCTATACGGATGAAGGGGTCTACAGGTTTCATTAAATATAAATTCATTTTACCAAATTACTGAAAATATTGCCCCATTTTCTTCAATTCACTAAAAAAAGAGCCATGCAATGGTTTGCATGACTCTTCCCCGTCCATTATTTCTGTTCAATACCGTCTGGTCGCCTTATCTCATAGAAGTTTTTCACCGAATAATGAACCGATCAGTCCTACTGCTACGTCGGCAGTCGCGTTCTTATCATCCAATATCGGATTGACTTCCACAAACTCGGCTGAAGTCAGTAAACCAGAATCTTGAAGCATCTCCATTGCCAGATGGCTTTCACGATAACTGATTCCGCCTGGGACGGGTGTTCCAACGCCTGGTGTATAAAGTGGATCTAATCCATCCAAGTCCAATGACAAATGAAGACCGTCAATATTTTTTGAAGTCAAGTAGTCGATTGCTTGGTTCATGACGGAGGTCATCCCATCACGATCGATTTCGTGCATCGTGAATACTTTAATCCCCAATTCCTTTATCAGTTCGCGTTCGCCAGGATCGACAGAACGTGCTCCTATGATCACGACATTTTCAGGTTTGATTTTTTGTCCTTCTTTATAGATGTTGACGAGGCGATCGTGCCCCATTCCAAGGCTCACCGCAAGGGGCATACCATGTATATTGCCTGAAGGAGATGTTTTTTCAGTATTGATATCAGCATGCGCATCATACCAGATGACACCCAGATTATTGTATTTCTCCGAAAGTCCTGCAAGTGTACCGATCGCCATGCTATGATCACCACCGAAAACAAGCGGGAACTGTCCAGCATTCGTCAACTCAGCAACACGGTGAGCAAGCTCCGTGCATGCGTCTGTCACTTCGTCCAAATTTTTCAGTCCATCGCTCTCCTGACCAATACGTTCCCCTGCCGGCACAGCGATATCTCCCGTATCGATTACGTGATGACCGATCGCTTCTAGACGTGGCACGGCACCCGCATAACGAATTGCACTCGGTCCCATATCTACGCCTCTGCGGCTCTGACCATAGTCAAGCGGAACTCCTACCAATGAAATGTTTAAATTCTTCTCCATGTCCAATTCCCCCTGAAGTTCACTTTGTTTACATTTCTATTGTATCCGCTTCACACTAATGGCTCAACCAAGCAATATACTGAATATTTATTCAGTGGATCTCCGTTTTTCTATAAACTCTTCAAGTAGTCTTGGAATCCCGGTTGCAGGAAGCGGACGGCTGTATAAATACCCTTGTCCCTCTCTGCATCCCAATTGTTTTACAATAGCAGCTTGTTCCTGAGTTTCAATTCCTTCGGCTATCACATTCATCCCAGCAGTGTCCGCCATTGTCACGATCGCCTTGATGATTGCTCGGCTATTTTCACTCGTTTCAATATCCCGTACGAAAGACATATCTATTTTCACCGTTTCCGCAGGGAATTCTTTGATATAACTGAACGAACTGAACCCTGTGCCAAAATCATCTATCGATACAACGAATCCAAGGTCACGCAGCTGTCGGAGAGCTGACCTCATTTCTAAACGATCAGCAAACGCACTTTCCGTCACTTCCATTTCAATGGTTGTAGGGTCAATGCCCGTTTTTTCCAAGAGAGTCCGAACAAAAGGAATGAGGTCCGGACTCTCTAACTGCACCGCTGAGAGATTGACTGCCACTGTTATAGGATTTGGGCGCAACGCTTGAAGCCATTTCGATTTGTTGAATGCTTCTTCTAGAATCCACTCTCCAAGAGGGATGATCATTTTAGTCTCTTCGGCGAGAGCTATGAATTTGTCGGGTGGTATCCTTCCGAGATCAGGGTGCTGCCATCTCACTAACGCTTCAAAACCGATGATTTCCTCTTTATCCAGGTTCACTTTCGGTTGATATTCCAATATGAAATGTCCTTCTTTAACGCTTTTGCGAAGCTCGTTCTCCAGAATTATCCTATCCAACGATTTCGAATACATATCGGGGACAAATAGAGCGCTACCTGATCCGCCTTGTTCTTTCACATACTGCATCGCTTGCTCTGTCGTTGTAATCCATCCTGGAACTTCAGTCGCGTGGATAGGATAAACAGACAGTCCACAACTGACAGAAGGATTATACAATTTACCTGCCACTTCAACAGGTGCTTCTATTATTTTTTGCAAGGCGCATGTCCATTCAAATAATTCGTCAGCAGACTGATTACTTTTCATGACAAAAGCAAATTCATCGCCAGCCGTTCGACCGCACACCGCTCCGTTCAGGTGTAAGGTAAGGCGCTCCGCAACTTTCTTGAGGATTTCATCGCCCCGCTCATGACCGAACGTTTCATTGGCATATCGAAGCTTGTCAATGTTGAGATGGACTAGACCGAGTAACTCGTCCGTCTTTCTCACACGATCGACCTCCATAAACAGCTCTTTAATAAAAGCTTTCCGATTCAATAATCCAGTGAGTTGATCGGTGGATGCTAGATCCAAAATGAGTTGTTCTTGCTTCTTCGCTGCAGTACTATCTTGCAAAACCAAAACACTGTATCCTGAAAATTCTCCTTTAGTAGTAATCCGGGACAAACTTCCGCTCATTTGCAAAATGGAATACTCGGTTGATTCCAAACGAAAGTCCACCCGCACTTCATGTGCATCCGTTTGATTGACCCGTTCAAGAGCTTCTTTTACGCAGACTCGATCCACATCTACTGTGGCGTTCAACATGTTGGGATTGGACGTGCCCAGCAGCTTCTCTAACGAAGGCGATTGGTAATGAATTGTCCCTCCAACATCCACGACGGCTACGTAATCACCGGCATTTTCCGTTATCAGCCGATACAGCTCCGCCTGTTTACGTAACGAGTCTTCTATGGTTTTCTTTTCAGTTATGTTATATCGAATCGAAATATATTGTTCAGGGATCCCTTTTTCATTTAAGAAAGGAACAATTGTCGTATCCACCCAATAGAAAGACCCGTCTTTAGCGCGATTACAGATTTCACCTCGCCATATTTGCCCTTGACCGATTGTCTGCCACATTGCCTTGAAAAAGGATTTAGGATGATATCCCGAATTGACGATGCGCTGATTCTCCCCTAAGAGCTCCTCTTGAGAGTACTTTGACAGGTTCGAAAAAAACTCATTTGCATAAGTAATCTTTCCTGTCCTATCGGTAATCGCAACTATCGCAGAATTGTCTATTGCAAATACGATGTCATTCAACAACTGTGAGTATTCAAGGTGTTGATAACGAGTTGCTAAGTTCTGAATCATATCTTGATGGTCCGTCACATGACACCTCTTTTATCCAGGGCCTGCCTGGGGATTCTGTTGATGTGCACAAACAAAAAAACCCTTTCCGTAATACATGGAAGGATCGAATACATTCTATTTATAACTATCGGTTCAATTATACAAATTGTTAAAAAATCAATTTTTCGAATTATTCAATGAATCATCTCATAGGATAGGTGGTGTCTTGAATACGTCTTGCCACTAATAATTCCAGCTTCTCAGCATGGTATTTATCGTGTTTGTTTTTAAACGAAGTTTATTAAGTAGACTTCTTGTATCTCTAACATGTTAATACGTTGTTTTCTTCTCTTGCCCTGTATTGCTCCAAATACCTTGCGGTATTTCTCGCAAAAATTTTTAAAACGAAGTTTATTAAGTGGACTTCTTGTATCTTTAACATGTTAATACGCTATTTTCTTCTCTTGCCCTGTATTGCTCCAAATACCTTGCGGTATTTCTCGCAAAAATTTTTAAAACGAAGTTTTAAAAATTTTGGCTGGGGTAGCTGGATTCGAACCAACGAGTGACGGAGTCAAAGTCCGTTGCCTTACCGCTTGGCTATACCCCAGTAATTAAAAAAATCGGCTCATCTCTGCGCCGGAGTACTACTAATTAAGATATCCACTTTGATTAAAAACTATACATGGAAAATGGTGGTGGGGGACGGATTCGAACCGCCGAACCCGGAGGGAGCGGATTTACAGTCCGCCGCGTTTAGCCACTTCGCTACCCCACCATTAGAAAATTATGAATAAGCGTCCATGGCGACATCGCTTATCTGATATGTATTACTGGAACAAACATGGTGACCCCTACGGGATTCGAACCCGTGTTACCGCCGTGAAAGGGCGGTGTCTTAACCGCTTGACCAAGGGGCCCTACTTAACTTCCAACCTGCCGCCATCTGTTTAGGACATTTTAGTGGAGCTTCCAACCGGATTCGAACCGGTGACCTCTTCCTTACCATGGAAGCACTCTACCTACTGAGCTATGGAAGCATAGGCATGGAAAATGGCTCCGCAGGTAGGACTCGAACCTACGACCGATCGGTTAACAGCCGATTGCTCTACCACTGAGCTACTGCGGAACAATATTATAAACTTTTGTCGAACAACAAAAATTATACCATAACTTCAAAATATAGCAATAGTTTTTTTATTCATGTCTTCCCGTCTGTTGACGACTTTTACATAATAGCATGTGGTGCGCATAATGGTCAAGCCTTCATCATAAAGTACAGTAATCATGTTGGAAAGGAGCTTTTGTGCTGAAAAAGATAGGTTACATCCTGATCATTTGCATGCTAATTCTCGTCTTATGGCCCTCCTCCATTACAGCTCCGCAGATATTGAATGTGTTCAAACTGACAGAAGAACCCGACGTCATCGTTAGAGGCACAACTGGCTCGGCACTGACTCTGGATATATCGTTCGGTGATGCAGCTCTTGAAAAATGGATTGCAGAGTTACAAGCCCCATATCCTTTGCTATTAGTGGATACCGCTTGGGCAATGCGTTTTACGGACTCTGCTGAACTTATTCGAAAAAAGAATATCCCTGTTGCTCTTCTAGGTAAAGAAGGAGCTGCCTATGAAGAGGATAGTGCCCTCTTCAATAAGCAGCTGGAGGAATTCACGATTCTATTCGGAAAAAAGCCTCTTTGGTTCCGTACAAGCGATGAAGTATTTCCAAAATTGCTTCAAGATACCTTATGGAAACATGAGATCAATGCTCTAGGTTCCACTTTACGTTGGAATGGTGGAAAACTTCCTCCCCATAAAAAAGGTGAAATATTGGCTGCTGTCCTGGAACGCAAGGGTACCGCCACGTTGGATGATATCGATCGTTTACTCGGCAGTCGCGAATTTCAATCTGTGGAAGATGTACTGTTTGCGACAGATGTCAAAACCAAGAAGATTCCCGAATAACAAAGGACGCCCACCAGCGAAGCTTATAGTGGGCGTCCTTTGTTATTTTACATTCGCAGCTTTTTGTTTTCTGCGTTCTGCTTTTCGAGCATCTAATTTCCGCTTATCCTCGTCAGACTTCCGATTGTACTTCGGAAGCGCAAGGAGTTGATACGCATTCACTGCTACAAGAGGGAATAACATAATCGTCACCCATGTGTCGACTTCCCCATTGCGTACCATCAAGGCGGGTAACCACTCAATAGTTGTAATGACAATCATGAAAAACAGGGCGGAAATTAGTATATGTTTCTTCGTCCACTGCGCTTTATACCATGCTGTCACTACAGCAGTACCTACCAATATCGCGAGCAGTACCATATAGAGTACAGTCCGTCCCGTATCCTCCGAAGTCAAACGGAATCTGAAAAAGACCAAGTCGAATAGAACGATGACGATTAACAACAGTTGTACCCAATTCCAGAGTGTCAACGTTCTGAACAAATTGACTCCGAATTGGTGAATGGACAAATAAGCGAAGAATCCCATCTGGGCGATGACACTCATCGTAAATCCTAGAAATACCATCCATAATAAAGCACCTATAAATTGAAAATACTCCCCCGTTGATAAGTACGAGTAAAAAAAGTCCCAACGAACAATCAGTCCGACAAGTCCAGTAATGACGCCACCTAAAAGTAGAGCCCGTATGAAAAATTTCATCCAATTTCGTATAGTCACAGCAGCGTTCCTCCGTTTTAATTACTAATTCCAGTGTAACAGCCATTTATCGAAAAATCTATTTCATTCAACTGTCTTTGCATAATCTGCGCAAAGTTGTGAACAATAATTGAAAAGCCAGTGGAGGGATTTTAACACCATGAGAAAATTAGCGCTGTATCTGCTCCCTGTCCTATTTGTTCTAGCCGCATGCAGCAATGCACAAAACGCAGCTCCTTCTTACGATGAAACGAAAAAGATGATGACCGATGCGATACAAACTGAAGAAGGAAAAAAAGCGATCCGGCAATTACTTTCAGAAGAAGAGTTTCGAAAACAGCTTGTCCTTGAGCAACCTGAAGTGACTTCTGCTATAGAAACGACATTGCTTTCGAAAGAGGGAAAGGATTTTTGGAAAGAAACATTTGATGATCCGAAGTTCCAGAAGACAATTGCAACGAGTATGAAGGATCAGCAAAAAGAAATCATGAAAGCCTTGATGAATGATCCGTCTTTCCAAAAAGAGATGGAAGAGTTCTTTGGTACACCCGATATGCAAAAACAATTGGAAAACATTTTGCACTCAGGCTCATTGAAGAAGGAGTTCGAAAAAGCAATTCAAGAAACGATTAGCAGTCCTTTGCTTCAGGCAAAGTGGCAAGAACTGATCTTGCAGGCGGGAGAAGTGAAACCCGTAGGAAAAGAAGATAAGAGTAAGAAAAAAGAAGAGGGCAAAGCAGAAAGCGGAGGGGGGAAATAACCCCACTCCGCTTTCTATTATTTCTTAATTTTATCTACAACATTTTGTGCGATTTCCAAGTAAATCTTTCCAATCGGGTGATCCGCTGCGTAAACAGAAGGCGCGAAGTCCTCTTCATCCCAATCCGGCTGCCCTAACGGAATTTGACCAAGTAATTCTGTCCGAAGTTCCTCAGCAAGCCGCTTTCCACCGCCAGAACCGAAAACAAACTCCTTTTCACCTGTTTGTTTGGACTCGTACCAAGACATGTTTTCAATAACGCCAAGCAGCGCATGGTCTGTTTGTAACGCCATCGCACCCGCACGCGCGGCGACGAACGCTGCTGTCGGATGTGGTGTAGTCACAACGATTTCTTTGGAGGCTGGAATCATCTGATGGATATCGAGCGCAACATCGCCAGTACCAGGCGGTAAGTCGAGTATCATGTAATCCAGGTCGCCCCATTCCACATCTCTGAAAAATTGATCGAGCACTTTTCCGAGCATAGGCCCGCGCCAAACAACAGGGGCATTATCTTCTACAAAGAAGCCCATCGAAATGACTTTAACACCTTTACGTTCCACAGGAATAATCCGGTCTCCGCGGATTATAGGGGATTCAGTAACCCCCATCATATCCGGCACACTGAATCCGTAAATATCCGAGTCGATCAGTCCTACTTTTTTGCCAAGACGCGCAAGGCCAACCGCCAAGTTAACAGAAACTGTCGATTTCCCCACTCCACCTTTACCTGAAGCAATGGAGATGAACGTGACATCATTGATAGGGGATAGTAGATCCTGCGCTTCTGCAGCCGTCGCAGTTCCACGGAATTTCTCCAACGTCTCTTGCGGCAGCTCTTCAAATCGAATGCCGACCGAGTCAGCACCGGCAGCCTTCAGCATCTCGACGACTTTCGATTGAAGCGTCATCTGCTCTGCCGTGTTCACTTTGGCAATTGCTAATTTCACACTTACATGTGCTTTTTCAGGCTTGATGGTAATGCCCACGATCCCATCTGTCTCTGCTAATGTTTTATGTAAAAAAGGATCGGTCATACCGCTCAGTAATTCACGTACTGTTTCTTCATTCATCACAACGGAACACTCCTTAGAGGTTTAGTACATTCACCTCCAAGTATAGCATAGTCCACCTTCTGCGTAAGTCGATGCGCTTATTACTTTTGCTCCATATGCTGGTGTTTCACAACACCTTCAACAATCGCATCTGCCACCTTTTTCCGATAATCCGGGTCCGCTAACAGTTTGTGCTCATCCGGATTGGAGATGAAGCCCGTTTCTACAATTACAGAAGGCACTTGGATATTCTTCAACAGATAAACCCCTTTAATTTTCATGGCTTCGCGATCTGTGTTCTTTAGTCGCTCCTTGAACGCCTCCTGGATCGACTTTGCGAGTGCTTCTCCTCCCTCATGACCATCTGGGTGGTAAAACACCTGAGCACCTCTCCACTGCGTCTCAGGGATTGCATTCACATGGACACTAAGAAACAAATCAGGTTCTTCCTTCTCAGCGAGTTGAACGCGCAACTTCAAATCTTCAAATTTGCGTTCACGCATTGAAGAGAATTCTTTGTCCGGCGCATGCTCGGCAATGGCATCTCCAGGTTTCGTCCGCGTCATCACAACGGTTGCACCTTTTTGTTTCAACTTCTTTTCCACTTCTTTTGTAATGGCAAGATTGACATCACTTTCAATCAGTTCTTTCGTGGAGGCGCCCCCATCTTCTCCGCCATGTCCTGCATCCAGCAACAGTTTGACACCTGCTAGCTCAGCAGGCATGAAAAACGCTCGATCCGAAGCATTCACTCCATACCAGACCACACTCAAAGAACATACTAGTAATAAGCCAATAATCATTCCACGCTTCATATGACACCGCCTTTTTCATCCACTATACGCAGCTCCGGTTTCCAATATGACCAAGCATAGAAAAGACGCCTTCCTTTGGAAGACGCCTGCGCCAGTTACTTATTCAATTGGACCTTGCCAGCTAAGCATACCGCCAGTCATATTGGTTACGTCATAGCCTTCCTCTTCCAAAAACGCAGCAGCGCGTCCACTCCGACCTCCCGAACGGCAAATGAGTGTATACGGCTTCGTTTTATCGAGTTCTCCTAATCGTGCAGGAACCTCACCAAGCGGAATGTGAATTGCACCTATGACTTTCCCTGTTGCAATTTCATCCGCTTCGCGAACGTCGATCATGTTGATTTGCTGACCTTCATCTAATAACGTTTCCAGTTCAATCGCTGTAATTTCTTTCATCTTGTACGCCTCCTGTACGCTTAGCTTGCTATCGGTATCATATACGGTCTCTTTAATTGCGTCCATTGCTTTTGCCCAGTTACTCCGGCTGATGGATCACTTGGTAGTTCAGTGGAAGCTCGATATTGGCTTCATCGAATGCGACTTTGATGGCCTTCAGAAGGTCCCGTTCACACTCCCATTGCAATCCGTTTTCAACTTGTCCGATTACACGGAGCACCACGTTTGTACCATCTATACTTTGCACACCGATCGCATGAGGTCCATCTTTGAAACGATCATCTCGTTGAAAGCTCTCGCAAACCCGTTCCAACACGCTGATCGCCTGATCGATATCGTTGTAATAGCTAATCCCTACATCCACTAGAGCCCGCATATTACCACGGGTATGATTTGCTACATTTTCAATGATCCGGTTCGGTAAGTAGTTGAGAGTTCCATCGAATGCCCGAACTTTCGTTGTGCGTAAACCGATTTCTTCCACTACTCCGTCGATGCCTGCAACTGTTACATAATCATCCACTTCCATCTGTTGCTCCAGAAGTATGAAAAATCCTGTTACGACGTCACTCACCAGCCCTTGGGCACCGAAACCTATTGCGAGTCCAACCACACCTGCCCCTGCGATAAGCGGCCCAATGCTAACACCGAACAGCGATAGGACGGTGCCGATAAAAATGAAGATCATCACATAGGAATAAATATTCAAAAGTAGTTTATCAAGGGTCTTAATGCGACTCGCTTTTGTTTTTCTAGTCAGGGACATCTTATTTATTGTTGCACTGATCATTTTTTTACCTAATGGAACAGCTATGGAAAAAGCCACAATTATGACAGCAAGCTTGATAACCGTTCCAATTATATCATCCAGCTCAAAAGGGATTTTATCTAGAAACACTTTCATTTTTAATAGAAACCTCACTTTCATTTTGTTGCACTGAAATAGCATACCCCATATGAAATCACACTTTCAAGCAATCCGATGTCCTTTAAATGAGTCAGAAAATTACTTTCAACTTCGATAGTTCACATGGAGAAGTAAATGGACTGAAGGATTTAATATAGATCTTCCCGCACTTTATATTTTTCTATGTAATCACATTTCATGGACGATTAATAGACTAGACAAAACAGCAAAACCAGGAGGAGTTCTATGGGTGTAAAAAACGGGCAGGAATTCTTAAACCGTGTAAATCAGTTGAAGCCTGAAATATGGGTGGACGGTGCACAATTAAAGGGGCCGATTTCCGAATCCCCAGAGTTCAGAGGACTGCTGAAAACTAAATCTTCTTTATATGACTATCAAACCTTAGCCGAACATAAGTCCGAGATGACATACGATTCTCCTACATCCGGTGAAAAAGTAGGGATTTCTTTTTTGCAGCCGACCACGAAAGAGGACTTAAGAAAGCGCAGGGCAATGATTGAACAATGGGCCCGCCAAACCGCTGGGCTTATGGGTAGGAGTCCTGACTATTTGAATACGGTTCTTATGAGCTTTGCCAGCTCCTCACATTTTTTAGAAGGAAAAGAAAACTGCTTTCCCCAACATGTTCACTCTGCATATGAACGAGCGAGGGAACAAGACTTGACGTTCACCCATACATTCATCACCCCTCAAGTCAATCGGGCACCGATGTACTTCGAGACTTCCGATGAACCTATCTCCGCAAAAATTGTCGATACTACACAAGAAGGTCTCGTGATTAAGGGAGCGAAATTACTTGCAACGCAAGGCGGACTGACGGATGAAATCCTCGTCTTCAGTGCACCCAAGTTGCTCCCCGATCCCGACGAAGCCTTTGCATTCACACTTCCTTCAGATGCTGAGGGGGTGCGTTTCATCTGCAGGGAGTCCTTTGCGGGTACGGATTCCGCATTCAATTATCCACTGAGCTCCCGATTTGAAGAGATGGACTCGATTGTCGTGTTCGATAACGCACTCGTTCCATGGGATCGCGTTTTCTTTTATCGCAATACAGACGTGGCCTCTCAGTTCTTCGCATCCAGTTCCTTTCACCCATACACACTCCATCAGGTCATTACCCGACAGGTTGTCAAAACCGAATTCATGCTCAGTGTTGCGCAACTTCTTGTAGAGACGATAAATGTTGGCGGGTACTCGCACATCCAAGGGAAAGTTGCAGAAATCATGATCAGTTTAGAAACGTTGAAAGCATTGCTGGACAAATCCGAGCAAGATGCAGCGTTGGATCAGTGGGGGTATATGCGGCCCAGCATCGTACCGCTTCAAGTGGCAAGTAATATCTTCCCGATAGTCTATCCTCGCTTCAGCGAAATCATTCAGCTAATAGGTGCTAGCGGAATGGTGACCATACCTACCGAAAAAGCATTTCAATCTGAAATCCAACAGGACTTGGTACAGTATTTGCAAGGAGCAACTAAAACAGCTGAAGATCGAGTGAAAATTTTCAGACTCGCTTGGGATTTGACTATGAGTTCTTTCGGTACAAGACAAACTCAATATGAACGCTATTTTTTTGGAGACCCTATTCGTCTGGCTGGCCAACTGTACAATTCCTACACCTCTACCAGTGCTTTCCCTATGATCGAGTCTTTGTTAGGGCCGTTGGATTGCGGTTCTAAGTGATAGTGTCAAGAATCCGCACCGGTTATGAAGGAAAAACCGATTATGCTTACATGAAAGTAGTAGACCATACGAAAAAAACAGTCCACTCCTGTAAGGGAATGGACTGTTTGTAGTTGATGATTAACGTTTTGAGAACTGAGGTGCACGACGAGCGCCGCGAAGACCTGGCTTCTTACGTTCTTTCATACGTGGGTCACGTGTAAGTAGACCTGCAGCTTTTAGAGCTGGACGGAAATCAGGATCTACAGTTAACAACGCACGAGCTACACCATGACGGATGGCTCCTGCTTGACCTGTGTATCCTCCGCCGTTCACGTTTACGTGAATATCATAGCTTCCAAGTGTATCCGTAGTTACAAGTGGCTGCTTGATGATTTCGCGAAGTGTTTCAAATGGTACGTAGTCTTCTGCATCACGTTTGTTGATGATGATTTTACCTTCACCAGGAACTAAACGTACACGAGCTGTTGAACTTTTACGTCGGCCAGTGCCGATATATTGTACTTGTGCCAAAAGTGTTTCCTCCTCTTAATTACCCGCGAAGCTCAAATGCTTCAGGTTTTTGTGCTGCATGAGTGTGCTCTGGTCCAGCGAAAACGTGAAGCTTTTTAGCAGTTTGACGACCAAGTGGACCTTTTGGAAGCATTCCCTTGACAGCTAATTCAAGCATTTTCGTTGAATAGTTTGTGCGCATTTCTAGCGCTGTACGAGACTTAAGGCTACCTGTGTAACCTGAGTGACGGTAATATTTCTTGTCTTTCAATTTGTTACCTGTAAGCTGGATCTTTTCAGCGTTGATGATGATCACGTGGTCACCTGTATCAACGTTTGGTGTGAATGACGGTTTATGTTTACCGCGAAGTAATGTAGCGACTTCTGAAGCAAGACGTCCAAGCGTTTGGCCTTCAGCGTCTACTAGGAGCCATTTCCGCTCTACTTCGTGGCCTTTAGCCATGAATGTTGTACGCATAGTTTCATATCCTCCTAAATGAATATCAGTCTGTTCCGTTTTCTCTATCCCTAAACACAAATAAACTTTCGGGGCTTTTTGTGGGGTTATTGAAATACCAAAGATTATCTTACCGGTTATCGCACGAAAAGTCAAGCAGTTTTCATAAGAACACCTGGAAAAGTTGCTTTACCCTTCATACGTAACACTCATCAAATACAAACCGTGTGCCGGAGCGGTTTTTCCAGCTCGTTTGCGATCACGGGCTTCGAGAATTTCAGCCACTTCGTGCGGCTCGTTCCATCCGATTCCTACAGCGTAAAGAACCCCTGCAATCGTTCGCACCATATTATATAAGAATCCGTCGCCTTCGATGGTCAGAATGAGGTCATCGCCATTTTCCTCGATTTCAAGCATACGGATCGTCCGTACTTTGTTCGATGTCGCTGTTTGGGAAGAACAAAAGCTTGTAAAGTCATGCTTGCCAAGTAAATGCACCGCACCTTCCTGCATTCGTTTAAGATCCGGATCCCATCTCCCTAAATGGACGGAATAATTGCGGTCAAATGGACTTTGGATGGGCTTCCTCGTCCAGCGATATTGATACGTTTTCCCTTTCGCTGAGTAACGGGCATGAAAATCCTTATCTACTGGGTGGACAGAAAGGATCCGGATATCCTTAGGCAATAAGACGTTCAATGCCATTAGCCAACTATCTTCAGTGAGATTGAGGGGCGTATCAAAATGGATCACTTGACCCCACGCATGGACGCCCGCATCGGTTCTGCCGCTTGCCACGCTATGAATAGAATCGTCTTTATGCATCTTACGAAGTGCCTTGTCGATATCGGACTGTACCGTACGCATACTAGGCTGAGATTGATAACCAGAAAAATGAGTGCCGTCATAGGCAACGGTCGCTTTTATACGCATCATGCGTGTCCTCCCTTACCCTCTGAAATACAGCATGATGGCTGAAAGTACACCTAACAAAACAAGGACCATTGTGTCGCTCATCTGCCACTGCAACTTCCGGAAACGCGTCCTGCCTTCTCCTCCGCGGTAACCGCGGACTTCCATCGCCACTGCTAAGTCTTCCGCACGCTTAAATGCACTTACAAACAATGGAACGAGTAATGGAATGACAGCTTTAACACGCTGCTGAACACTTCCTGAACTGATATCCGATCCTCGTGCGAGCTGTGCTTTCAAGATTTTGTCTGTCTCATCCATTAAGGTAGGGATGAATCTCAAAGCGATGGACATCATCATAGCGAGCTCGTGTACGGGCAACTTCAGACGTTTCAGCGGATTAAGCAGCGTTTCCACGCCATCCGTAATGGAGATTGGCGAAGTTGTCAGTGTGAGTACAGTCGTCATCAATACTAATATGAAAAATCGTAACGAAATGTAAATCCCTTGGCGTAATCCTTCTTCATAAATAGTGATAAACTTCCAATGGAAGAGGACTTCCCCTTCACGTGTGAGAAACAAATGCATGAAAAGCGTGAATACAACGAGAAACAAGATCGGTTTGAGTCCGCCTAACAGAAATGGGATCCTGATTTTTGAGAGAAGGATAACAAACACTGTAAATCCAAATAATATGGCATAGGTCACTGTATTATTTGCTAAAAAAACTGCAAAGATGAACAAGAAAATGAAAATGAGCTTGGATCTCGGATCTAGACGATGCGTAATGGAATTTCCGGGTAAGTAGCGCCCGAAAATCATCTTCTCCATCATTTCAGCTCACCTGCTTCTTTAGCAAGCTCTGCAATCATTTCAGCAAGCTCTTCTTCGGTAAGCGCAGATTTAGGAAGTTTCTGATGAACTAACCGTTCAAAGTCCCTCTGAAACCTCACAGAACGGGGTAATTCCAAGCGGTACGCTGAAAGTTGCTCTCTATCCGTCAATACTTCTTCAGGTGGTCCAGCGAGGACTGCACGCCCTTCATGCATCACAATGACTTGCTCTGCATAGCGGGCAGCGTCCTCCATGCTGTGGGTAACTAAAATCGTTGTCAGACCCTCTTCCTTATGAAAACGTTCAAACAGCTCCATGATCTCCCGGCGCCCTTGCGGATCGAGTCCAGCAGTCGGTTCATCCAAAATGAGGACGGATGGTTTAAAAGCCAGCACCCCTGCAATTGCAACCCGCCTCATTTGACCGCCTGATAACTCAAACGGTGACTTGTCCGCAACGTCCGACGGCAAACCCAGCATCCCGATCAATTCATGTGCCCGCGCTCTAGCTTCCTCCTCAGGTATGCCAAAATTCAAAGGACCGAACATGATATCCTTTTCAACAGTCTCTTCGAATAACTGATGCTCAGGGAATTGGAAGACGATTCCTACATTCCGTCTGACATTCCGGAGTGCTTTCCCCTTCGTTTCAGATGTAATGAGCGTATCGCCCACTCGAACGGTACCTTCAGTGGGTTTTAACAGGCCATTCAAGTGCAAAAGCAAAGTCGATTTTCCAGACCCTGTATGCCCAATCACCGCTGTATAAGAACCCGTTTTAATCGTAGTATTAATGTCATGCAGCGCTTTCTTTTCAAAAGGGGTATTCGGTGCATATGCAAAATTCACTTGCTGAAATGAGATGTCCATAACTCGTTCACCAACTCGTTTTCTGACATATGGTTGCCTACTAACGGCAATCCTGCATCTCGCAATAGCTGAGAGAGGCGAAGAGCAAATGGCAAATCGAGTCCATGCTCTTGAAGTTTTGTTCCTTGTTCAAAGATAGAGGTCGGTGTTCCTGACGCAGCAAGTCGGCCTTGATTCATGACGAAAACCCGATCCGCAAGCAGGACCTCTTCCAAGTCATGTGTAATTGAGATGACCGTAAGACCGGTGGTATTACGCAGAGAAGTGATCAATTCAATCACTTCACTACGACCTTGGGGATCCAGCATCGATGTCGCTTCATCCAATATCAAGATTTTCGGATTCATCGCAAGCGCGCCGGCAATCGCTACACGTTGTTTTTGCCCTCCCGATAAATGGTGAGGTTCATGGCTATGATAATCCGACATCCCGACATCAGCGAGGGCCTCTTTCACACGTGTCTGCATGTCATCGTAAGGAATTCCATTATTCTCTAGGGCAAATGCAACATCATCTTGCACTGTGGCACCTACGAACTGATTATCGGGATTTTGAAACACGACACCCAGTTGCGAACGGACGTCCCATAGATTATCTTCCGTCAAAAGGTCCAAAAAGACATTGACTGTACCGCTTGCAGGAAAGAGTAAGCCAATCATCAACTTGGCAAGTGTCGATTTGCCTGATCCATTATGACCGACAATCGATACCCATTCGCCATCACGAACTGTAAAGGAGACGTCTTGGACCGCTTGTACGAAAACCTCTTCTTCAGTTTCATAAGCAAACGATACACCGTCCAATGACAAAACTTCCCGCATGACCCACCGCCCCTTTTCTTGTGAACTTATGTATGTATAGGTAGAAATTCAATAGAAGATTTCTATAAATAAAAAAAGCGCGCATCTCATCCGAAGAATGCGCAGCAAAATTTTCGATGCCGGGTGCTCAAGCCGTCACCGCGGATGAGATGCGTAGAGCTAGACCGAACAGAAACTCTGTCGATCATAACACTCAGCTTTTCATATTGTCGTATAAATCATTATGTGGAAAGAGGGTGTGGCTGTCGCCAGTCACACCCTCAAGTTCCTTACACGAGTTCGATGATTACAACAGGTGCTCCGTCTCCACGGCGCGGTCCCATCTTCATGATTCGTGTATATCCGCCCTGGCGTTCTGCGTAGCGCGGTGCAACATCATCAAATAATTTCTGGATAGCAAACGTTTTAGTTTCCTTACCTTCATCATCAGTACCAAGAATTACTTCACGGCGGATGAATTCAGCAACCTGACGACGTGCATGCAAGTCACCACGTTTACCAAGTGTAATCATTTTTTCAACAACTGAACGAAGCTCTTTCGCACGTGCTTCCGTTGTTTGGATGCGTTCGTGGATGATTAGGTCTGTTGCCAGGTCCCGCAGCATCGCTTTACGCTGTGAACTTGTGCGTCCAAGTTTTCTGTAACCCATAGAAGATTCCCTCCTTCAATCTAATTCTGCCATTAATCTTCAGAGCGTAATCCTAGATTCAACTCTTCCAATTTCAGCTTTACTTCTTCAAGTGACTTTCGGCCAAGATTGCGCACTTTCATCATTTCGTCCTCGGACTTGTTTGCAAGTTCCATAACGGTATTGATGCCTGCACGCTTCAGGCAGTTGTAAGAGCGAACAGAAAGATCCAATTCTTCGATAGTCATCTCAAGAACTTTCTCTTTTTGGTCTTCTTCTTTTTCTACCATGATTTCTGCAGTTTGTGCTTCGTCTGTCATGCCGACAAAAATATTTAAATGTTCCATCAGGATTTTCGCACCTAGTGAAACAGATTCTTTAGGACCAATACTGCCATCTGTCCATACATCCAATGTCAACTTATCAAAGTTTGTACTTTGACCGACCCGGGTATTTTCAACCTGGAAGTTTACACGGGAAACTGGTGTGTAGATAGAGTCGATCGGTATTACACCAATCGCAAGGTCATCACGTTTGTTTTGAACCGAAGGAACATAGCCTCTGCCTCTTACTGCATACATACGCATACGGAGGTGACCATTTTTCCCAAGTGTTGCAATGTGAAGATTCGGATTCAATACTTCAACATCACTGTCATGAGTAATGTCTGCAGCAGTTATCTTACCTTCGCCTTTAATATCTATCTCAATAACTTTTTCGTCATCAGAATAGATTTTAAGAGCCAATTGCTTCACGTTCAGAATAATAGTCGCTACATCTTCTACGACACCTTCGACTGTTGAGAACTCATGAAGAACGCCATCGATCTGAATCGATGTAACGGCAGCTCCAGGTAGAGAAGACAACAAAACGCGGCGTAACGAATTCCCTAAAGTGTTTCCATACCCTCGTTCCAAAGGTTCGATAACAAACTTACCAAACATGGAATCTTCAGCAACCATAACGGTTTCAATCTTCGGTTTCTCAATCTCGATCATTCATTTACCCTCCTTCAAAACGTCTGTGTGGGTCGTTCCTTATTGAAATCGATTTTTATAGACAGCAAAATGCAATCGCACAATTCATTCTTACCAAAAATTGTGTTTCTCAATCAATTGGAATAGAAACCATTATACACGACGACGTTTTGGAGGACGGCATCCGTTGTGCGGAACAGGCGTTACGTCACGGATAGCAGTTACTTCAAGACCAGCAGCTTGTAGTGAACGAATCGCAGCTTCACGTCCTGCACCAGGTCCTTTAACAGTAACTTCCAACGTTTTAAGACCGTGTTCCATAGAAGACTTCGCAGCAGTTTCTGCAGCCATTTGCGCCGCAAAAGGAGTAGATTTACGTGATCCGCGGAAACCAAGTGCACCAGCACTAGACCATGAAATTGCGTTTCCGTGAGTGTCAGTAATCGTTACGATAGTATTGTTGAACGTCGAGCGGATGTGTGCAATCCCGGATTCAATATTCTTTTTTACACGACGTTTACGAGTTTGTTGTTTACGTGCCATGTTCGAAAATACCTCCTTTACCTATTATTTCTTTTTGTTTGCTACAGTCCGCTTAGGACCTTTACGTGTACGTGCATTGTTTTTTGTGTTTTGTCCGCGTACAGGCAATCCACGACGGTGACGGATTCCACGGAAGCTTCCGATTTCCATCAAACGTTTGATGTTAAGTGAAGTTTCACGGCGAAGATCCCCTTCTACTTTCAATGCATCTAATTGTTCACGGATTTTGTCTAGTTCCGCGTCAGTTAAATCACGAACGCGTGTCTCTTCTGAAACTTCAGCTGCAGCAAGAACTTTCTGTGCTGTCGTTTTCCCAATTCCGTAGATGTAAGTCAATGAAATTACAACGCGCTTATCGCGCGGTACGTCTACACCAGCAATACGTGCCATATAGGTTGCGCACCTCCTTTATATTATCCTTGACGCTGTTTGTGCTTTGGATTTTCACAGATTACCATTACTCGGCCGCGTCTGCGAATAACTTTGCATTTTTCGCAGATCGGTTTTACAGATGGTCTTACTTTCATCTTACCCAACCTCCTTCATTAGTCCGGAGTTGCAAAATTTATTTGAAACGGTATGTGATGCGACCACGTGTTAAGTCATAAGGCGACAATTCAATTGTCACTTTATCACCAGGCAAAATGCGGATGAAGTGCATACGGATTTTACCGGATACATGTGCAAGCACAGTATGTCCGTTTTCCAATTCCACTTTGAACATCGCATTCGGCAACGTATCTATTACAGTACCTTCAATTTCGATTACGTCATCTTTCGCCATCAGCTCAGTCTCCCTTCTATATCCTATAAAGGCCCTCACCTTCCGAGCGGCATCAGTCGCTTTACAAGCTCCTTCAACATATGTCCGGTATGCGCGAGTGATGTTCGAAAAGACGCAAATCACAATTCATGCCAGTTTGCCGGTCCCGAAATGTTGTCTGGAACTTCAAATCGGTTCAAACATGACCGACAGTGCGCTTCTGATTTATCTGTCATAAGACAGCAAACCCACTCACAACAACACATTATACTCCGAAAAACAAGAAAATGCATGTGTAAAGTATCGAGCATCTACCTGCCGACTGTGGCCGAATTCCAGCTTAGCATCAATTGCTTTTGCAGCTCATTCTAATCATTTGCTCCTTCCGTACAGCAGAACGCTGCCGGACGTGATGCCCTGACGTCTGCATGCTTCGGAAAGGCTTAGTGAAGCTGAGTAGTTAACACAGCATCCACGTCGTGAAATACGTCATTAATGTCTTGCTGACCATCAATGTTTGTCAGCACGCCTTTTCCATCGTAGAACGATAGCAGCGGTGCAGATTGGTTCATATTTACTTCCAGACGGTTTGTGACGGTTTCCGGATTGTCATCAGCTCTTTGATAGAGTTCGCCACCGTCTTTATCACAGACGCCTTCAACCTTTGGCGGGTTGAATTCGAGGTGATAGGACGTTCCACAAACTTTACAGATCCGGCGACCCGTCAGCCGAGCAACAAGGAGTTCTTTGTCTACCTGGATGTTAAGTGCATGTTCGATTTTCCGGGACATTCCTTCAAGTATGCCATCAAGCGCTTCCGCTTGAGGAACAGTACGTGGGAAACCATCCAGTAGAAAACCGTTATCACAGTCAGGTTTGCGAAGACGCTCACTGACAATACCAATCGTAACTTCATCAGGGACAAGTGCGCCCTGATCCATATACGATTTAGCTTTGACTCCAAGTTCCGTGCCTTCTTGTATCGCAGCACGGAACATATCGCCTGTAGAAATATGAGGGATTCCGTACTTTTCGACAATTTTGTCAGCCTGAGTTCCTTTACCGGCACCAGGCAGACCCATTAATACGATGTTCATACGCCTTGCCCTCCATCGATATTCAAGCGGAGAGAACTTCACTTGAATTTATTTCATAAATCCTCTGTAGTGACGCTTAACCAATTGTGATTCAAGTTGCTTCATAGTTTCGAGGGCAACCCCGACAACGATCAGCAAGCTGGTACCACCGATTTGAGCGGACTGTGGAAGATTTGCAATTTCAATAATGATAATCGGCAGAACTGCGACAGTAGCAAGGAAAATCGATCCGACAAACGTCAGTCGATAGAGCGTGCTCGTCAAATAGTCCTGTGTGTTCTGACCAGGACGAATCCCAGGGATATAAGCCCCTTGTTTCTTCAAGTTATCTGCTACATTCTCAGGGTTAACCTGAACAAATGCATAGAAGTACGTGAAGGCAACGATCAGACCGATATACAGTGCCATGCCAGCTGGATGCGAGTAGTTGAGCACTCGTGTAATAGCAGCAACAGTACTGTTGTCACTGAAGAACGTGCCAAGTAATTGCGGCGTTGTAAAGAACGCAACCGCAAAGATGACCGGGATAACCCCTGCAGCGTTCAGTTTCAATGGTAGATGCGTTTGTTGTCCGGCAGAAGACTGCCCGCGACCCGTCACCCGTTTTGCATATTGAATTGGAATTTTACGCAGCGCTTCTTGGAAGTAAATCACGCCAACTGTAATTGCAACAACTGCAACTAGTAACAAAGCCATCATAGCAATACGAAGGAACAAAGCGTCCCCTGCATCTTGGATCTGTGATACATACAATTGGTTGATCGCATTCGGAATACCAGCAACGATTCCGGCGAAGATAATGATTGAAATACCATTACCGACACCTTTCGCTGTAATCTGCTCGCCGAGCCAGAGAAGGAATGCGGTACCCGCAGTCAACACTAGAGCAATGACGATATAAGTCGAAACTCCATTGTCTTCAACAAGTCTTCCTTGGAACATTTGGTTAAATCCAAATGACATTGCAATCGCTTGGATAAACGCAAGAATCATGGTGAAGTAGCGAGTGAATTGAGCAAGTTTACGTCTTCCGACATCACCTTGTTTAGCCCACTCTGAAAACTTCGGTACAACGTCCATCTGCAAAAGCTGCACGATGATTGAAGCTGTGATGTAAGGCATGATCCCCATGGCAAAGATCGAGAACTTGGAAAGCGCTCCTCCGCCAAAGATGTTCAAGAATCCAATAAATTGATTGTCCGATTGCTGGAGCGCAGTCGCATCCACGTTCGGTACCGTGATGAACGTACCGAGACGGAATACGATGAGCAATAGCAGTGTGAAAATAATTTTAGACCGTATCTCTTTTACTCGCATGAAGTTTGAGATTGTCTGAAACATTATACCACCTCGACTTGCCCGCCCGCTTTCTCGATCGCTTCTTTAGCAGAAGCAGAGAATTTATGAGCTCTGACAGTAATCTTCTTCTCAAGAGTCCCATTACCAAGAATCTTAATACCGGATTTCTCATTGCTCACAATACCTGTTTCAATCAACAATTCTGGTGTTACTTCTGTGCCTTCATCGAAACGATTTAACGTCTCAAGATTTACGATGGCATATTCTTTACGGTTAATGTTCGTAAATCCGCGCTTAGGTAGACGTTGGAAAAGTGGAAGTTGACCACCTTCGAATCCAAGACGTACACCACCGCCTGAACGAGAGTTTTGACCGTTATGACCTCTGCCAGATGTCTTACCTGATCCAGACCCCATACCACGACCAACACGTTTGCGTTCTTTACGAGCACCTTCTGCAGGTTTCATTTCGTGTAATTTCATCTTTCGGCACCTCCTTATTCAAGAATAACTGATTATTGTTCGCTGACAGTTACCAAATGGCTGACCTTGTTGATCATGCCGCGGATTGCGACATTATCCTGGTGCTCAACCGTTTGGTTCATTTTGCGAAGTCCAAGTGCTTCAACTGTTTTACGTTGTGCTGGCTTAGCGCCAATCACGCTTTTAGTAAGGGTGATTTCAAGTTTATTTGCCATTGTGTTTCCCCCCTTAACCTAACAGTTCTTCTACGGATTTGCCACGTAGCTGTGCTACATCTTCAGCACGCTTCAAATTCGTCAATCCCTGGATTGTAGCACGTACCATATTGATTGGTGTGTTAGATCCAAGTGATTTAGAAAGGATATCCGTGATTCCTGCAAGTTCAAGTACCGCACGGACTGGTCCGCCGGCGATAACGCCTGTACCTGGTGCAGCCGGTTTGATGAGAATGTTGCCTGCTCCAAAATGTCCGATGATCTGGTGAGGCGTTGTGCCTTTGACCATTGGTACTTCGATTAGGTTCTTTTTCGCATCTTCGATTGCTTTACGGATTGCATCTGGAACTTCTTGCGCTTTTCCAGTTCCGAAACCAACGCGGCCGTTTTTATCACCAACAACGACTAGAGCAGTAAAACGGAAACGACGTCCGCCTTTTACAACTTTAGCTACGCGGTTGATGGTAACTACGCGCTCTTCGAATTCACTTTTGTTTTGTTCATTACGACGCATGGAATATGTCCCTCCTTCTTAATTAAAATTCAAGTCCATTTTCGCGTGCAGCGTCAGCTAGTGCTTTAACGCGGCCGTGGTATAGATAGCCTCCGCGGTCGAATACGACAACTTTGACGTTCTTTTCTATCCCTTTTTTCGCAATCAATTCGCCCACTTTAATAGCTGCGTCTGCATTGGATGAAGAATCCGCTGAGAATTCTTTATCCATTGTAGATGCGCTTGCAAGTGTTACACCGTTTGCATCATCAATAAGCTGTGCATAGATGTGTTTGTTTGAACGGTATACGTTCAAGCGAGGACGCTCAGCAGTACCGTTGATTTTTGTACGGACACGTGAATGCCGTTTTCTACGAACAACGTTCTTATCTTGTTTTGTGATCACTCGAGGTCACTCCTTCCAGATGCCTACGCGGCATTATTTACCTGTTTTACCTTCTTTGCGTCGAACAACTTCGCCTTCGTACTTAATACCTTTACCTTTATACGGCTCTGGTGGACGTACTTTGCGGATGTTAGAAGCAAGGGCACCAACGCGTTCTTTGTTAGTACCGCGAACGATAATTTTAGTGTTAGCAGGCACTTCAACTTCGATGCCCTCTTCCGGTGTGAATTCAACCGGCTGTGAGTAACCTACGTTCAATACAAGTTTCTTACCTTGCATTTGAGCACGATACCCGACACCTACTAGTTCAAGCGCACGCTCGAAACCAGTTGATACTCCAGTTACCATGTTTGCTAGAAGCGAACGTGTAGTACCGTGCATCGAACGGTGTTCTTTCGATTCAGATGGACGTGTCAAAGTGATCACGTTACCTTCTTGTTCGATCTTTATGTCATTCATAAATGTATTTGTAAGTTCGCCTTTCGGTCCTTTAACTGTAACGAAGTTATTCTCATCGATTGTAACTGTTACATTTTCAGGCACCTCAATTGGACGTTTACCAATTCGGGACATTAGTTTGCACCTCCATTCAATTGTTACAGATTACCAAACGTAAGCGACGACTTCTCCGCCAACTTGTTTAGCGCGAGCTTCTTTGTCAGTCAAAAGACCGTTAGATGTTGAAACAAGGGCGATACCTAGTCCGTTCAACACTCTTGGAACTTCTGTCGACTTTGCATATACACGAAGACCAGGCTTAGAAATACGCTTGAGTCCAGTGATTACGCGTTCTTCGTTTTTACCATATTTAAGGAAAATGCGGATGATGCCTTGTTTGCTGTCTTCCACATATTCTACGTCGCGGACGAAACCTTCACGTTTGAGGATTTCTGCGATCTCTTTTTTAAGGTTTGAAGCAGGTACTTCAAGCTTCTCGTGACGAACCATATTGGCGTTACGGATGCGAGTAAGCATATCTGCGATCGGATCACTCATTGTCATTACATTAACCTCCTTCCCAGAATGGGGTTTACCAGCTTGCTTTTTTAACGCCAGGAATTTGTCCTTTGTATGCGAGTTCGCGGAAACAAATACGGCAAAGTTTAAACTTCCGATATACTGAGTGCGGACGCCCACAGCGCTCACAACGTGTATATTCTTGGACTTGGAACTTTGGTGTACGTTTCTGTTTTGCGATCATTGATTTTTTAGCCACGTTTTTACGCCTCCCTTATGTTTACTTTTGGAACGGCATGCCGCACTGCGCTAGCAACTCACGAGCTTCCTCGTCTGAGTTGGCAGTCGTAACGATGACGATATCCATTCCGCGTACTTTAGACACTTTATCGAAGTCAATTTCCGGGAAAATCAGTTGTTCTTTCACACCAAGTGTGTAGTTACCGCGTCCGTCGAATGATTTATTCGATACGCCACGGAAATCGCGTACACGTGGAAGTGATACTGCGATCAACTTGTCCAGGAACTCATACATGCGTTCTCCACGTAGAGTAACTTTTGTTCCGATAGGCATTCCTTCACGAAGACGGAATCCAGCGATAGATTTCTTAGCTTTAGTTACGACTGGCTTTTGACCTGAGATAATTGTCAAGTCTTCCACAGCAGCATCAAGTGCTTTTGTGTTTTGAACCGCGTCGCCAACACCCATGTTAATAACAATCTTATCAACTTTAGGTACTTGCATTACAGATGTATAGTTGAACTTGCTCATGAGAGCAGGAGTGATTTCTTTTTGGTATTTATCCTTTAATCGGCTCATAACAGAAGAACCTCCCTTCTTAGAGAGTTATTTTTTGAGTTCTTTTTTACTAATTTGGTCGATGACTTCGCCGGACTTCTTAGCAACACGAGACTTAATACGGAATGTCTTATCGCCTTCGGTTTTTTCTTCGAACTTGTAACCGATACGTGTTGGTTCGCCAGACTTAGGATCAACAAACATTACGTTAGAAACGTGAATTGCAGCTTCAAGGCTTACAATACCACCTTGCGGATTCGCTTGGTTAGGCTTTGTATGCTTTTTGACAATGTTCACGCCCTCAACGAGGATTCGTTCTTTGTTCGGGAATACTGAAAGGATGACACCTGTCTTCCCTTTGTCTTTCCCAGAGATAACTTTTACTTTATCGCCTTTTTTAATGTGCATTCTGTTGCACCTCCTTGATTGGCACTGCTCTTAATTAAAGTACTTCTGGAGCAAGAGAAATGATTTTCATGAAGTTGCTGTCGCGCAATTCGCGTGCAACTGGTCCGAAAATACGTGTTCCACGAGGGCTCTTGTCGTCACGAATGATGACACAAGCATTCTCATCGAATGTGATATAAGATCCATCTTTACGACGCATACCGCTCTTAGTACGAACGATAACCGCTTTAACGACTTCACCCTTCTTAACAACGCCACCTGGTGTTGCTTTCTTAACTGTAACAACGACTACGTCGCCGATGTTAGCAACTTTACGGCCTGAACCGCCAAGAACTTTAATTGTAAGCACTTCACGTGCGCCAGAGTTATCTGCGACTTTCATGCGGGATTCCTGTTGAATCAATTTGGTTACCTCCCCTCGGATACTGTGTTCCGAACGTTATTAGATGATGACCGCTTTTTCGACTACTTCTAGAAGGCGGAAACGCTTTGTAGCTGATAACGGACGAGTTTCCATAATACGGACTACATCGCCGATTTTAGCTTCGTTCATTTCATCATGTGCTTTATATTTTTTAGAATACTTTACACGCTTGCCATACAAAGAATGCTTTTTGTGTGTTTCTACCATTACCGTTACCGTTTTATCCATTTTGTCGGAAACAACACGGCCTGTGTATACTTTGCGTTGGTTACGCTCAGTCATGGCTGCAACCTCCTTCATCAGTTATTTGCACTGATTTCTCTTTGACGTATTACTGTTTTCATGCGCGCAATCGATTTGCGTACTTCACGGATGCGTGCAGTGTTTTCTAATTGTCCTGTCGCTAACTGGAAGCGAAGGTTGAAAAGCTCTTCTTTCAGTGATTTCACTTTTTGCTCGATCTCTGCAGTTGTCAAGTCACGGATTTCATTAGCTTTCATTAGATTCACCACCAATTTCTTCACGTTTTACAAACTTACACTTAACAGGAAGTTTGTGCGCTGCAAGGCGGAGTGCTTCACGAGCTGTATCTTCAGATACGCCTGCGATTTCAAACATAACTCGGCCAGGTTTTACTACTGCTACCCATCCCTCAACAGCACCTTTACCAGAACCCATTCGAACTTCGAGAGGCTTCTTAGTATACGATTTGTGTGGGAAAATATTGATCCAAACTTTACCGCCACGTTTCATGTAACGTGTCATTGCGATACGTGCTGATTCGATTTGACGATTCGTGATCCATGCAGCCTCAAGAGACTGAAGGCCGAACTCCCCGAATTGAACCGTTGCGCCGCCTTTTGTCTGTCCGCGCATTTTGCCGCGGAATACACGACGATGTTTTACTCGCTTTGGTACTAACATGATTAGTTGCCTCCTTCCCCAGAGTTCTTCTTCACTGGAAGGACTTCTCCACGATAGATCCATACTTTAACGCCAAGTTTACCGTATGTTGTATCAGCTTCAGCATGTGCATAATCGATATCTGCACGAAGTGTATGAAGTGGGACAGTTCCTTCGCTGTAGTGTTCTGCACGCGCGATGTCGGCTCCGCCAAGACGTCCGGATACTTGAGTTTTGATACCCTTTGCTCCAGAACGGATTGTACGTTGGATAGCCTGCTTTTGTGCGCGGCGGAATGATACGCGGCTTTCTAGTTGACGAGCGATTGATTCTGCAACCAATTTCGCGTCAAGATCAGCACGCTTAATTTCAACGATGTTAATGTGTACACGCTTGCCAGAGATTTCGTTAAGCTGTTTACGAAGTGCTTCCACTTCAGTACCACCTTTACCGATAACCATACCAGGCTTAGCTGTGTGAATTGTAATGTTTACTTTCTTCGCAGCTCGCTCGATTTCTACTTTAGAAACTGAAGCGTCTACTAACCGTGTTTCGATGTATTTGCGGATTCTAAGGTCTTCGTGCAAGAGAGTCGCATAGTCTTTTTCTGCATACCATTTCGAATCCCAGTCACGAATTATACCGACCCGCAGACCGTTAGGATGTACTTTTTGACCCACGAATTATCCCTCCTTCTTTTCAGATACCACTACAGTGATGTGGCTTGTGCGTTTGTTAATCGCGCTCGCACGGCCTTGCGCACGTGGACGGAAACGTTTCATAGTAGGACCTTCGTCAACGAATACTTCGCTAACAATTAGGTTCTCTAGATCCATTTCGTAGTTGTGCTCAGCATTAGCGATAGCTGAATTCAATACTTTTTCTACGACTGGAGATGCCGCTTTTGGCGTCAAACGTAGAATCGCGACAGCTTCACCGATTTTCTTGCCCCGGATAAGATCAACGACTAATCGGACTTTACGAGGAGCAATACGGACTGTGCGCGCAGATGCTTTAGCTTGTTGCATCAGAAATTCCTCCTCTCAATTAGCGTTTCGTTTTCTTATCATCGGCACCGTGGCCTCTGTAAGTACGGGTAGGTGCGAACTCACCTAGTTTGTGGCCGACCATGTCTTCAGTGATGTAGACAGGTACGTGTTTGCGTCCGTCATATACAGCAATTGTCAATCCGATGAAGGATGGGAACACTGTAGAACGACGTGACCAAGTCTTGATGACTTGTTTCTTTTGTGCATCTTTTTGAGCATCGACCTTTTTAAGCAAATGATCATCTGCGAAAGGTCCTTTTTTCAAGCTGCGGCCCATTTCGTTACCTCCCTTTGTGTTCGTACTACGGCCCAACCATTGAACCGCAGTGCAATCACATTATTTTTTGCGACGACGAACGATAAGTTTGTCGGATTTGTTTCTCTTAGAACGAGTTTTGTAACCAAGAGTTGGCTTGCCCCAAGGTGTAACTGGGCTTGGACGACCGATTGGAGTACGTCCTTCACCACCACCGTGTGGGTGATCGTTCGGGTTCATGACAGATCCACGTACAGTTGGGCGTTTACCCATCCAGCGTGAACGTCCTGCTTTACCGATGTTGATGAGTTCGTGTTGCTCGTTACCCACTTGACCGATTGTAGCACGGCAAGCTGACAAGATCATACGAACTTCACCAGATTGCAGACGGATGATGACGTATTTGCCTTCACGGCCTAGCAATTGTGCAGATGTACCAGCTGAACGAACTAATTGTCCGCCTTTACCAGGTTTCATCTCGATGTTGTGAATAGTAGAACCCATTGGAATGTTTTCAAGTGGAAGCGCGTTCCCTACACGGATATCCGCTTCAGGTCCTGACATGATTGTCGTTCCAACTGTCAATCCTTTTGGAGCTAAGATATAACGCTTTTCTCCATCAGCATAGTTGATCAATGCGATGTTAGCAGAACGGTTCGGATCGTATTCGATCGTAGCAACGCGTCCTGGTATGCCATCTTTCCGGCGTTGGAAGTCGATGACACGGTATTGGCGCTTGTGGCCTCCACCTTGGTGACGAACTGTAATCCTACCTTGGTTGTTACGGCCGCCTTTACGTTTGACTGGCTCAAGCAAAGATTTTTCCGGCTTGCTTGCAGTGATTTCAGCGAAATCTGAAGTCGTCATGTTACGGCGTCCGTTGGAGGTAGGTTTGTATTTCTTAATCGCCATTTGTATTCCCTCCTTCGTTTATTGTGATTAGACCTCGAATAATTCGATGTCTTTAGAGTCAGCAGTTAACGTAACAATCGCTTTACGGCGCTTGTTCGTGTAACCAGCATGTTTACCCATACGTTTGAATTTACCTTTGTAATTCTGGACATTCACTTTTTCCACTGTTACTCCGAAGATTTCTTCGATAGCTTGTTTGATGTGCGTTTTGTTTGCACGAGTATCAACTTCGAAAGTGTACTTGTTGAATTCCATAGCTTCAGAAGATCGCTCGGTAATGACCGGACGCTTCAATACATCACGTGCTTCCATTAACCAAGCACCTCCTCGATTTTTTTGACAGCATCTTTAGTCAAGATTAGTTGATCGTGACCAACTAGATCTAGAACGTTGATACCGTTAGCTGTAACGACGCTGATTCCAGGGATGTTACGAGCAGACAATGCTACTGTTTCATCAAGGTCAGCAGTTACGAATAATGCTTTTTTGCTGATAGACAAGTCTTTCAGCACTTTCGTGAATTCTTTTGTCTTTGGTGCATCGAAAGCCAAAGCTTCTAATACGACCATTTCTTCGTCACGTACTTTTGAAGATAAAGCAGATCGAAGTGCAAGACGACGGACTTTCTTCGGCATCTTGTAGCTGTAGCTACGTGGTGTTGGTCCGAATACGATACCGCCTCCACGCCATTGTGGAGATCTGATTGAGCCCTGACGAGCACGACCTGTCCCTTTTTGACGCCATGGTTTACGACCACCGCCAGCTACTTCAGCGCGAGTTTTAACTTTGTGGTTCCCTTGACGCAATGATGCGCGTTGTTGAACCAATGCTTCGAAAAGGACTGCTTCATTCGGCTCAATTCCGAATACAAGTTCACTCAATTCGATTTCGCCTGCTGCAGATCCAGTTTGATTCACTACGGATACTTTTGGCATTAGTATTTCCTCCTTCCTTCGTTAATTAGTTCCCTTTGATCGCGCTTTTCACTTCTACAAGTGATTTACGTGAACCTGGAACGTTACCTTTTACTAGTAGCAAGTTGCGCTCTGTGTCAACTCGTACGATTTCAAGGTTTTGGATTGTTACTGTTTTGCCACCCATACGGCCTGGCATTTTTTTACCTTTGAATACACGTTGAGCATCAACCGAACCGATTGAACCTGGTGCGCGGTGGTGTCTAGATCCGTGGCTCATTGGTCCACGTGAGAAACCGTGACGCTTAATGACACCTTGGAAACCTTTACCTTTTGATACTCCTGTGATATCGATGATTTCGCCTTCTGCGAATGTATCGACTTTGACTTCCTGACCAACTTCGTACCCAGCTACGTCGACTCCGCGGAATTCGCGAATGAAGCGCTTAGGTGTCGTTTCAGCTTTTGCAACGTGGCCCATTTCTGGTTTGTTGGAAAGCTTTTCACGTTTGTCTTCGAACCCGAGCTGGATTGCTTCGTAGCCGTCTGTTTCGATTGTCTTCTTTTGAAGAACAACGTTTGGAGCAGCTGCAATTACAGTTACGGGGATCAAATCGCCGTTTTCAGCAAAAATTTGCGTCATACCGACTTTTCTTCCTAAGATTCCTTTGGTCATTTGTCACACCTCCTGATTAATTTGTTTTTAGTATTATAATTTGCCATTAAAGTTTGATTTCAATGTCTACGCCAGATGGTAAGTCAAGCTTCATCAAAGCGTCTACAGTTTGTGGTGTCGGATTGACGATATCGATCAGACGCTTGTGAGTACGCATTTCAAACTGCTCACGTGAGTCCTTGTATTTGTGGACCGCACGAAGAATTGTGTACACCGAACGTTCTGTCGGCAATGGAATCGGACCTGATACACTAGCTCCGGAACGCTTTGCAGTTTCTACAATCTTTTCAGCTGATTGATCAAGCACACGGTGATCATAAGCTTTCAAACGGATACGAATCTTTTGTTTTGCCATTATTTTCCCTCCTTCTCGCCTATTTTCTAGACATTCTCCACGGAAATTTTCCTACACACATGCCATGGCAAAGCGGCCGGGTGTGTCGGTAACCTCCCGCTTCATCGCAGTCAAAGACCAACACTAAACATTATACACATAAAAAAAGAATGTCGCAATAGGTTTAGCGATATTCTTTAACAACTTTTATAGTATATTACGAAATGGCGATAGATGCAACTAATTTGTTGAGATTGTTTGCAAGTAAGACGTTTTTCCAAAGGAGAGTATCTGATACATGCTTGCTCTTTACAAAATGCCTTTTTAAGATGATTTTGTCACTTGGGTTTACTGCACTTCACTTAAAATATTTTTGAAATGGACTGTCTCTGATGAAGGCCGCCTCAAAATTAATTGTGAGTCGTTTTCTCTTGGGCTGCGGTTTACTTCGTCATCATTAATCAATTGGTTTTGAATGTAGGGGTTATTTTGTGGGACTGAGTGAAGTCGGTTGATTTAATCAGCGAGGATCACTGGGAGTTGAACGAGTTATGAAACCTATGATTTGTTTTCTTATTTACAAACAACTTTCGATGTTTATGATCACTCTCCCACGGCCTATGAGCGCTTTCCCTTGTTTATGATCACTCTCCCACGGCTTATGAGCGCTTTCCCTTGTTTATGATCACTCTCCACGGCTTATGAGCGCTTTCCCTTGTTTATGAGCATTCTCAACGGCTTATGAGCGTTTTCCCTTGTTTATGAGCATTCTCAACGGCTTATGAGCGCTTTCCCTTGTTTATGATTACTTTCCACTAATTATGAACTCGAAAGCCAGCTCATCCGCATTTCAATACAACCTATTGCCATCTCCCAATATCCCTTCCTAACACCTATTCTCGATTGATGTTAGTGCAGGAATTCAACCCATTAAAAAACCCGCCACAAGGGCGGGTTTAAAGGTTTTACTTAACGATTGTAGCTACAACGCCAGCTCCAACTGTACGTCCACCTTCACGGATTGAGAATTTAGTACCTTCTTCAATCGCGATTGGAGAGATCAGTTCAATTGTCATTTCAACGTTGTCGCCAGGCATAACCATTTCTACGCCTTCTGGAAGAGAAATGATTCCAGTTACGTCAGTTGTACGGAAGTAGAACTGCGGGCGGTAGTTTGAGAAGAATGGAGTGTGACGTCCACCTTCTTCTTTTGATAGAACGTAAACTTCAGACTTGAAGTTTGTGTGCGGCGTGATAGTACCTGGCTTAGCAAGTACTTGTCCACGCTCGATGTCTTCACGTGCTACACCACGAAGCAATGCTCCGATGTTGTCGCCAGCTTCTGCATAGTCAAGAAGCTTACGGAACATTTCTACACCAGTTACAGTTGTAGATTTAGGCTCTTCAGTCAAACCGATGATGTCAACAGTGTCGCCGACTTTAACTTGTCCACGCTCAACACGGCCAGTTGCAACTGTACCGCGTCCAGTGATTGAGAATACATCCTCGACAGGCATCATGAATGGTTTTTCAGTGTCGCGCTCTGGAGTTGGGATATAGCTATCAACAGCGTCCATAAGTTCAACGATTTTTTCTTCCCATGCTTCTTCGCCTTCAAGCGCTTTAAGTGCTGAACCTTTGATAACAGGAATGTCATCGCCAGGGAAGTCGTATTCAGAAAGAAGATCACGGATTTCCATTTCAACTAGCTCAAGAAGTTCTTCGTCGTCTACCATGTCACATTTGTTCATGAAGACTACCAAGTAAGGTACGCCTACTTGACGTGAAAGAAGGATGTGCTCACGAGTTTGTGGCATTGGGCCGTCAGCTGCAGATACAACTAGGATTCCGCCGTCCATTTGAGCAGCGCCTGTGATCATGTTTTTAACATAGTCGGCGTGACCTGGGCAATCTACGTGTGCGTAGTGACGAGTTGCTGTTTCGTATTCAACGTGTGAAGTATTGATTGTGATTCCACGCTCTTTTTCTTCTGGTGCGTTATCAACGTCAGCGTATGAACGTGCTTCTCCGCCACCGCGCTTTGCAAGTACTGTTGCGATTGCAGCAGTCAAAGTTGTTTTACCATGGTCAACGTGACCGATTGTACCAACGTTAGCGTGCGTTTTGGAACGATCGAATTTTTCTTTAGCCATTTTGGAGTTCCTCCTCTAAATTGAGTATGATTTTAGTTTTATAGTTATGGAGCGAAGGCCGCGCGACCTCCGTTTCCATAGCTTACAAGGTAGTTATACTTGATTTATAGCCAAATTTCAATTATTGGCCTTTATTTTTCTTGATGACTTCTTCAGCAATTGATTTCGGCACTTCTTCGTAGTGGTCGAAAGTCATTGAGAATACGCCACGTCCTTGCGTGTTCGAACGGAGAGATGTCGCATAACCGAACATTTCTGCCAAAGGAACCATTGCACGAACGACTTGTGCATTACCACGTGCGTCCATTCCTTCTACGCGTCCACGACGAGAAGTGATGTCACCCATAATATCTCCCATATATTCATCCGGGATGATGACTTCAACTTTCATTGTAGGCTCAAGAAGTACAGGATCACATTTCGCTACAGCATTTTTCAATGCCATAGATGCTGCGATTTTGAAGGCCATTTCGTTCGAGTCAACATCATGGTAAGAACCGTCGAATAGACGAGCCTTGATGTCGATCAAAGGATAACCTGCAAGGACACCGTTATTAAGGGAGTCACGTACACCTGCTTCGATTGCTGGAATGTATTCACGAGGAACAACTCCACCAACGATGTTGTTCTTGAATTCAAATCCTGCGCCCTCTTCGTTTGGTTCGAACTCGATCCAAACGTGACCGAACTGTCCACGTCCACCGGACTGACGTACGAATTTACCTTCGACTTCAGCACCCTTGCGGAATGTTTCACGATACGATACTTGAGGAGCACCCACGTTTGCATCCACTTTGAATTCACGACGCATACGGTCTACGATGATGTCCAAGTGGAGCTCACCCATACCTGCGATAATGACTTCACCAGTTTCCTGGTCAGTGTGTGCACGGAACGTTGGATCTTCTTCTTGAAGTTTACCAAGAGCTTGTCCCATTTTGTCTTGATCGGCCTTTGTTTTCGGCTCAATCGCAACAGAGATAACCGGCTCAGGGAATACCATAGATTCAAGAATGATCGGCGCTTTGTCGTCACAAAGCGTATCGCCCGTTCCTGTATCTTTAAGTCCAACAGCCGCAGCGATCTCGCCTGAGTGAACTTCTGATATTTCTTCACGGTGGTTAGCGTGCATTTGTAGAATACGACCTACGCGCTCACGCTTGTCTTTAGTTGAGTTCTTGATGTAAGAACCCGATTGCAAGACTCCTGAATATACACGGAAGAATGTAAGTTTACCGACATAAGGGTCAGTCATAACTTTAAACGCAAGTGCTGAGAATGGTGATTCGTCACTCGGGTTACGCACTTCGTCTTCTTCAGTTTCAGGGTTGAATCCAATCATTGGTGGTACATCAGTTGGAGCTGGCAAGTAGTCGATGACAGCATCAAGCACAAGTTGAACTCCTTTGTTTTTGAAAGCAGTACCACAAACAACTGGGAAGAATTCTACAGCCAATGTTGCTTTACGGATTGCATTTTTAAGTTCGTCGACTGAGAGTTCTTCTCCGCCAAGGTATTTTTCCATGAGGACTTCATCGAAATCTACAATAGCTTCAACCAAACGCTCACGAGCTTTTTCTGCATCCGCACGGTATTCTTCAGGGATCTCTCCAACTTCAACGTTCATTCCAGTATCATCCGGATAGAAGTTAGCTTTCATTTCGACTAGGTCGATGATCGCTGAAAACTCATCTTCCGCACCAATTGGTAATTGGATTGGGTGAGCATTCGCTTGAAGACGCTCGTGGAGTGTACCTACCGAGTAAAGGAAGTCAGCACCCGTTTTGTCCATTTTGTTGACAAATACGATACGTGGAACGCCGTATGTTGTCGCTTGACGCCAAACTGTTTCAGTCTGTGGTTCAACGCCTGATTGTGCATCAAGGACCGTTACTGCGCCATCAAGTACACGAAGTGAACGTTCAACTTCAACTGTGAAGTCTACGTGCCCCGGAGTATCGATGATGTTTACGCGGTGGCCTTTCCAGCTTGCAGTTGTCGCAGCTGAAGTGATTGTGATTCCACGCTCTTGCTCCTGCTCCATCCAGTCCATCTGAGACGCACCTTCGTGCGTTTCTCCGATTTTGTGGATACGACCTGTGTAATAAAGGATCCGCTCAGTCGTTGTTGTTTTACCAGCATCGATGTGAGCCATGATACCAATGTTACGAGTATTCTCTAAGGAGAACTCTCTACCCATTTTGTATTGCTCCTTCCATATAGGAATAACGATTTGATGAACGAGTGGATTTTACCAGCGGTAGTGAGCGAATGCTTTGTTCGCTTCTGCCATCTTGTGCATTTCTTCACGGCGCTTAACAGATGCGCCTGTGTTGTTTGATGCATCAAGGATTTCGTTCGCAAGACGTTCTTCCATTGTCTTTTCACCACGAGTACGTGAATAGTTCACGAGGTAACGGAGACCAAGAGTCGTACGTCGCTCTGGACGAACTTCAACTGGTACTTGATAGTTAGCTCCACCTACACGGCGTGCACGAACTTCAAGAACTGGCATTACATTGTTAAGTGCTGCTTCGAATACTTCGATCGGATCATTTCCAGAGCGTTCTTTAACAAGTTCAAACGCACCGTATAAAATTTTCTGAGAAGTACCTTTTTTACCGTCTACCATCATTTTGTTGATGAGGCGGCTGACAAGCTTCGAATTATAAATCGGATCTGGCAAAACGTCACGTTTTGCAACTGGACCTTTACGAGGCATGGGGTGTTCCTCCTTTCAAAATAGTTGCTTTTTTATTATTTTTTCTCTTTTGGCTTTTTCGCACCGTAGTGTGAACGACTTTGCATACGGCCAGTAACACCAGCAGTATCAAGTGCTCCACGTACGATGTGGTAACGAACACCTGGTAAGTCTTTCACTTTTCCTCCACGGATTAGAACAACACTGTGCTCTTGAAGGTTGTGACCTTCACCAGGGATATAAGCGTTAACTTCCAATGTGTTTGTCAAACGAACACGAGCATATTTACGAAGAGCCGAGTTAGGCTTCTTCGGAGTCATTGTGCCCACACGAGTGCAGACACCTCGTTTTTGTGGCGAGTTGACATTTGTCATTGACTTTTTGAAACTATTATACGTTTTTCCAAGTGCCGGAGCTTTTGAACCGCTAGTTTTCGACTGGCGAGGTTTGCGGACCAATTGGTTAATTGTAGGCATCGGTTTTTCCTCCTTCCAACTTCTTTTTAAGACCACACATCCAGGTGGTTCATTTTTTGGGTAAAAACAAAGGCTTTGCACATTTTTTTGCGCAAAAACCGTTAATCAGTGAGGACGACCACTGATGCAGCTACTTGAATGCCACATGCTTTTCCAAGTTTGTCCCGTGAATCAACATATGTTACGAGGACTCCTTGATGAGCTGCTTCTTCAATTACAGGAGTGGTTACCCGCTCATCTGCATCTTGTGCAATGAAGACTTCATGCGCCTTATTCAGACGAATCGTTTTCACCGCTTGCTTTGTACCGATGATCAGCTTCTTTGCCTGAGTGACTTTATCATAAGACATAATGTCATCCTCCAAAGTACAGACATTCAACTATCAACCTTTTGTATAGTACCATCTGCAAGACTCCGTGTCAACAGTAAAAGGAAAAACGGGAGGAGGTTTTTCCTCCCGTTTTAAGTTTTATCACTCTGCTGATACTGCGTCTGAATCCACTTTCTCGTCCCGATCCAGTTCAATTCCACGATAACGCTGCATACCCGTTCCTGCTGGAATGAGTTTACCGATGATAACATTCTCTTTCAATCCGAGAAGATCATCCGTTTTACCTTTAATGGCAGCATCCGTTAATACGCGAGTTGTTTCCTGGAACGATGCGGCAGAAAGGAATGATTCTGTTTCAAGCGAAGCTTTTGTAATACCAAGGATTACAGGACGCGCTGTCGCTGGCAGTTTATTAGTTTTAAGAACTTTTTTGTTGGCATCCGCGAACTGGTGAATGTCGAGTAATGAGCCCGGCAGCAGATCTGTGTCACCAGCTTCAATGACGCGGACTTTCCGCATCATTTGACGAACCATGACTTCGACGTGCTTATCTCCGATTTCAACACCCTGCATCCGGTATACTTTCTGAACTTCTTTCAGTAAATATTCCTGAACAGTCGAAACGTCTTTTACGACAATCAATTCTTTTGGATCGATCGAACCTTCAGTCAGACCCTGACCGCGTTCAATTTCATCGCCTACATCAACTTTCAATCGACCATTGTATGGAGCAAGGTATTTTCGTGTCTCCACGTCACCTTTAATCGTAATTTCTTTAAGTCCTTCACGAATCTCATCGATATCTGAAACGATACCTTTGATTTGTGAAATAACAGCTTGACCCTTAGGGTTACGTGACTCGAAGATCTCCTGGATACGCGGAAGACCTTGAGTGATATCGTCTCCTGCTACACCGCCTGTGTGGAATGTACGCATGGTAAGCTGTGTACCCGGTTCACCGATTGACTGAGCGGCAATAATTCCAACTGCTTCTCCAACTTCAACCGTTTCTCCAGTTGCCAAGTTAATACCATAACACTTCTTACAAACACCGTGCTTTGTATTACAAGTGAATGCCGAACGGATCGACATAGAAGTAATACCCGCACCGATTATTGCTTGTGCAATATCGGCAGTAATAAGTTGGTTTTTCTCAACTAATACGTCGCCTGTTTCAGGGTGAAGTATTTTCTTCTTAGCATGACGACCTTCGATACGCTCATCTAGCGCTTCAATTATTTCCGCACCTTCAGTGAGTGCTGAAACTTCAAGACCTCGGTCTGTACCACAGTCGTCTTCACGAACGATAACATCTTGGGCAACGTCAACAAGACGACGTGTAAGATATCCTGAGTCAGCAGTTTTAAGGGCTGTATCAGCAAGACCTTTACGAGCACCGTGTGTCGAGATGAAGTACTCGAGAACTGTTAGTCCTTCACGGAATGATGACTTGATCGGCAACTCAATGATACGTCCTGCCGGGTTGGCCATGAGTCCACGCATACCAGCAAGCTGCGTAAAGTTGGATGCGTTACCACGGGCTCCGGAGTCACTCATCATGAAGATCGGGTTTGTGTCCTCTAAAGAGTCCATCAATTTCCCCTGAATAACATCTTTCGCATGGCTCCAATAAGAAATGACACGATCGTATCGCTCTTCGTCCGTAATCAGACCTCGACGGAACTGTTGTGTCACTTTATCCACTTTCGCTTGGGCATCTTGTAAGATTTCGTGCTTATCTGGAAGTACGACGATATCAGCAATACCAATTGTAATTCCTGCTCGCGTCGAATATTTGAAACCGAGATTCTTCATACGGTCAAGCATTTTAGAAGTTTCGGTGATGTGGAATCTGCGGAATATCTCCGCAATGATGTTCCCAAGAATCGTCTTCTTGAATGGCGAAACAATCTCAGCAGCTTGAACGTGCTTAAGAATATCCGTAGTACCTGGCACAAAGTATTTTGCAGGTGTTTCAATTTGCAGATTATGTGTAGTTGGTTCATTGATATACGGGAACGATTCAGGAAGAATCTCATTAAAGATCACTTTCCCTACGGTTGTAATCAGCAATTGGGCATTCTGTTCCTCTGTAAACGTAGGATTCTTGAGGGAGCTAGCTGCAATCGCGATACGAGAGTGCAAATGCACATGACCGTTTTGATAAGCGATTAACGCTTCGTTCACATTACTGAACGTTTTACCTTCTCCTACAACACCACTGCGCTCAAGAGTTAAGTAATAGTTACCAAGAACCATATCCTGTGAAGGAGTTACAACCGGTTTACCATCTTTAGGGTTCAAGATGTTTTGTGCAGCCAGCATGAGAAGACGGGCTTCCGCTTGAGCTTCTGCAGATAGAGGTACGTGCACAGCCATTTGGTCACCATCGAAGTCGGCGTTATACGCTGTACATACAAGTGGGTGAAGCTGAATTGCGCGACCTTCTACTAGCATCGGTTCAAACGCCTGGATTCCAAGACGGTGAAGTGTAGGTGCCCGGTTCAATAGAACTGGATGTTCCCTAATCACTTCTTCTAGGACATCCCATACTTCAGAATGCAATCGCTCAATTTTACGTTTTGCACTCTTAATATTATGAGCAAGACCCCGTTCAACGAGTTCTTTCATCACAAATGGCTTGAATAGCTCAATCGCCATCTCTTTCGGGAGTCCACACTGGTACATCTTCAAGTTTGGTCCTACAACGATTACAGAACGACCGGAGTAGTCAACACGTTTACCAAGTAAGTTTTGACGGAAACGTCCTTGCTTCCCTTTCAACATGTGGGAAAGAGATTTCAATGGACGGTTACCCGGCCCCGTTACCGGACGTCCGCGACGACCGTTATCCACGAGAGCATCGACAGCTTCTTGAAGCATACGCTTCTCGTTTTGAACGATGATTCCCGGCGCACCAAGATCCAACAGTCGCTTCAGACGGTTATTCCGGTTGATTACCCGACGATACAGATCATTTAGATCGGAAGTCGCAAAACGGCCTCCGTCTAATTGAACCATCGGACGTAATTCAGGCGGAACAACAGGAAGTACTTCAAGAACCATCCATTCAGGATGATTTCCAGAGTTACGGAATGATTCCACAACTTCCAGGCGACGAATCGCACGTGTGCGACGTTGTCCTTGAACTGTTTTAAGTTCTTCCTTCAAACTTTCTGTTTCTTTATCCAAGTCTATAGCGGATAGAAGTTGTTCGATCGCTTCTGCACCCATGAGCGCTTGGAACTTGGAACCATACTTTTCACGATACAGCCGGTACTCTTTTTCAGAGAGTAGTTGCTTTCGCTCAAGCGGTGTATCTGCTGGATCGACAACGACATAAGAAGCAAAATAGATAACTTCTTCCAATGCACGAGGTGTCATATCCAGAATAAGCCCCATACGGCTAGGAATACCTTTGAAGTACCAAATGTGTGTTACGGGTGCTGCAAGTTCGATGTGGCCCATGCGTTCACGACGAACTTTCTGACGTGTCACTTCTACGCCGCAACGATCACAAACGACACCTTTATAACGAACACGCTTATACTTCCCACAATGGCACTCCCAGTCCTTTGTAGGTCCGAAAATGCGCTCGCAGAACAACCCATCTTTTTCAGGCTTCAATGTACGATAATTGATTGTTTCAGGCTTCTTTACTTCACCATAAGACCAAGAACGGATCTTATCAGGAGAAGCTAGCCCTATTTTCATATACTCAAAATTATTAACATCTACCAAGGAGCCTACCTCCCTTTTGTCTAGTCGCTGACTTGCCGGCCCTGTTATACCATTTAAAAAAAGGGGACAGTGCCCCTTTATTATTTATCTTCCGCTTACGAATCAGACTGGTTGGTCTTCCTTCATAAGGTTTAACGCATCCGTTGGCTGCATATCATCATCTTCTTCTAAGTCACGTAATTCAATTTCTTCGAAGTCTTCGGATAGCATTTTAACATCCAATCCAAGACTCTGAAGTTCTTTAATTAGAACTTTAAAGGATTCCGGTACACCTGGTTGAGGAACACTGTCACCTTTTACAATTGCTTCATACGTTTTCACTCGACCCACGACATCATCCGATTTCACTGTGAGGATTTCTTGAAGTGTATAAGCTGCCCCATACGCCTCAAGTGCCCAAACTTCCATCTCCCCGAAACGCTGACCGCCGAACTGGGCTTTACCGCCAAGTGGTTGTTGCGTAACTAATGAGTATGGTCCAGTAGAACGGGCATGTAGTTTGTCATCGACCATGTGAGCCAGTTTGATCATGTACATGATTCCGACAGACACTCGGTTATCGAACGCTTCTCCAGAACGACCGTCATAAAGTACAGTCTTTCCGTCTCGGTCCATTCCCGCTTCTTCCATCGTATCCCAAACGTCTTGTTCGTTGGCACCGTCAAATACAGGAGAAGCCATATGAACACCCAGCGTACGGCCAGCCATTCCAAGGTGCATCTCGAGTACCTGTCCGATATTCATACGTGATGGTACACCCAGTGGGTTAAGCATGACATCTACAGGCGTTCCGTCAGGCATGAACGGCATATCGGATTCAGGTAGAATCCTGGATATAACACCTTTGTTACCGTGACGGCCAGCCATCTTATCGCCGACAGAGATTTTACGTTTCTGAACGATATAGACACGGACCAGTTGGTTTACACCTGGTGCTAGTTCGTCGCCATCTTCACGATTGAACACTTTAACATCAAGAACGATTCCGCCCGCTCCGTGAGGTACACGAAGTGACGTGTCACGAACTTCACGTGCTTTCTCACCAAAGATTGCATGAAGAAGACGTTCTTCTGCAGTTAGTTCCGTTACACCCTTAGGCGTCACTTTACCGACCAAGATATCTCCATCATGTACTTCAGCACCTATTCGGATAATCCCGCGGTCGTCCAAGTTACGAAGTGCATCTTCACCGATGTTCGGAATATCACGTGTGATTTCTTCCGGTCCCAGCTTCGTATCACGAGCATCCGATTCATATTCTTCAATATGGACAGAAGTGAAGACATCATCTTTAACAAGGCGTTCACTCATGATAATTGCATCCTCGTAGTTGTACCCATCCCATGTCATGAAAGCAATCAGGATGTTTTGACCAAGAGCCATTTCCCCTTTTTCCATCGATGGACCATCTGCGAGAATATCTTTCTTAGAAACACGATCACCGACACTAACGATAGGACGTTGGTTGTAACAAGTCCCTTGGTTAGAACGGATGAAGTTCGATAGACGATAGATATCAAGGTCTCCCTTAACTTCTTTTCCTTCTACCGTGTTGATACGACGGACGCGGATTTCTTTCGCTTCGACGTGCTCAACAATCCCTTCGTGTTTCGATACAACAGCAGCTCCTGAATCACGTGCAGAAACGTGCTCCATTCCTGTCCCTACAAAAGGTGCTTTCGGATTTAGAAGAGGTACTGCTTGTCGTTGCATGTTGGCTCCCATAAGCGCACGGTTGGAGTCATCATTTTCCAAGAACGGAATACATGCTGTCGCTGCAGAAACAACTTGCTTAGGAGATACGTCCATGTAGTCAATTTGTTCGCGTTTGAATACTGTGTTATCCCCTTGGAAACGGCCTACCACTTCTTCGTTAACGAATGTACCATCATCGTTTAGAGGTGCATTTGCTTGAGCTACAATATAATTGTCCTCCAAGTCGGCTGTCAGATAATCGATACGTGCAGTTACACGTCCAGTATCTGGATCCACTTTCCGGTAAGGAGTTTCTATAAATCCGAACTTATTCACTTTCGCAAATGTAGAAAGTGTATTAATAAGTCCAATGTTCGGTCCCTCCGGCGTCTCAATCGGGCACATACGGCCATAGTGGGAGTAATGAACGTCACGTACTTCCATCCCAGCACGTTCACGTGTCAAACCGCCAGGTCCAAGTGCAGAAAGTCTACGCTTGTGCGTTAACTCTGCAAGTGGGTTTGTTTGGTCCATGAACTGAGAGAGCTGAGAACTACCAAAGAACTCTTTAATAGATGCGATAACAGGTCTGATGTTAATCAGTTGTTGAGGCACAATCGATTGCGTGTCATTAATGGACATACGTTCTTTAACTACACGCTCCATACGGGACAAGCCGATACGGAACTGGTTCTGCAGAAGTTCCCCGACAGAACGGAGACGGCGGTTTCCTAGGTGGTCGATATCGTCCGTATCGCCCACTCCGTGTAACAAGTTGAAGAAGTAGCTGATGGAAGCAATGATATCCGAAGGCGTAACATGCTTGATGGAATCATCGATAACGCCATTTGAAATAACGTTAATGATTTGTCCTTCTTCACCTTTCGGAGCGTAGATTTTCACAGACTGAATGCGAATGTCATCTTCCAACACTCCGCCCATCTGCTTCAAATCTTCTACTCCTATACCCTTTTCAAAATAAGGAAGTAATTTATCCAGCATACGACGATCAATTAACTGTCCTTTTTCAATAAGGATTTCTCCTGTTTCAGGATCCGCAAGAGTTTCCGCAATCGTTTGGTTGAATAAACGGTTTTGAAGGTGCAGCTTTTTGTTCATTTTATAGCGACCTACGTTTGCCAGGTCATATCGCTTCGCATCAAAGAAACGGGAAAATAGTAAGTTTTTCGCGCTATCTAAAGTTGGCGGTTCACCCGGACGTAAACGCTCATAAATTTCAAGAAGAGCTTTCTCCGAGTTTTCCGTGTTATCTTTTTCAAGAGAGTTTCGAAGGTATTCATTATCGCCGATTAGATCGATGATTTCCTGATCACTTGAAAAACCAAGGGCACGTAAAAGGACTGTAATTGGCAATTTGCGCGTACGGTCGATACGGACATGGACTACATCTTTTGCGTCCGTTTCGTATTCAAGCCACGCACCGCGGTTAGGTATGACCGTTGCGCCAAATCCGCGTTTACCATTCTTGTCTGTCTTATCGTTGAAATATACACTAGGTGAACGAACGAGCTGAGAAACGATAACCCGCTCAGCACCATTAATAATAAAAGTTCCATTTTCAGTCATCAATGGGAAATCACCCATGAAGACATCTTGTTCTTTAACATCATCAGTTTCTTTATTGTGCAAACGGACTTTCACCCGAAGCGGCGCAGCGAATGTTACGTCACGTTCTTTTGACTCATCCACAGGATATTTAGGTTCGCCAAGCTGATAATCGACAAATTCCAATGACAGATTTCCGGTGAAGTCTTGGATGGGAGAAATATCGTGGAACATTTCCCGCAGCCCTTCTTCCAAAAACCACTCATAAGATTCCGTCTGAATTTCAATCAGATTCGGCAGATCTAGTACTTCGCTAATTCTCGCGAAACTTCTGCGCTGACGGTGTTGACCATACTGAACTAAGTGATTTGTCAACTCTTTCACCCCTCATAAGACATTAATAGAGCTAGTTTGGTACCTTGGCAATTTCAGGCCGGTTTGAAATTAGCGCCAATCCCTACCAAACACCTCATAAAAGTCTTTCCGAAATCAAAAAAATAGTGTATGATATCGAAAAAACAAAAAGAAAACGAGTTCCGGCTAGAGCTCATTTTCGATTTACCAATCTTTTATCCAACGTCAGTATACCTAACATTTCCATCACTTATGCAAACGCATAAAAAGGCACACGAATGCAGTATATTTATTGTTGCATTTTATAATGTTATCACAACGCCCGGGTGGAGTCAATGTTTTCTTGACTTAATAATATAATACCCCTTGCTTTTCTCCACAATTTCTGCATTACCGAATAATTCTTCTAATCTCGCTATAGTCGAAGGAGCCCCTTGCTTTTTCTGAATAACCACCCAAAGTTCTCCACCAACCGCTAAATGTTCTCTCGCTTGGTCGTAAATTTTAAAAACCGTTTCCTTCCCTGCGCGAATTGGTGGATTCGTCAATATCGAAGCGAAGTCTTTTGTTTCCACTTCATCTAACGCATCACTGGAATAAATCAAAACGTTGTCAATATTATTTTTTTGGGAATTGGTCCGAGACAGAGCTAACGCACGTTCGTTCACGTCCACCATCTGGATCATCCGTTCTTTCAACAACGAGGCTATAGAAAGTCCTACAGGTCCATATCCACATCCCACGTCAAGAATATCCCCTTCAATATCCGGAGCTCGGAATGTATCGATGAGTAGACGTGAACCAAAGTCCACTTCCCCTTTACTGAACACACCCGCATCGGTCACAAAAACAAAGTTCGATCCGCGCAAATTCGTCTGCCATTGTTTCGGTTCACTTTTTACATCAGGACTTTTCGAATAGTAATGCTCAGCCACATGAATCCCCCTTACTGTTAACTTACTAAATCCGGGTATAAAAAAAACGAAGAAAAACCCGTCGACAAAGACGAGGTTTTTCTTCGCAGTTCACGAATTACTTAACTTCTACAGAAGCGCCTACTTCTTCAAGCTTAGCTTTAAGTTCTTCAGCTTCAGCCTTTTCTACGCCTTCTTTGATAGCTTTAGGTGCGTTATCAACAACTTCTTTCGCTTCTTTCAAGCCTAGGCCTGTGATTTCGCGAACGACTTTGATGACTTTGATTTTTTGGTCTCCAGCAGCAGCTAGTACAACGTCGAATTCAGTCTGCTCAGCAGCTGCTTCTCCAGCTCCAGCGCCAGCCATAGCTACAGGAGCTGCAGCAGTTACGCCAAATTCTTCTTCGATTGCTTTTACTAGGTCGTTAAGTTCAAGAACTGTCATTTCTTTGATAGCGCCTAAGATTTGTTCGTTAGTCATTTTAGTTCCTCCTAATGGGTATGTTTTGCGAGTTAGCTCGCTAATTGGTCAAGATGCGATATTACGCGCCTTGTTCTTCTTTTTGGTCTGCAACGGCTTTTGTTGCCAATGCGAAGTTGCGCATCGGAGCTTGAAGCACGCTGAGTAGCATAGAGAGAAGTCCTTCGCGTGAAGGAAGAGTCGCCAATGCTTTCACTTCTTCAACAGAAGCCACTGCACCTTCGATGACACCAGCTTTGATTTCCAATGCTTCGTTGGTTTTAGCGAAGTTGTTGATGATTCTTGCGGGTGCGATTACATCTTCAGTTGAAAACGCAATTGCGTTTGGTCCTGTAAGATGTTCGTTAAGCCCTTCAAGACCAGATGCTTCAGCCGCACGGCGAACCATCGAGTTTTTGTAGACTTTGAATTCAACGCCAGCTTCACGAAGTTGCTTACGAAGTTCAGTTGCTTGCGCAACGTTAAGACCACGATAGTCAACAACGACCATTGAAGCTGATGCTTTCATCTTGTCCGCGATTTCAGTTACTACTGCTTGTTTCGCTTCTAATACTTTGCTCATCTTGACACCTCCTGTTAAGTGTAGGGGCATTTATACCATATGCATAAAAAACCCTCCGATCTGACTGGCAGACGGAGGGTTGGAAAGTCGTCATCTTTTTACAGTTAAAAAGAGCGTCTTGTCCCTCGGCAGGAATATTAAGTGGTAATCCACTCCTGCTGTCTGCGGTACAAATCGTATATTGCAACAAACGTTATCCTACCAAACGATAGGGCGCATGTCAACTAATTATTTCACATTTACTGAAGAAGGGTTGATCTTCACAGCAGGACCCATTGTAGTTGTTAAGTTAACAGACTTCATATAAGTACCTTTAGCTGCTGCCGGTTTAGCCTTCTGGATTACTTCAAATACAGTTGTAAGGTTTTCTGCAAGTTTTTCGTTATCGAAAGAAACTTTACCGATCGGAGCGTGAATGATTCCCGCTTTGTCCGCACGATATTCAACTTTACCTGCTTTGATTTCTTGAACCGCTTTTGTAACGTCGAATGTCACTGTGCCAGTTTTCGGGTTCGGCATAAGACCTTTTGGTCCGAGTACACGTCCGATTTTACCAACCTCACCCATCATATCAGGTGTCGCAACGATAACATCGAAGTCGAACCATCCTTGCTGGATTTTAGTGATGTATTCTGCATCGCCTACAAAGTCAGCGCCTGCTGCTTCAGCTTCTTTAAGTTTTTCGCCTTTAGCGAAAACAAGTACACGTTGTGTTTTACCAGTTCCGTTCGGAAGCACTACTGCCCCACGAATTTGCTGATCGTTTTTACGTGTATCGATTCCTAGACGGAAAGCTACTTCAACTGTTGCATCAAAATTTGTTGTGCTTGTCTTTTTAGCGAGTTCGATCGCTTCTGTTAAGTCGTATGCCGTTGTACGGTCAACAAGCTTAGCAGCTTCTACGAACTTTTTGCCTCTTTTAGCCATCAGATATTTCCTCCTCGATTGTGGTTTTAGCGGAATAAACCTCCCACGATTAAGGGTTGCGTGTTCGATAGAACAACCGCAACCCCCATAAAAACATACAATGAATCAGGTTTCAGATCAGTCTTCGATCGTGATTCCCATACTGCGAGCAGTACCTTCAACCATTGCCATCGCTGCTTCAACTGATGCAGCATTCAAATCTTGCATTTTTTGTTCAGCGATTTCTTTAACTTGATCACGTTTCACGACAGCAACTTTAGTTTTGTTCGGTTCGCCTGAACCCTTCTGGATTTTAGCTGCAACCTTCAACAATACTGCTGCTGGCGGAGTTTTTGTGATGAATGTAAATGAACGATCTTCGAATACAGTGATTTCAACAGGAATAATAAGACCTGCTTGGTCAGATGTACGCGCATTGAATTCTTTACAGAATCCCATGATATTGACACCTGCCTGACCGAGCGCCGGTCCGACTGGCGGTGCTGGATTTGCTTTTCCTGCTGGAATTTGCAATTTCACAAGCTTGATTACTTTTTTAGCCACGAGACACACCTCCTTAAGTCCGTGATGTGGTATTTGGGTTGCCCCTCCCACTCAATATGTGCCTGCCGGCAAATGCCGGTAGAATTTTGTAAGACGTTCAGACATTTCTATGTCTGACCTTTGAAATAATATCACTATTTCACATGTTTTGCAAGAGGGAACGAATTAATATTTTCAGCTCGTTCGTTCTACTTGTTCAAAGTCAAGTTCCATATTCGTTTCGCGGCCGAACATGTCTACAGACACTTTGACTTTACCTTGGTCCAGTTCGATCTCTTCAACTTTACCTTGGAATCCAGCAAATGGACCTTCTAGCACTTCCACCATTTCGCCGATTTCAAAGTCAACTTCCAATTTGCGGTCCTTCATACCCATTTGCTTCAGTATGAACGTCACCTCTTCAGGGAGAAGTGGTGTTGGTTTCGCTCCCCCGCCTGATGAGCCGATGAATCCTGTGACTCCCGGTGTATTCCGGACAACATACCACGAATCGTCTGTCATGATGATTTCAACAAGGACGTAACCAGGGAACGTTTTCCGCATCACTGTACGTTTTTTACCTTCTTTGAAATCCGTTTCTTCTTCTTCAGGAACAATCACGCGAAAAATCTTGTCTTGCATACCCATTGTTTCAACACGTTTTTCAAGATTTTCTTTTACTTTATTTTCGTACCCAGAGTACGTATGGACGACGTACCAATTTTTCTCCATTTCCATATCGATGAGGACTTCGCGTCCGTCCCTCCTTTTTTCTTCAAATGAAAAAACCCGCTCTTTCTGTCAGACGGGATATTTTCAGTATGCGATTCAACGTGCTCTATTATAACGAAACATACCATTCCATTACTCGTGATAAGCCAAGATCCACAAGACCGAAATAAACTGCCATGAATACTACTGTACCGATAACCACGATTGTATAGCGAGTCAGTTCTTTACGTTTCGGCCAGCTGACTTTCCGCATTTCCGTGACAACGTTTTTAAAGAAACTTGTTATCTTGCCCATTCTTTTGCAAACCTCCGAATAGTAGATATGACGGTCTCAAGTCCAGCCCGACCCTCACGCTGTTTGTCTGTGTAACGTATGTTCATTGCAATGACTGCAGTGTTTCTTCAGGACCAGTCGTTCAGTCGTTTTATTACTGCCTCCTGGAAGTGAATAGTTTCTGGAGCCGCATTTTTCACAGCTTACTACAATTTTTTTAGACATATCTAGTGAACACCTAGTCTTTCCATAGTCTTGATAAAGAGTACCACCTAACCTATTCCCTGTCAATGCAAGGATAGTCAGAAAATTGGAGATGCTTACGTAACAACATCTACTTGCATGTACCTCTCAAGCTTACGTTTAATGCGCTGCAATGCGTTGTCTACCGATTTGACTTGCCGATTCAGCTCTTCGGAGATTTCTTGATAGGATTGTCCGTCAAGGTAGAGACCGAGCACTTCCTTTTCAAGACTGCTCAGCACTTTGTTCATCTCCACTTCCATTTGCACAAAGTTCTCTTTGTAAATCATTAGATCTTCAGGGTCATCGTTCACTGAACCTGCCAAGACATCCAATAAGGTCCGATCTGATTCTTCGTCATATACCGGTTTGTCCAATGAGACTGATGAATTAAGCGGAATGTGCTTTTGACGAGTAGCTGTTTTGATGGCGGTGATGATTTGCCGTTTAATACATAACTCCGCAAAACCTTTGAACGAACTGAGCCGATCTTCACGGAAGTCACGAATCGCCTTGTATAATCCAATCATACCCTCTTGGATTATATCTTCCTTGTCCCCACCCATCATGAAGTAGGAACGGGCCTTCATCCGAACAAATGATTGATATTTAGTAATGAGAAAGTCGAGTGCATCTGTGTTCCCCTCTTGGATGATTCCGATCAATTGTTCATCGGAAAAGGTACTGAAGTCTACTGATCTAGGTGCATAAGCTGTCTTTTCCGCCATTCCCCATCACTCCGGTTTATCATACTAGTTAGTCAATTATACCTTAAGGAATTTTTTTGCGTCAACCGCTCACCTGTTCCCTCTGCGCCATTTTTCGAAAACTTCTGCCACTTCCTGTGATAATTGTATTTTGGAAAAAGAACGGTTCTCCTGGATCGCCCGCACTTTCGCAGATATGATCTTGTCGATTTCCTGCACTTCAATCTCTAATTCACGTGCAGAAATTCTTAACGCTCCTTGACCGAAAATGATCCATTGTTCGGTAAAATCTGAAGTGGCTACATGAAGTTGAACGGTACGTCTGGATAGTTCAGTAACCAATTTCTCGATACGTTCGTCAGCAGTTTCGTTCTCTCTTGTAAACACAATCTCTACACTGGAACGTTTCTCTTTGTTTTCAATACCTGGCACAAGGTACGCATCAAACACGACGATTACCCGCCAACCTTTGAATGCTTGATATTCAGCTAACTGGTCAATTAAACGGTCACGCGCCTCTGCAAGCTTCAAACGCTTTAACTCCCGTAATTCCGGCCAAGCACCGATGATGTTATAACCATCTACTAGCAGGATATCTTTTTTCATGTTGCGGACGGATTCGGCAGCCGTTTGCGCAACACTTCGTACATGAGCAGCGAAGCCGCAACAGAAGCATTAAGAGAGGTGACATGTCCCCGCATTGGCAAATGGTACAGGAAATCACATTTTTCTTTCAACAAACGGGACATCCCTTTACCTTCGCTGCCTATAATGACTGCAAGCGGAAGCGTCGCATCCATTGTCCGATAGTCAGCAGATCCTTTTGCATCTGTACCCGCAATCCAAACGCCTTTCTTCTTCAGCTCATCGACGGTTTGTCCTAAATTCACAACACGAACGACTGGGACGTGTTCAATAGCACCTGTCGAAGCTTTTGCAACGACACCTGTAAGACCAACTGACCGTCTTTTCGGTATGATGATGCCATGCACACCCACCGCATCCGCAGTACGTAGAATCGATCCAAGATTATGCGGATCTTCCAATTCATCCAGCAACAAAATGAACGGATCTTCCCCACGCTGTTCTGCGACTGCAAAAATATCGTCCAGCTCTGCATACGCATAAGCAGCTACAGAGGCGACAATCCCTTGATGATTCACATCCAGTAACTGATCCAGCTTCTTTTTCGGAACGGCTTGGACAACAACTCCAGCTTTCTTGGCAAGCGTCGTAATCTCTCCGATACTTTGCTTATTCAACCCATCGGCGATCCAGATCTTATTCAATTCTCTCCCCGATCGTAATGCCTCAACGATTGGATTTTTGCCGCCTATCATTTCAGTTTCTTCAATTTCTGACACGGTCTTCCCCTCCTTCAATAAATTCGATAGCCTTCCGTATGAACTCAGCCGTTCTCTCTCTATCTTCCAACAAATATAAATAGCCGATGACCGCTTCAAACGCCGAACTATGATTATACGTTAGAACATCTGTATTTTTTGGTACAGACCCGGATTTAGCGTTTCTGCCCCGTCTCATGACTGCCATCTCTTCTTCACTCAAAAAGTTTTCTTCTACCATGGCCCGCAAAATAGACGCTTGCGCTTTCGCAGAAACAAATTGGGTTGCTTCCTTGTGAAGAATATTCGGTTTGACACGACCTGATCGCAGGAGATGCTCACGCACCGCCTGCTCATAGACCGCATCTCCCATATAGGCGAGGGATAGTGCTTTCAGCTGCCGAACGTCTGCTGGGCGCAGATTGTAGTCACTCATGATCGTTTCCACCGGACCCCTTGCGCAGTATCTTCCAGAAGGATCCCTTGCTCTTTCAATTCATCGCGGATTGCATCTGCACGGGCGAAGTCACGATTTTTACGCGCTTCCAAACGTTCTTCTATCAACTGATCGATTGCTTCATCATGGAGTTCTTCCTTCTCTTTGAATGGCAGTCCAAGAACGCTCATCAACTGATTAAACGTATTCAAAAATGCTTCCAACACAACTTTTTCAGTGTTCTTTTCCAGCAGATAGACATTCGCCAGGCTAGCGAGTTCAAAAATAACCGCAATCCCATTAGCTGTATTGAAGTCATCATCCATCGCTTCTTCAAAAGCCGTTAGCTGCTCTTGGATTTTGTGGAGCCAAATATCCTGTTGGTCCCCATTATCCGCAGATACAGCTAGACGGTGTTCAACGTTTTGATAGGCAGTACGTATCCGATCCAATCCATTCGCTGCACTTCCCACAAGATCTTGAGAGAAATTCACTGGAGAACTATAGTGTACGGAGAGCATGAAGAATCTTAACACTTGCGGGTCAATCTGTTGAATGATGTCGTGTACTAGCACGAAGTTCCCTAGTGACTTCGACATTTTTTCATTGTCGATATTTATATATCCATTATGCATCCAATAGCGGGCGAACGTCTTCCCTGTCAGCGCTTCGGATTGTGCGATCTCATTTTCGTGATGCGGGAACGTCAAGTCCTGCCCACCCGCGTGGATATCAATCGTATCACCAAGTAGTTGTCTAGCCATTACCGAACACTCGATGTGCCAGCCAGGACGGCCTTCTCCCCATGGACTGCTCCACGAGATTTCACCATCTTTTGCCGCTTTCCATAATACGAAATCCAAGGCATCTTGTTTACGTTCACTCGCTTGGATACGAGCACCAACTTTCAATTCATCAATCGACTGGTGTGATAACTTTCCATATCCGTCAAACTTTCTTGTACGGAAATAGACATCCCCTTCTGATTCATAAGCATATTCTTTTTCAATCAATAATGAAATGAAGTCAATCACATCTTGAATATGATCGGTTACGCGCGGATGCATATCCGCTTTCTTGCATCCGAGAGCCCCTACATCCTCGAAGTACGCTTGGATAAACCGCTCAGTTAACTCCGGCACTTCTTCGCCAAGTTCGTTTGCGGCTTTAATGATTTTATCATCCACATCTGTAAAGTTGGAGACGAATTTCACATTGTAACCACGGTATTCCAAATACCTTCGTACTGTATCGAAAACGATGACTGGCCGAGCATTTCCGATATGAATGTAGTTGTAGACAGTAGGACCACATACGTACATTTTCACTTCCCCTTCAGTGATTGGAACAAATGCCTCTTTCTTACGCGTCAATGTATTGTATAACTGGATTGTCATCGATTCTCATCCTTTTCGTCACGAATTTGATTATCTTTTTTCAACTCATGCAGCTGTTGTTCCAATTGCAAAATCCTGTCTTCCATCGATGTACACATTTCGGATATCGGATCAGGCAATGTATGATTCAGCCGGTCTTTTACACGAACTCCATTTGAGATAACCACTTTCCCAGGAATTCCGACCACTGTCGATTCCGCCGGAACATCTTTCAACACAACAGAACCGGCTCCAATCTTACTGTTTTCACCAATAATAATATTACCCAGCACTTTTGCACCTGTCGCTACTAGGACATTGTCATGAAGGGTCGGATGCCTCTTGCCTTTTTCTTTACCCGTCCCACCTAACGTGACACCTTGATAGATGGTGACATCATTACCTATTTCACATGTTTCACCTATCACAATTCCCATTCCATGGTCGATGAAAAGCCTTCTTCCGATCTTGGCCCCAGGGTGAATTTCAATCCCAGTAAAAAAGCGGCTCACTTGGGAAAGTACTCTAGCTGCGAAGTGCATGTTCTTTTTAAAAAGCACATGTGCAATCCGATGTGACCAAATGGCATGTAATCCTGAGTAGGTCAAGACGACCTCGATCGTACTCCGAGCAGCGGGGTCTTGGTCAAAAATGCATCGAATGTCTTCTTTCATTCTGGAAAACATGTCGGTCCCCCTCTTTTCTATAAAAAAAAATACGCCTCTGTCTAATGACAGAGACGCAGTTGTTGCGTGGTTCCACTCTTTTTTGAAACGGAATAGGTGAATTCCATTTCACTCGACGTCTGTAACGGAGACGAACCGTCCGGCTTACTGGATTTCAGCCTGGCGCTCAAAGGTGCATTTCTGTAAAACGGGTGACCCAGATCTCTTTCAGCCAATGGAGATCTTCTCTGAAGGGTGTGTTTTACGTACTTCTCCTCTTCAACGCTTTCTATATGCGATACATTCTAAGATTACTCTTATTGTACACGGCAGTTTCCGCTTGTCAACACAGGCTTACTGTACAAACTTCCCGACGCGCGCAATTGTCTTTTCCCGACCAAGCAATGCAATCGATTCCGGCAATTCCGGACCATGTGCTTGACCAGTTGCGACCACACGGATCGGCATGAATAAGTTTTTCCCTTTATGCCCTGTTTCTTTTTGAACCGCTTTGATGGCCGCTTTGATAGACGGTGCATCGAATGTTTCAAGGTTCTCAAGTTGCTGTTTGAACGAGGCCATCACTTCAGGAATCTGTTCTCCAGCCAGAACTTCTTTTGATTGTTCATCATACTCAACTGTGTCACTGAAGAATTGGGCAGATAGCTCAACAATCTCAGCTCCGTAACTTAACTGACCGTGATACAGTGCGATCAAATCATGAATCCATGCACTTTCTTCCGGCGTCATATCTTCACTCACCCGACCTGCTTTCACAAGGTGCGGTAACGTCAATGCAACGACTTCGTCAAGGCTCAGCTTTTTAATATATTGGTTATTCATCCACGTCAATTTCTGCTTATCGAACATGGAAGGTGATTTCGATAGACGGCTCTCGTCAAACTGCTCGATGAGTTCCTCTTTCGTGAACAGCTCTTCTTCTCCAACAGGAGACCACCCAAGCAGTGCAAAGAAATTGAACATCGCTTCCGGTAAGTATCCAAGATCTTTATATTGAGAAATGAATTGAATGATCGACTCATCCCGCTTGGACAACTTTTTGCGATCCTCATTGACGATGAGAGTCATATGTCCATATCGAGGTGCTTCCCAGCCGAATGTTTCAAAGACCATGAGCTGCTTCGGGGTATTGGTCAAATGCTCTTCTCCGCGGAAAACGTGAGACATCTTCATCATATAGTCGTCAATGACAACCGCGAAATTATACGTAGGAATGCCATTCGCCTTTACAAGGACCCAATCGCCAATGTCTTTGGATTCGAATTGAACACTGCCGCGTACAAGATCGTCAATCGTGTACGTTACATTTTCAGGAACACGCATGCGGATTGTATACGGCATACCAGCTGCTTCTTTTTGCGCAACTTCATCTGCGCTCAAATGACGGCAAGTCCCTTTATACATCGGAGCTGCAATCCCTGCTGTCTTTTGTTGTTCCCGTTCTGCTTCAAGTTCATCAGTGGTACAGAAACATTTATAAGCCGCGCCTTTTGCAAGCATCTCTTCTGAATATTTCTTGTACGTATCCAGTCGCTCCATTTGACGATAGGGACTGTAAGGTCCACCGATATCAACAGACTCATCGTGCTCGATTCCGAGCCATTTCAAGTTTTCAAGCTGCGACAATTCCCCGGCTTCAATATTACGAACCGTGTCAGTATCCTCAATCCGTACTATGAATTTCCCGCCATGATGGCGAGCGAACAAATAATTGAATAATGCGGTGCGAGCTCCTCCGATATGTAAATGACCTGTAGGGCTCGGCGCATAGCGCACACGTACTTCTGCTGTCATGACTAGACATCTCCGTTCTGTTAGTTCAAATATTAATTACTTGTATAGACTAGTTTACCAAAAACTCAAGCTTTCACCAAAAGAATCGCCGCAAGAGATGCAATCCCTTCTTCTCTGCCGACAAATCCTAATTTTTCTGTTGTGGTCGCTTTAACGTTCACTCGACTAGGATCCGCATGCAGTAAAGAGGCTACCCGGTTTTTGATGGTTTCAATATGAGGTGCCATTTTAGGCTGTTGTGCCATAATCGTACAATCCAAATTGCCGAGAGTATAGCCCTCTTCTTCTACCAGTTTCCAGACTTCTTGCAGGAGGACTGCTGAGTCGGCATCTTTAAATGCAGCGTCTGTATCCGGGAAGTGATGTCCGATATCCCCCTTACCGATCGCTCCAAGCGCCGCATCTGTAATGGTATGCAATAGGACATCTGCATCTGAGTGACCGATCAACCCTTTTGTATGGGGAATCGTCACCCCTCCAATAATAAGGGGGCGTCCTTCTGCAAATTCATGCACGTCAAAACCTTGTCCAATTCGTATCATCATATCGTCTCCTCAAGCCTTTTTTTCAACAAATAACCACCATAGGCAAGATCCTCTGGTGTCGTCATTTTAATATTGTCATACGTACTTTCAACAATCCGGACTTCATAGCCTGCATGCTCTGCAAGCATCGCTTCGTCAGTCCCCAGAAAGTTATCATTCTCCGCTTTACGGGAGGATTCTTCCAAAACTTCATAACGGAACGCTTGTGGAGTTTGAATGACCCATAAGCGTTCACGATCTGCCGTTTCTTCGATGATTCCATCTTTTACGTATTTCATCGTATCTTTCACCTTCACACCGGCCACTGCAGCTCCATGTTGGGACGCACTCATCACAAGATCATGGATAACATCTTGTTGGATGAAAGGACGGGCCGCATCGTGCACAAGGACGATCCCACCTGTTTTATGGGATGCAAGACATGCTCTCACACTGTGCTGGCGTTCGGTTCCGCCTTCGGGTAAAGCACTTATTTTTGTTATTTGTCCTTGCTGGATAATCGTTTCAATTGTAGGCCGCTCTGTTTCCTTCACAGCTAAAATGATTCCTGTACACCAAGGATCCTGCTGAAACACAGCTAACGTGTGGGCCAAAATCGATTTCCCTTCAAGTTCAAGAAAAAGTTTGTTATGCCCTGCTCCCATCCGCGTTCCACTTCCGGCAGCAGGCATCATTACTGTATAGTCCATCATGACTCCTTTCCACTGGTTGCCATTCATTGGGCTTTGGTTTGCTTCCCATTTTTAGGTTTCGCAAAAATCATGCGACCTGCTGAAGTTTGCAACACACTCGTGACTACGACTTCGATAGCCGTGCCGATAAAGTTACGTCCATCTTCAATAACAATCATCGTGCCGTCATCTAAGTAAGCAACGCCTTGATTGTGTTCTTTTCCGTCTTTGATGACCACGACATGCATTTCTTCACCGGGGATAACTACAGGTTTGACCGCATTCGCAAGGTCATTGATGTTCAACACGGAAACCCCATGCAGATCTGCGACTTTGTTCAAATTGAAATCGTTTGTGACGACGAGTCCGTTCATTTTTTTAGCAAGCTTCACTAACTTCAAATCGACTTCCGCTACATTCGGGAAGTCTTCATCCGTAATCATAATCTTCTTGCCATCACCTTCTTGCAAGCGACGAAGTACATCCAGACCGCGCCTTCCTTTTGTCCGCTTCAATGTATCTGCAGAATCTGCAATGTGTTGGAGCTCAGTCAATACGAACTGGGACACGACCAACACGCCTTCGAGAAATCCGGTGTCAACGATATCCGCAATACGACCATCGATGATGACACTTGTATCGAGCACTTTGTAGACTGGATTTTTAGATACGTCAGTTTCCGCTTCAGGCTCCTTTTTCCTTCCTACATTACGGATGGAGAAAATGGCTGTTAAAAACTCATCCCGTTTTTTAAAGCCCACTTGGAATCCTAAATAACCTAGTAAAACTGACAACAAAATTGGTATGATTGAAGTGAAACCGGGAATTTGAATATTACTTAACCCCCATCCAGCTAAAAAAGCAACAAACAATCCTATGATCAATCCTATTGAACCAAATAGTAAATCTAAAATTGGAGCTTTCATCAGTAAGTCCTCTAACCACTTTATAAAGTTGACTATTGGATCTGTTAAAAACGTACTGAACACGAATAGGAAAAGTGCTCCTAAAACGGCAGCGACATAAGGGTTATTTATGAATGGTGATGCTGTGAAAGAAGATAATTGGAATAAGTACGGAAGAAACAATACGCCAAGTGTCCCACCAACCAGTAAAAACATGATTTGAACAATTCGTTTTAGCATTCGATCCACCTCCTTTTAGTAGTACTAGTATACATGTATTCCCTATTGATTGCTTTTCGGAACCTCAAAAAATCAGGAATCCTGTATCTATAGAACAGGACTCCCAAATAGGGCCAAATGTTCCTAGCGCACCCATAATTACTGTGGTAAACAAAGATCAAGCGCATCCCGAACCGTTTCCACTCCCACGACTTGTATACCTTCAGGATATTCCCAGCCACCAATATTGGAAGCCGGAATGACAGCACGTTCAAACCCCAGCTTTGCCGCCTCTCCTACACGCTGTTCGATACGGGAGACTCTGCGGACTTCACCTGTCAGTCCCACCTCACCCATATAACAGTCAGAAGCCCGCACCGCAACGTCCCGATAGCTCGACACGATACTCATGAGGACAGCAAGATCAATCGCGGGTTCATCGAGTTTCACGCCACCTGCCACTTTAATATACGCATCCTGCGCTTGTAATAGCATACCCATCCGTTTTTCCAATACAGCCATCAACAAAGATACCCGGTTTTGGTCCAGACCCGTCGCCATCCGTTTTGGATAATTGAAACTGGATGGTGTGACAAGTGCCTGAATTTCCACAAGAATCGGGCGTGTCCCTTCCATTGAGGCGACAATGGTGGACCCGGCACCGCCTTGAGACCGTTCCTGGATAAACATCTCAGAAGGATTCAAAACTTCTTTCAATCCACCTTGCAGCATTTCGAAAATCGCGATTTCGTTCGTGGAGCCGAAGCGGTTTTTCACACTACGTAAAATACGATATGTATGATGACGCTCTCCCTCAAAGTACAATACAGTATCCACCATATGTTCGAGCAGGCGCGGCCCTGCAATTTGGCCATCCTTCGTGACATGACCTACCAGGAAAATCGCGATGCCTTGCGTCTTTGCTATTTTCATTAATTCCGCTGTACATTCCCTTACTTGTGATACACTTCCCGGAGCAGAAGCAACTTCTGGGTGATGAATGGTTTGAATTGAATCCACAACCACAAATTTCGGTTTTACATTATCGATCGTATCGTGAATGAGCGCAAGATCCGTTTCTGCGTATATATATAATTCATCAGACAGCACGCCGAGACGTTGTGCTCGCAGCTTGGTCTGCCGAATCGATTCTTCCCCTGAAATGTATAACACGCGTTGCTGTTGGTTCGCTAAAAGTGCAGACACTTGAAGCAGCAATGTGGATTTCCCGATTCCTGGATCTCCGCCGATCAATACAAGTGAACCCGGAACGATCCCGCCACCTAATACACGATTCAACTCTTCCATTTCCGTACGGATTCTCGGTTCATCCTCTATCGCAACGTCATTGATAGGCATCGCTTTCTGCTTCACAGCATCAGAATGCTGGAACGCTCCGCGAGGACCTTTTTGAACAATTTCCGTTTCTTCATCCATCGTGTTCCATTCACCGCAACCCGGACAACGCCCCATCCACTTAGGCGACTCATATCCGCATGCCCTGCACATGAACTTCGTTTTCTTTTTCGCCATATACATCCTCCAAACGACGAAGAGGACAGCCCCTCCCCTTTTTTCCAACTAGGGATGGACTATCCTATTCCTCTACTTCTTATTAGTTTTCAACCATTTCTTCTTGTTGGGTCTCTACTGTGAAGTCACCGTCCACATAGTCCACCGTCACTTTTCTTCCAGTAAGAGCTGTTCCTTTCAACAATTCCTCTGAAAGCCGGTCTTCCACATGTTTCTGAAGTGCACGGCGAAGCGGACGCGCACCGTATTCCGGATCGTACCCTTCATCCGCAATTTTCAACTTCGCTTTTTGAGTCAATACAAGTTCGATATCTTGTTCAGCGAGCCGTTTGCTCAATTCATCCGCCATCAAGGACACAATCTCTTCTAATTGCTCTTTTTCAAGCGAATGGAAGACAATCATCTCATCAACGCGGTTGAGGAATTCAGGACGGAATGCTTTTTTCAGCTCTTCCAACATCTTCTTCTTCATGTCTTCGTAATCTTGTTCACCATCTTGAAGGTTAAATCCGACATATTTGTTCTTTCTCAACTCTTGTGCACCAACGTTTGAAGTCATGATGATCACCGTGTTGCGGAAATCGACTGTGCGTCCTTTGGAATCCGTTAATCTTCCGTCTTCAAGCACTTGCAGCAAAATGTTGAAAACATCTGGATGCGCTTTTTCAATCTCATCTAGCAAGATGACGGAATATGGTTTACGGCGTACTTTTTCGGTTAACTGACCGCCTTCTTCATATCCGACGTATCCCGGAGGAGAACCGACTAAACGTGATGTTGTATGTTTTTCCATGTACTCGGACATGTCAATCCGGATCATGGAGTCTTCGTCGCCAAACATCGTTTCCGCCAAAGCCCTGGCTAGCTCTGTTTTACCAACGCCAGTTGGCCCAAGGAAGATGAATGAACCGATAGGACGTTTCGGATCTTTCAATCCAGCACGCGCACGGCGTATTGCCCGGGAAATAGCTGCGACAGCCTCTTTTTGACCGATGACCCGCTTATGCAGCTCTTCCTCCATGTTCAACAGCTTGGCGGATTCCGTTTCTGCAATTCGTGCAACCGGAATTCCTGTCCACATAGCAACAACTTCAGCTATGTCATTCACAGTTACTTCAGACTCTGTCTTGCCTTGTTTTTCTTTCCATTCCGTTTTCGTTGTTTCGAGCTCTTCTTTCATCTTCTGCTCTTTATCACGATAAGAAGCAGCCTTCTCGAACTCTTGACTTTGAACGGCAGCATTTTTCTCAGAACGGATGGCTTCCAATTTCTTCTCAAGTTCCCGCAAGTTCGGGGGAGTTGTATAAGAACGCAATCGAACTTTAGAACCCGCTTCGTCGATCAAATCAATCGCTTTGTCAGGCAAAAATCTGTCAGAGATGTAGCGATCCGACATTTTAGCTGCTGCTTCAATCGCTTCGTTGGTGATTTTAACTCGGTGGTGCGCTTCGTATCTATCGCGCAGCCCGGTAATGATCTGCACCGTCTCTTCAACGGATGGTTCATCCACTTGGATCGGCTGAAAACGGCGCTCGAGCGCTGCATCTTTTTCAATATACTTTCTGTACTCATCGAGTGTCGTTGCACCGATACACTGCAACTCACCACGAGCAAGGGAAGGTTTTAAAATGTTCGATGCGTCGATTGCACCTTCTGCACCGCCAGCGCCAATGAGTGTATGCAACTCATCGATGAATAGAATGATGTTGCCTGCTTGGCGAATCTCTTCCATCACTTTTTTCATACGATCTTCAAATTCGCCACGGTATTTGGTACCCGCAACAACAGTTCCCATATCCAGCGTCATGACGCGCTTATCACGCAAAATTTCAGGAACTTCGTTGTTCACGACTTGCAGCGCAAGCCCTTCGGCAATCGCTGTTTTACCAACACCAGGCTCACCAATTAGAACCGGATTGTTCTTTGTGCGACGCGCTAAGACTTCGATAACACGTGTGATTTCTTTACCGCGCCCGATGACAGGGTCCAGAGTTCCTTCACGTGCAATTTCTGTCAGATCACGCGCTAAGCCATCCAGTGTTGGAGTCGCGGCTGTTGCAGAGGCATTTTGACCGCTTGCATTTGCCGTATCATTACTTCCGAGCAACTGCAGCACCTGCTGGCGCGCTTTATTCAAGCTGACACCTGCATTGTTGAGTACTCGAGCAGCTACACCTTCACCTTCGCGGATTAGCGCCAGCAAAATGTGCTCTGTTCCAATATACGAGTGGCCAAGTTTACGGGATTCATCGACAGAAAGCTCAATGACCTTCTTTGCACGCGGTGTGTAATGTACGATTGGCCCTACTTCTTTACTGCCTGTTCCAACGAGTGTTTCCACTCCAGTTTCAATTGTATCGAAGCTGACTCCGATCGCTTCTAATGCTTTTGCTGCAATACCGCCGCCTTCACGGATAAGTCCGAGTAGAATATGTTCTGTTCCAATTGCTTCGTGTTTTAAACGGATGGCTTCTTCTTGAGCGAGTTGGAGCACTTTTTGTGCACGTTGAGTGAATCGATTGAACATCATTAACATTCCTCTCCTTCTGCAGAGAATAATTTTCATCGTACTACTTCTATCTATATTCTTCCGGGCCGTTAAACAATCGGTTTCCGGGTGAATTGACTTTGACTATCTTTGACTATTATATCGAATCGGTTACATGGACGCAAAAGAGACGCTCAAGAAAGGTCTGTCTTTCCATCCGCTTCTGACGGGCCATTTTTCAAACGTTTTCTGAAAAGTTTAGCGCGACTAATATCTAATTCTTCAGACGTTAGCTCTTCTCCTTCATAATACTGCAGAAAACCGGATTGCATGAAAATCATCAACTCGTTCAAAATCGTCATGTCCACATCTTCAATCAGTTCAAGATCGATGCCGAGCCGGACGTCTGACAGGCATCGAGCCGCTTCTGCGGAAGGAAGCAGCCGGGCGTACGAAATGGTCCCAAGTGAACGGAACACCCGATTTTCAAGCGCAATTCGTGACTTCTCAAGCAGCAATTCACGCGATCTGCGTTCATGGGCGATCAACCTCGAGACGATGTTCGCAAGTTCAGCTAAAATTTCTTTCTCAGATTTACCGAGCGTGAGCTGATTGGATACTTGGTATACATTCCCGGGTGCTTCACTGCCTTCGCCGTAACTTCCTCTTACCACCATACCTAGCCTGGATACAGCCGGGATGATCCGGTTAATTTGCCGGGTCATCGTGAGTGCCGGTAAATGCAGCATGACCGAAGCCCGCATGCCAGTCCCCGTATTGGATGGACAGCTCGTGAGATATCCAAACTCTTCATCGAATGCATACGGCAGTTTCTCTTCAAGTGAACGATCCGTTTCATTTGCCTTTTCATAGGCACTTTCAAGCTGTAAACCCGGATAAATGCACTGAATACGTAAATGATCCTCTTCATTGACCATAATACTGATGGTTTCATCTTCGGATAGGAGTACCGCTCCAAATAGTTCCGCTTCAGCAAGTTGCGGGCTAATCAAATGCTTTTCAACAAGCACTTGACGCTCAAGTGAAGATAATTCTTTCATTCTCGTATAGGAATACCCTTTTTCACCCGTGCTAAGCAGTGCTTTTGAAACAATTCTCCCTACTTCCTCCGCCTGCTCATCAGAGAAAGAGATAGGAAACCGAAATTCACGAAGGTTTCGGGCGAGACGGATCCGAGTGGACATCACGATATCGGAATGCTCTCCATGAGGGATCATCCAGCCTGTGACAGCATTCTGCATAAACCGGTTATTCCCCATGATTACTCTCCCCTTCCACTGTTTCTGAAGCGAGTTTCCGTTTCCAGTCTTTTATTTCATCACGCAGCACAGCAGCCTGTTCAAATTGTTCTTCTTGAATCGCTTCTTGCATACTCGCTCGAATCTCTTCGATTTTCTTTTTTATTGTCATCTTCTCATTGAACGATGCAGGGATTTTACCTTTGTGGCTTGTATTCCCATTATGCAGCTTTCCAAATACTTTCGGCAGTCGCTCCCGAAACGTTTCATAGCACTCAGGACATCCGAACTTACCGATTTCTAAAAAGCGATGGAAGGTTAGACCGCATTCTGGACATTCCGGCATAGCCTGAACTTCTCGCGTTTGCTGTGGCAGCGTTTCACTTCCGCTCAGCCATTGCGACAGAAATTGCTGAATCGACATCGGCTCCTGATTCGGACTGATTGAAAACGTCTGTAGGTTAAATGCACACTTCTCACACAAATTCCGTTCAGTCGATCCATTCGGCGTATCCTGCATCAAGATGACAGAAGCTGGACGTTCTTTACAGTTTTCACAAAGCATCTTTTACCACCCCAATAATTTAGATAACCCGCCGCTTCACTCTGATTGTTCGTAAAGGAGCGAAAACAACATGGCTTGTAAAATCCGCGCGCGGATTATATCCCGTTCAGGTAACGGATAGTTCAGAACAGTAGGCTCGACAGCTGAAAGCATAAGCCGGGCTTCTTTTTTCGAAATCACTTGTTCCGCTATCAATCGATAAATCACGTCTTCTGCCATCGTGTATGAAGCGCCTTCTTGAACACTCTCCAATACGTGATCCAATAGTTCTTTGCGGGAATTCGTTTGAACCCGGTAAATCCGGATATATCCGCCTCCACCACGTTTAGATTCCACAGCGTAGCCCCGCTCCAATGTAAATCGTGTCTTAATGACGTAATTGATCTGCGAAGGAACACATTGGAACTTTTCCGCCACTTCGTTGCGCTTGATTTCCACGATTCCATTATCTTCATGTTCGATAATCGATTTTAAATACCCTTCTATGATGTCGGAAATATTACGCATCCTCTCACCTCTTTTGCTGGCACAGTCATTATTGTTGACTTTGACTATCTTTGACTTAATTGTACCGTATTAAACAATAGGCGCGCAAGAAATTTGCAAACAGTCCGGACAGGGTAGAAAAAAGTAAAAAAGTTGAGCGTTTTATGTTTAGTATGTTTATAATAGGGTATATAATGAACTCGAGGATTTTTTTCTGACCTCTTTTTTCCTCTCTACGTTCTACCCCCAACAAAAAGCTCCGGGTACACCCATACCGACGGAGGAGATTGAATCAATGAACTGGTACGAGAAACTAAGTGAGTATTTCCCAATCGAAGAAATGAAATCAAAAGAGCATATGGACGCACTATTAAAGGATAAGCATAATGTCTATCGTAAAGATGAGAGCGAAAAACATGTGCTTATGTATGTTGAAACAGAATCGTTCGTATTTGTCGATTATTTGTTTGTTTCATCAGCTGCACGCGGTGAAGGTCTTGGCAAAAAATTGCTGACACAGCTCAAGCAAAAAGGGAAGCCGATTTTGCTGGAAGTGGAGCCGGTGAATTATGAAGATACCGACACCGAAAAAAGGCTGCGCTTCTACGCTCGTGAAAACTTCCATCATGCATCCCGCATCGGTTATAGCCGTCGTTCACTCGCGACTGGAGAACAGACTGACCTTGAAATTCTTTACTGGTCTCCTGCAGATGCAGAAGAAGAAGCGGTCTATGATGCAATGAAGATGACGTATGAAGAAATCCATACCTATAAGGATGATGAGTTTTACGGTGAATCATACGACCCGATCGAAAAAGTATTGACATTCCGTACAGAAGGCAAAACAAATATCCTAAAACCTTTTGGGTCAGTGAGTGCCTGACCCGTATCCTCCTTCATCTTAAACGATTGACAAAAGCGGAAGCCTTCATTGGCTTCCGCTTTTGTTATGGATGAAAACGTATATCGCTATTCCATTAACGAGACATTTGAAAGTTCCTTTACAGGAAGGAAGAGTTCCCCTGTTTCTACATACGTAACCATTAATTTGTCGCCTTCTTGAACGTAAATCGCTTCCGGGATCGCTTCAGATGATACTAAGAAGTTCCGTCCGTCTTCCGATTTTACAGAAACCATGGTAAAGTCACCTGCCCGCTCTTTATAGACACGTTTGACAGTGATCGCAGCCTTAGCTTCTTCCGCTTCGGAACTTCCATTCACAGAACTGCCCCCGCGTTGCAATGCCGTCTTATACAGTTTCAAGGCATCATTCGGGGAATTTCCAAACACCGATATTTCCGGATTCGCAGCAGACACGATGAAGTAGTGTTGCAGGAACCCATTGGAATCCAGCACAGGGGTCAGCCAGCTTGCTTCTCCATAGAAATTATATAGGACCGGCATTTCACCAGACCATTTTTTCTCGATGAATTTCTTTTCGATTATTTGCAAGGCACCTTGAGAGTCCATGTAGGACTCCTCCAGATCACCCGTGTAATACGTAGCTTCTCCAGAACGTCCATCAGTCAGCGCATAACCAAGCATCGAATCGACGCCTTCTTTCGGACTTGTAAAATCCGTGAAATAATACATATGTCCATTTTCATCGAAAATCGGACTGACATTTGCTTCCGTGCCTTCATCGGATGGTAGTTTGACATCTTTTTTACCGATAATCGAATTCCAGAAACCATGGACATACTTTCCGAAATAACTGTTTTGAAGACTGACCACATCCGGTGAGACAGCACCGTCTATATAATCCGGGATATCCGTAAGCGGTAATTTCTCAACTGCCCCAGTCATCGGATCCGTCATGACAATCCCTTTCACGTCAAATCCATTACGCGCGGAGATGAATTCTCCGTAGGAGCGGATGTAGTGCGGATGGCCTTCATCGTCGATTTCCAACTGGACATCACCATAAAAAATCAGTTCAGGAAATTGTAAACGCATATGACGGTCCACTTGTTTGTTGAAGTAGGATGTCTCCGTATAGGTCATTTCGGAAGTTACAAACTTCGGATTATCCGCAGAATCCGTGGCGCTCATTTGGAAGTATCCTGGCGTCGTCTTACCATTCCACCATTTGAAAAACCCCGAAAACTCGACTGGCGCAATATATACATAATCGTCATTCACCTTTTGGATTTGCAGATGGCCAAGATCATAATAACTCGTATTCGGAACTTGCCCGAATGCCTTCTTCATTTTGTTGCGTGCGAATTTAGGAGGCACGCTCGCAGGTGTCTGTGTTTCATCGAATGCTTCGATTTCTACTTTCTGGTCCATTTCAACTGCTTTATATTTTTTGTCCGCGTTTAACAAAGGTGCGAATAGTACGTAACTACCTGCAACGAGCGCTAGTGCTACGACGGCAAGTTTCACTTTCCGATATACTCCGCCGTCTACAATCGTTCCAATTATTGCCGCAGCGAGTAACAGAACCCATAATGAGGACCCCTGCTGGTCTAGATTTGTTGTGTAGTAAAAGATGGCGATACCTACCGCAATTACAACAGCTGATATGAGCAGCAGGGCTGTTCTAAATCGGAAAGAATTTTCTTTTTCTTCCGCGAGGACTTTCTTTTGCAAAGGCACGGCCAAAAGAGCGGCAACGATTCCTGCTATGAGAGAAAATAAGAGTAAGTGAACCATAAGTAAGCCTTCTTTCCGTTTGTATTGTACTTACTCTTGTATACGGAACGGGCAAGGAAAATGTTTCATTTGGATAGGTTGCCATAGAAAACCCGACTTCCGGTTAATAGGAAAGTCGGGTTGGTTGGTTTAAATGGAACGACGCGTTCTTAGAATGCGCGCCATCCGGTGGCCAAACAGTCCAGCCAATACGGAAAGGATAATATCTTTAGGCAGCGGAGGTAACATCCAAATCCACGCTATCTTGTATGTGAACGCATCCGGCGCAGCTGCCCATAGCTTGTACGCAGCAAACATCCAGTTTGTTCCTACAAGGTAATTAATGAAGCACCCTATAAGCGCTGCAACAACGAACCCTGTTGAAGTAGGTTTCTTTTCCACAATTTTTCCAACAACGTACGCAACTAGAATAAAGGAAACGATAAATCCGAATGTCGGGCTAATAATTGAACTGAAGCCACCGCTGAACTTTGCAAAGACAGGCGCACCTGCAAGACCGATTGCCATATACACCGTCATTGAGACTGCACCATAACGGCTTCCAAGTAAGAGACCGGCTAAGATTGAAAAGAATGTTTGTAGCGTAATCGGTACACCACTTACTGATAAAGCCGGTAGAAAATATGTAATATTCGCCCCAATCATCATCAACGCAGCGAACATCGCTGAGTAGACAAGTCCGAGCGTCCCGAGCATCGTTTTCGATCGGTTCGGTTTTATAGTTGCAGTTGTTCCCATTTGTCACACCCCTTTTACTATTTAGTAATAGTTTAAAAGGAGCAGCCTATTGTGTCAACCTTATTTAAATAACAGTTGACACAATTCTATGGAATAATAAAACTGACAGCTGATTCTCTGTCAGTTTACCGCCTTTCCCCTTCATTCTTAGGAAATAAGAAGAACGAAATGACTCCACTCAGGACCATCGCGCCAAGTGTAATATAAAAACGAGACATGACGGGCACGTCTGTAAAGTTTTTGTTGAGCATAACCCAGGCAACTCCACCAACTAATAGTACCATCGGGATGACAAATTTGAACGCCCTCATAGCAATCCCCTTTCCTTATATGTGGCTACAGTTTACCACATACGTGAAGTAACTCCCAGCTCACTCCCCATTTTGTCTATTGACGGAACTGTCAAACAACGGTATGATATGTTAAATTATTCACACAACTTCATAGTCATTCTTATCAAGAGAAGCGGAGGGATCTGGCCCGTCGATGCTTCAGCAACCAGCCATATGGTCAGGTGCTACTTCCAGCGGATGTTAATAGTCCGGCAGATGAGGAGGAGACAATCACTAAGATGAAAAGCCTTCTTCGTACGTTAGAAGGCTTTTTTATTATTCTCCGCTTCATTGCTCTGTCGTATGAAAGGATGTTAGGGAAATGAACTTACTGGAACGCTTAAAAACTGAAGTTCTGACAGCTGATGGTGCAATGGGAACGCTACTCTATGCGGAGGGGTTAGACTTTTGCTATGAGCAATTAAATATAGAAAAGCCGGATGTCATTCATGGAATCCATGCACAGTATATTCAGGCAGGAGCGGATATCATCCAAACCAATACGTACAGTGCAAATGCTTATAAACTTGCACGCTACGGACTGGAACATCGCGTAAAAGAATTTAACGTAGCAGGGATGGCCATCGCAAAACACGCAGCAGCCGCAGGTGGCCAATATGTACTCGGTACAATTGGCGGCATCCGCAGTATCCGTAAAAGTGACGCATCCATCGATGAGATCCTGTCTATTGTCCAGCAACAAGCAGAGCCGCTTCTTGCAGGAGATCCTGATGGCCTTCTACTTGAAACCTATTACGACTTTGAAGAGCTTAGCGCTGTCGTTCAGCATTTGCGTCAACAGACGGACCTCCCCTTAATTGCACAAGTTTCTATGTATGAACCTGGTATTTTGCAAAACGGCCTGCAATTAAACGACGCTTTGCACCGATTGGAGGCATTAGGTGCAGACGTTGTAGGGGTGAATTGCCGGCTAGGTCCTTACCATACGATCCAAGCATTTGAAGGTGTAGAACTTCCTGAGAGAGCATTCTTATCAGCGTATCCAAACGCAAGTTTACTGGACGTTGAAGAAGGACGCATAGTCTATGTATCTGAGACGGATTATTACGGACGCGCTGCCCGCTTGTTGCGGGACGAAGGTGTGCGACTGATTGGCGGATGCTGTGGAACCACTCCTGCCCACATTGTCGCAGTTAAATCTCAATTGGCCAATCTGGCACCTATTACTGAAAAAGTGGTCATTCAGCATAAGCCGATCATTATACGGGATGCAGAACCGGCCCGTTATGAGCCCTTGCATATAAAAGCGCAGCGAGAGCGTACGATCCTAGTTGAGTTGGATACCCCGCGCCACTTGGAAACTGAAAATTATTTCGAAGGAGCTCGTCAACTTCAAGCAGCTGGAGCTCATGCTGTGACGATGGCCGATAATTCCCTCGCTTCCCCACGTATTAGTAATCTAGCGATGGCCTCCCTTGTAAAACATCATGATGATGTCCGTCCTCTCGTCCATATTACTTGCAGGGATCATAACCTAATTGGTCTGCAATCTCATTTAATGGGACTGGACGCACTCGGCATCCATGATATTTTAGCTGTTACAGGGGATCCGACCAAGATAGGCGATTTCCCGGGAGCAACTGACGTTTATGACGTTTCCAGTCTCGAACTCTTCCAGCTCATTAAAAAGCTCAATGAAGGGATTTCATTCTCCGGCCGTCCTTTACGAAAAAAGGCGAACTTCTCAGTAGCAGGTGCATTCAACCCGAATGTCCGGGTCATTGACCGCGCTGTGAAACGGCTTGAGAAGAAAATCGAATGTGGTGCGGATTATTTCATCACACAGCCTGTCTATACAAAAGAAAAAATAATTGAAATCCATGAAGCGGTCAACCATTTAGACACTCCGATTTTCATCGGCATCATGCCGTTGACGAATATTCGGAACGCCGAATTCCTGCATCACGAAGTACCGGGCATCAAATTGTCCGATGATGTGCTGGAGCGCATGAGAGCCTGCGGCGATGATCGAGAAACTGCGACAGCAGAAGGGATTCGAATCGCTCAGGAGCTAATCGACACGGCTGCGTCTTTGTTTAACGGGATTTACTTGATCACTCCATTTTTACGCTACGACATGACTGTGGAGCTCGTCCACTATATCAACCGGATAGACGCAATTGCAGAAAGAGGGGTGCACCATGCCAAAACAACACATTAAAGACGAACTGAAAAAACGGATTCTCGTAATGGATGGTGCGATGGGAACGATGCTTCAAAGCGTTAATTTAACAGCGGATGATTTCGGTGGAGAAGAGTATGAAGGATGCAACGAATATTTGAATCTGACGAAACCCGATGTTCTAACGAGAATTCACCGCGAATACTTAGAGGCGGGTGCTGACATCATCTGTACGAATACGTTCGGAGGCACACCTGTTGTGTTGGATGATTATGGTTTAGGTGATGAAGCGGATGTCATTAACCGCCGCGGCGCAGAACTCGCTCGTGCAGCCGCGGATGAATTCTCTACATTTGAACGTCCTCGATTCGTCGCAGGCGCAATGGGCCCGACGACTAAGACACTGTCCGTGACAGGTGGAATCACGTTTGACGAATTGGAAAACGATTTTTATGTTCAGGCTAGGGGGCTGATCGAGGGAGGCTCTGATCTTCTTTTATTGGAAACCAGTCAAGACATGCTGAATGTCAAAGCCGGCACAATCGGCATACGTCGAGCATTTAAAGAAGTCGGATTGGAACTTCCTGTGATGATATCGGGAACGATTGAACCAATGGGAACAACCTTAGCGGGACAAAGCATCGAAGCATTCTACGTGTCCATCGCACATATCAATCCGCTTTCTGTCGGGCTCAATTGTGCGACAGGACCCGAATTCATGACAGATCACTTACGTTCGTTATCCGAACTTGCGACAGGATTTGTCAGTTGCTATCCAAATGCAGGGTTGCCTGACGAAGAAGGCCATTATCACGAATCCCCGGAATCGCTCTCCAAAAAACTTGAAGGTTTTGCAGAGAAAGGTTGGCTGAATATTGTCGGCGGCTGTTGTGGAACGACACCAGAGCACATCCAAGCGATCAATCGGGCTATGGAGGGGAAAACTCCTCGACCACTCCCTGATGCGATGCACGGACACACGGTCGCTGGAATTGAACCGCTTTTGTATGATCCAAGTATGCGACCTATTTTAATAGGCGAACGCACAAATGTCATAGGTTCACGTAAATTCAAACAGCTTATTGTCGATGGCAGAGTGGAGGAAGCCGCTGAAATCGCCAGGGCGCAAGTGAGAAACGGAGCCCATGTCATTGACGTCTGCCTCGCCAATCCTGATCGTGATGAGTTGACGGATATGACAGAGTTCATGAAAGAAGTTGTGAAAAAGATCAAAGCGCCCCTCGTCATCGACTCGACAGACGAAAACGTCATTGAAGAAGCACTGAAGTATTCCCAAGGGAAAGCGATCATCAACTCCATTAACTTAGAAGATGGCGAGGAACGGTTTGACGCCGTGATGCCGATTGTTAAGAAGTACGGAGCAGCAGTCGTTGTGGGTACGATCGATGAAATCGGGATGGCTATAACGCGGGAACGGAAACTCGAGATTGCGAAACGGTCCTATGATTTGCTAACCAACAAATGGGGGATTGCGCCTGAGGATATTATTTTTGATCCGCTCGTGTTCCCTGTCGGTACAGGTGATGCACAGTACATCGGCTCGGCAGTGGAGACGATTGAAGGGATTCGACTGATCAAAGAGAATCTTCCGCGAGCACTTACCGTTCTTGGTGTCAGCAACGTATCGTTCGGGCTTCCCCCAGTAGGAAGAGAAGTATTGAACGCAGTGTATTTATATCACTGCACGCAAGCTGGACTGGATTATGCAATCGTGAATACTGAAAAGCTCGAACGCTATGCCTCGATTCCGCAAGTGGAAAATGACATGGCAAACGCATTGTTATTCACAACTACAGACGAAACACTTGCGACATTCACTGAATTCTATCGCGGGAAAAAGAAAGAGAAAACAGAAGAGGATATTCCGAAGACCGTTCCTGAGCGTCTTGCTTACTATGTCGTGGAAGGAACAAAAGAAGGGCTGATCAAGGATTTGGATACTGCGATGACTCAGTATGATGAACCACTTGATATTATCAATGGTCCTCTTATGACAGGAATGGCAGAAGTCGGACGGCTGTTCAATACGAATCAGCTCATTGTTGCTGAAGTGCTTCAGAGTGCGGAAGTCATGAAAGCTTCTGTTTCCTATCTCGAGCAGTTCATGGAGAAAAAAGAGGACGACAACGGCAAGGGGAAAATTGTACTCGCAACGGTAAAAGGCGATGTTCATGATATCGGAAAGAATCTCGTAGAAATCATCTTGAGCAACAATGGTTTCAAAGTTGTGGATATTGGCATCAAAGTGACACCTGCCAAGCTGATTGAAGTCATCCGGCAAGAAAAGCCCGATATTATCGGACTATCCGGGTTGCTTGTGAAGTCAGCCCAACAAATGGTGTTAACTGCTCAAGACTTTAAATCAGCAGGAATCGATTTGCCGGTAATGGTGGGTGGCGCCGCACTCACACGCCGTTTTACAGATACGAAAATCGCACCTGAATACGACGGCCCTGTCATCTATGCAAAAGATGCAATGCAAGGGCTGGATCTTGCAAACCGCCTGCAAAGCGGTGAAAAAGATGCATTACTGCTTGAACTTGATCAGCAACTGGAGAAACGGGCGACGAATGACGCCCTTAAAGCAGCGAGAGCAGCAGAAAAAGGCGGGGGCGCTATTGCCGTGGCCCCTCGTCCTGTGAAAACAGTCCGTACGGATGTTCCAGTTTTTGTTCCGAATGATTGCAGGAAACGAGTGCTGCGGGATTACTCAATCTCTCATCTCTCCCCCTATGTCAATATGAGGACACTAATCGGTCATCATCTAGGATTTCGGGGTTTTACGGATTCAACCTTGCAAAAGCAGGAACCCCGCGCAGTTGAACTGCATGAAATGGTGACGGGATTTTTAGAATCCGGGAAACTTGGCGCGTCCGGTCTTTATCAGTTCTTCCCAGCCCAATCTGACGGAGATGATGTAATCATTTATGATCCGCAAGACGGAAAAACTGAAATTGAACGATTTACATTTCCACGCCAACTTCAGAATCCTTTTCTTTGCCTAGCTGACTATTTAAAGCCGGTGGATAGCGGTGAAATGGATTTTGTTGCTTTTATGCAAGTAACGGCGGGTCACGGAGTACGGGCAGAAGCGGAACGTTTGAAATCGGAAGGGAAATTCCTTGAAAGTCATGCGTTTCAAGCGACTGCGCTTGAACTCGCTGAAGGCTTTGCAGAGCGTGTACACCAAGAAATCCGCGATCAATGGGGATTCCCGGATGCCACTGATTTTACGATGAAAGACCGATTTGCAGCAAAATATCAAGGGCAGCGATTCTCCTTCGGATACCCTGCATGTCCCAATTTAGAAGATCAATCAAAGCTTTTCGGATTATTGAAGCCCGAAGAGATCGGCGTTCACTTGACGGAAGAGTATATGATGGAGCCGGAAGCCTCCGTGTCCGCCATCGTCTTCGCTCACCCCGATGCACGCTATTTCAATGTGGAATAGTCATCACAAAAGATCCTGCAGGAGAGCGAAACCGCTCTTCTCTACAGGATCTTTTCTACATTATCGTCTTCCCCAAGGCATTTGTCCAGGTCCCATCGGAGGTCGTTGAGGACCCCATTGCCCCATGCCCGGTCCGTAACCCGGCATTGCTTGAACCGTCTGCCCCGTCATTGTTTCGTTCACTTCAGTGTAGTAGTGGCGAGGGATTTGAACCGTATGTTGGCGGTTTACATTGACAAACGGATGAACTACTGGTAATTCTTGTGGCATGAACGTATCATGGAAGCGGTATTGCGTCGGGCAGATTACAGGCTGCGCCTGGTTGTTGCAATGTTGCATCGGTGGCATTGGATGTGGCTTCATGCAGCGGTTGTGATTTTGTTGCATCATTTTCATCACCTCCTCCCTCCATTACATGCAAGCTAGCATTTAGGAAGCGGGCTCGCGCCTTGAAGTAAATGAAAATGATGAAAGACATTTCTTCCTCCAAACAAAAAACCTTCCGGCCGGAAGGTTTCACTGATAGTCTCTTGGAAGTTCGTGCTCGTCGAATCCCTTTCCTGAAGGAGGGTCCGGACGATGATCGAGAAATCTGCTGAAGTCTGGAGCACCTTCTCCGATCATATGCAGCATAGCGATATAATCCATATCACTGCGTAAGTTCATTTCATCAGGATGAATGTTTTGACGATCCACTTCAATCACCTTCCCTTATTGTAATCACAGACGGGACATGAAACGGTGAAGCGCTAAAGGCCAAACAGGATACATTCTCTCATCTGTAGTCTAACATATTCCCTACCAAAAAGAAAGAGTATTCCGTCTATTGAATTCATATGAACAGTTCCCTAAATGGTTTCAGCTGGTTTGTTTTAGGATATAGTTACCTTACCAAGCTTTTTAAGGGGGATTATATATGAAGCGGACAGTGCTATTTGACGGTGAATGTAACTTTTGTGATGCGAGTGTTCAATTCATTATAAAGCGAGATCCATATGAATATTTTCAGTTCACCTCTCTTCAAAGTGAAACTGGACAGCAACTCTCTAAAGACTTCGCAATTCCGGATGACGTAGATAGTCTAGTTCTTATTGAAAATGGAAAAGCGTATACCAAATCAGGCGCAGCACTCCGTATTGCCAAGAAACTCGATGGACTGTGGCACCTTGCATTTTTATTCATCCTTGTGCCTGCTCCTATACGAAACATCGTCTATGACTTCGTTGCAAGCAATCGATATAAGTGGTTCGGAAAAAAAGAAGAGGCCTGTATGCTTCCAACACCTGCAGAGCGGAAACGGTTCATCTGATAAAATCCTATAAACAAAAGACGGCACCCTCTATGAAAAGGGTGCCGTCTTTGTCATGTCTGAAGCTGTTCCACCTCGTTCTTTGTAAACGCACGTGAACGGGTAAGAAATCGTTTCCCTTCAACGCCTTCGAGGGAAAACATGCCCCCTCTTCCGTCCACGACATCTATGATCAGTTGAGTGTGCTTCCAGTATTCAAACTGGCTGCGTAACATGTAAAATGGAACATCTCCAATAGATCCGAGAAGCACATCCTGATCTCCTATGAGTAAATCCCCTTCTGGGTAACACATAGGCGAAGAGCCGTCACAACAACCTCCTGATTGGTGAAACATCAACGGACCGTGTTTTTGTTCGAGCTGTTTGATCAACGCTAGCGTTGCTTCTGTCGCAATAACCCGCTCTGTCATTTGCTGCTCACCTCACTATTTCCGCTTAAAAGAATCCTTGCTTCTGCTCGTTATAGCTGACAAGCATATTTTTCGTCTGTTGGTAATGTTCGAGCATCATCAAGTGGTTTTCACGGCCGATACCCGATGCTTTATAACCTCCGAACGCAGAGTGAGCCGGATAGGCATGGTAGCAATTCGTCCAAACGCGGCCAGCTTGGATACCGCGTCCGAAACGGTAAGCCGTATTCATATCACGTGTCCATACGCCCGACCCTAGTCCGTATAATGTGTCGTTCGCGATTTCCAATGCTTCTTCTTTAGTCTTGAATGTCGTAACTGCAACGACTGGTCCAAAGATTTCCTCTTGGAAAATCCGCATCTTATTGTGCCCTTTGAAGACAGTCGGCTTCACGTAATAGCCTTCCGCCAGATCGCCTTCAAGATGGTTTTGCTCGCCACCTGCCAGGCATTCCGCACCTTCCTGTTTACCGATATCGAGATAGGACAAAATCTTCTCCAGCTGTTCCGTGGACGCTTGAGCTCCCATCATCACTGTCGGATCTAGTGGGTTCCCTACTTTGATGGCTTCGACACGCGCCAATGCTTTCTCCATGAACTTGTCATAAATCGACTCTTGGATAAGCGCACGTGAAGGGCATGTACATACTTCCCCCTGGTTCAAGGCAAACATGACAAAGCCTTCTACCGCTTTGTCCAGGAAGTCATCATCTTCTGCCATGACATCCTCAAAGAAGATATTCGGAGACTTGCCGCCCAGTTCGAGTGTTGCAGGAATGAGATTCTGGGAAGCATACTGCATAATCATACGACCTGTCGTCGTCTCTCCAGTGAATGCAATCTTCCCGATTCGCGGATTGGATGCGAGCGGCTTTCCTGCTTCAAGCCCGAATCCGTTCACTACATTCAACACACCTGCGGGCAATAGATCTTCAATCAATTCAACGAGCACCAAGATGGATGCCGGTGTTTGTTCAGCCGGCTTAAGAATCACACAGTTCCCCGCTGCAAGCGCAGGTGCGAGTTTCCAAACTGCCATAAGAATCGGGAAATTCCAAGGAATAATCTGCCCAACGACACCAATAGGCTCATGAAAATGATAGGCAACCGTATCATTATCAATTTGGCTAACGCCGCCTTCTTGAGCTCGTATTGCAGATGCGAAATAGCGGAAGTGGTCAATTGCCAATGGCAAGTCCGCATTCAGCGTCTCACGAACGGCTTTGCCGTTCTCCCACGTTTCCGCTACAGCAAGCATTTCCAGATTATCTTCTATCCGATCTGCAATTTTCAATAGAATGTTTGAGCGTTCAGTTACAGAAGTCTTCCCCCAAGCGTCCTTTGCTGCATGTGCTGCATCGAGTGCCAATTCAATATCCTCCGCAGTGGAGCGTGCAACTTGAGTAAACACTTTCCCAGTGACCGGAGTCGGATTGTCAAAGTACTCGCCATTGACAGGGGCTGTCCATTTACCATTTATGAAATTATCGTATCGTTCCTTGAAATTCACCTTAGCACCTTCTGTGTTCGGGTTTGCGTAAACCAGGTTTTCAACTTGTTGTACCATTTCCATTCCTCCCATTTCTGCAAGTTTAGTAGAAAATTGGTGCATGTACATTGCACACTGCTCCATTCTATGCCGGCTTACCCATAGGCATGAGTGATGTATGCGCTTTCAATTGAAATTTTAAAAATTCGTGTTCACTATCACTATATCTGACTAGTTAGATTATTACAATTTTATTTTAAGATAGTGATCATTTCCCGAACGTTTAGTAGTGTATTAACAACTTGGTAATAAGTTGTTCATAATTCCGATTTACACTTATATTATCAACAGTAGACAAAGGAGAAATGGACAATGAATAATTCAAAAAGCAAATGGCTTCTATCCACAGTAGGTGCAGGTGTTCTTGGCTCTGCTTTAACACTCGGTGCAGTGGCGAATACGGACATCTTGAAGATGGACAGCGGACTTCAATCCGCTGCACAACCTGAAACGACAACTCCTTACAACGTGCAGAATACCAGCACTCAATCTCAAAACTCCCTATCTGATATGGTGGCAGATGCCTCTAAAGCGATTGTTGGAATCGACAATTATCAATCCGCTGGCAATCGATTTGCTGGTTCTTCCGAATCTCAAAGCGTCGGAACGGGTTCAGGGGTTGTTTTCAAAACGGAAGGGCACAATGCATACATTATTACAAATAATCATGTAATTGAGGGTGCGACAAAACTCGGAATCACAACAGCAAGCGGCGACAAAACGGAGGCTGTGCTAGTCGGTACTGATCCTCTTACGGATTTAGCAGTCCTTAAGATGGATAAAAAATATGCAGAAGGTACCTTAACATTTGGAGATTCTGAGAAACTTCGTGCAGGTGATTCGGTGGTTGCAATCGGTAATCCGCTCGGTCTCGACTTTTCCGGTACTGTGACACAAGGGATTGTCAGTGCGCCGACACGTTCAATAAACGTGGACACATCCGCCGGGAAGTGGGAGCTGAATGTCATTCAGACAGACGCTGCTATCAATCCTGGCAATAGCGGTGGCGCGTTAGTAAATGGGACTGGGGAATTGATCGGTATCAACAGCTTGAAAATTGCTCAAAATGGTGTTGAAGGATTGGGGTTCGCCATTCCTAGTAATGATGTGAAGCCGTTAGCAGAGAAGCTCCTGAAAGACGGTGAAATCCAGCGCCCTTATATCGGAGTGGGTCTCATCGATCTTGCAGATGTCCCTGAAATGTACGTGCGGGACATCCCGGACAGTGTGAAAGGCGGCGTCATGGTCGGGAATGTGGACGCAACTTCCCCTGCTGGAAAAGCTGGATTCAAAGAACAGGATGTCATCACTGAAGTGAATGGAAAAGCAATCGACTCTTCTACAGCTTTACGGAAAATCCTCTACACAGATCTGAAAGTGGGAGACCAAGCGAAATTCACCATTTATCGCGGTGGCAAACAGCAAGTGATAAACGTAACCCTCTCGAGTAATGCAGATGTAGAGAAGTAAGTCGAAAAGCAGCTGTTCGGGTACCTGCAAGTTGGGGCTGGACAGCTTTTTCCTATTGGACAAATGAGTTGCATGAACAAGCATTTCCCGATAGCTTTAAACTAAAGGAGGCGAATATCGTTGAAGATTCTTGTCATTGAAGATAATGAAAGTGTGTCTCAGATGATCGGTTTGTTTTTTGAAAAAGAAGGCATTCACGGCGAGTTCGTCTTGGACGGAAAAAAGGGGTTTGAAAGAGCCCAGCAGGATTCATGGGATTGCCTGATCATTGACTGGATGCTCCCCTCAATGGATGGTGTGTCGATTTGCAAATCGATTCGAAAAGCAGGAAACGATGTCCCGATCATTATGCTTACAGCGAAAGATGGTGAGTCCGATCAGGTGCTTGGTCTGGAAATGGGAGCAGACGATTATGTGACGAAACCATTCAGTCCACTTGCGTTAATGGCGCGCATTAAAGCCGTGACACGCAGACGGCCTGCAAAAGAGGCGGTAACGAATTCCATGCTTGAAACGGTACATTTCCGTGTGGATGAAAATGCACGCGAAGTCTACGCAGACGGTATGGCTATTGAAAACCTCACTCCAAAAGAATATGACTTGCTCGTTTTTTTCATCCGCCATCCGAAACAGGTTTTCTCACGGGACCAGTTGCTTGAACGCGTCTGGGGATTCGATTTTTATGGAGATGACCGGACAGTGGATGTCCACATGAAACGTCTGCGAACGAAAATTTCCTGCATTGGCAGGCCAGTGCTGCACACCGTTTGGGGAGTCGGTTACAAGTTTGACGAGTCGGAAGAGGCTTCTTCATGAAAGTGAATTACTTCACCCAACAGTTAGTCAGTCACGTGAGTGTGATTGTGGCCGCAGTTCTTCTGGTCGGATTGCTGTTTTCCCACTTCTTCGAGCAATATGTGTACGATACGAAAACCGACGAGCTCACACAGTATGGACATGCCCTGCTGACTGATATCGATAGAAGTGCGAATCCATCACAGCAAACGCTTCAATCGTTCGGTCAAGTTCTGAATAGCCGGGACATCCAGTATAGTTTGTTCGATGAAGACTCGAAAATCATCTACTCAACCGGGCTCAAGACTCCATTAATTGAACTCAATGGGTCTGAGTGGGCGCAGCTTCAAAGCGGGAGAGCCGTTTCTGTGCGGCAGGAGCGAAGCCGTTTCGACCAGGCAGTTACATTTGTACTGCTCCCTTATTTCCAAGGCCGGCAGTTCGTCGGCGGCGTCCTTCTCACCTCTCCAATTGAAGGCCCTCGCGCGATCATTTCACAGATGAATCGATATTTAGTCTACGCTGCGCTCACTGCATTTGTGGTTGCTGTCATTCTAAGCGGCTTGCTGTCCATCTATCACGGGCGCCGTATTAAGCGGCTTCGACTAGCAACCGCAGCAGTCTCTGCAGGTGACTACGCCATTCGGATTCCTGAAAAGGGACGGGATGAAATTGATGCACTGGCGACTGATTTCAATGCTATGGTGAGTGATCTGCACACTTCTCATGAAGAGATTGAAAACCTGGAAAACCGCCGCCGCCAGTTCATGGCAGACGTCTCCCATGAACTGCGGACGCCGCTAACTACAATCCGCGGCACAATTGAAGGGTTACGGAGTGATCTGATTTCCGAAAGTGAAAAAGACAAAGCGCTGCAGCTTGCGAGCGGAGAGACGAAACGTTTGTTACGGCTCGTTAACGAAAATCTCGATTATGAAAAAATCCGATCGAACCAAATCACATTATGCAAGCAACCCATCCGGATTTTGGAATTGTACGAAGTCATTCGAGAGCAGTTGCAACCTGCAGCTGAACAACGCGGTACGACAATTGACGTGAAATCACCTGAAGCATTGACCGTCTTCGCCGATTATGACCGTCTCACTCAAATCTTGCTGAACATTACGAAGAATAGTATCCAATTCACGGAAGAAGGAGAAATTTCGTTATTGGCGAAAACAGATAATCATCATGTAGTTTTAGAAATTCGCGATACTGGCATCGGTATGGATTCGGAAGAAGTGGAAAAGATCTGGAGTCGTTTTTATAAAGCCATCGACTCACGGGCATCCAATCCCTACGGAGAATTCGGCCTTGGTCTCTCCATTGTGCGTCAGCTTGTAACACTGCACGGCGGCACTATTGACGTCACAAGCAGCAAAGGTGAAGGATCGCTGTTTACCATTCGTCTTCCTAAGGAACCTGTATGATTCAGTGGCAGCCGCCGCTATAACATATGGAACTGCAGAACTTGCCCAAGTTGACGGCACCATCCAGCAGGCGTCTGCTCAATGAGCTCATGGTCTGACTCTTTGGTAATTGAGGTGATAACGATGTACCAGAATATCATGCTGGCTGCAGATGGATCAGATAACTCCATTCGGGCAGCCCGTGAAGCTGCGAGGCTTGCTAATTGTTCAGATGACTCCACCATCACCATCGTTTTCGTCACGGACTTTGACAGAGTGAAAGAATCCGTACTGTACAAAGGGACGCAGGATTCACCAGACCGGACTTACAGAAAGCAGCTGAAACCTATAGAAATGGTCTTGCGGGAATACGACGTGCCTTACAACGTACAAATTCTTCATGGCGAACCGGCATCCGTCCTGATTGACTATGCGCATACAGAGTTGTTTGACCTTGTCGTCATCGGGAGTCGAGGGCTGAACTCTTTTCAGGAAATGATTCTTGGCAGCGTTAGCCATAAAGTGATAAAGCGCCTTAGCTGTCCTGCATTACTCGTGAAATGACAAAACCGTCACCCGGGACTAGGGTGACGGTTTTGCAGCATTATTGACTTGGTCACTCCAAATGCTGAAGCGCTTTTGCAACTGAAATCGTTCTTTTCGTCTGATAATCGACCGCAGCCTGAATCGCTTTTCGATCGGTCTTCATTTCACCATCTGGTCCTACTGCGACACTCGTTCCGTATGGGTTGCCCCCAGCTTCAAAAAGAACGGGATCTGTATAGCCTGGTGCTACAACAATCGCTCCCCAATGGTACATCGTGGTATAGAAGGATAGTAGTGTAGCCTCTTGACCTCCATGTTCGTTTTGTGCCGACGTCATGGCACTCACCGCCTTGTTAGCAAGTTTTCCTTGAGCCCATAGACCTCCAACCGTATCGATGAAACTTTGCACTTGACCAGGAATATTACCAAAGCGAGTCGGGACGCTAAAAATGATTGCATCTGCCCATTCCAAATCTTCTGGCGTCACTTCGGGGATATCCTGCGTTGCATCATGATGCTTCTTCCACAATGCATTTGACTCAATTGCTGCAGCAGGTGCCGTTTCTTTCACTTTCAATAACTTCACTTCAGACCCAACTTCCTCAGCCGCCGCAACTGCCCATTCAGCTAGCTGATGGTTAGTTCCCGTTGAACTGTAATATACGATTGCCGTTTTCGTCATATTTGCCGCACTCCTTTTTTATGTCAATTTCAGGTTGAAAGTCGTTACTCCACTATCTTTATTCGATATTGGAAAAAAGCCAATACTGATAAGCCGTAACTCCACTCATATAAGCAAGGCCCTCACTTCGGCTTTGATGAACAGGAATCCAATCTGATCCTTTACCCGAACGCAGATAGATTTCATGATTGGGGGACTGATCGTGATAACCGGTAAGATTGAAAATACCATTTTTCCTGAAGACTGCTTGAACTTCATAATTTATCTCCGGGGCAGTTGTCAGGGGGTTGCCCACCGCGTGCTCCAGTTGGAATCCTGTTTCGCCTTTCTTAGGATCTAAGCGTTTCATGGTGATTCCGTCATCAGATGCAGTTTGACGCTCACGTACTTTCTTATCCAGCCCCAAAGCAATACTTTCTCCTACTTCTTTTGTGAATGTAAGCGGATTATCCGGATCTTCATAATCAAGTTCAATGTCTACACAAGTGCGATATGCATCTGATTCGGGGTCGAATTCCCGATTATCCCCTTTAAAATATCGATTAGGTGAAATCACATTCGGATTTTCCAAAATATCATCTTCTAGAAATGTTTTATAGCGAAACTCCCACTTTCCAATAGACGAGGAAGTTCTGTACTCAGCATAGGGAACCAACAACTTTGACGGAACTCCTATAGATTTCATCATTGTAAAGCCTTCCACCGAGGCTTCTTTTTCAGTCGTTTTCGGATATAGGAAACCAAATGCTTTAGCAATGAATGACCTTGCATTATTGAAAGTTTCCTCTGATTTTGCAATGGAACGTTCACAATACACTGCGTATGTCAGTGGTTCGTCCATCGGAAAGTCTCTATCGATGTAACGGTTAGACTCGACCTGAGCCAATTCCTTCCCATTCCGATAGATTGTATACATCTCTGTATCCTTTAAGCGCTCCCACGATAACGCTACTTGTGTCTTGGCTACAATCGTAGTGATAACCAATGATTGGAGAGGATTGTCCGCATTTTTCTCAACACTTAAAGCAGACGTTTGCATGACGATCACATCTTTCACTTCGTCATTTGCATGCCGTTCAATTGTATATTTATAATACGTGTCCGCTAAAAGATCCGTATCTTGAAAATCCGGGGAAGTCCCTTCATAAATGTGCTCGCCGTCTTTATACACATGGTACGTTCCACCTGCGTCGTCCCATTCAAAAGCAATTCTTCCAACTTCATGGGTAACGGAAGTGATTTCAAAGCGCTGCGGCATGTACTTGGCCTCCTTTTCACGTAGTAGTTGTATTTTGCCCTAATTGCCAATTTTTAAAACTATGGTATAGTGGTGAGGAAAACTGAAAACGATTGCCCACTGGGGGAGTCTTTGTAAAAGACTGAGACGCGTATAGATATGCGGACCCTTGGAACCTGATCTGGCTCATACCAGCGGAGGGAAGTGGATCGCATATGGATGAGTCTATTCCCAGATAGATTCCTTTGAAAATTCCTATTACGCGAGCCGCTCCTTCGACTGACGAGTCGACAGGGGCGGCTTTTTTCGGTTCATTCATCGAAAGGGGCGTTTTAAAATGACATTTTGTGAAGAGGTTCGTGCACGTTGTGATGAAAGCTGGGAGGCAAGTTTTAACCATCCGTTTATTCAACATTTGGCGGCTGGGACACTGCCTGAAGACATTTTCAGATTTTACGTTCTTCAGGACTCGTATTACTTGAAGCATTTTGCTAAAGTCCATGCACTGGCTGCTGTGCAAGCCAAAGACTTAGCGACGACTCAACGCTTTGCACAGCATGCAGAGGAGACTTGTGGAGCTGAGATTTCATTGCACGAAGGATTCTTTGAACTGCTTGCCGTGACAGATAAGGATCTAACATCTTTTACAGCTGCGCCTACTGCGTACGCCTACACTTCCCATCTCTACCGGGCAGCGATGCACGGCGACCTTGCGGATACGTTAGCGGCACTCCTCCCTTGCTATTGGTTATATTACGAAATTGGTGAACGGTTAAAACATGCCACGCCGAATCATCCGATTTACGATAAGTGGATTGCAACCTACGGATCGGAATGGTTTGAACAAGCGACCCGTGAACAAATTAATCGAATGAATGATCTAGCAGAGTCTGTTTCTTTAGAACGCCGTGAAGAACTAATGGCGCACTTCGTTAAAAGTAGTCATTACGAATTGCAATTCTGGGAAATGGCTTGGACTCAACAACAATGGGAATCCGATTCTAAGATGGAGGTCCAGATATGATGCGGCAGCATACCATTCTCACAGACTTACGTCATACCAATCCACTAGTTCACTGCATTACGAATATTGTGGTGGCTAACTTCCAGGCGAATGGCTTATTGGCTCTTGGAGCTTCTCCTATCATGGCGGATTCCTTGGAAGAGGCTGCGGATGTTGCCGCAATTTCTTCTTGCACCTTACTGAATATAGGAACACTGGATCCGTCAACTGTCGATTCGATGATTGTTGCTGGAAAGAGTGCCGTACAACATGGACGTCCCCTTATACTTGACCCGGTAGGTGCGGGTGCAACTAGGTTTCGCCAGCAAACAGTCGATCATCTTCTGGATGCCTTGGAATTCACATTAATTCGCGGGAATGCTGGTGAAATTGCCGCCATCGCTGGTGTTTCGTGGAACGCCAGAGGCGTTGACGCGGGAAGTGGTGATTCTGATATAACTGACGCCGCGAAGAGAGTTGCCCGATTGAATAGCTGTTTAGTTGCAGTCACAGGTGAAACAGATCTGGTCACCGATGGAGAAAGGGTGATTCGAATAACAGGCGGACATGAGTTCATGTCGCTAGTGACTGGTTCCGGTTGTCTTCTTAGTGCAGTGATGGGAGCATTTTTAGCAACTAGTGATGGGGATTCCCTTCAAACAGCAGCTGAAAGTCTTGCATTCTATAAGAAGTCTGGAGAAATTGCAGCAGAGCAGTCCTTCGGTCCTGGTGATTTTGCTATGAATTTTTTGAATACACTTCACTCCCTTGAACCTCAGGATATTACTGATGAACAGTTCCAGTATGAACAGGGGGCGATTTCATGACATCAGTAGCTTTAACGATTGCCGGTTCCGATAGTGGCGGCGGGGCTGGTATTCAAGCGGATTTGAAAACATTTCAAGAACTCGGAGTTTTTGGCACTTCCGTACTGACAGCGATTACTGCACAAAACACGCTCGGCGTACATGCTGTCCAATCCGTTGATGTGAAGATGGTTACAGCGCAACTACAGGCGGTGCTCGATGATTTACCCGTGAAAGCCATTAAAACCGGCATGTTATTCTCTTCTGAAATCATTGAAGCCGTCGCGAACGAATTAACAGCTTATTCTGCGGTCCCTTTAGTCATTGACCCCGTCATGATTGCAAAAGGAGGAGCTGCTTTGTTGCAGAACGAAGCAGTCATTGCGCTCCGAAGTCACTTGCTTCCAGCAGCGACACTCATTACACCGAACATCCCTGAAGCGGAAGTATTGACGGGTCAACCGATTCTTTCAGAAAGGGACATGACCCATGCAGCAACTGTTTTATTATCTATGGGAGCTTCTGCAGTTCTATTAAAAGGGGGGCATCGCCAAGATGTTCCCTATGCGGAGGACTTATTCATGACCGCAAGTGGTGAGCACTTTTTGATGCGCTCAAAACGGATTGCAACTCAACATACACACGGCACCGGCTGTACATTTGCTGCGGCGGTTACGGCGGAATTAGCAAAGGGTCATTCTTTGGAAGAATCCGTTGTGACAGCCAAGAACTTCATCCAACTAGCTATTGAAGATGGAATTGAACTTGGACATGGAAATGGACCCACCAACCATGCTGCATTCAGGAAGAGCGATCAGTTGAAAACCGGGGAGGTGGAACTCATTGAGAGATGTTGACTTGCGTGTGTATTTCATTATGGGTTCGTTTAATGCACCTAACGGCGACCCCTTAAGCGTGTTAGAAAAAGCGCTAAAGGGTGGAATTACGTGCTTTCAGTTACGTGAAAAAGGACCGGATGCATTGTCAGGTAAAGAGAAACTGGCTTTCGCCAAAAGTTGTCAACGATTATGTAAGGCATATGACGTTCCATTCATTGTGAATGATGATGTGGAGCTCGCAGTTCTGATTGGTGCAGATGGGGTGCATGTTGGCCAAGACGACTTATCTGCATCTGTGGTACGTCACAAAATCGGGGAACAGAAACTGTTGGGGGTTTCAGTACACTCCGTTATAGAAGCGACTATCGCTCTGGCTGCTGGTGCCGATTACATAGGAATGGGACCCGTGTATCAAACAGTTTCCAAACCGGATGCGAAACCAGTGGCGGGTACTGCAAGAATATCAGAAGTGGCGGCTATCTTTCCGGAACTCCCGATTGTCGGGATTGGGGGGATTACTGCTAGTAATTTGGATATCGTGATGAACAGCGGAGCGTCAGGGGTTTCTATCATCTCAGCAATATCAGGTGAGGAAAACCCCGAAGCGGCTGCCCGTTCAATATTTGACGCTGTTCAGCGGGTTAAGGTGGGAATCTAATGGGGACTCGTAAGCTGGCCATTATGGCCTTGCTTGTTGCGATTGGGGTTGCTGGTTCTGCCTTCGTTTCCTTCCCGGCAGGCATTGCACGTGCATACCCGGTTCAGCACGCTGTTAACGTCGCTTCGGCTATATTTTTGGGTCCTGTTCCTGCCATTATGATTGCATTCGTCACTGCGATCATTCGAATTCTGACGGGAACAGGTTCGTTGCTGGCTTTTCCGGGCGGGATGATTGGCGCTGCTCTTGCCGGTATGCTGTTTCAAAGAACAGGGCGAGTTTGGGCCGCAGCGCTAGGAGAAATGATGGGTACAGGGGTCATCGCCTCTCTGTTGTCGGTGCCCTACGCGGCAATTTTGATGGGATCCTCTGTAGGAGCGTTCTTCTTCTTGCCGCCTTTTCTCATTTCGAGCGTGAGTGGGGCCATAATAGGCGCTGTTCTAGCAGCTCGTTTGCTGAATCACCCTATAGGAAGACGATTGCAGCATTTGTGAAAAAGACTGCTGGACTGTGGGCTATCAATGCTTCTGTCCAGCTGGCCATTTTTGAGGGGGGCGGCATGGTGGGTTTATGAGCGTTTTTCTGCTTTTATGAACAGTACCCATTGTTTTATGAGCACTTCCCCCAACTTTCCAGCAACTCTTTTAGTTATTTTTTCACTCATGTTCCCACAAATGGGTTATCTGCGCACCCGCATCCGCCAACCGCATCTCATAAACGTCAGGATGCTTGATCGCTTGCCAATCTTCAAATCCAATACGCTGATCGAAACAGCGCATGAGCAACACGAGCAGCAAACTGTGTGTGACCAATACCGAATGACTGTTATCTGGAAGTTCATCGACGACATCACACACGCGCTGCATGGCATCATTCGATGTTTCACCGTCTTCATAAGAAAGATTCAAATCTAAAAAAGTGCCTTCCACTTTCACTAACCAATCATCAAAGACTCGCGTGCTCATTTGACGCTCCGCTAACCTGCTGTCATCTTCGATACGAATTCCAAGTTTGTCACCAATTTCGTTTGCAGTCTGCCGGGCCCGCATCAAAGGACTTGTGATCACTCGTTCAATGGGATAACCCTCTAAAAATTGTGCAAGTTCACTGCCGTGTAAAATCCCTTCCGCTGTTAACGGGTCCTGCGCGGCAGAACCTTCTGCTTCTCCATGATTCACAAGATAAATCACTTTTTCCATTACATAACCGCCTCATTGTAAAATGGGAATCGCAATCATAATAAAAAAACCGCCCCTCAGATACAAGAAGCGGCTTTACCATTTAATCGTTTCGTACTACTGGCATGGAACAGCAACGGAATGAGCCTCCGGATTTAATAATTTCTGAGAAGTCCACTTCAATCACTTCGAAGCCCTTACTCCGCATCGCTGAATTGACATGGGGGTTCTGAGGTAAACTGAACAGCTGACCGCTTCCAATCGACAAGACATTTGTACCCATCGAAAATTGCTCGTCTTTGTTGACTTCGATAAGATTGTACATCGACTCTAGTTTTTTTCGTGTTTCTTCATCGAATGCTTCTGGAAAATATAATCCGACTTCGGGAGAAATCACATTAAATACACAGTCCAAGTGTAAATACTTTTCATTGAACGGTACACGGATGACTTCGTGATCAGGTAGGCTTTGTTCTAAATGCTGAACAGACTCTTCACTCGTACGGCTGCTAATTCCAACAAACACACGATTGCGGTCGACAATCACATCGCCGCCTTCCACCCTGCTTTCTGAAACCCGGAAAGGTATGTTCTCTTGAAGGAGCCAGTTTTGCAGAGCTGCCTCCTCACCTTTTCGGATATCACTTGCCATATCCGCAAGGAATAGACGATCTCCAACTGTAAATCCGATATCCCTAGTGAAAACCTGCTCAGGATAACGTTCAGAAGATGGTAACTTAATGACTTCTACATTATGCTCTTTCAGTTTCCTTTCAAACTCTTCATGCTGATCCATCGCCTTAACGCGATCGATATTTTCATCTTTATATTTCTTCTGCACATCATTAATGATATCTTTAATGGCCATATATTTAGGTTCACACAAAACGACCCGCCGTAATGTATCATATTCGGTTACACATTTTGCTGACGGCATCATTCGACGAGGCTGATCTTTTTGGTTATCCATTGCTTGGGTAACAGGGGAGTTCATAGTTATTCATCCTCCAGTTATAGTTGTTAAGTATCTTCTTTAAATATTCCCCTTGTGTGTGTTTTTCAAACGGATATGGACTCCTAATAACCATCCATTTCGATGTATAAAAAACAGTTACCGTTTCAAATGAACGATAACTGCAAATGAATTATTCCACCTATTTTGTCGATTTCCCGGGAAATAATTCGACATTTCCGCCTTCTTCGTAATACTCATTCATTACAACTTCCGGAACCATCCCCCCGCCTGTAGACCAGACGAGATGCCGTGCACGCTCACTTTCCGCAAGCTTTACACCTGATGAAACTGTGTGAATAACTCCCATCATTCCTGCAAGAGCTGATGGTTCGGCTTGAATTGACTCTGTATCCGAGAGCATTCGTAACAAACCAAATAGAGTTGGGTCTTTTACTGTGTATATACCATCTAGCAAAGTTTTCATGACAGTACCAACAAAGCCTGAGGGACGCCCCACAGCCAGTCCATCTGCTGCTGTTTTATTGTCCAATCCTATGTCTTGTACGCTGATTTCATTCTGCAGCTCCGTCATCATACCCAACAACATACATGGCGCATTGACAGGCTCTGCAAAATAACAATGCACGGCATTGCCAAAGGCCAATTTCAATCCAAATGCAACGCCGCCAGGTCCTCCGCCTACACCACATGGTAAGTAGACGAAAAGTGGATGCATTTCATCGACTACGATTCCCTGTTCTGCGAACTGCGCGGCAACTCGTTCACCTGCAACTGCATAGCCCAAAAACAAATCACGGGAGTTTTCATCGTCTACAAAATGACACATCGGATCTAGTTCAGCTTCCCGTCGCCCTTCTTCTACAGCTCTGCTGTAGTCATCCTCATATTCAATGACGGTCACGCCTTTACTCCGAAGTAATTCCTTTTTCCAATGTTTTGCGTCCGCAGACATATGAACTGTCACTTCAAAACCGAGTGCAGCGCTCAAGATGCCGATGCTCAACCCCAGGTTTCCTGTCGATCCGACCGCAATTTTGTGGGAAGCGAATAACTCTTTGAAGCGGTGCTCTGTAAATTGACGATAGTCCCGCTGTTGTTGAATCATGCCATGCTCCATCGCCAACACTTCTGCATGCTTTAGCACTTCATGGAAACCACCGCGCGCTTTTATCGAACCGGATACTGGCAGCACGTTGTCTTGTTTAATAAGTAGAGTACCTTTCAGGTCTATGCCGGTCTCATCGATCAGCATTTGTTTCATAAGGGGAATTTCAGTTAGGGGAGATTCAATGAGTCCTCCTGCAGCTTTCGTTTCTGGAAATACTTCTGCGAAAAATGGTGCAAATCGTTTTAGACGGTCGGAAGCAACTTTCACATCGGCTGCCGTCAAACCTGAAGAACGGATACCGGCAGTCGCATCTCCGAGATGTGGATTCATCCATAAAACTTCTTCCTTGTTCCTCATCTCCCCTATTAGTGGAAAGTCAGCAATCAATCTCTCCATTTTCTGCATGAAAACCCCTCCTAGTTAAATTGACCTTTCTACGATCTCTTGGACCAGCCTTTTTCCTGGAATCTTTTCACTGCTTCAATTCGGCTGCCTGCAGACATTTTGTCTAAGATAATGGAAATATAATTCCTTACAGTACCCGGAGTCAGATGTAAGACATTCGCAATTTGTTTCGTAGTTTGCCCTTCTGCAATCAGTTCAAGGACCTGCGCTTCCCTATCGGTCAAAGGGCTTTCGGTTTCCCGATCGTCGCCATAAGCGATATCTACAAGTTCAGGCGCATAAATGCGACGTCCTGCCATAATGGAGCGAATTGAACTGACAAGTTCTTCAATTGGACTATCTTTTAGCAAATATCCACGCACCCCTGATTTACGGGCACGCTCAAAATAGCCTGCACGGGCAAAAGTTGTCAAAATCACTATCTTACAAGCTTCTGCTTGTAGCTCCTCGGCTGCCTCAAGACCAGTCATTACCGGCATTTCGATGTCCATAATACAAATATCAGGCTGTAATTCCTTTACAAGCTTTACCGCCTCATCTCCGTTTCTTGCTTGCCCGACGACTTCCATATCATCCTCCAGACCAAGCAAGGATCCTAGGGCTCCCAGTAGCATGCCCTGATCTTCAGCTAGCACAATCCGTATCATGTACCACTCACTCCTTTACAATATTTTTCAATATAGACGGGATCATGAACGTCATTGCTGTGCCGCCATCCTGTCCCTTTTGGATTTCAAGATTACCGTTCACAAAGTCCAATCGCTCTCGCATGCCATTTAGACCGTTTCCAGGCAAAGCCTCTTTTCCTTCCAAAAGTCCGATTCCATTATCTGAAACGGTAATCGCAAAATGATCAGATACGGGATGAAAGGTAATCACACATCTGGAAGCGAAGCTATGTTTGACCACGTTTGTCACCGCCTCTTTTAGGCACATACTTAGTACATTTTCCGCGATGGGGGTTATGTCTTGATACTTAGCCTCGCCAATGATTGTGAGGTCAATTTCCGCAGCCCGAAAAACTTGCTGCACTCTCGCCAATTCTTCTGTAAGACGCACTGCTTTCATATTGGAAACCAACTCACGAACTTCATTGAGTGCAACACTCGCGGTTTGTCGAATATCCTGTAATTCTCTGGCAGCCCGTTCAGGGTCTCGGGTAATCAGTTTTCCTACCAAATCACTTTTAAGGCCAATTAGAGAGAGTTTTTGACCGAGAGTATCATGGAGATCCCTTGCAATTCGTTGTCGCTCTGCTACTACTGTCAATTCAGAAATCCGTTCCTGCGCATAGACTAGCTGACCTTCCAGCTTTTCTTGGTTGTTCCGATTGTATAAATTGAAAGGCAGCAGGACCACGCCGATCAGTGTCAAGATCAGGAAGTGGACTTGCGGTAAAAACAACTCTATTTCGATGAAAAATCCTGCAACGATAGCCCCGATTGTGAGCGCTATATGAATGCCATACATAATGAAAAAACCAACTGGCCGTCTGATATTGCCGATGAAGAACGCGGTAAATAAAGCTAGATAAACATAACCAAACAACAAAGTCAGCCCGATAGTAATCGCCATTTCAAATGCAAGCCACATATAGACCAATCCGCTTTGCGATTTGAAGGAAAAACGATAGCAAAGAAGAAACAAAAAAACCATGACGATTCCGATTCCGATATTGATCGGCTCGGACGTCCTGAAGATAAAGAAAAAGGGCAGGACACAAAAAATTACCCAGATGTAGATACTTAACCATGGATATCGGGGAAATAAATTATACCAGCTGCTCACATTCACTCCTCCCATTCCATTCCATATCTCTCTAGTGTACCGGTTCAAAAGTAAAAAAGCCATCTCTCATTGAGATGGCCCTGACCTAACTTATTCCGAGTCGAATGATGTCTTTTTCGGTTTCAAATCGATAGAAATATTTTTTAATTTTGCTGCTTTTTGAATGCCGCGAAATGTTACAAATGTCTTATGCTCAGGATCATAAAGCTTATAGCGCAATGATTCGAAGCTCTTCTTCATATCGATTGTTGTCGCTTGTTGAAGTGGTGGCGTCAATTCATGGGCCATTTCCAAGTTATAGTTTGGTACGCGCGGTGCCAAGTGATGCACGTGGTGGAAACCGATGTTGCCCGTTGCCCATTGAAGGACTTTCGGTAATTTGTAGTATGAGCTTCCTTCAACCGCCGCTTTCACATAGTCCCATTCCGTTTCTTCTTCGAAATAGGAATCTTCAAATGTATGCTGGATGTAGAACAACCAGATGCCGAGTGCACCCGCTGTAAACATAATCGTGCCTTGGATCAGAACAAATGCCTGCCAGCCCACAACTAAAATGATTCCTGTATAAAGAACAACTAGACAAACATTGATAAGATATGTGTTCATCCGCTCTTTTTTACGTGCATCTTTTCTATTGAATCTGCTTGTGATGAGAACGAGATACAATGGTCCGATTCCAAACATAACAAGTGGATTACGGTAAATACGATACGCTAGACGCCTCCATGAAGATGCTTCTTGGTACTCCTGTACCGTCATGACCCAAATGTCACCAACACCACGTTTATCAAGGTTTGAACTTGTTGCGTGATGGATGGCATGCTCGCGTTTCCACTTTTCATAAGCGAACAATGTGAGAATCCCTGTAATCGTCCCTACAATATCATTTGCTTTTTTGTTTTTAAAGAAAGAGCCATGTGTGCAATCATGGAAAATAATGAATGTCCGAACGACAAATCCAGATGCTACCACACAAATCGCTAGTGTCAGCCATATGGACACAGACAGCGCTTGATACGCTGCGAACCATAGAATCAGTAGCGGCGGTACGGTATTGACAAGTTGAATAACGCTTTTCTTTAAATCCGACTTTGCAAATGGAGCAACATTTTTGTGTAGCTGCTTTGTTTTTTCTTTACTCATGACAGCCTCCTGATAAGCGGTCCGATTACTCGGCCGTTACTTAGTAAATTCATCTTACAAGGAAATTGCAAGATGAAATAGGCATGAATGTCATGACTTTTGATGTGATAAGTGTCATATTATGTGAAGATTTTCACAAGAACGGATACATCACTTCAACATTCCACCATCTACTTCCAGGACTGTTCCGTTGATGAACGATGCTTCATCGGACGCTAAAAACAAATAGGCATTCGCAATATCTTCAGGTTTACCGAATCGGGGATATGGAATCAGATGTTGAATCTGTGCAATCACCTTATCCGGAATCGTCTTAATCATTTCGGTTTCGATGAAGCCTGGAGCCACTGCATTTACTGTAATCCCTTTTGGTCCAAACTCTTTTGCCCAAGTTTTTGTCATGCCGATGATGGCTGCTTTAGAAGCCGCGTAATTCGCTTGCCCTACATTGCCGCCTGTTCCTGCTATGGAGGATGTGCTGATGATGCGCCCTGCACCGGCTTCCACCATGCTCGGTAAAAATGCTTTCGTACAGTTGAATACCCCTGTAACATTCACATCGAGTACGTGTCGGAACGCGCTTGTTTCCATTTTCAATGTCATCGCATCCAATGTAATGCCCGCATTGTTGACTAGAATATCCACTTTACCAAATTGCTCATTGATGAGGAGAGCTGCATGGTTCACATCGGCCTCATCTGACACATCTGCTTTGAAAAAAGCTGCATCATAGCCTTCAGCGTGTAATTGCTGAGCCAGTGCCTCACCGGCCTGTTCATCAAAATCGATAATGGCAACCTGAGCCCCTTGTTCACAGAAAGTACGAGCAGCTGTCGCTCCTATTCCTTTTGCCCCGCCAGTGATTACAGCCGTTTTTCCGGAAATTCGCAAACACAACACCTTCTTCCTTTTAGACTATCTGATAATCACATCGTATCACAGTTAAACAAAACAGGCACCGCTATTTACGAGTGCCTGTTCGTTGTTTTAATTCGTATTCACTGCTTGTTCCAGAGCGGATTGCTGGATATCATAGTGGGCAGCGTGCCAAACAACTTCGCCATTTTTCAGCAACAATGCTTGAGGGGATTCGTGCCTTACCCCGGTATCCACAGCAATCTTCTGAGATATGTCCCTACTTGTCTGTACAATCACGCAGTATTTCGGAGTCTCTGTATCAAAGGATTGAAATTCCCGATATCCTGCTGCGCTGATCGGACATGTCGTACTGTGCTTGATGACGAGAACGGGTTCGGTATTCGACATTTCGACTACACGATGCCAATCGTCTACTGTATGAATTTCTTGCATGTAAATCCTCTCCTTATTAATTGTATATGTTCAATTCCCTTATTGGTTCCCGATTAAACGATGTCAAACGCTCTAGCACCTGTAAGAAACGTGTGACTTCGATGTCACTCATCTCATTCATTGCAGCAAGCTGCAGCCAGTTTCTTTTACGTAAATAATTACTTTCATAGTGTGTTCTATACCCATTCAAAAATAAGTCTTCTCCCAAGTGCACTGCAGATTCGTCCTTTTTCAGAACAATTGTGAGAATACCAGGACTTGCATCAGGTTCCTGGGCTAGAATTTGGTAACCCATTTGTTCAATAGCTGTTCGCAGCATGAGTGATCGTTTCTGAATGGCCAAGAAATGGCTTTCTGGATTGTGCATTACCTGAAGCACCGCTTTATCGAGCGCTAGAAGAAGATTTGAGGATTGCGTAAAAGGGATCCCCTCTGCACTGATATAATTCCCAAGGTCCAGATAGCGCGGAATTTTCGAGTCTGGTTGTATGTCCTGTTTATGGAATACGAGTGCCAGCCCTGAATAACTTCCCAGGCCTTTTCCGCTTCCAGACGTCCCAAAGTCAACCGCCTCCAAATTGACTGGCACAGTTCCGAGTGAACTGGCACAATCTACGGCAATCCGGATATTGCGCTCTGAACATAGTTTATTTATCCTATCCAAATTGTTCAATACACCTGTGGAGGTCTCGCAATGAACGAACCATACCCAGCAGATTTTTTCAGAGTCCAGCACGGCTTCCAATCTCCTCATGTCGAACGTCTCCCCCCATCCTACTTCCAGGGAGTCATAGTGCAAACCGAATCGTGAACCATGATCACAAAGGCGAGCACCAAATTCTCCATTGACTAGAATGAGCCCCTTTCCAGAAAGACGACCAAGCTGTGCAGCTACTACATCATTAGCTAGTGTTCCCGTACCTTGCAGCACTTGTACGTGGCGGGCTTTTGTTAACAGCTTCAGCTGCTTCTGTACGGATTGCATGGTACGGGCATGGGCTGACGACCGGTGAGAGATTGGATTTGCCGATAAGGCTTTCCGCACATCATCTGTTATTGCCGTCGGTCCTGGAAGAAAATTCAACATCGGTTTTGTGATACGACCTGATATCCCGGTTTCATATGTTTCATGTGTTAAGATCATGGGGACAAAACTCGCTTCTTCGGTTCCTGTCGGTTCAGCAAAAGGTACAAAACCTAGTTGGCGATATAATTTCAATTCACGAACCGTACCGGAAATGACTGCGGCGTCATATCCTGCTTTCAAACACCAATTCACCAGTGCTTGCAACATACCTAGAAATGGACGTCCAGTACGGTACTGCGCTTCTATCGAAAGTAATCTGATTTCAACTGGATCTCGAGGAGGATTTGAGAGTTTCTTCTCCACGGGGCCAAGTTTCTTATCGAGTGAGAACGGCCGGTTTGAGCGTACTGCAATCATTCCAATAACTTTCGAATCTTTCATGCATAGTAAATACGTATTCTCTTTATGAAAGGGATCCATCAATCGTCTGTCGTCGTTTGGACAATGTTGAGGGATTTCTTCAACGAAGGTTTTGTAATTCAGCTCATGAATTTGTTCTTCATCCCGTTTCGTCCTTGCTATTCTGTAAAAGTAGGTCATCGCTTTCGCTTCCCTTCTATTGAAATATGAAGATCTGATCGATGGGTCCATAGCAACAGTCCAACTATGGATATCGACATCACAGCGACCTTCCCGTCATATAACCACATGCTCCAAGGGACAATTGCGATTGTCGCTAGCACACTGGCGGCTGTGAATTTCTTGACAACTGGATACAAAAGGACAAAACCTAATAGGATAGGAAGGATCCCCAAGGGATTAAAGATAAGGAAACCTCCGATGAACGCAGCAGCTCCTTTGCCTCCTTTAAAACGATGAACAATAGGATAACAATGGCCAAACATGACAGCCGCTAATGCCAGCAATTCGACAGCAGGGCGGCCATCAAGTGAACCCGTTATGTAAACAACTAATGCACCTTTACCGCCGTCCAGTAAGAAGACGAGCAAGAATGCCTTTTTACCGTATACTCTTCCTGCATTTCTTGCTCCGGGATTTCCACTCCCTTCACTTGAAATGGTCTTCCCTGAACGTTTCCCAATGAATAATGCAGGCAGAAAATTCCCTAGCATATATGCCATCAGTGTTAGTAATAAAACCATTTCTCAACTCCATTTCCAGTATTTCAGCTATATTACTTGCATTTCATAATCAGCTTCGTGAAAATTGATGAGAACGCACTTACTATAGAAAGGTTTGAATTCAATGCGTGAATTATCGGGCCGATTGCTCACAGCCTTTGTATCCTGTCTCATTCTGGCTGCAGTCTTTGGATATGTCGCTTCCTCTATAGGAAATGGAAACATCGTCCAATTTGATACACCAATTATTCACTTCGTTCAAGGTGCAGAAACCCCGTGGCTAACTGAAGTGATGAAAGTCTTTACTGCCATCGGCTCAACTAACGGAGTTCTCGCCATCTCTGCTATCACGTTAAGTCTGTTACTATACTTTCGACAAAAAGCACTTACAATCCTGTTTGTGATTGTGGTTGGAGGCACCGCTGCTCTGAACTTGGTGCTTAAGCTATTCTTCCATCGTGCACGTCCAGACTTGAACCGACTCATTGAAATCAGCGGTTACTCCTTCCCTAGCGGACATACGATGATGGCTACAAGTCTATACGTCATTCTAGCTTTCATTCTATGGAGAAACGCGAGAAATTCCAGTCGTATTATTTACGTTATCGGTGCGATTTTCATGATCGGCATGATTTGTATCAGCCGTATATACCTTGGTGTCCATTATCCAAGTGATATTGTTGGCGGAATTATATCGAGCGCATTTTGGTTACTGCTTGCAATAAGTGTCTACAACGTTTCTTTGAACAAAAGATACTCCAAATCCCCTTTACCAACGCGCCGATCATCCTAAGCTAGGAGGACAAGTAGTGAACCCATTTACCGGAAAAGCGATACAAGCCATTCAATCCATTCCTCCAGGGTACGTCATGACGTATGGTCAAGTTGCTGCGGCTGCAGGCAATCGTCGGGCAGCGCGTCAAGTCGTACGCGTCCTTCACTCTATGAGTGCAAGTCATCATCTTCCTTGGCACCGGATTATCAACGCCAAAGGCGGGATTTCGACTCCCGTTGATGCCGAAGAGAAAGGGAATCGTCAGCGGCAGCTATTGGAAGCTGAAGGGGTTTCTTTTCTTCCGGACGGTACGATCGATTTGACCGTATATAGATGGCTTGGTTTCAATGGGGAAGAGGAATAAAAGCTTGTAAGAATTTATATCACTATAGAAAGAGGTATCTCCTATGTGGAAAGACTTTAAAGAATTTGCTTTCAAAGGAAATATCTTTGACTTAGCAATTGCGGTCGTAATTGGTGCCGCTTTCGGAAAGATTGTAACCTCTCTGGTTGCAAACATCATTACGCCTTTAATCGGATTAATCTCTGGAGGCATCGATTTGTCTGATAAGGCATACCTTATCCCGGGAACAGAAACGATTGTTCCATATGGCGTCTTCATTCAATCTATTATCGATTTCCTGATTGTGGCATTTTCAATCTTCATGGTCATCCGGTTACTTGCGAAGTTCAAGAAGAAGGAAGTCGATCAGCCTGCTGAAACGCCTTCCATCGATGCAAAAGAGGAGCTTCTGAAAGAGATCCGCGACTTACTGCAAGCTCAGCAATCGGCAACAACTGATATGCCCTCTGTAAACAGGAACGTCCCCCCAAGGGATCACTCTGAGTAGTTTGAAAAGATTCTCTACCGACGCACTAGTATATATGGCATTGCTGTAAGCTACCTAGCATGGTACAGTAATGGCATGACATGGTAAAGGAGGGGCTTCTTCATGTGGTTCATATATATTATGTTTGCGCTGTTTGCATTTGTACTAGTTGGCAGTGTTGCAGGAGTAGCGCTATCATACAAAAATCATAAATAACTTCTTCCAAACCACTTCCTAATGTGAAGTGGTTTTTTTAACTATACGCTCGGTCATTGGAGAAACTTAAGATAAGTCATCGAATAATCCAACTATTCAACTTGAATGTGGAACAGTATAGTGAAGCAAAGGAGATGTTATGATGAAACCCGTATTCAAAGGAATCGACCATATCCAAATCGCCGCACCTCCGGAATCTGAAGAAAAAGCAAGAGCGTTTTACGGAAAGCTGCTAGGCATGCAAGAAATCGAGAAGCCCGAAAACTTGAAAACGCGCGGTGGCTGCTGGTTTCAATGTGGCGCCCAGGAAGTTCATATTGGTATTCAGTCCGATTTCGTACCAGCAAAAAAAGCACATCCCGGCTTTATGGTAGATAACCTTACTTCGCTGAAACGTCAGTTGCAAGATGCAGCATACCTGATTAGTGAAGAGCCTCCCATTGAAGGGCGCGCTCGCTTTTTCATCACTGATCCATTTGGCAATCGAATCGAATTTTTAGAATACATTTGACTGTTTTGCTAGTCCAACAGCGTTCATGACATGAGAATGCGCTTCTCTTCCGCTTCAAGCGAACCGAGTTCGGCATCTGCTTCCTCCAACTTCCGTTTCAACTGGGCTTGTGTCTGGCGAACGTCTTGGAGTACTGCATTCAACTTTCTTTTCCCTTCAGTAATCCGCGAGTGTACGGTAAAATCCGAAAAGATGTTATCGAAAAACAGATCAGTAAATGTGAAGATATCATTTTTATTCACCTGATAAGACTCCGTTGCAGCTTCTTGGATGTCCGATAACTCAGTCTCATAGTGACGCAGTGCACGCTGCGCTCTATGAACAAGATCATCGGAGCTATTCACCTCAGAATACTTGAGTGCAGAGACGAGCAGCCCGCCGCCAAGAAATGTATCCCACATCGATAAGCCTTCCGCATTATTCAGCTTATCGATTGCCCGATCAAGTGCACGTATCGCCTTTTCTCCGGCTTCATATGCTTCCTTCACCTCGCGGCTCATTGAACGGACACGGACTCTGTCATCTGCGATTTTTCGTAAAGTGGCGCTGGCTATGGAAACATTCTGCCGAATCCAATATTCTTTTTCTTGCAAAAATTCAGCCCAATCATCTTGGATGTGTATATACTCCGGATTGAGGGAGGCTGCTTTTAACAAACCCACTTCCTCTGTTAAATCCTCGACATGCTTCCGGGATTCGTTGAATGCGACTTCCGCTGTCGCAGCTTCAGCAATTTCTCTTTCCATTTGCTGATCCCATGATCCTGTCAGTTCTTTAAGTTTGTTCAGAAACGAAAACTTGCCGAGTCTCATGACATCCTGTTGCTCTTTTGTCAGCTGACGTTCCAGTCGATCCCTTTCTGCAGTCGCTTTTTCCAAGCGGTTTTCAGCCTCTGTCAGTCTACGTATGATCCGGTTCGACTCATTTTTCAATAGAGTGAGCGCCATTTGACGCTCTTGCATTGTTTCCTTCATCTGTCATACGCCCCCTTTTTCTGTATATACGGTTGAGTTTCAAGGAAGGTTTCATTGCAATACACTCCCCTGCTTGAAGACACAAAAAAACGGCCGCTGGTTTTAGCGGCCGCTCTCTTTAATGTGTCATTTCAATGCGTTGCTTCCGGTGAAGTCGACGAGCAGGAGCAGTTTCAAACAACCGTTTCTCCCCTTCGCTCTCTGGGACTACGCTCGGCACAGGAGCAGGACGATTATCAGGTCCGATTGCCACCATCGTCAAAAATGATTCTGTTGTGAGTTTGCGTTCGTTCGTCAATAAGTTCGACGAATGCACCATGACGAACACTTCCATCGACGTACGTCCTGTTGAAGTGATATTCGCTTCCAGTTCCAACACATCCCCTACGACTGCGGAAGACAAGAAGTCCACAGAGTCTATGGATGCTGTTACAACCGGCATCTGCGCATGCTTCATCGCAGTAATTGCTGCAATTTCATCTATATAAGCGAGAACCTTACCCCCAAAAATAGTTTCCATGTGATTGGCATCTGGAGGAAGTACCAGCTTTGTCTGAATCGTTCTCGATTCGCTCATTTTCCGTGTTTCGATCATGTCCATCTTCCTTCCTTGGCTGCTGTCAGTTATTACGTACCCATTATACACTTCCGGAACGCACCTCACAGGATTCCCGCTTATTCAGTGTACCGCCGGACTGCATATAATCTTTTTGCATAAGAAGTTTCAGTGAGGACGCATACTTCTACGGCGCCGCTTTTGGAAGAAGTTGCATGGACCATCTGACCCTCTCCGTAGTAGAATCCCACGTGATCCACATTGCCCGATTGTTCATCCGCAAAAAATAACAGATCTCCGCGCTCCCAAACATTCGGGTCACCCTTTGGAATCTCTTCACCTTCCGCCGCCTGATCACTCGCATCCCTTGAGATGAACAGCCCGCATGCTTTGAACATGTTATATGTCAATCCGGAACAATCATACCCATAGGAAGACATACCTCCCCAGAAATACGGTAAATCAAGAAACTCTATAGCTCGCTCTGCCGCAGTCGCTGCTGAGTATTTTTCGAAATGATGGACAGATGGTGCTATACATACATCCTGTTTCCTAATAAGCCGTTCGCCTTCAGGTGTGAAAACAACAACCCAGTCCCCATCCTTTTTGACCATGGGCAAAACCGTATTGAACGGTACAACTATCGATGCGGGAGTTCCATCTGAATGCCAAAGCTGACACTTCGGAACATCAACCCGTATCACGCCCTCGGTATCATCCAATGGTTGCGATTCCTTTAGCTGTGCAAGTGGAACCCATCCCGGATATCCGCGCTCATCTTGCTCCGTGCGCTGCCACACCGCGAGGATTCTCGCCCACCCGTTTTGGATAGACTCCACTATCACGGGCTCTCCATAAATGAGCTGACTTTGAATCCGCTTTTCTTTACACAATGCAAAGCGTTCTTCTAGTGTCATCGCTGCAATCCATCTGTTCATACTTACCGGATTCCCGATTCCGGCTTCGTCCAGTTCCCTTACTGAATCAGGTGATGTCCAAATTGTTGCTACCGGCACTGCACAAGAATACATCAACTGCATCTGCTCATCGATCCCCTTTCCCATTGGTCGTACTGCTTACTCCACGCCCGGTAAAATCGTCAATGTTTTCTGGTCCGCGTCCAGTCTGGCTTTCGTACCGAATGGAATTGCAAAATGCGGCTCACAATGGCCGATTTTAAAACCGCTTACAACCGGTTTTCCAAGATCCGCTGTATAGTGGCGCAATACTTCGTCAAGCGTTAAGGAGGTTTCCTTTTTGGGCTCCGCCTTTGCAAAGTCCCCGATTACGATACCTGCAGCATCCGAAAACTTCCCCGCCAACCGCAGCTGGTTCAACAAATTATCAACACGGTAAGGTTCTTCTCCAACGTCTTCAATGAGGAGCAATTTGTCTTTTGTATTCACTTCAAACTTCGTACCGATTCCACTAGCAAGTAACGATAAATTCCCACCCGTCAGCTCACCCGACACAACTCCGGCTGAAAGGGTCTCCAGCGGGCTGATTGCTTCGGAATAATGCAATTCCATCGGCTCGAAAAGCTGGCGGAACATTTTAGCCGATAATTCATGAAACGTCTCTTTTCCTACACATGACGCCAGCATCGGACCGTGGAACGTGACAAGATCGGTATAGTTGGCAATAGCGGTATGAAGGAAGGTGATGTCACTGAAGCCCCAGAACACTTTAGGATTTTCTTGAATGAGCTGGTAATCCAGCCGATCAGCAAAGCGCGCAGATCCATAGCCCCCACCAGCACAGATGATGCCTGCGATTTCAGGATCTGCGAACATCTCTTCTAAGTCCGATAGACGGTCGTCATCCGTTCCTGCCAGATACCCATTGAGGTCTTTCACATGTTTTCCGATTTTCCACTTCAGACCCATACTTTCTAAAAACGCAAAGGACCGGGTCAAACTTTCCTGATCCGGTGGACTGGCTGGAGCAACAATGCCAATCGTATCTCCTGCCTTCAATCGTTTAGGTACTAGTTTCAACAGATTTCCTCCTCGGAATACGTACTATTTCTTTAAGTCTATCACACAACGCCCTATAGGAAGTAAGAGATTTATCCTCCCATAAATCGCATATGAAAAGCCCAGCAAACCAGGCTGCCGGGTCTGTTAGCTATGTAGTGAATCATGAGAGAGCTGAAGTCGTTGTGGAGGCAATCGTTGCGATCGTTGCAGCCATGATAGCTTGCTGGATAAGACCATTCAACTCTTTTGAAAAGCCGCAGACTTCATTACCTTCCATCAGTTGCTGCAAAAAATAACCAGAAGCAAATGAAAACGCCAACGTTTTATGCCATTTAAACATTTCTCCTTTTGCAATGAAGTTCGTGAGTCCGATCAGCTCTTCCACTTGGCTATCTTCACATTCAAGTATGGCTAAAAATCCTATTACAGGATAATGCATCGGTTTAAAATTCACACGCTTACGTATATGGGACATCAATTGTTCTGCACGGATCACTTTCCCCTGATCAAATGAACAACAATCGATCGTTAGTACTTGAGATAACCATTGCAACTCAGCACCGGATTTAAATCCTGCTTTGATCAATTCGTCAAAGTACTGGCGCATGAGCGCGGCTTGTTCGACTGGATCGTTGTTTGCTTTTCCTAACAGCATTGAATATGAATAATCCTCATCCGAAGTGAGCAGGAAGTGCTGCTTTTTCATAGCATCATATAACCGTTTGGCTTGTTGTGCTTCAACTTTGGAGTATGCGGGATCAGATGTCATTAACATAGCCGCTAAATACGAGTGCACAGTATTTTTAAACCCGGTTTTACGGATTATCTGCTGCTTAGTGAATAATAACTGGACTGCCTCATCAGCTGAAAGTTCAGGACTGTCCAAAAAAGAAGCAAGTAGCGGTAAAAAATCCCCGCGCACTGGCGATAACCAGCCTGCACGATTTCTCAATGCATCCATCGTACGTAAAAAACTTTCCGAACTGAAGTCTTTTTGAGAGAGCACATAGTACACTGCAATGGTCAGCACTGTTTTTTCGTCCACAGACCACCCTGCTAAGGATGTCACTTTTTCATGTGTCCATTCCATCTCTGTTTTCACGGTTTCCCATTCCATCCCGCATCCCCCCTTCCTAAGTTGTACGTTTTCTAGAGGTAAAAGTTTCAATTTAATGCACAATTGACTAATTTCCCCTATCCACTCATTGGGTCATGTCACGGCCTTACGACTGTTCGATCCGCTTGAATGAGAGTCTTCACTTTTTCAAGATTCCCTTCATGAAATGCTGTCACGATCGCACTTCCAACAATTACACCATCCGCAACCGGACTGAAAGCACGGACTTGCTCAGGCGCAGAAATTCCAAACCCCGCTAGTACCGGTACATTCGATACACGCTTCAAGTTGGTTAAATGATCCATCAAATCCGAACCAAAGCCGCTTCTCACACCGGTTATCCCATTTACCGTCACTGCATAGATGAACCCTTCCGCAGTCCTTGCAATTTTTTCAATACGCTCCGCCGAACTTGTTAACGAAATGAGGGGGACGAGCGCGATATCCTTTCCAACGAGGGCACCTGATAGCAAGCGACGCTCTTCGTGAGGCAAATCCGGTATGATCAAGCCCTTGACGCCAGCTTCTTCACAGTTCTCGGCAAATTCTGATACCCCATAAGCGAGTACCGGATTCAAATACGTCATGACAACCAAAGGAACAGAGTGCTTCTGCGCCTGTAATTCGCTCATCACTTTCCGCAACGTAACACCGTTTCTTAACGCTCGGCTTCCTGCTTCTTGAATCACTTCTCCATCTGCAACAGGATCAGAAAAAGGAATTCCAATCTCAATTGCATCGGCTCCCGCCTCTTCGAGGAAAGAGATGCGTTCGTGCAGCACATCCAATCCTCCATCTCCTGCCATCATGTAAGGGACGAATGCCGACTGTCCTTCTGCATTTCTCTTAAGGATGGACGCAGTCAACGTAAACTCGCTCATTGAACACCGCCTCCTAACGCTTCGCGAACCGTATGCACATCTTTGTCTCCTCTGCCTGACAGACAAATGATTAGAATTTCATCCGATTGCATCCCTTTCGCTAAACCGAACGCAAAGTGAATCGCATGCGCACTTTCAAGGGCAGGGATGATCCCCTCTTTTTGAGCAAGTAACTTTACACCTTCTAGCGCCTCCGCATCGGTTGCAGATTCATAGTGCACACGTCCGATATCATGGAGATGACAATGCTCTGGACCGACCGCTGGATAATCGAGCCCCGCAGAAATCGAATGCGCTTCTTGGATAAACCCATCCTCATCTTGCAGCACGTACATATACGCACCGTGCAATACGCCTTCTTTCGCTTCAGCAATCGCGGCTGCATGCTGCCCAGTTGAAGTGCCGCCACCCGCTGCCTCTACACCATACAAAGCCACATTCTCATGCTCTATAAATGGGTGGAACATCCCAATCGCATTACTTCCACCACCGATACAGGCAACAACTGCATCCGGCAGACGACCTTCCTTCTCAACAATCTGACGCTTCGTCTCTTGGCCGATCACTTGCTGAAAATCCCGGACGATTTTAGGGAATGGATGGGGCCCAAGGGCGGAACCGAGAATGTAATGCGTGTCTTCCACATGTGCAACCCAGTACCGCAATGCCTCATTAACCGCATCTTTCAGCGTACCTGCACCTTTATCGACCGATTCCACCCGGGCACCAAGCAGCTCCATACGGAAAACATTCAGCTCTTGACGACGGATATCTTCTCTCCCCATGAAGACGACACAATCCAATCCGAGTAATGCACATGCGGTAGCTGTCGCAACACCATGCTGACCCGCTCCTGTTTCCGCTACGATTTTACGCTTTCCCATACGCTTCGCGAGCAGAGCTTGACCGAGCGCGTTATTGATCTTGTGGGCTCCTGTATGATTCAGGTCTTCACGTTTCAAGTATATTTTCGCACCGCCTGCAGCTTCTGATAGACGCTCTGCGAAATAGAGAGGATTTTCTCTTCCGACGAAGTCTTTCAAATAGCCGTTCAGTTCTTCCGTAAACGCTGAATCGGCTAATGCAGCCTCATGAGCTTCTTCGAGTTCCGTCAAAGCCCCCATCAATGTCTCAGGGACGTACTGTCCGCCGAATCTTCCATACCTTCCTTTACCCTCTACTGTCTGAATCATGCTCATCTCTCCTCACTTTTCTGCTTAACCGTTCCGATGAATTCACGGATCAGCTGCTCGTCTTTTCTCTTCTCAATCTCCACACCACTCGAAACATCGACCATTACCGGATTGACTTGTGCTATCGCTTTCCCTACATTTCCAGCATTCAAGCCTCCCGCCAATACGAAGGGGCGCTCCTGAAATCCTGCCGCCTTCAAGATGTCCCAGTTAAACGTAGTTCCACTTCCCCCATTGAATTCAACCCCAGGTGCATCAAACAATGGAGTTACATGATAGGCAGCTGCCCTATGTACATCCTCTGCATCCTTAATTGAAAATGCCTTAAAAGCAGGCAACCCTACCTTCTCGATGAACTCCGGGGTTTCATCCCCATGGTATTGCACAATGTCCAGTGGCACCGCCTCATAGATTTCATGAATTTCAGACGCGGTTGCATTGACAAACACGCCCACTTTCAGCACCCATTGTGGGATGTGGATTGCCAATTGTGCAGCATGGTCTGCAGATACTTGTCTGCGCGACGGAGCGAACACAAAACCAATCGCGTCTGCACCTGCGTCCACTGCCGCTTGCACATGCCTCGCTTCCGTCAGTCCGCATATCTTCACCTTAGTCATTGGCCGCTCCCCCAAGTTCGACTTGCAGGGAGCGGATTGTCTGTTCAGTTGATTCACTTCTCATTAGTGTTTCTCCGACCAGCACAGCTCCTGAACCTGCTGCTGCCACTCGCCGTGCATCAGCAGAGCCGCCGATTCCACTTTCACTAATGAGTACGTGCCCTGAGCCGAACGGGAAAACTGAAGCAACTTCTTCGGTCTTTGCAAGGTCCACTTGAAACGTCCGTAAATCCCTGTTGTTCACGCCAATCAGCTGTGCACCTATCTCTAAAGCACGCTTCAACTCTTCCTTATCATGTACTTCGACCAACACTTCCAATCCAAGCGCAGTTGCATATACATACAATGCTTTCAGCTCTGCATCGGGCAGTGCTGCAACAATCAGCAATACTACGGAAGCCCCTGCTGTTCGTGCACGATCGATTTGAATGGGATGAATGATGAAATCTTTACACAGAACAGGAATACGAACTGCCTCGGCTACTGCCTTTAAATCCTCAAATGATCCCTTGAAAAATGGTGTATCCGTCAATACAGAAACACACGCTGCCCCGGCACGTTCGTATATTTCTGCTTGTTGAACAGGATTTACAGTCTCATGAAGAATTCCTTTCGATGGCGAAGCGCGCTTGATTTCCGCGATTATTTGCAGCTGCTTTGCATTCTGAATGGAGTCAAACAACGAAGGACGAGCAACGATTGTTTGAGAAGTTTGAGCAGCAGGTTCTGGTTCTGCTGTCAATCTTGAGATTTCTTGTTCTTTCTCCCGTAGTATTTCATCCAGAATGGTCATGATGTCACCGCCTTATTGGAACACTGTGCACTAAACGCAGTCACCTCTTCTAATTTACGCTTCGCCCGCCCTGTAAGAATGCTATCTTCGGCAAGCCGGACCCCTTCTTGAACGGTCTTTACAATCCCATCTGTAAATAATCCAATCCCTGCATTGAAGACCACTGTATCGAATTTCGGACTGCGCTCACCATCCATGATTGAACGGATAATGGACGCATTCCGGACGGCATCGCCACCTCTGATCGCTTCAAGGCTAGCTGGTTTCAGCCCAACGTCTTCCGCCGTTAGCGTAAACGGAATCAGATCTCCGCGATCCGCGAGGACGAGTGTATTGCGTCCGGCCAGCGTCGCCTCATCAGGTCCTCCGGCACCCGCCACGACCACCGCACGCTTCCGGTCAAGGATCGTCAGAACAGAAGCATATTCCATCACGAAATCCTTACGATTGATGCCCGTGTATTGTGCATGGAGCGGTACTGGATTCGTTAGTGGACCGACTAGGTTAAAAATCGTCGTACTGCCAATTCGCCTGCGAATCTCTCCAATCCGTTTCATCTTCGGGTGGACGTTCGGAGCGAATAGAAATGAAATGCCCGTTAGTTCCATCATGGCCGCCGTTTCCGATCGTGTAAGATCATTCCGTATGCCTAGCTCTTCCAGTACATCATGACTTCCTGCAGCACTTGAAATCTTCCGGTTGCCGTGTTTCGCGACACGGACACCCGAAGCTGCCATGACAAAAGCAGACGCCGTACTGATATTAAAACTGTTCGAACCATCTCCGCCGGTACCACAGTTATCTATATAAGTATCTTCAGGAAATTCAGGACGAACTGCATTTGCTGACATCACAGAAGCAAGGGCTGCCACTTCGTCTGAAGTTTCTCCTTTTATCGCAAGCAGCGTTAGAAATTCCGCAATTTCCTTCTCGTTTGTTCGATCGTCGAACAGCAGCCCTGCAGCCTCTTCCATCTCTTGAAACGTCAAGTTACAATTTGCTTGAATGGCTTCTATATAACTCTTCATATCTCATCTCTCCTCTTCTCTACTATTCTCTGTTTCTTCCACCTTATTGGCTGTTCTTTGTCAATCCGGTGAGCGATTTGGCTTTATTTACCGTCTCCATGAATTCCGAGTGTGGATTTGACGCTTCAACTATTCCAGCGCCTGACTGCACACTCACCTGACCATCTTTCACGACCATTGTCCGTATCGTCAGGGCAAAGTCGATATTACCGTTTAGACCGATGTATCCGATTGCCCCGCCGTAAATACCTCTTGGTTCTGTCTCGATCTCATCAATCATCGCCATCGCTACAGGTTTCGGGCTCCCAGTGACCGTCCCTGCCGGCAAACTCGTTTTTAGTGCATCCAGTGCGTGCAAGCCCGGTGCAAGAGTCCCCGTCACTTCAGACACAAGGTGCATGACATGCTCATATCTCACGGTTTCTTGGTATCCAGTAACTTCTACACTCGTTGAGTCACAGAACTGTTTCATTTCACTTTGGCTCAACTCAACGAGCATGTCATGTTCCGATAACTCTTTCGGATCTGCACGCAGTGATTGTTCCAGTTCTTCATCTTCTAGCACAGTCAATCCGCGTTTGCGTGTTCCTGCTATCGGATTCGTTTGGACGCGATTGCCATGAACCTGCACGAGACTTTCCGGAGATGCTCCAATGACAATATGATTATCAAACTCCATGTAATACATATACGGTGAAGGATTCCGCTCCCTCAACAGCCGATACAGTTGGAAAGGATCCCCTTCAATATCAGCAATCATCTTTCGGGACAGGACCACTTGCTCTGCCTTTCCTGCCTTGATGTCATCGATTACTCGCTGTACGTTCGCTTCAAACGTCTGTTGGGATACAGCACTTCGGTAATCCGATACCCTCATGTCTGTTTCCGCATCCGCATCACCGGTTAAAAGGATTGCGGAAAGCTCATCCAGATCAGGAGCCTGATGGGTAGGTTGAATTTCCGTATGCAATAATGTTACTTCGCTTTCCTGGTGGTCATAAATGACGATCGTGTCGTACACATTAAAATAAGCACTTGGGAATTCTGCGGTTGTCTTTTTCTTGTCTGTGCTCCCCGCTTCATAACCGACATAGCCTACGGCTCCTCCAGTAAACGGAAATTCGCTGTGATCCGTCACCCGTGGCATTAGCCGTTTCAGCAAGGTGAATAATTCCCCTTCATGAACAAACGACTCGCCTCCGGAATAATTCGTTTCTTCCACACCATCCGGATGTCCTTTGTACGCTTTCAGAGGATTGGCACCTACGAACGAAAACCGTCCATTGTGCGTATGGCCAGAAGAACTTTCCAATAAAAACTTATGTGTACCTTGCAATCTCTGAAAGATCAAAAGGGGCGTCAATGTTTCTCCATTAAACCGGTTAGCTGTGACTCGTAATCCCATTTTTTCGATTGTCAATTGACTCTCTCCCATCTCGTATAAGTTCTAAAAAACGACAAAAAGCCCCCTGCATCCAGACAGTTAAGTCCGGTTGCAGAGGACGGAAAATCCGCGTTGCCACCTCAATTGGAATGCAAATGCATCCCCACTTCATGTGCTTTCGATCAGCACTTCCCATAACGCGGGAATGACGTCCTTGAAAAAACCTGCGGAGGTTTTCACTAGGCTCTCATAAGTCCATTCACACCGCAAGACAGGTCGGTTTTCACCAGCCACCGACTCTCTGGATCCGTCTGATGCGATGCTACTCTTCTTATTTCAATGATTTCTCAGCTATGCTCTTCTCGTCTCTGCTCTCCGTGGGCGGTGTCGCTCCCGACACCAACTACCCATCTGAAAGTTGTAACCAATACTACATTCTATCGGAGTCTCTGTCAATCATTATCTTTTCTGAATACTATATTTTAAATTTCAAGCTTTGATTGATAGCTAAAAAGAAGCTACAATAAGAGAAACGGTAATCAGACAAGGTGGGACCTTATGCGTATAAACAAATTTCTAAGTGAAGCAGGCATCACTTCTCGGCGGGGTGCAGATAAATGGATAGAAGCAGGACGCGTCGTCATTAATGGCGAAACTGCTGAACTTGGCAGCAAAGTCGAAGACGGCGATCTCGTGGAAGTGGACGGTAAGCCTGTATCTGTCGAAGAACAACTCGTTTACCTGATGCTGAACAAACCGGTAGGGATCACGAGCACCACAGAACGGCATGTTGCAGGAAACGTCGTCGATTTCATCAATCATCCCCTTCGTATTTTCCACATCGGCCGGTTGGACAAAGACTCGGATGGTTTGCTGCTGCTTACGAATGATGGAGACATTGTGAATGAAATCTTGAGGGAAGAACACGGTCACGAAAAAGAATACATCGTCACGGTCGATCGTCCCATCACTGATCAGTTCATACAAGAGATGGAACAAGGAGTCCCCATACTTGATACAATGACTAAGCCGTGTAAGGTGCGGAAGCTAGGGTCTCGAAAGTTCAATATCACGCTTACACAAGGATTGAATCGCCAAATCCGTCGTATGTGTACGGCTCTCGGCTATAATGTCGTCAGCTTACGAAGAATGCGCATTATGAACTTGACGCTGGGCAACCTACCCGTTGGTCAGTGGCGTGATTTAACAGATTCAGAACGAAATGGTCTGTTCAAGGCATTAAACTATACACCCAAACGATAGAAAACCTCTATCCCGTCGGCGGGATAGAGGTTTTTCATGATGTCTAGACAGTATCGGTTTGCGCTTCAGACGGACGCGTTCCGAAGGGGCTCGATTTCCTCATAGGATTACCCGTCTTACCATTCAGTCAATCGTCATGATATGTCCGGAATCTTGCAATCATAAAGTCTCTACGCCCACTAAACATTCACCATTTCAAGGAATTGGCGGGTTCTTTCGTTTTTGGAGTGATTGAAGAACGTGTCGGGATCCGCATCTTCGATGATGATGCCTTCGTTCAGCATGATGACCCGATCTGCAACTTCTTTGGCGAACTTCATCTCATGGGTAACGACTACCATCGTCATCCCTTCATCCGCCAAAGCTTTCATAACTTGCAGCACTTCCCCGACCAGTTCGGGGTCAAGCGCGGACGTCGGCTCGTCGAACAGCAAGGCTTTCGGTTCCATCGCAAGGGCCCGAGCAATCGCCACGCGCTGTTTTTGACCGCCCGATAACTTATTTGGATAGACATCTGCCTTATCAGACAGACCCACTTTTTCAAGAATTTCAAGAGCTCTTGTTTTGGCTGTGGTTTTGGCTACCTTTTTGACCATGATCGGTGCTTCCATCACATTTTCAAGCACCGTCTTATGAGGAAATAAGTTGAAATGCTGAAATACCATTCCGACTTCAGCCCTCACTTTTGCAAGATCATCTTTCTTTTGATTCACCCGTTTTCCGTCAATCGTTATGACACCTTCATTAGTAAGTTCCAAGAAATTGAGGCACCGGAGGAGCGTACTCTTCCCCGAACCGCTGACGCCGACGAGAACGACCACTTCGCCTGGCCGAACTTCCATATCGATCCCTTTCAGCACTTCAAGTTTTCCAAATGACTTATGAACGTTTTCCGCTTTAATCATCGTATCTGCCTCCATTATTTATCCACATCCAGTTTGTTCTCATACCACTTCAGTAATGCAGTGAAAATCAGGACAAGAATAAGGTAGTACAGCCCGACTACGAGAAACGTTTCAAATTGCTTGAAGTTGGATGCAGCGACCCGGTTGGCAACACCGAATAATTCAGATACACCGATTACATAGACTAACGAGGAGTCTTTCAACGTAATGATGAACTGGTTGCCTAGCGGCGGAATGGCACGTCGCAATGCTTGAGGGAACACAATGCGTCTCATTGTCTGAGAGCGGTTCATCCCCAAAGCAAGACTCGCTTCCCGCTGCCCCCGGTCGATCCCTTGAATGGATCCGCGGAAGATTTCAGCAATATAAGCTCCATTATGGACACCTAGAGCAATTGCACCCGCCCAGAAGTTTTCCAGTATAATGATTGATGTGATTCCAAAGTAGAGGAACATGATCTGTACAATCAAAGGGGTTCCGCGAATCAGAGTAATATATAGGTTCGCAATAGTCTGTAATATTTTGGAATTGGAGATCTTCATGAGTGCAAAGATGACTCCAAGAATAGTACCTATCACTACTGCAATCGCTGTAATTTCAATGGTTAATAGACCTGCTTCTAAAAAACCTTTATAGGTTTCCATAAAAACATTTTTAAAGGTTATAAATAACTCAGGCACCGGCACACCAACTTTCCATTATACGGGTTGGGAGTTCATTCATTCTAACAACTCGACGCCTTCCAAATCAATGTCAAGAAGGTTGCGACCAAACCACTTCTCCGAGATTTCTTTGTACGTTCCATCATCTATCAATTCCTGAAGTGCCTTGTCCAGTGCTTTTGTCAATTCAGGATTTTCCTTATTGACTGCAATCGATGGCTGTTCCACCCACATCGGTTTTCCAACTTCCTTCACTTCAAATCCATTATCAATCGCTTCAAATCCTACGATATCTGCAGTAATAACCGCATCGAGACGACCTTTCACTGTCAAATCTTTAAGCGCTACCACATCACTGCTGTAATACTGAATGTTATCGGATAGTTCTTTTGCGGGTGCTTCGTACGTGGACTGTGCAACGACTCCTATTTTCTTACCATCAAGATCATCCGGACCTTTGACCTCGTCATTGTCTTTAGCAACAAAGATCATCCCTCCAGAGTAATAGTATGGTTCAGTGAAATCCGCTTGTTTTGCACGCTCTTTTGTATAGGCCATCGAACCGATAATTGCGTCGAACTTTTTACCAACCAGCCCCTGTAAAATCGTTTCAAATGGATTGGTTACAGGATTCGGTTCAAGGTCCATCTTTTCAGCAAGCGCATTTCCAATTTCAATATCGAAACCAGTTAGCTTCCCATCTTCTTCAAAACTGAACGGCTTGTATACACCACTTGCTGCAAATGTGAATTTCCCTTTTTTCACCAAGTCATAGCCGGTATCCCCAGATTCGCCAGCACTTCCAGATGACTTGCCGTCTTCCTCTTTACCGCATGCCGCAAGTAACAATAGCGAAGCAGCCAGCATGATTACTAACATCTTCATTTTTCCCATTCTATGAAACTCCCCTTTTGTATTAGCCCATCGGCTATTTTTTGTACTCCTTATTGCACTTTCCCCTATAGAATTCATTTAAACATGAATATTGCAAAAACTGTAATGAAACTGTAATATTAGTTTACAATTTTTAAACCAGCTCCCTCAACGTATTGGTTGTTCTATTAAAGCACAAGCAGACCGAAAAGTGAATTTTTATTTCTTTAAATGTATAATTATTCACACACTGGATGATTTCATCATTATTTGTTTCTGATTCCTTTAGACAGGGCATAAGGGGGAATAAGACATGAACAATAGTTGAGGTGATGACATGGGTTTGTTTCAGAAAGAAGACAAGAAAGAAACGTTGGATCAAGTACAGTTGGAGAGGGCAATCATCCGAGTTCTCAATGAAGGGAAGAAAGAGAAGTTCCAGGAAATCATCCAGGCACTAGAAAAATACGAGATCGCCTCCCAATACAAGGAACTTCCAAGAAAACGAAGGTCATTGTTTCTGGAATGGCTTACCATTCAAGATCTAACTGATTTGCTGCGTTATCTAAGTAAGGACGAACAGCTCTCTGTATTAGAAAGGATTGGATCGGATCGTTCTACTGAACTATTGCATAAGATGCAAAATAATGATTTAGCTTTTTTATTGACGGGACTTTCCAGGAGTAAAATTGATGACTTAATTGCTGAAATGCGGCGGGAAGAGATGGAGTCCATTCTGCATATCATGGACTATCCTCCGAAAACTGCAGGTCGCGTCATGACGAACCGATACATACCCATCTCTCCGCAAATTTCAGTCATCGAGGCGGAACAAAAATTGAAAACGTTCGAAAACCTTGCCCACTTTATCAATTACCTATATGTAGTGGATGACGAGCAGCGGCTCATCGGAGTGGTGACCTTCCGGGATTTACTGCTGGCAGACGATCATCAGCTTGTCTCTGACATTATGAGGACGGAACCTATCCAAGTCGATGTCCTCACGAAACAAGAAGACGTTGCCAAACTGATTGGAAGATACGATTTCGAAGCGGTCCCTGTCACAACAGATGACCATGTTTTGGTCGGGACCATTTCCGGTGATCAAGTGCTCGACATCGTCGTACGTGAAGCGGACGAAGACATCGAGATGCTGCTGGCTTCAGGTAAATCGATAGACTTCCGGACGAAACCCTTTGTAGCGGCGCGGCGCAGATTGCCATGGCTGATTTTACTTTTGTTTATAGGACTGGTATCCGGAAGTATTATTTCGAAATTTGAAGAGACATTGAATGCAGTTGTCGCCCTCGCCTTTTTCATGCCGATGATTGCAGGGATGACAGGGAATACGGGTACGCAGTCGTTAGCAGTTGTCGTACGCGGATTGGCATCTGAAGAAATGACGTGGAAAAAAACACTTAAGTTAGTGGTTCGGGAAATGGTTGTTGGGGTTACTATCGGGATAACGTGCGGCTCTCTGATCGCCATCATTGCGTACTTCTGGCAAGGAAGTATGGTACTTGGCTTTGTTGTCGGGATCTCCCTGCTGGCAACACTTATTATCGGGACTATCGCTGGTACAATAATCCCTCTGCTTCTCAACAAATTCAATGTCGATCCGGCTGTCGCTTCCGGCCCTCTTATTACTACACTGAACGATATACTTTCCTTGCTGATCTACTTCGGCATCGCAACGATGTTCCTAGAACATTTGAGTTAACGGTAAAACCCCACGCAGCCCTTTTACTTATGGGATGCGCGGGGTTTTCGTCGTGCTAGGAGCCTTAGTATGCAATTCCTACACGCGTATGCAGATGATTGCATGCAATCAGCTCATGTGCTGCAAATTGTGCGGTATCTCCGGTGGAAATTTCTTTCCCCTCCACAGGCAACCGGTTCTCTTCTGTCCGGTAGGTGCCTGTAGGTTCTCCTTCCGGTAAATAGGTCGGACAGACAATAGTCCAGTCCAAGTCGGAAGTGGACAGAGCACGATAGGCTGCATCGTGTTCTTCTGCGGCTGCAGTCAATTTACGATTGGAATCTCCCGCTTCGTAACGAAGTTGCTCAGGGTCAATCCGGCTTTGCAAAATTCCAGCAGTACCTATCGTAAGGATCCGCTTGACCTTTTCATCATTCATTGCCTGGATCATATGAGGGATTGCATCACTCAAAGTAGTTGTTTTATCTGTCCCGAGAGCACTCACCACTGCCTCACTTCCTAGGATTGTCGTGGCGATTGCAGCTAACTCTTTTGCGTCTCCCTGAATGACGGTCAGGTTAGGGTGGGCAGGCAACTTTTCAGGGTTTCTGGCCAAGGCTGTAACATGATGTCCGTCATCTAGAAACTTCGTCAATAGAAGTGAACCAACACGACCTGTTCCTCCGAATAGTGAAATCCTCATGATTGCGTCACTTCTTCCTTTGACTCCCGCATTGTTCCGGTTTCCGATAACCGAATGTGCCAGCTCAATGCTTTCTCAAGAATATGGGGGGTATGACCGCCACGAAGTGCTGCTTCTTCATAATAGGCCCATAACTCCTGACGATAGGAAGGATGTGCGCACCGGTTAATAATCAGTTCCACCCGTTCTTTCGGTGCGAGTCCGCGTAAATCTGCATAACCTTGTTCCGTGACTAGGATATCCACGTCGTGCTCCGTATGATCGACATGCGAAACGAAAGGTACACAGCTTGATATCGCACCCTTTTTCGCAAGAGACTTCGTTACAAAGATCGCCAAGCGAGCATTACGAGCGAAATCCCCTGATCCGCCAATTCCATTCATCATTTTAGTTCCAGTCACATGTGTCGAGTTGACGTTTCCATAAATATCGAATTCAAGAGCCGTGTTAATGGAAATCGTACCGAGTCGGCGAATGAGTTCCGGGTGATTCGAAATTTCTTGTGGCCGCATAACAATTTTCTCTTTATAAAAAGAGAGATTATTTCTTAAAATATCCATACGTTCTTCCGTTACAGTAATCGACGTACACGACGCCGATTTCACTTTCCCGGCATCAATGAGTTCGAACACAGAGTCTTGAAGCACCTCTGAGTAGACTTCCAAATTTTCAAATTCTGAATCCAACAATCCATGAAGGACTGCATTCGCTTGGGAACCGATCCCCGATTGTAATGGAGCTAACTCTTTCGTTAACCGGCCGGCTGTAATTTCCGATCTTAAAAATTGAAGCAAATGTCCCGCCATTACTTCGGTTTCTTCATCTGGCTGGTCGATTGTCGAGAACGAATCGTATTCTTCCGTTAACACAATCCCGATGATCTTGTCAGGGTCTACAGGAATTCCATACGTCCCAATGCGTTCATCCGGATGCTTCAAAGGAATTGGCTCGCGATCCCCTAACACTCCAGGATCGTAAATATCGTGCACGCCTTCCCATTCTTCGGAGTGCGCCACATTGATTTCCACAATAATAGACTGCGCATGTTCTGCAAAAATCAACGAGTTTCCGATAGAAGTAGAAGGGATAATAGACCCGTCTTCTGCAATCGCAACGGCCTCCAAAACAGCAATGTCCACTTGTGGCAAAACGCCTCCGCGTATCAGTTCAGACGTATTCGACAAATGGTGATCGACAAATAGCAGCTCTCCATTATTGATGCCTTTCCGCATTGTAGCATCAGCCTGAAACGGGAGCCGCTTATTTACAATTCCAGCTTCCGTAAATAGCTTGTCAATATCATGACCTAAAGAAGCCCCCGTGAATACATTCACTTTGAAAGATTCTTTTTGGGCTCTCTTCACCAGGGCTTCCGGGATTGCCTTCGCATCGCCTGCACGTGTAAAACCACTTAATCCGAGTGTCATTCCATCCTGGATCCAGGATGCAGCCTCTTCTGCTGTAACCACTTTCTGTTTCAAAGATTCCCGTCTAATTCTGTCTAACTGTCCGTTCATATTGACAGCTCCTTAATCTAATAGTTATAAAACACTTTCTGATCTTTCTGTTTAAATAGTTTTATGTAGGCCGATATAACTCTTGTATGAATGTTCTTCATCTTAATGATACCTTCGCCGCCAATACACTGCAACCTGCCTGAAGTTGTGTCTAAAAACGAAGAACTATTCGTATATTCCAATGTGCAAGATAAGTTTATTTCTAAAAGACTAGAAGGTCTAAAGGTACAGTGTTATAATCAAACCATTAGAACTAGGTAGTTTTACTCACTCCAACTACACGTATCCACCAAGTCAAGCAAATTAGTACCTACCAATATGGGAATTTACATATTGCAAGAAAGGATACTGTCCTATGGTGTTAACAGAAGCTAAAAACCTACAGTCACTCTCCCGATTATTAGACGAAAAGTTTTGTGTATCCATTGCTGATACAAATGGAACAATCCTCTACGTCAACGATCGCTTTTGCGAGCTGACTCAATTCAGCGCAGACGAATTGGTTGGAAATTCCTATCAATTATTATCTCCAAATTATAATCCCAAACACGTATTCGAAGAAATGAATCAGAACAAAAGTCCGCAAGTTATTCAGCAACGAGTCGTTAAGAGCACCGCCAAGGACGGCACCCCTTACTGGGTACGAGCTACCGTGGTTCCCGTCATCGACGAAGAAGGTATTCCAACCCATTATATTTCTATCGATTTGGATATCACGGACGACCAGCTCGCCTCCGCAAAATATGAAGCAACGTTAAAAGAGCTGAATAATCTAGAATCCGCTTTGGATCACGCCTCTGTAATTGCGGCCACAGATTCAGCAGGTGTCATTAAGTACGTGAATCCTAAGTTTTGCGAGTTATCCAAGTATCCTGAACAAGAGCTATTAGGCAAAACACATCGACTTATCAATTCGGGACATCATCCGAAGTCATTTTTTGAAAACATGTGGAGAACCATTAAAAGCGGCAACGTCTGGCGGGGGGAAGTGAAAAACCGTGCCAAAGATGGATCTTTCTATTGGATGAACACTACGATTGTTCCATTTTCAGACGATCGCGGAACGCCTTATGAATACATCTCCATCCGGACGGATATCACTGCGAGAATCGAAGCGGAACAAGCTCTTGAATCTGCACTCAAGAACGATTTTCGCACCACCGTGAGGAATCTGCAAAATGCCATCTTCAAATATGAAGCAGATGAAAGCGGACGGATTTTCGTTACCTTATTGGAGGGGCAGATTTGTGACAAGTTAGGGCTGACGAGTACTCTTATCAATACTAGAGGAGAATCCAATCCTTTCAGTCGCATAGAGCTCCAAGAGCTCCGTTCCTATGCATATGCGGCTCTAGGCGGAGAGCCTTGTCAGTTTGAGCTCGATTACTTGGACCATTCCTTTATCATTTATTTGTCTCCCATACTTGAAAATGAGGCTGTAATCGAAGTTGTAGGAACGTGCGTCGAGATTACGGAACGGAAAAAGGCTGAGAAACTGGTAGAACACATGGCTTTCTATGACGCGCTAACCGGACTTCCGAATCGGAGATTATTTAAATCGGAAGTTATTGAAACCATTCAGCAAGCTGAAAATGACTTTTCGATTATGTATTTAGATTTGGATCGGTTCAAAAATATAAATGATTCCCTTGGTCACTTTATCGGCGATGAAGTGTTGAAAGCTGTAGCGGACCGGCTCACCCATTGCCTAGGACCGAACGATTTAGCATGTCGCATCGCTGGTGACGAATTCGTCCTCATGATCAGAGAGACGGATGAAAACCTTGTAAACGATATCTCACTTCGCATCATCGAAGAGATTTCGAATTCCTATACATTTAAATCGATTGAAGTATACATTACACCAAGCATAGGAATCAGCCGCTTTCCATTTGACGGTGAGGATTATGATACATTGCTGCGTAACGCAGATACGGCGTTATTTCTTGCAAAGGATCAAGGAAAGAGCACCCATCGTTTCTTCACTCGAGAGTTGAATAATGACATGATTGAAAAAACATTACTGGAAATGGATCTACGCCAAGCAATCAGTCGCAACGAAATGGAAATCCATTACCAGCCTCAGTATGATATGAAGACCGGGGCTATGACAGGTGTTGAAGCGTTGGCTCGATGGAATCACACCCAGAAAGGATTGATCTCTCCCGGACAATTCATCCCTATTGCAGAAGAAAGCGGCCTGATTCTGCCCATCGGATTATGGGTGTTGGAAACTGCATGTGCTCAAGCAAAGCAGTGGCAAGAACAGGGATTTCCGGCCATACGTATGAGCGTGAACGTTTCGATTCGCCAATTCAAGCAGCCTACATTCATCACCCATGTACTGCGAGTTCTACAAAAGACTGGTTTAGACCCTTCATATTTAAACATTGAAATCACCGAGAGCATGACGACGGATGTGGATTATTCACAAAAGGTTTTGCAGCGATTGCATGAAGAGGGGATCCACGTCAGTATTGATGATTTTGGTACAGGGTATTCCTCCCTTAGTTATTTAAGCAAATTTCCGATCACCCATTTAAAGATCGATCAAATCTTTCTGCAAGACCTGAGCAGCAGCAATACTGCCATTATTAAAACCATTATCGACCTTGCTAAAAATCTAAGCATCGACGTCATCGCGGAAGGCGTTGAAACAGATGAGCAAGCATCGTTTTTAAGTACACTTCGCTGTGATGAGGTTCAAGGATTTTTATACTCCCGCCCTTTACCGAAGCGAGAAATTGAGATGCTTCTGCAAACAGTTACTGCTTAACAAGCCAGGCCGTTTAGTAATGGCGGCCTGGCAATCATTATTCATATCGGTAGATCAAAATACGTTCATCCTCATTGTCGATTGATAGAGTTGGAATCGGCAGCTCTTCAATTCTCTCAAAAGGAGTCTGTTCTTCCAAAAAACAGACGAATGCCGTTGTCGGATAATAAAGGATGACATCTACCTGGCGCTTATGAAGTTCAACAGATTCCAACACATTGGCAATGACTGTCTGAAAAACTTCAACTGAAAACGGGTTGAAAAAGTAGAAGACATTCTGTCTAGCTTGAATTCCATACGTTTCTGCAGTATTCTGTTCAAATTCAATCGAGCCGCGGAAACGTTTCTGGGAAGCTCGAAAATCTGCAAGATTGATAAATGCTTCTTGCAGCAAACGACCATTCAAGTCGACGCCTGTGACTATACATCCATAACGATACGCGCTATAGATCGGAACCCGTCCTTTGCCGCATCCGAAATCCACTAGATGATCAGTCGGACGAAGCGGATAGATTTCAAATAAGGCATCCAAGACACTGTACGGTGTTGCTTCATAGCGGTTATAATGCGCTGAGCTCTGTAAGATTTCAATTGTCCCTTCTGTACGAATACGAAGGATCTTATCCATTTCTTGGTCAGTCATTCTTCAGTCTCCTCTGCATTCACTTGAAAATGGATTTGTTCGACTTAGTTTTAAGAATTTCACCCATCCATCCTTTCTTTTTTAAATAAAAGTAAAGTCCCAATGTAGTGGACAGAATGACGGTGAGTCCAAAGGCGTAACCATGGGCCCACTTAAACTCCGGAATAGATTCAAAGTTCATTCCCCAGATTGCTCCGAATACCGCAGCAGGGGTGAAAATTGTCGTGATTACTGTAAGCGTCTTGATAATTTCGTTTCCCCGCTGATTCGATACAAGGCTTTCCATATCTGTCAGAGCTTCCACTTCTTGACTGTACTCCCTAATGAGCATACGGATCCGTTTTATTCTTGTGCACAACCTCTTGTATTCAAGTTCCCCGAGTTGGTCTTCTTCAAAAGTCTCTTCTAGCGTCATTTGAATCTCGACTACCGGGATGACGAGATTATTCCAAACTATCAACTCATGCCTGCTTTGAGCGATTCGTTCTAGCAACTCCATGTTATTATTGTCTTTAATTCCCCAGATCATCTCCCTTAGCCGATATTCAAACTGATCAATTTGTTCCAGGAATTTGTGCAGCACCGCGTTAAGAAGCACGATAAACGCCTGAGGTGCATTTTCTGACTTGACCAGTTTCCGCTCCATTTCTTCACGCGCTTCTTTCGGGAACAACTCATGATTTAACTCTGACGTCAACAGGGTATCTTTCGTAAGGAAAAAAGAAAATGTGTTATTGTCATTTTTACTCTGCATGCTTTGTTCGTATGTCAGCCTACCCCATAGTGCCTCTTCGTCTAGGACAGCGGTAAAGTTTCCGATGACGTCCTGTTTGTTTTTTTCAAGAGTTTTCAACCATTTACTGCTCATATGTGATTGGTTGGTGAGTTCCGCTTTCAAATCAGTTTGCTGTTCAACCTCAATCCATTCCCAGTTGTCGTGCTTATATGAAAAATACAAGGTGAGCCCTCTCTTCCCCACAGTTCTTTTCTATAGTTTACCTGTTCTTCCTAGTGAAGCAAATTTGGGATGGAAGATTCACTTCCCAAAAACGGGAAGAACTAATTATCGTGTGGCGACTTCGTCACTAGCAAGACTTTCCGGTCTCCGTCCTATACAATAGAAGGTGGACGACGCAATTGAAAATACCTTGCTCAATGCTTTCCGTTTCACTTATAATGAGATTGACAAAACATTTTGAAATGATTGAAAACTACTGGAGGGATTATGAATGCGCGTACGAGACTTACTTGTTTCAAGAAATTATGTAACTACAGTAAATGACAAAGATACTGTAACGGAAGCACTCGATAAAATCAGGAAAAGCGGTTTTCGTTCCGTCCCTGTCGTGGATGCTAATGACCACTACAAAGGCATGATCTACAAGATCCACCTCATTGAATATTTGTATGAACAGAACGGGGATGCAGACGCTACGTTGGATACCATTGTCAAACACAAAGATGACTGCATAGAAGAGACTTCCTCATTCTTGGATGCACTGTTAAAAATCAAAGCACTTCCTTTCATTTCTGTCACCGATCACGGAAAACTTGTCGGAATTCTGACGCACAACAAAATCGAAAGTGTATTCCAAGATGCGTTCGGTGTTAAAACAGGCGGGCTGAATCTAACGATCTCTTCTACAGAAGCTCGGGGAATGATTGAAAAACTGGCTCGAACACTTCGTGGGGAAAATATTGAAGGCATGCTGACACTCGATAACGGTTCCGTTCTTGTCAGGCGTGTCGTTCTGACTCTCGAAGGGGAAAAAACAGAAGATGAAATTGAAACACTCAAGGTAAAACTTGAAAAATCAGGTTTCCGTATTCTTCAAATGGAACGTCTAGAAAAACAGCTTTAATAGGACAAACGGACAGGTCACCTCAATGGCCATGTCCGTTTTTATGCATGTTATACAGGCTCTTCTTTTTTAAGTGAAGGACCATTTTTTGAATTCATGATAATTGCAACTACTCCTATGATGACTACACTTACTACCAATACTGAGCCAATGAAGAAATATTGGAAACGGATTGTAGGGTGTCCCATAGTGCGTGCGATGGAATCCAGCACGAGTGGCGAACTGAACTGACCGATATAAATACAGCTAGACACGACTGCAATGACCCGGTCACTGTTCAATGGGTTGACCAGACCGAGTGCTTTGACATTAATGAGCGGGAACAGAATACCTTGCCCTAGACCAACGAAACATACTGCTGCTAGAATCACGGGAATGGAAGATGTTAACGCGAGAGTCCCGAACGCCAAGCCCATAAACAACAGACTTAAAGGAATAAGAAACTTCTTTAACGCATCCTGCAGCTGCGCAAGCGTTAAGCTTGTAATCATCCCGCCAATTGTCGTAAATGATATGACAGCGCCGGCCACACTAGACCCTCCCAGCTTTCCTTGCTCCAGGAAGAGCGCCATATTGGTCGCAATTCCATAGTAGACGAGCATAATACCTCCTGAGGCAAGTGCGTATCCATAAACCGAAAGAGGCAATTTCTTTTTAGGACCCGATCCGTGGGGCTGCACAGGTTCATTCTTCGGCAAGAAGAAGTAGACGAGTACGAAGATGATTGCGCCCATCCAATAGACGTTGAAAGGAACCTTCCAGCCAAATGTCGCTAGGAACCCGGCAAGCGTCATTGTGACGATCCCTCCCAGGTTACTGAATGCAGAACTGTATCCCATCATTTTCACTTGTTCTCTTCCTGCAAAGTGATCGCTAATAAGAGAAATGGATAGAGGCATGACAAGACCTACCCCTGCGCCAAGGACAAATCGGAAAGCGAGTAACGTTTCAATCGTATTTGTGAATTGAGCGCCTACACCACTGACGATATAGATCGTCAAACCAATCATGACAATCGCACGTTTGGAAATTTTGGTCGTTAAATAACTGGATACAAACGAAAACGGAATAATGATTAACGAAGGTGCCGTTAATATGAGCTTGATCAGTATCGGATCGGCATCCGGAAAGTTCGAAGCGATCAGACCTACCGCTGGTGAGATTGCAGCGCCTGCCATCACAGTTGCCATTGCAATCGAAATAATCGTTGGTGCCAACATTCTTTTGTTCATAGACAGACTCCTCCATCCCCTGTTTTTTTTAGCTGTCTTAACACTTTGTCAGTGGATAGCTCCACGGGGTTTTCTGTTCGTGCATTCCATAATAATAGACCATGAGCTAACGCCAAATGATAGGTTGCCAATTCTTCAGGATCTCCTTCTATGAATTGCCCTTCTTCTTGGCCTGTCTTAATAATGCTGCTAATCCCATCCACCGCTTCTTTATACAATGAAACAATTTCTTGTTTGACGAGCTCATTCAAATGATCGGAATACAAAGCTTGCAGCACAAGAATATGTCGGTAAACCCCTTCCCGAATAGAACCCGAATGCGTCGCTTCCGTCAGCCACTCCATTTTGCCAAGTGCTGTCATTTCAAACCGAGCTGCCTCTTCTACCAAGTCGATGAAGTCGTAAAGGATATCTCGGATGACCTCTATATACAATTCTTCTTTTGAAGTAAAGTAATGATAAAAAAGACCGTGACTGAGTTTTGCATTTGAAGTGATATCACTAATCTTCGCAGCAGCAAACCCTTTTTGGCTGAACATCTGAATGGCGGAGCGTCTTAATTCTTGTTGACGCTGGTCGCGGATTTCCTTAAACTGTTCCTTATTTCTTGGACTCATTTCATGCATTCTCCGTCTCTTTTTTATTGGTTGACTGACAAGTCAATGTGGAACAGTATATGTTTTTTGGTACTTCTTGTCAAGATGAGTTGAAGCGATTTCCATAATAATGTTCCACATTTAGTGTTTAACCGGATGCTTAATTGGGTACATGTATTAGTTGAATGGAGGTGTTGGTTTGATTAAAATTTCCATCCGCAGAACGTATAGATATCAGGAAATAGTAAATACTTTCTTAAAAAATGGATTTAGCCACATACTCTTCCGTCTAGGAATTACAGAACGAAGAGCTGCAGCAAAGATGAAGAACGAACCTCTGGATATGAACCTACAGAATATAGGGCAAAAATTGAACAGAACTTTGCAAGAACTCGGCCCGACATTTATCAAGTTAGGTCAAATCGCTAGCACACGACGTGACTTGATCCCCATTGAAATTATACGTGAACTTGAAAAACTACAAGACCATGCCGAGCCATTTTCGTTTGAGGAAGTCCAGCAAATTATAGAAAAAGAGCTCGGAAAACCATTGGATGAACTATTTGAATCTTTCAACGACAAGCCACTTGCAACCGCATCAATCGGCCAAGTCCATGCTGCCTTCTTATACAATGGTGAAAAAGTGGCCGTAAAGGTTCAACGGCCCGACATCCGACAAACCGTGGATACCGATTTGTCCATCCTTAAGGAAATCGCGACCATGATTGAGAATAATACGGATTGGGGTAAGTTATATGGCGTACGGGCCATTATTAACGAATTTGCGGAATCACTGCTCTGTGAGCTCGATTACGGAACGGAGGGAAGGAATGCTGAACGAATCTCGCGACAAGCGAAAAATGATTCTTCTGTATACATCCCTAAGATCCACTGGGACTTTTCCTCTAAAAAAGTATTGACGATGGAAATGATTGAGGGGATAAAGTCCAATCATATCGATGAGCTCGATGAACAAGGATATGATCGGAAACTACTCGCTAGGAAACTTGTGAATACCATGTTCAGTCAAGTACTTGATCATGGATTCTTCCATGGGGATCCCCATCCTGGAAATATATACATAATGCCTGGGAATGTCATTTCATTTATCGACTTCGGAATGATCGGATTCATGGACGATCATCTCAAACTCCAGTTTGCAAAGCTGATTATGGAATTGGAACAGGGCAGTACGAAGGGCATCATCAAAGTATTGGATGCTATGGGGATATTACATGACGAAACGGATATCAAGAGCCTGCAAAAAGATTTAGGATTGCTCAAAACAAAGTATTACGATGTACCTTTGCAAAACATGAGTCTCGGTGACATTTTCGTGGAGCTGTTCGGCATTGCCTACCGTCACCAAATTAAAATACCGAGTGAAATTACAGTTTTAGGAAAAACGATATTAACCTTGGAAGGACTGATTTCCAAGCTGGATCCCACTATGAGTATCATGGAAGGTGTAGAACCTTTCGGAAAGAAACTTATCAGAGAATACTATAGTCCCACTTCCCTACTGAAATCAGCTTGGGAGAGTGTGAGTGAAAACGCAGAGATTCTCGCTAATATCCCTCGCGATTTCAAAGACATCAGTACAGCCGCCAAAAAAGGGAAGTTGAAGCTGGATATTAATCTACGGCAGACCAGTTTTATTCTCCGGCGTATGGACATCATTAGTAATCGTCTTGCGTTCAGTGTCATCCTCCTGGCGTTCAGTATTCTGATGACAGGGCTGATCATCGGTTCTGCCATTGCTGGAGAAAATAATATGTTACTGAACCTTCCTGTTATTGAGGTCGGTGCGATTGTCGCATTTTTAATGTTTGTGTTTCTTCTCTTTTCCATTTTCAGATCAGGAAGAATGTAGCGACTAGTCCACTCTTTAGAGACTTAGTCGCTTTTTCACACCCTTTAGCAAGTAACCGATTTCACTAGGTAAAAGGGATCGGTTTTGCAATTCCGCTCCAATACGGCTAGTGTTAGTAGAGGAACAATTTCGAAAAACGAAAAAGGAGGAAGCTAATTGATAACATTCAAAAACGTGTCAAAAAAATATCCAGATGGATTTGAAGCGCTCAAAAATTTGACCTTCGATATCCAGCAAGGTGAATTATTCGTACTGATCGGTCCGAGTGGCAGCGGCAAAACAACTACTATGAAAATGATTAATCGGTTAATCGAGCCTACCGGTGGAGAGATTAAAATTGACGGAAAAAGTGTCTCATCTGTCAACCCTGTTGAGCTCCGCAGAAGTATCGGTTATGTCATTCAACATATCGGTCTGCTGCCACATATGACCATCCGCGAAAATGTCGGCCTCGTCCCTCAACTCAAAAAAATGGAGGAAAAAGACTACCACCATAAAGTGGATGAACTGATGATGATGGTCGGATTGGACCCAGTCACGTATGCAGATAGATATCCTCAAGAGCTGAGCGGCGGGCAGCAGCAGCGGATCGGTGTAATCCGTGCGATGGCCGCAGAACCTCAAATCATATTAATGGATGAGCCGTTCAGTGCGCTTGACCCCATAAGCCGTGAACAGTTACAAGATGAATTAGTCAAACTCCAGCGAGATGTGAAAAAAACCATCGTATTCGTAACACACGATATGGACGAAGCTCTCAAAATTGCCGATCGTGTGTGTATTATGAAAGACGGGGAAATCGTTCAAGTCGACTCTCCCGAAGCGATTTTACGTCGTCCAGCAAATGAATTTGTACGAAATTTCATCGGAGAAGATCGCTTAAACGAAGCGGTTGTACTTCCCTCACTAGAATCACTTCTTATTAAACCCATCTCTACTCTTTATAAAAGAGGTTTAGCAGAATCACTGAAAACGATGCAGAAAAAACGTGTCGACACCTTGATTGTCGTTGACGAAAAAGATCATTATCTTGGCGTGGCATCTATCTGGGATGTGCAAAAGCATTTTAGTGACGAAACGCTTACGTTAAACGATATCAAAAAAACAGATCATCAGAAGTTCTATATCGATGAACCCGTCGGAGAAATTTTCACGAAGTTAAATGAATCAGGTTATTGGTTTGTCCCTGTAGTGGATCGAGATGAAAAGCTATTGGGTCTCGTCAGCCGATCAAGTCTCGTTGAGTACATCGTTGATGAACTGCTTTAATCTGAAGAAAACACATGTTGACAGGAGGTCTTTACCATTAACGAAATATGGAATGATACAGTAGATGTCTTTACAAATCGATGGCCCACTATCTGGAGCCTATTTCTTGAACACGCGACCCTTTCTTTAATTTCCATCGGAATTGCAATCCTCATCTCAGTTCCCCTAGGTATCATTTTGACACGCAACACCAAAATAGCTGAGCCGATCATCGGGGTCGCTTCTGTGCTTCAAACCATCCCCAGCCTGGCCTTGCTTGTATTCCTTGTCCCATTTATGGGGACCGGCAAAGCACCTGCCATTATTGCGCTCACCATTTACGGCTTACTCCCAATTTTGCGCAATACATATATCGGTATTCGCGGTGTTGACCGCGCCACTGTAGAAGCAGGGATCGGTATGGGTATGACGAGCCGGCAAGTGCTTACGATGGTGGAATTACCGCTTTCGTTAGGTGTCATCATGGCCGGTGTACGAACAGCAACTGTTTTAATTGTCGGTGTCGCTACTATTGCCGGGTTAATAGGAGCTGGCGGACTTGGAGATCTCATATTCCGCGGTCTGCAAACATATAATTCAGGTCTCATCCTTGCAGGGGCAATTCCATCTGCCTTACTAGCAATCGTACTTGACTTCATCTTAAAAAAGGTAGAAGGAATGGCACAACCGGGTAAACTTTCCCGGACAGCGAAAAAGAATATTACACGCGGTGCAATTGCCGTCGTAGCAGCCATTGTCCTAGTATTTGCTGTTACCTCATTCACAGGAGATACAAAGGACACGATTACGATTACCGGTAAAAACTTTACTGAACAAGAAATCATGGTCTTTGTGCTAGGGCATCTGATTGAAGAGAAAACGGATTTGGACGTGAAATACGAATCATTCCTCGGCGGTTCCACTCTCGCTTTTGAAGGACTTCAACAAGGCAGTTATGACGTCTATGTAGAGTACACAGGTACGGGTTTGATGAACTATTTGAAGGAAGATGCTATTAACGACCCAGACAAGGCTTATGATTACGTAAAGAAAGTATTCAAAGAAAAGTATGATCTCGTTTGGCTCGATCCGATCGGCTTTAACAATACGTATACACTCACTGTGCGGCAAGAAGATGCAAAGAAATACGGTCTTGAAAAAATGTCCGACTTGAAAAAGACTGCCGATTCCATGGTACTTGGCACAGAGCCAGAGTTCCAAGAGCGAAAAGATGGATATCCAGGCTTCCAAGAACTTTACGGATTTTCGTTTAAAGAAGCAAAAACAATGGATACAGGCATTATGTATAGCGCTATTAAAAACGGAGATGTCGATGTCATCGATGCATTCGGTACCGATGGACGCATTCCAGCTTTCAACTTAAAAGTATTGGAAGATGACAAAAAACTGTTCCCTCCTTATTACGCAGCTCCACTCATCCGTCAAGATGTACTGGACAAGCATCCTGAATTGGAAGAAGTTCTGAATATGCTAGCTGGCCGAATCGACGATGAACGCATGCAAGAGCTGAATGCTCGAGTCGATATTGACAAAGAGGAATATGAAACGGTTGCCGTCGACTTCTTGAAAGAAGAAGGATTGATCGAGTAATGCTCAAAAAACCACGTAGAAGGGAAATTCCTTTCTACGTGGTTTTTTTGGAAAAGCCATCGATTAGACGATGAAATATGCAATGACTGAAAGCAAAATCGATGTGACGGTCATTGCAGCAAGCGGGCGAAGTGCTCGAGCGCGCAAATCGCGCAGGCTTACATTCAATCCCAAACCAACCATAGCTGCGGTTAAGAGCCAAGTCGTCAAGACTGAGATGAAGTCATACACTCCATCAGACACTGGGATGATTGGCCCGAACACATAACTTCCGAGGACACTTAAAATGATGAAACCGACTAGGAACCATGGGAACTCGATTTTCGAGTCCGCTTCGTCGGTTCCTTTACTTTTCCGTTTCATAATTGCGATGAAGATGAAGCAAAGCGGTACAAGCAGGAATACGCGTCCGAGTTTCGCAAGGAGTGCGATGGCAAGCCCATCTTCACCTGCGGGGGCTCCTGCTAGCGCGACGTGTGCCACTTCATGCAAGCTGATGCCTGACCACATACCGTACTGGATTGCATCGATTGGCAAAAATGGCCGTAAAATCGTATAACCGATGGCAAACACTGTACCCATCAATGCAATGATTCCGACACCGATTGCTGTATCTTCATCCTTTGCCTTCACAATCGGTGCAACTGCCGCAATCGCAGCGGCCCCACAAACTCCTGTACCCACTCCAAGTAAGAGCGAAATATTCTTATCCGCTTTAAACATTTTAGCGAGCCAGAGTGTCATGAAAATGGCAAATATGATGACACCGACATCACGTGCAAGCAATCCAAGTCCGTCGCTCAGTACGGTATCGATATTCAGTTTCAGACCGTACAGAATGATGGCTGTCCGCAATAATCGTTTAGACGAAAATGCGATTCCCGGCCGGATCGCTTCCGGATATCCGAAGAATTGTCGGAAGACAACGGCGATGATAATGGCAGAAGCGAGTTGACCAATATGGTCAAAACCTGGTAACTTGGCTAGCAAGTAGCCTAAAAATGCGATAAAAAATGTAAATGCAACCCCGCCGATCCAAGCACTCGATTTTGAAAGCTTTTTGGGTGATGGGGATAATGATGATGAATTCATGCGTAACACCTCCTGTGGTTAAGTATACGCTCACATTTTTCATAAGGAAAATAACAATATATAATAGCTATCATAAGTAATTACATATATGAGAACGAGGTGGGTATATGGATCAAAGTTTAAATGTATTTGTCACCGTTGCTGAAAAGAAAAATTTTTCACGCGCAGCTGAGGACCTCCACATGACACAACCCGCTGTGAGCCAGTATATCCGTTCTTTGGAAGAGACGATGGATGTACGTTTGCTGGAAAGAACGAATAAATATGTCCGACTGACAAAGGCCGGCGAGATCGTCTATCATCATGCGAAAGAAATTGTGGGTTTATATGGGCGCATGCACCATTTGGTCAATGACCTATCGCATGAGGCGAGCGGAAAACTTTCAATCGGGGCCAGTTACACATTTGGTGAATACGTGCTACCTCATATATTGGCTCGTTTGTTGGTGGATTATCCTCGTATTCAACCTGAGGTGACAATTGGCAATACGGCAGAGATCGCAGACCAAATCATGAGCCGGCAACTTGATGTAGGAATTGTTGAAGGTCGATTCAAAGAGAATCGAACACTGACATCGCAAGATTTTGCAGAAGACCGGATGATCATCGTCGCTTCGTCAGACCATCCGCTTGCTGTAAGGACAAAGATGATTGAATGGAAGGAATTGGCTGACCTCACTTGGATAATCCGTGAAGAAGGCTCGGGTACTCGAGAAGCTGTGGAATCTGTCTTCGAACGTTTCTCAATCACTCCCTCCCGAACGATGCAGTTCAGCAGCACTCAGCCTATCAAGGAAGCCGTCGAAGCAGGTCTGGGAGTCAGCTTATTGTCAGAGTGGGCTGTACAAAAGGAAATCCGTTATGGCGATTTAGTGCAGCTATCCGTGAAAGGCTTCCCATTTGTCAGACAGTTTTCGATTGTAACCAGTTCTCCATACCAGACAAAAGCGCTGCAAGTCTTTTTGGAGCTGTTGCTCAATAATCATGAGCTGACGTTGGTTCGAGGAAAGGAATAGAGTCGCTGTCTGTTTTTGGATGTCAATCGACTTCTTAAGGTTTAGAGATTTAATTGGCAGCGCTTCGCTTGTTTAGGTATAGGATATTTCGCTGTAGAGCTAATTCTGTAGATTGAATGATGTTTTCTTCAGGGACGAAGGTGGATTGTGGGGATTTATGAGCGCTTTTACTGGGTTATGATCACTTTTCTGGCTTTATGAGCGCTTTCCCTTCGTTATGATCATTTTCCTGGCTTTATGAGCGCTTTCCCTTCGTTATGATCATTTTCCTGAGTTTATGAGCGCTTCCTCTCCGTTATGATCATTCTCCTGAGTTTATGAGCGGCTTTCACTCCATTATGATCACTTTCCTGAGTTTATGAGCGTTTTCTCTCCGTTATGATCACTTTCCTGAGTTTATGAGCGGCTTTCTCTCCGTTATGATCACTTTCCTGGATTTATGAGCGCTTATTAACTTCTACCAGCATTATGACTTTTCACTTCACGCAAAAAAGGGCTTTGCAAAAGCCCTCTCCACTTGCATCACTTGATTAATTTTCCTGGGTTCATGACATTCTCCGGATCCAGCACTTGCTTGATCTTCAGCATGACGTCATACGCAGCACCGTGTTCATCGCGCTGGTATTTCTGTTTGCCTACACCGACACCATGCTCGCCTGTGCATGTCCCGCCACAGTCGAGCGCACGACGGACGATGGTTTCATTGTACTCATCAGCGATCTTGAGTTCTTCCGCATTTTCATGATCGATCATTAGCAACACGTGGAAATTACCATCCCCTACGTGCCCTACGATTCCGCCTTCGAGTCCTGTTCTGTCGAGTTCCTCGCGAGCAAAGACGACGGCTTCCGCTAATTTGGAAATCGGAACACAGACATCCGTAAGCATCATTTGTTTACCTGGGAAGCCATGTGTATAGGCATATGCGGCATTATGACGTGCTTCCCATAAGCGATTGCGACTTGCTGTTTCCGTTTCGAACAAGATTTCTTTGCAGCCGAAGTCTGTGACAATTTCTTTCGTGAAGGCTACATCTTGGGCGAGACCTGCTTCGTTTCCATGAAACTCCAAAAAGAGGGTGGGCAGTTCTGCATAATCTGTTTCACTATACGCATTCACTTGGCGAATGGATTCCGTGTCGACGAGTTCCACTCGGGCAATGGGAATCCCAGCTTGCAAAATTGCAGGCACCGCCTCAATAGCGTTCGTAATGGACGTAAATGTCGCACGTGCTGCTGTAGTCATTTCCGGAATTCCAAAAACACGGAGTGTCAGTTCCGTAAAACAACCAAGAGTACCTTCTGAACCGACAAATAATCCATTCAAATGATAGCCTGAGGAAGATTTGGCTGCTTTGTTCCCAGTGTGAATCACTGTTCCGTCTGCTAAAACCACTTCCAGATCCCTCACTTGATCACGCATGACTCCGTATTTCACGGAGGTTGTTCCGCTCGCATTCGTTGCTGCCATGCCACCAAGTGTAGCATCTGCTCCTGGGTCGACGGAGAAGAACAGCCCGTGCTTTTTCAACTCTTTGTTCAATACAGAACGAGTCACGCCAGGCTGTACAGTCACCAGCATGTCTGAAGGATTCACTTCAAGTATTCGATTCATCTCAGTGAAATCTATTGTAATCCCATGCTCATAAGGGATGACATGACCTTCCAGACTGGAACCGACTCCAAACGGAATTACAGGGATGTTCAAATTCCCTGCCGATTTCACTATGCGGCTCACCTCTTCAGTACATCTAGGGTACACCACAAGATCGGGTAAACTTGGCGTATGATACGATTCGTCCTTGCTATGTAAGTCACGTACTGTCTCATTCCTCGATACTTGCTCCTGTTCTAAAAAACCAATCAACTCGACAAACAGCTCGTCAACTGAAGAGTTCATCCAATCAAATCCTCTCGCTCAAATTTTTTAAGTAGTCATTCAATTATAACTCATTCTGAGCTGTTTGTATTTTGATAAATAGGGCACACTATAAGTAATGCATATACATTAGGAGGAATTCATCATGAAGAAATCTACATCAATCGCAGGAAGTGTACTTGCGACAGCTTTACTTCTAGGCGCGTGTGGCAACAATGACACGACTCCAAAAAAGGATACGACAACTGAATCTGGAACCGTCACTGATGAGTCCGCTAACAACAACACCTCTTCCGGTACAGGCGAATCCACGGACACCACTAACTCCACAGTCTCAGACAGCGACCAAGCCTACATGAAAGAAAAAATGGACAAACTGACCTATGACGAATTTGAATTGGAAGTCGATTATGGAAAAAACAAGGAATATGAAATTGAAATCGAACAAGACAATGGTAAGGTGGAAGCAACCGTTGACGATGAACTTACTAATACCGCTTTAAAAGGCAAGGAAGCATTTGACGAGATCTATCCTAAGCTGGAAAAGCTCGATATCACAGAAACCACGACAAAAGAACAAGTCATCCAACAAGCATTGGATGCATTCGGTTTAAAAGATGATTACGTAAAATTCGATATTAAAGTGACGATGCCTGATGGACAAAAAATCGAGTACGAAGAAAAGAAATAAGTAAAAGCGGAACCGTCAACCGGTTCCGCTTTTTCCTTTTCAGCTATGTGCTTTCACAAATTCAACAATCTTTTCAGACGTTTCCATCTGTAGAATTTCCGGGATATACCCTTCCCATTCCGCTTTGGAAAGGTCTGCGAATTGTGCCCGTGCTTTCAGAATGCTCGATGGGCTCATGGAGAACTCGTCCAGTCCCATACCGAGTAAAACCGGGATGGACAGTGGATCTCCTGCTACTTCACCGCACATACCTACCCACTTTCCTTCTTTATGAGCGGCTTGAATCACATTGTGAATCAGGCGTAAGACAGAAGGATGATTCGGCTGATACAAATACGAAACCGTTTCATTCATGCGGTCTGCCGCCATCGTGTATTGAATCAGATCATTCGTGCCGATTGAGAAGAAGTCGACTTCTTTTGCAAACAAATCTGCAATGACCGCTGCGGCAGGGATTTCCAGCATCATCCCTACTTCATACGAATCACTGACTTCGATGCCTTCAGCCTGCAGCTTCTCCTGTTCCTCCAGTAACATGCCTTTTGCACGCCGGAATTCTTCCAGCGTTGCAATCATCGGGAACATGATTTTCAAGTTGCCGTGAACACTTGCGCGTACCAATGCACGCAACTGTGTACGGAACATCTCTTCATGTTCAAAGCAAAGACGGATGGCACGCTGTCCAAGGAATGGGTTCATCTCTTCAGGTGTGCTGAAATAGCTCAGTTCCTTGTCGCCGCCAATATCGAGCGTCCGGACAACTGTTGGACGTTCTCCCATGGAAGTCAGAACGGTTTTGTAAGCATCGTACTGCTCCTCTTCCGTAGGGAAATCGCTTTTACCCATGTAAAGGAACTCAGTACGGAACAATCCGACACCTTCCGCTCCGTTTTTATCCGCTAACGGCAAGTCTTCGGTTGACGCAATATTCGCCCCTACTTCAACATGATGACCGTCACTCGTGACAGTCGATTCAGAAACAAAACGTTTCAACAGTTCCTTATCTTGCTCGAATGTCACTTTTTTCGCTTCATAAGCTTGTGTTTCTTCGTCAGTCGGCTCGAGTAATACTGTTCCGTCTGTACCATCGACAATCAGAGAGGTTCCCTGTTCAATCGACTCCATTGCAGTTTTCGTTCCGACAACCGCCGGAATTTCAAGCATTCTGCCGAGAATCGCAGAGTGAGACGTGCGCCCTCCGATGTCGGTGACAAATCCTTTGACGAATTGTTTGTTCAACTGTGCCGTGGCAGAAGGAGTCAAGTCGTCTGCAATGATGATCACTTCTTCATTAATCGTAGAAGGATCGGACACATGGACGCCTAACAGTTTAGCCAGGAGACGCTTTGTCACGTCGCGTACGTCTGCAGCACGTTCTCTCATATATTCGTTGTCCATCGCTTCAAACATAGCGGTGAAGGTATCTGCAGCCTGTTGCAAGGCATATTCTGCGTTGATGCCTTTTTCGATGCTGCCTTTCACGCTGCTCTCCAGCTCAGGGTCGTTCAATACGAGTAAATGCGCGCTGAAAATTGCCGCTTTGTCTTCCCCGAAGTTTTCCGCAGCTTTTGCCCGGATTGCTTCCAGTTCAGCTGCCGCTTCCGCTTTGGCAGCATCAAAACGTGCAATTTCAAGATCCGGCTGTTCGATAGTGAGTTTTTCGACTGTAAGGTCCGGTGCTTCCAAACGGTATGCTTTGGCGATCGCTATGCCGTCGGATACTCCGATGCCTGTTATCGTCTGTTTCACTCGCCGATGCTTTCTTTTTTCATAATGTCATCCACTTTTGCGATCGCCTCTGACTCGTCAGCGCCGTCTGCTGTAATTTCAACTTGTGCACCGGATTCAATCCCCATGCCCATAACGCCCATGATGGACTTTAAATTGGCAGTGCGCTCATTGTACGTAATTGTGACATCTGACTTGAATGGGGTGACTGCTGATACGAGCATAGAGCACGGACGTGCGTGCAACCCTTCGCTGCTAGTAATTGTGTACGTTTTCTTTTCCATAACTGAATCTCTCCTTTTAAGTCAAAACTGGATGCGGTCGCTGTAGTGCGCGACGAGTGCATCATTATGTGATTCGTTTCCTTCTAAATTACCGCTCTTGAAGACTGGCGGTTCCATTCCATTCGCACTCATTTGTACGACAACCTCACAGAACAAAGCGTGCAGCAATGCATTCCCAACTACTGAGGACGCAGGACCGCACTGGATAGTGTCAATGTGCATGATACCGTCACCTGGAGGGACTTTCGTATCCAGCACAGCTGACACGCACGCTTCCAGTCGCTTGCCCGAAGTATGATGAGATGGATGTTCTTTTTCAGTATACAATAAAGACTGAATGGAAACCGTATAAGCGCCTTGTGAATTCGCAAATTCCGCCATATCGATCGGCACAGGGTTACGGCCTGAATTCGAAATGATAATCACCGCATCATTGGGCCGAATATCGAGGCTTGGTAAAAAGGTTTTGCTGAATTCAGGATCTTTTTCGTTTGTGGAAGACAACAACGCCCCTTCGTGCAACATCAGAGGACCGATGGATATGGGCTGAACACATGCTAGACTTCCAGCCCTGAAAAAGCCTTCCTGCGCAAGCAACTGGGAATGCCCCGAGCCGAAAAGATGAATGATTCCACCTTGTGCAATTCGATGGGCCAGTTGGACAGCAGCCCGTTCCAACGGCTCTTTTGCTTCACGTCCTGCTTCTGTTAAACGTGCAGTGATTTCACTGATATATGAATTCATGATATTCACCTTCCGATTTCACTAATGAATTTATAACGATCTGCCCGATACGTACTGCGAACGACTTCGAAAATGCGACCATCCTCCAGCGTACTGACACGTTCGATGAGCACAACTGCAGCAGGAAGTGCAATTTGCAAATATCCGGCATCTTCCGTTTTTGCAAGGGCTGCTTCCATCCGTTGCGTCGCTTGTCCAATCACCAATTTCTCTTGGGTTTCGATGAACGCGTATAAGGATCCTCGCAGCGCATCCTCAGAAAGTGAAGGGAACAAATCCATTGGCAGATAGGAGCGTTCAATCGCCATCGGAGTGTTATCCGCATAGCGGATGCGGACTACTTTATGAACGTACGCTTCTGCAGATAATCCGAGCCGGGCAGCAAGTTGAGGGTCCGGATGGATTTGGCTGAAGCTGATCAGTTTCGTTCCTGGAACGAAACCTCGAGCTTTCATGTCTTCTGTAAAACTCGTCAATCCGTTAAGCGGCTGCTCCATCTTCTCTTCCGCCACAAACGTACCACGACCTTTTTCACGATATAGTAACCCATCCTTCACTAAATTCGTAAGTGATTGGCGGACTGTCATGCGACTCACTCCAAACATGTCCGCCAATTCCCGTTCAGATGGAATGAGAGATTTTACAGGGTAAACGCCTTGAGCGATCTGCTCTTTTAAATAATCTTCAATTTGAACGTAAATCGGAATAGCTGATTGCTTATCTAACATGATGCCACCGCCAATCCGTTCTTTCAAACACGTCACAACACTCCATTACGGTCATACCCGATTACACCGCCACAAATCGTATGCATCACCGTCCACTCTTTATCGAGTATGACGACATCTGCATCATTCCCGGCAGCCAGGCTTCCTTTTTTCGTTAGACCCAATTGTCGTGCTGCATTCCCTGAAGAAATCTTCGCAACTTCAAGTGGGCCGATCCCTAATGTACGGACGGCATTTTTAACGGCATGTTCCATCGTCAAAATGCTCCCCGCAAGTGTACCATCCGAGAGACGTGCATCCGTTTCTGTAACATGGACCGGTTGTCCGCCAAGCTCATATTCACCCGGTTCCAGTCCTTTTGCACGCATGGCATCCGTTATGAGAATCAGTCTATCCGCACCTTTGACCCGGTATGCCAGTTCAACTGCTTTCGGATGACTGTGGATGAAGTCCGCGATCACTTCCGTATAAATGTCATCAATAAGGAGCGCCCCGCCAATCGCTCCCGGCTCTCTGTGATGGAACGGGGACATCTGGTTGTACAGATGCGTGGCTTGCACAGCTCCCGCTTGCGCTGCCTCTTCCATCTGAGCGATCGTTGCATCCGTATGACCCATCGAAGCAACAATGCCTTCCGCAGCCAGCTTTTGAATGAATGACAATCCATTCGGCTCTTCCGGCGCGAGTGTAACCATGCGGATTTTACCTTCAGCTGCTTGCTGCCAGGCATCGAACTGTTCCGCATCAGGCGGGCAGATATGTTCAATAGGCTGGGCACCGGCACGCTTCGGCGAAACGAACGGCCCTTCCAAGTGAACGCCTAGCATGTGTGCTTGTCCGGCACTGGTAGTGAATGCCGCCGCATTTTTCAGCGCAGCTTCAATCGCTTCAGGGGATTGCGTCATGGAAGTCGCTAAAAACGATGTTGTCCCTTCTTTAGGAAGGACATCAGCCATCGTTTCCAAAGCTTCTTCTGTCGCATCCATGACATCCGCTCCAGATGCTCCATGAATGTGCATGTCGATGTATCCCGGCAATACATAACCGCCATGTGCGTCGATCTGTTGGTCAGCTTGTCGGTTTATAGAGGTTCCAACTTCCTGAATCACACCATTCTCTATGAACAGTTCACCTTTCTCAATGATTCCCTCTGGTGTCACTACGGTTCCGTTTGTCAGTAAAATTGTGTGTGTCATTGCTGTCCGCTCCTTAAGAAAATACGCCGGAAGAGTGACTGTCGTCTCTCCCGCCGGCGTAATCAGTTATTATTCATCAACCTTGACGATTGAATCCGTTCCTTTACGTTGGAACCCTTTTTTCAAGATGTGCAGGTTGGCTTTTTCCACGTTTGTGAAAATAACCGGTGTTACAACGGATGGGGCGTTTGCTTTGATGTAGTCCAAGTCAATATTCAACAGGGCATCGCCTCGCTGAATGAGCTGACCATTTTCCACAAGCAATTCGAATCCTTCGCCTTTTAACTTAACTGTATCAAGTCCCACGTGAATGAGAATTTCTACACCTGTATCTGTTTCAAGACCGATTGCGTGTTTTGTCGGGAAGACACTGACGACTTTGCCGTCAATTGGTGAATGAATCGTTTTCCCTTTCGGCATGATACCGAAACCAGGCCCCATCATTTCTTTTGCAAATACGTCATCTGGAACTTCCGACAACTCGATGATGTCTCCATCGATCGGCATATGGAAATCAGATGCTGGTAATACTTTCACATTGTGCGGCTGTGTATCCAGTTCCATGGACTCTTCAGTCTTTGGAGCCGGGTTACCGTTCTTCATACGTCGTTTCATCGCTTCAGCTAAGAATTCAACAGCTGTCCCGATTACCACTTGAACGTTTGTTTTACTGATTTTCATGTACCCCATGGCACCATAACGTTTCAATTCTTTTTCATCGACAACATCAGAGTTTTTGACTGTTAAGCGTAAGCGGGTTGTACAGTAGTCGATGGCTTGAATGTTATCAAGACCACCAAGCGCTTCAATTGTATGATACGCCTTCACTTCAACAATATCATCGCTGTAGACTGCTGTATCTTCCACCATATCTTCATCGTCTTCACGACCTGGTGTTTTCAAGTCCAGTTTCACGATGAGGAAGTAGAAAATTACAAAGTATAGCGCACCAATTACGAGACCTATCGGAATAAGGAGCAGCGGATTTTGAGCTAATCCAAAGTTCAGGACATAGTCAATCGCACCTGCTGAGAATCCAAAACCATGATGGACGTCAAACATATACGATATCATCATGGATGCACCGGTCAGCAATGCGTGAACGATGTATAGAACTGGTGAAAGGAACATGAACGCAAATTCGATTGGCTCTGTAATACCTGTAAGGAAAGAAGTGAATGCGATACTGAATAGCATTCCGCCGACAATCGCTTTCTTTTCCTTTTTAGCTGCGGCATACATTGCAAGACACGCTGCCGGAAGACCGAACATCATAATCGGGAAGAAACCGGACAAGAATGGTCCTGCTGTTGGATCTCCCTTTAGGAAACGGTTGATTTCCCCTTTGACCACTGCACCGCTTGCATCTGTGAACGTTCCAAAGTCGAACCAAACCACTGTATTGATCACGTGGTGAAGGCCCGTTGGAATCAGTAGACGGTTCAAGAACCCGTAAGCGCCTACTCCAAGAGTCCCTGCTCCAAGTACCCAGTTACCAATACCGTCAATTCCACTTTGGATCGGTGGCCAAGCGTAGATTAAGATTCCTGCAAGTGCAGTCATTGCAGCTGCTGTGACAATTGGAACAAATCGTCTCCCACCAAAGAAGGCGAGGAAATCTGGAAGTTTAATGTTATAAAAACGGTTGTAAAGCAGTCCTGCTACGATACCGGAGATAATACCTCCGAATACACCCATATTCGATGCATCACCTAGGATGGCTTTCATAGAGCTCGTTAGCACTAAATAACCGACTGCACCGGCTAAAGCCGCTCCACCACTATTATCGTGCGCAAATCCCATTGCGATACCAATTGCGAAAATAAGTGCTAAGTTACCAATGATTCCATCTCCTGCTGCCGCAATGAATGGAATGCCAAGCATGTCGTCCTGCCCAAGTCGCAAAAGCAATGCAGCTGCGGGCAAGGTCGCAATCGGAAACATCAAGGATTTCCCGATGCGCTGAATAAAGTTCATCATGTTCTTCTCACTCCTTTTAAGTTATCTTACTATTCACTATACCGGTAGACCGGTCTAGTTGTCTATACCAATTAAACCAAAATACCAGAAAGAATGTAAGCGTTTTTACGAATTTATGTTTAAAAGTTTGAAAGTATGCATGAAAAAGCGAGTGCAGAGAGATCTGCACTCGCTTTTTCTTGTAAGTTTCCAACTGGGTTTATGGCTCAAGGATCTACACGGATGATTCCGCTCGTACCTTTAGTTTGTTTACCTTCTTTTAACAAATGGATATTCCCTTTTTCGGTATTCGTGAAAATAACAGGCGTCACTGCTGAAGGTGCATGTGCTTTAATATAGTCCACATCGATCTTAAGCAGCGCTTCTCCCCGGCGGATTGTCTGCTCATTTTCAACCAATAGATCGAAGCCTTCGCCATTCAACTTCACTGTGTCGAGACCCACGTGTATCAGGATTTCAACACCTGATGACGACTGGAGTCCAATTGCATGTTTCGTCGGAAACACGCTCACGACTTTACCATCAACAGGTGAACAAATGGTATCCCCCGTCGGGTCAATCGCAAATCCAGGCCCCATCATTTCTTGCGCAAAGACGGGATCAGGCACTTCAGACAAAGGAAGAACAGTTCCATCGACCGGCATGATAAAGTCCTCTTCTCTCATTCCCTTTTCTGCACTGGCTTGCGATGCAGGCGCCTGTTTTTCTTCAGCTGGATTTTCCCCTTTTAACGACTGTGCCACCTTTTTAAAGAAATTCGCCATTTCTTTCACTCTCCTTCTTCCTATTCACGTATATTGTTCACTGAAAATCGTCACACTATCCTAATCCCCTCTGTTACTTCCCGCAAAAGTGTTTGGTAAGTGTCTCCAACATTTGAGGAAGCCGGACAAAAGCACTCTCGATGTGCAGTCTCTCTGTACGTTGATGGGCATCCTTACCGAACGGACCGACATTCAAAACAGGTGCATCGAGTGCTTTCATTTCTTCAAACGGCATCCAATAAGTCGCACCCCATACTGGTGTATTCCGCTCAAATGACTTCCAGCCTGTCCCTTCGTCTTCATAATGGACATAGCTTAAATCGCTTATCCCATTGAAATAGTGAATCTGCGATACTTCTGTTCCAAGTACAATTGCTTTATCTTGCATCAGTGTGACGAGCTCCTGGACGAGCGCATCCTCCGAAGTATTCACTGCTGGGTAATACGGAGGGGCGAATAATAGGACGGTTGCTGGCGCAAGTTCTTGACATTCTATCATGAGAACATCCACGATTTTAAATGATTTGTCCCGATCGTCGAGTTCCCCATCTCCAGATACTTCCGTAATGATCCGCTTCACTTCTGATTCGCCTAACTTTTTGTTAGCGTAATCCATCAATTCTTCAAACTTAAGCAGCTTGATCTTTCCGACTTTAGGTACGTCTGCACGCTCACAAATTTCGGTATACGCGGATTCACATGCCTCAACTGAATCTTTGGCGATGCCTTCAAACAGCTCCATCACCTCTGCTGCAGTCCTCTTCATAGTAAAGACATTATAAAGTGCAGTGGAGCGGTAGGGGGTTTGCACGGAATAATGTGCTTTTAAATCTTTTTGCTGCAACGTCACCGGCAGCGGCGTCGTTTCTCCGTGGTTGGTTTCTTCAAATACATGATTCCATTCCATCCGCTGCGTTAAAAAGGAGGCCATGAATGTCGATGTAATCCCTTTTAACGGTTCTCCAACATGCGTTTCTTTTCCGTAGAATAATGCAGCGGGCATAATTTTACCAATGGATCCTGTGTAAAGATATTCTTTTGGATCGCCCGGTTCCTGAGAGAAAACAGGTTCGCCATTTAAAAACAATGTATACGTCAGGTCGTGTTCCTGTTTCATCCGAACGAGTGACTTAACTGCCGTACGCATACCGGCAGAACTTACCTCTTCATCTGGAACAGCGAGTAACACTAAGTTCACCGGCCATTGTTCCGATGATGCCTTTTCGATCAAAGACATATGTAATGCAAGTCCCATCTTCATGTCCATCGTTCCACGGCCAAACAAGTACTCCCCTGATTCCAAATCAGCCACTGCCTCTTCAGGGAGTTCCTCTTTATATTCGTGTAATTTTACGGTTAGCTCTTCAGGATGGAACGCGAATGGTTCTAGTGCACCATATTCTTCTGTCCATACGGTGTCGTAGTGGCTGATGAGCACGATTGTATCTTGTGCTTCATGGTTTTTATACAGCGCAGTGACTGAATTACGGCCCAGACCTGCATCATGCAATTCCAACTGTTCGGGATGTGCTTCAAAGTAAGGGATACTTTTCATCTTTTCAGCGAGTCTGTGCGGAAAAGCTTTTTCCCCTTCTGTGGTGGTCCGACTCTCCCAATTGACAAGCTCGCATAATAACGCTCGTAATGTTTCCGGGGTATCCCATTGCAGTTCTGTTCCAGTATGTTGGTTTGACATAAAAAACCCTCCTTTTTAATACGTGCCGGCATCCTGACAGCAACAACCTGTCTGCTTTTGAGTGTACGCTTTTTGTCGAAAAGAGTCATCCCCTACAGGTTAAACATTTAACTTGCAACAACGAAAACTTTTGTTTATAATTTAAACATAAGTTTACAAAGTAGCAAAGAACGGAGGTGATTAAGATGAACGAAAAAGAACAGCAGCTGCTGTCGTTGATCCGTCAAAATCCTTACTGTTCCCAACAGGAACTGGCAGATGACCTGGGTCTTTCCCGCCCTGCTGTGGCAAATCTGATCTCCGCACTTACGAAACGTGGATATATTACGGGCAGAGCCTATGTGTTAGCACCGGAAGATGAAATTATTTGCATCGGGGGTGCGAACGTCGATCGGAAGTTCCACGTCACAGGTCCGGTTGCGTCTGGTACTTCGAATCCTGCCGAATTGTCCGTTACGATTGGCGGTGTTGCTCGCAACATCGCTGAAAACCTCGGTCGCCTGGACCATCCGGTTCGATTGATCACTACAGCAGGCAAAGACGCAGACTGGGACTTGATTGCTACGCATTCAGCTCCCTTCATGGACCTGACATCCGTCCGGTTATTACCCGACGCTTCAACGGGCTCCTATTCTGCGGTGTTAGACAGTCACGGCGAACTTGTGATCGCCATGGCAGTCATGGATGTGTACGAATCACTTAATGCAGACTACATTGCTTCGCTCGAACGACACCTGGCTCGTGCCAAGATGATTGTCATAGACCTCAATGTAACAAAAGAAACGGCAGAAGCGATTCGGGCTGCAGCGATCCGTCACCAAGTTCCACTTGCGATCGTCCCTGTCTCCGGACCTAAAATGGATCACTTGCCTGACACACTTGAGGGATTGACATGGTTCATCTGCAATGAGGACGAAGCGGAAACACTGACTGGTGTCATGATACAAAGTGATGAGGACTGGAAAACAGCTGTTTCTGCACTTCTGGACTCTGGAGCGGAACACGCCATCATCACTCGCGGCAAAAACGGAATCATGGCAGGCAGCCGTGCAGCAGGAACAATTCAGCATCATGCTGCGATCCCTGACATCTCTGTAGAAGATGTGACTGGAGCCGGAGATGCATTCGTGTCAGGAGTTCTCCATGCTGCGGTAATGGAACGGACACTTAATGACGCGATTTCCTATGGTCTTGTGAATGCAGCAAAAACACTAGCTTCCACCTATACAGTCAGACCGGAACTAACAGCCAATGGATTAGAAAATGAACTGGAGGAATACAAATGAAATCATATATCGTCTTCTCAGAAGAAGTTTTAAACGCTAAAGCAGCTGGTCAACCAATCGTGGCACTCGAGTCGACCATCATTTCTCATGGAATGCCCTATCCACAAAACGTGGAAACTGCTCGTGCTGTAGAACAAATCATTCGCGACAACGGCGCAGTGCCTGCAACGATTGCATTGATCGACGGAAAGATTAAGATCGGCTTGTCTTACGATGAACTGGAGATGTTCGGAAAAAGTGATAATGTGGCAAAAGTTTCACGCCGTGATATCGGGTACTTACTTGCAACAAAGCAACTCGGAGCAACAACGGTTGCAGCGACTATGATTTGTGCAGACCTTGCTGAAATCCGCATGTTCGTGACGGGCGGAATTGGCGGAGTACATCGCGGTGCTGAAACGACGATGGACATCTCTGCAGACCTGGAAGAACTCGCAAAAACTGATGTAGCGGTCGTTTGTGCAGGAGCAAAATCCATTCTTGATATCGGTCTTACTATGGAATACTTAGAAACAAAAGGCGTACCTGTCATCGGATATGAAACGGACGAACTGCCTGCATTCTATACACGTAAGAGCGGATTCCCTGTTAACTTCCGCGCTGACAATCCAGAAGTGGTTGCTGAAACACTTGCAGTGAAGTGGAATCTAGGACTTGCAGGGGGAGCCGTTGTGGCAAATCCGATTCCTGTGGCAGACGAACTCGATCCGGAAATGATTAACGGAATCATCGATCAAGCTCTTGCGGAAGCAAAAGAAAAAGGAATTAAAGGGAAAGACGTCACCCCATTCATGCTCGGAAAAGTGAAAGATCTCACAGAAGGCAAGAGCCTCGTAGCTAACATTGCCCTCGTAAAACATAACGCTGTCGTCGGTGCGAAGATTGCTGTCGCGTTAAGCAAAACAAAATAATCCTTTAATTAAAAGAAATCCACAGAAAATCTCTCTGTGGATTTCTTTTTGTGCTATTAAACACGTTCGGCACGATGTCCGATAAGTTTGTAGTAAACCAAGTACAACGATGGAATCATCACCAGTGTAAACAAACTTGAGAATGTGAGTCCCGCGATGATGGTAATCGCTAATGCTTCAAACAACGGATCACCCGATACCGCAACCGGGATCAGTGCAACGATTGACGTTAGTGAGGTAAGAATGATCGGTTTGATACGCGCGTAGCCTGATTCAACAATCGCTTCGATCACATCCATATTGCCTAGCAGACGGCGTGCTTCCACAAAATCGATCAACACGACTGCGTTTCTCACAACTATACCGGTCAGTGAAACAATTCCCATGACACCTAGGAAACTTAGCGGCGTCTGTGTGATGAACAATCCAAGTATCGCACCGGAAATACCGAGGTAGACCGCAAATAATACGAGGAAAGGCAGACTGAACGATTTGAATTGGAACGCAATGACCAAGTATACAAGTAACAACACAACCAGGAATAGAATACCGATCTCCGCAAAGAATGCCTGCTGATCCGAATTCTCCCCTCCCGTTGAGATGGTATAGCCTTCCGGCAAGTCTTTCTTTTCTGTGTCAACAGCAGCTAACATGTTGTCTTTGAATCCCTCGGCATCGCCATATGCCTTTAATGTAATAGCACGTTCCCCTTTTTCATGAGGGACTTGTGCTAGTAAAGACGTTTCCTCTGTAGTGAGTAATTCATCCAATGGGACGAGTTTCGGCGGACCTTGAGTAGTCATGGAAGGCACGACGCTTTCCGACAGATCGACAGGCTCGCCTTCATTCACACCTTTTTCTTTTAACACGACTTGTTTTGAAATGTCCCCTTCATACAACTTGAATAAGGGTACACCTTGCGTCAGTAACTGCAGCTGATTCGTTACTAAGTTCAACGAGATTCCATTGTCTTCGAGTGCTTGACGATCCGGGATGTACTGGACAGCCGGAACAGGTTCCCCTAAGTTATCCGTCACGATGTCTGCACCCTTTTCAAGTAAACGGGTTTTCAACCCATCGCGTAACTGAGCAAGCTCGCCAATCTCATCTCCCTTGATCGTAACGGTGACCGGCGCTCCAACAGGCGGCCCTTGGACAATTGTATCCAGGAAGATTTCTGCATCACGATAACGTTTCCGTAATTCCGTTTCCCATTTGCTGATGAATTCAGAAGCGCTCATGTTGTCTTTATCAATACGGAACACCGCTTGCCCTGTATTTCCACCGGTATTATCCATGGAAGCGGCAAATAGATTCGGCAAACCGCTGCCTGTGAAAATGGCAGTCTCTTTTACGTTCTTATCTTCCGATGAAACTTCGTCAATGATCTTTTGGATTTCGTTATTCGTTTCGTCAATTGTCGTTCCAGCCGGAAGTCTGACATTCATTGTCACTTCTTCTTTGTCAGCAGCCGGGAAGAATTCAAACGGTGTAAGGAATGCCAAGAATAGCAGTCCGGTCGCGATGACAAGCCCCCCGATTCCGACGAGTAACGGCCGCTTCAACACAGTTCGTAAAACTTTTTCCGAATAGAATACTGCGATTTTCTCTAACGGTTTCCCTAAAAATCCTGGCGTATCCGATATGTTCTTATTGCGTCTTTTCGTCTTGATGAATTGGAGCATCGGGACGAGCGTAACTGATAATACGGTTGAGGCAATAATTGTGGTGATCAAGATACTCGGGAGTGCTTTGATGAATGCACCATTGCCGCCCGACAACAGAAGTAACGGTGAGAACGTTACAACAATCGCTAGACTGGAAGAAATAATTGAGGTGTAGACTTCTTTGACACCATTAATCGCACCGTCTAACGGTGAATCTCCAAGCTTATAGCGCCGCTGAATGTTGTCATTCACGACGATACTATCATCTACGAGAATCCCGATTGCGATGATGAGCCCAATGACGGAAATCTGGTTCAAATCGACACCCATGTACGGAATCGGAATGAGACCCACGAGGACAGAAGCAAGGACAGTCAATGCAACTACAAACGAACCGAACAGCGTCAATCCGGCAGTTGTCACCACAAGTACCGCAATGACTGCAATAAGTAATGAAATATACAGGCTATTGAATATCGAGTTGACATTGTCGGCTTGTGATTCATATGTGTGAGCCGTTATCTCCTCAGGAAGCTCTTCTATATACCGATCCATCTTTTTCGCGATGGTTTGATCCATTGATGGGATGTCTTGCCCTGGCTGCAGGAAAACTGTATACGAAATAGCGGATTGTCCGTCAAAAGTGACGATGTCCTTCGCTTCGTTTGCTACTTCTCCGATATCGGCTACTTTAGCCAATGGTACAGCGGCATCTCCAATTTGTAATTGCTTCAGTTTTTCAATTCCCTCGTCCTGTTTCACAGTCAAGACGACCCGTTCTTTACCGTCGTCATGAGTCCCAAGTGAGAGGGGCTGATTCGCTTGCTGCAGCACACTGAGCACATCATACGGCTGCAATCGATTTTCAGCCAACTTTACAGGATCGAGCGTAATCATAAGCTGCTTCTCTTTAAAGCCCTTGGCAGTTGTGCCAGCCACTCCTTCTATAGACTGTATGTCATCTGACAGTGCAGCGAACGAAGTCTCCAATTCTGCAAGTGCCGATTCGTCGCCTGTAAACATGTAAGAGACGAGTGGAAATGCCAAATCGAGTTTTTTCACTTCAGGTGATTGCGCGTTCTCCGGCAATTCACTTGCGGAGCGCTGCACTTCTTGCTGCAATTTGCTGATTGTCTGCTCGGAATCGATTCCATCCTTTAGCGATAATGTGATTATCGATGCAGAATTCGCAGAAACAGACTTCATTGTATCGATACCGTCCACTTTTTTCACAGCTCTCTCAAGTGGGTTCGTTATCGTCCTTTCCACTTCTTCCGGTTCTGCCCCTGGAAGAATAGAAGATACCATGACTAGATCGACCGGAGTTTCAGGAATTTCACGCTTCGGCAATGTTAAAAAGGTATAGACTCCAATAAGCATGAGGATGAAAATCAGGAAGATAAATAATTTACTTCGTTTTAATAAATAGGCCATAGGTGTCCTTCCTTTCTCAAACTGATAACGCTTTCAACTCACTAACACTTCTGTCTTTTATCATGCCATAGCCACCTATCAATCACAATTTTGGAAACCCGAACTAGAGATTAATAATAGTTTGACAACGGAGAAGGAATCTTGTACATTACATAAGGACGAACAATTATGTATCGTCCCAAACAAATTATTCGCTTTTAGGAGTGTTCAATAATGGATGTAGTATTCGATTATGAAGATATTCAACTAATTCCCGCAAAATGTATCGTTGACAGCCGTTCCGAGTGTGATACTTCAGTCAAATTAGGCAAGCATACATTCCGCTTACCTGTTGTACCTGCAAATATGCAGACAATTATTGATGAAAAGATTGCCATTCAACTTGCTGAAGGCGGTTACTTCTATATTATGCATCGGTTTGACCCTGCATCACGTCCAGCCTTCATCCGTGATATGCAAGGCCGTGGATTGATCGCTTCGATTAGCGTTGGTGTTAAGGAAGACGAATATGGGTTTGTAGAACAGCTCGCTCAAGATTCCCTTATCCCTGATTACATTACAATCGATATCGCGCATGGTCATTCTAATGCTGTGATTCGAATGATCCAACATATTAAAAAGCATTTACCTGAGAGCTTCGTAATTGCAGGTAATGTGGGAACACCAGAAGCTGTACGTGAACTTGAGAATGCCGGTGCCGACGCAACAAAGGTCGGAATTGGTCCCGGTAAAGTTTGTATCACTAAAATCAAGACCGGTTTTGGTACAGGCGGCTGGCAGCTCGCAGCACTTCGCTGGTGTGCAAAAGCAGCTTCAAAACCGATTATTGCCGATGGCGGTATCCGTACACACGGCGACATCGCGAAGTCTGTACGTTTCGGCGCAAGCATGGTCATGATCGGTTCCCTATTTGCCGGTCACGAGGAGTCACCTGGTCAAACAGTCGAACGCGACGGTGAACAGTTCAAGGAATACTTCGGTTCCGCTTCAGAGTTCCAAAAAGGTGAGAAGAAAAACGTCGAAGGCAAGAAGATGTATGTTGAGTACAAAGGTCCACTTCAAGATACGTTGACGGAGATGGAACAAGATTTGCAGTCATCGATCTCTTATGCAGGCGGTAAGAAGTTGGAAGCAATCCGTACAGTGGATTATGCAATTGTGAAGAACTCCATCTTTAATGGGGATAAAGTCTATTAATAAATGATTACTGTGTTGATTGACACTTCAGGTGGCCGCTTTCCGAGGGGCTTGATTTCAGCCTCCTCAGTCGCGTTGCTCCTTGCGGGGTCTTCCATCTGCGCTGATCCCTCCGGAGTCGCCACCTTACGTTTCAATCAGAATTGTATCTTAATAGGTTAATCTTTTGAATAGCTAACAAAACCGGAATCCCTTAAATGGGATTCCGGTTTTGTTGTGGTTATAGAGAAAAGATGGAGACAAAAATGATTCCTATTGTTAGTGAAATCACGATGGATAAGATGATGGCGATGACGACTGTAACGAGAACCACGCCAAGACCACGCCATGCGGAAAATCCATGTACTAGGCCGATCCCTTTACAAGAGATGACTGTGCTATAAATTCCGACTGCAAATGTCAGGAACATGGAAATCAGATACACTCCCATGGGTAAGTTTGTAATCGCTAAGGTTTCCGCAGGCGGTGCTTCGAATGCTAACTTCCCATATCCTAAGATGACTAAATAGTTGACGGGTGCGAGCCAAATCGTTGGCAAAGTCGTGCCAGGGACGACCCGAAGCATTTCAGAGAAGGTGCCGGTCCCGCCAAACATCCCTTTTCCAATCCAATGATAGATTGCTGCGCCGATCACCCATGAAATGAGTGCCCCCACAAATGTTAGTAAAATGAACAGCGGAATAAGTGCACCTAAAGGCAAGTTACTGAATAGCCCTGAACTTCCCGCTTGGTACCCTCCCGAGGCAAGAGCAGCGATGGCAAAAATAAGGATAGCATAACTTGTAGTCGTCTCGTTCTTCAAATACCGCAAAGTTTCAGTCGGTCGGCTCCAGATAGTGAGCAATGGTTTTAAATTCATGAATTGTCCTCCTTAGAACTTGTCACTCCCCTTTAATAGAAAAAATGGTACACTGATTTTCAGGGGGTGGAATTTTTTGAAAAGAAAAATTGCAATTGCACTCGGTCTGCTTATCGTCTCACTGCTAGTTGCACTTGTTCTTGCTGGCAATTACTTTTATAACCAAGGAATTAAGCGTGGCACGGAGGTAAAACTGCATAGTGAATCTGAAGCCGTTAATGATATCGCCAGTGATGCAGATCAGGCGCTACTAAAAGAGGCTAAAATCTGGTATGCAGAACAGCCAAAAAACACCATTACTATGCAATCTTATGATAACTTGAAGCTCAAAGCACAATTCATTAAAAACAATAAAAATGAGACACACCGAGCAGTCATTCTTGCCCATGGTTTCCGCAACACCGGAGAAGACATGGGTAAGTATGCCAAGTTTTACTATGACCGAGGATTTGACATCCTGCTCCCTGACGCACGGGGGCACGGAGATAGTGAGGGCGACTATATCGGTTATGGCTGGCACGAACGCCTCGATTACAAAGACTGGATCAAGTACCTCATTCAACAGCATGACGCTGAACAAATCATTTTGCAAGGGAATTCAATGGGCGCTGCTACTGTTCTAATGACGAGCGGTGAGAAATTACCCAAGCAAGTGAAAGGGATTATTGCAGACAGTTCTTATAGTACGGTTAAAAAAGAACTGGCGCATCAGCTGAAGTCCATTTACGGTTTACCCGCATTTCCATTACTCGACGTTACAAGTATCATTGCTAAGATTCGCGCAGGCTACACGCTGCAAGAAGCATCCGCTGTGGATCAAGTAAGGAAGAATAAGGTCCCTTTACTCCTGATTCATGGGGATGCAGACGACTTGGTCCCTACTGAAATGGCGACTGAACTGAACAAAGCAGCCAGCGGAGATAACGAGTTGTGGATCGTTCCAGATGCCGGGCATACAAAAGCATATGATAACATCACAGGCGAGTATGAAGAAAAGCTGTCCCGGTTCCTGGACAAAGTACTCGATTGAATGCCGGATCGCTCTTCTTACGAGAAGAGCGATCTTTCATTTTAATTATATTTGTATACCATGTATTACGTTACTAAAGACAAAAGGTTTCATCGATAGTAAGCACACTTTTGTTTCCTTACCATTCAGGGTACGTGATGAGTAAAGAAAGAATTACAGACCCTATGGCCAATAGTGATCTTTGGATCTGTAACAAACGAGGATAATTTCGGGACGTTATTCTCATACTGGTTTAAAAACGAGGTGTCGTGGTGGATTGGCATTTATTGTGGAAAGCGATATTTGTAGCACTTGTCGGAACGTTTCTATTACGGTTAGCCGGACGCAAGTCGATTTCGCAAATGACACTCCCCCAAACCGTTATCGTTATTGGATTAGGGTCACTGATTGTCCAGCCGATTGTGGGTCATGACATCTGGTCGACGTTCACAGTAGGTCTTGTGCTGGTCTTAACACTTATTATGATGGAGTATTCACAAGTAAAATTGGACAAAATGGAACACCTTATTACGGGACGTGCAAAACTGATTATTAAAGACGGTGTCATTCAAGAGAAGACATTGCACAAGTTACGATTTACAGTCGACCAACTGGAAATGAAGCTCCGCGAGCAAGGCATTTCACGGGTCAGTGATATAAAATGGGCAACGTTGGAGCCGAACGGGCAAGTGGGTTGCGAGTTTATGGAAAGCGCAAAACCTGTCACGAAGCAAGATCTTCACGTACTGCGTCTAGAAATCGAATCCTTAAGAAGCTTACTCTCCGACAAATCCGGCTTGACGAGTTCGCCGCAAAATCCATCTTCAGACAATAGTCTTTTCACAGAAGTTGCAAACAAACGTGATAACGCCGATCGGCCGAAACATTTGAAATAGAGGAAACTGGAAGGATGGATACTTATGAAAGTTATCATCACGGGTGACACTCACATACCAGGAAGAGGAAGCAAACTGCCAAATCGTTTAACAGATGCATGCAGCGATGCAGACCTCATTATCCATACCGGTGATTGGCGCTCTCCTGAAGTATTTGAAACGCTCTCTAGTTTAGCAGAAGTGAGAGGGGTCTATGGAAATGTGGACGGCGAAGAGATGCGTGCTCTTGTTCCTGCCAGACAGGTCATCGATATCAGAGGACTGCGGATCGGTATAGTTCACGGTCATGGCGACAAGAAAACAACCGAGCAGCGTGCGGTCGAAGCATTTGCCGATGAGCCAGTGGATGCCATTGTCTTTGGCCATTCACACATTCCGCTTATTAAGTATTTCAAAGGGATGCTTCTCCTGAACCCAGGTTCTCCTACGGACAAGCGTAAATTACCATTCTATTCATTCATCACATTGGAAATTGGAGAGGAAATTCACCCTGAACTCATTCTTTTTCGAGACAAATCTTAATGTGGTGGACCGTATGATTACCGTTAACATACATATGCTACTGCTGAATTGAATAGGAGGGCGTTTTAACAATGGAGGATTATTCAGCAGATAGCTTATTAAAAGGGTATAAAGAAGGGATGGGAGAGTTTACTGAACAATTGCCAGACATCAGCAGCGGATTCCACTCCTTTACGGAAAGTTGCTTTGCAGAGGGAGCTCTCGATGGCAAGCAGAAGCAGCTGATTGCACTCGCTCTCAGTGTCTATACGGACGATACAACCTGTATGTCCTTCCACACAAAGGGTTGTGTTGACGCGGGTTGCACGGAACAAGAAGTTCTGGAAGCATGCAGTATAGCCGCTGCATTAGGAAGTGGTGCCGTGATGAGCCGGACGGTTACTTGCTTGAGTGGGATGTTTAAGCAATTTCAGAAGTGACAGGAAAAGCTACCTAGTAAACACCTTTGCGGTTGTTGGCTAGGTAGTTTTTTGGGGTGGAGTGGATGGGTATCAGCTTCCTTCATGCTTTATGGGCACTCTCCTAAATTCACATCCATTATCAAAAGCTCCTCTATAACGTCCTAAAACAACCCTTCCAACACTTTGTTTCCTCTTCCATTCAAAGTACCGGCATCCGACCGTAATTGAAAAAGTCGGGATGTCACTGGTTCTCGCTTAATCCAAGTCTACCTTCAACAATTGCATCCTTTCCGTAAACAAACTTCGATAGGACAAAAAGCCGAGCAACACACTCGTCATCGCTGCAGTGGCAAGCAATAAAAACACAACAAGTAATTGAAACTGAACCGCCTGGATCGGATCCGCTCCCGCGATGATTTGTCCACTCATCATTCCCGGAAGTTGTACGAGTCCAATGGTCTTCTGGCTTTCAATAGTTGGGATCATGCTGGCCTGAATCGCTTTCAGTAACTGCCGATTAATGGACTGCTTCGGTGTTCCACCAAGGGAAAGGATCAATTCGCTTTCATCACGATGCGCTTCCACTTCTGCTGTAAAACGGTTTAAAAACAAAATTGCAAGGACCATTGAATTCCCGATAACCATTCCACTTAATGAGATAATGTATTGAGCAGTTGCAGGAATAATATGTAACCCCAGTAAAACAGTTTGCGTTAACACTTCAATCGCAACAAAAGTGATAAATAACTTCCAGGTGATGCCTTTAATTGCCTTTCCTTTATGGCGAGCATTTTGTACAGCGGCGACAATCATCAACAGTACCATTAAGATGATAAAAATCGGATGCTCTGAGTCGAATACAAACTTCAATACGAATCCCACCGCTATGAGTTGAACAGTTGAACGCAATGTGGCAGCAATCGTATCTCGTTCCAGCCCCAAACTCAGTGCTTTAGATAACAATAAAGGGATAAATACAAATATTAACGTTAAACTCAATGTCATCCAACTCACGAGTACACTCCTCTTACAAACCGCTTTACATCTTCATCCTCTGTTGCATTAATATCTTCTTTGGTGCCCATTTCACGCAACTCTCCATCCACCATTACCCAGAAGTACCCCCCTAATCGTTTTGCCTGTTCCAAATTATGAGTAATCCAAACGATTGTTATCTTCTCGGTTTCCTTCAATTTAACGATCAAGTCTTCAATCTCTTGAAGGGAAGAGGGATCCAGAGATGCGGTGATTTCGTCTAACAACAGAATTTTCGAGTCATTTAATAACGTACGTGCGATGGATACTTTTTGTTTTTGCCCTCCTGATAGTTCCCGGGCATCCCTTGTGAGAAGAGACGTAGGAAGTCCAACGCGTTCCAAAGTAGCGATTGCTTCTGCTTTGGACAATGTTTTTCCGCGTAGCTGTAATGGAAGTGCTAAATTATCCTGTACCGTACCTTGTACCATTGGCGAACTTTGCATCACAATTCCAACATGTCTCCTGACAGACAGTGGGGATTGTTCTTCAATCCGCTCCCCCTCTATGTAAATTCCACCTTGTTTAGGACTGATGAGACCATTGCATAACTTTAACAGTGTCGTTTTCCCCGCTCCCGAAGGCCCGATCAATGCAGTAATGTTACCCGTTGGAAAATGACCACTTACATTTTTAATAATATCGGTATGATTTGCACGATAACTCACACGATCTAGCCAAATGGCGGGTGATGGAGATGCGGTAGCGCTAGTTTGCTGATTCATATCATACAGCCTCCTATCGTATAGAACTTATTATTTTTTCCGAATCATTCCACCTATTGACCTATTGTAATTTTTCCATTTCGATCAATAATCAAACCATACCACATCCCTTTCATAAGGAGGTCCAGCAATGCACAAATCGTCCCCCCGTAAGAAAAGGAGGATCACTCCCCCCATTCTTTTAGCAAGCAGTTTTTTAGTGACGATACTCATCGGAACCGTTTTGCTGAAGCTTCCCTTTGCAACAACTGCTCCGATTACTTGGACAGATGCATTATTTACTGCAACATCTGCGACAACCGTGACAGGACTTAGCGTTTTCGATATCGCTTCAACGCTCACCCTTTTTGGTGAAATCGTGTTACTATCTCTCATTCAAATTGGCGGAGTGGGATTAATGGCTTTCGCTGTAGCAGTTCTTATAGTACTTGGGCGGAAAGTAGGTATGAAAAACCGGATATTCCTTCAAGAATCCTTTAGTCAACAATCGATTGGAGGTACCGTTAAATTTCTAAGGAGTATTTTGATATTCGTATTCTTAACTGAAGGAATCGCGTTCATATTCTTATCACTTTTCTGGGTGCCTGAGTTCGGTTGGAAGCATGGTCTCTATTACAGCCTGTTCCATGTAGTCTCAGCATTTAATAACGCAGGTTTCTCCTTATTCCCTGACAACTTGATGGGGTTTGCAGGTAATCTGCCTGTGACTCTCATTCTCTCCTTACTCTTCATCATCGGAGGGCTTGGTTTTACGGTCGTCATAGAAGTTATCGCGAAACGGTCCCCTAAGAAATGGTCACTTCATACGAAAATGATGATAGCCGGCACCCTGATCATCAACCTGATTGCTACTTTCTTATTGTTTGCACTGGAGTATCATAATATGAAAACGATTGGTAACCTATCTTTCGGGGATAAGTTGTTGACTTCTTACTTTCAAGCCGTCACTCCAAGGACAGCTGGTTTTAATATGGTCCCCATCGGTGACATGGAGGACAGTTCACTCTTGCTGACATTGTTGCTAATGTTCATCGGCGGAGGGAGTGCATCCACAGCGTCAGGGATTAAACTGACGACGTTCATGGTCATTGTAATCGCAACTCTGGCATACTTTAGAGGCGGAACGGAGCCTCACCTATTCAAAAGGACGATTAAATCAGAAATCATTTTTCGCTCTCTAGCTATTGCAGCAGTTAGCTCCATGCTTGTATTCACCGCATTCTTCTTGCTGACTGTCACAGAAAAATTCCCATTCCTTCCTTTGTTAATGGAGACGATGTCTGCTTTCGGGACCGTAGGACTGTCCGTTGGAATCACGGGAGATTTAAGCCCGGTTGGCGAATGGATTCTTTGCGCAGTCATGTTTTTAGGAAGAATCGGCCCGCTGACACTATTTTTCCTACTGATTCGGCCTAAAAAAGAAACGTTCAAGTATTCATATGATCGCGTTCATACAGGATGATAAAAAGAGGCCTCATACACCACATTGTACAGGTGTAAGGAGGCCTCATTTCGATGTTACGGACACTATTCTTCCTACGAGTCTGAATTGGGAATTGCATTTGCAGATTCCTGATCATTTTTCAACGTATACGAGCGTTCATCCCTATTTATGAGCACTTCTCCAAAATGGGACCTTCTACAAAAATTCCTCATGACGTTAGTCAATTTTCAATAAATCATAAGGAGTGATAATCCCGATCAATTCTTCGTCATGTCCCGCAGTCTCAGTGATGAGAAGGGCTTCAAGACGCGTCCCTTTTGAAATTGCTCGCTTGAAATAATCTTCGGCTTCGTACACAGAAAGATCTCTTCTGACAAATTCAAACGATTGTTTACGTTTTTCAAAGTTGTAGACCTCAGATAATGTCGGTATTTCCCGGGAAATAGAATCTTCTGTCGATTGTCCTGCCAGCCAATAGGTAATTCCTGCAGCTGTAATGAGTCCTTTGAAATGCCCTTGTTCATAGATAGGCACTTGGCTGAACTTATTCTCTTGCATCAGTCTTAGAGCCATCGGCAGTGAATCTGCTGCTTGTAGCGTATGCACCTTACAACCAAACAACGCTCCTACATTGAGAGGATTGTTCACTTTCTTTTCAATCAGTTCAATACGTTCCACAATATCATCATGCGGTTCGGCGATAACATAATCCACGCCTGTCCGATGGTGAATAATGGCGTTACGCAAGTCACCAAACTCGCGTAAATCTTCTTCATAATTCCGGACAACAGAGTTTTTTATTTTAGCTTTTTCGATCAATTTATAAAACGGTAAGAAGCCAGTTTCCTCCACTTTTTTCCCAAGCGCTTTTTCGATTCGATTGTAGGCAATGATGAAACGATCCGAATTTTCAACAGACATGAAATGCTTCAGCTCCTTTCCGAAAGTATACCCATAATCTAAAATTAAATAGCAAAAAATCCGTCTCTAGAAAAGAGACGGACAGTTGTGCTGCTTACTCAGATACTCCCCACTTGTAACGTTCAGCTTCTTTACCTGGTTCTATCGTATAGTTAACTACACGATTATTAGCAGCTTCAAGAGCATAACGGTAAACCGTTGGTGCGACTGGAACATCTTCAAACATAAGTTCCTGCCATTGGTTGTAGATATCTTTACGGTATTCCAAGTCAAATGCCTTTTCAGAAGTACCCGCCTTCAACAACTCATCATTCTTTTCGCTTGTGTAGCGAGTGTAGTTGAATGATGCTGTACGGCCGTATAGTCCAGACGGATCCGGGTCAGAACCAGTTCCCCAAGCACCTTGGTAAATATCGATTTTCGGATCATCGTTTTCAACCATGTCATAGAATGCGTTGAAATCATGAAGACGACCATCAACTAGCTCGACTTTCAGTCCAACGTCAGCCCAGTTTTGCATGTAAGCTTTTGCAATCGGCTCAGCTGTTTCTCCACCTGACATTGTAGCGAAGTTAATGACTAATTTTTCACCTTTTTGGTCTTCACGGAATCCATCACCGTCTGTATCTTTGAATCCTGCTTCTTCAAGAAGCTCTTTTGCTTTTTCCGGATCATATGCGCGTCCTTCGATACTCTCATCGTGGAAGCTATCAAATACAGGAATAATCAAAGATGTTGCAGGGAAACGGAGACCGTGGTAAAGTTTTTCACCGATTGTCTTGTTATCCATTGCATGCCACATTGCTTGGCGAAGCTCTTTGCTAGCCATTTTCGCCTTAGGATCTGTTACGTTCTCTTTCTTTGTTGCATCCCATTTACCTTGTTTGAAACCGATATACGTATATGCAAGATCCACTTTTGCTAACAACTCGATATTGTCAACATCTTTAACAGTTTCGTACTGATCAGCTGGAATACTTGCTAAGTCAACATCGCCTTTTTTCATTGATTCAACGATTGTTGCAGAACTAACCACTTTTTGAACGATTGACTTAAGAGCCGGCTTTCCTCTCCAGTAGTCATCATTGCGTGCATATAGTACAGATTCACCTGGTACGATTTTTTCAATCTTGTAAGGTCCGAAACCGATTGGATTTACACGGATTTTGTCTGAAGACTCAAGTTCTTTAATGGTTGTTTCGCCAGTCATGATATCACCTACGTAGTGACGAGGTGTTGCATAGGACCAAAATCCTGAAAGGATAGATGGAGATGCTTCAGTAAAAGTGAATTCCATGTTCTTGTCGTCAATAATTTTAATACCTGAGATTTCTTTAGTTTTACCTTCGTGATATGCCGGCATACCTTCAACATTTTCAATTATGAAATCATAACGGTTCCCAGCGTAGTCAGGATGCCCCAATAACTCGTATGAATAAAGAAGATCAGTTGTTTTGACCGGCTCTCCATCATGCCAATTTACGTTGTCTTTAATCGTTAACTTCATTTTCTTGTTATCTTCAGAAAGTTCGTATGTTGCCGCTCCCTCATTTGTAATTATATAGTCCCCATCAGTATCAAGAAGTCCTTCATCAAAGAAGTCGAGGATTTCAGCGTCATACGTACCTGAGTAGAAGTTACGGTTCAATGTTCCTTCGAATGGCTCATCTGCAACCATCGCGATTGTCATTTCCCCATCTTCGATTGCTTCTTTGTCGTTACTAGTTTCTAGAGGGAAATCAAGGTCTGCTTTAGCATCTTCCCCACCTTTTTCAGTATTAGTATCTTTCCCGTTATCTTTGCCATTGTCTTTTCCGCCATCTGCACTATTGCCTCCATTACAAGCAGCCAGGAACACACTGAGGACGAGCATCAGACTTGCCAGCAACATTAAACTTCTTTTCTTCAATTGTCTTACCTCCCCTTTTTTTTAAGCCAATCTTTGTCTCGCATCCGACGCGCGTTTCACCGCTTGCCCGATGTAATTTATACACAGCATCATTACTAATATCAGTAATGCTGCAGGTAACCAAACCCACCATTTGTTTTGGACGATATCCGGATTTGTCGCAAATGCGATCAGCGTCCCGAGAGACGGTGTATCCGCTGGAAGTCCAAAGCCTAGGAATGTCAAACTGGTCTCAAGACCGATGTTGCCCGCGAGTGTCAATGTCATATTTACAATGACAAGTGAGCTCAAATTCGGGAACATTTCAAAAAACATGATTTTCCAACTCGGAGTCCCAAGTGTTTTGGATGCATTAATGTAATCGAGATCTCGTTCTGCAAGACCTTTCGACCGGATCAGCCTGGCTTTTCCAAACCAGGCAAACGCACTCATGATTAACACAAATGTGAAAACCGTATATTCCGGGACGATGACAACAAAAACGATGATGAACATCAAACTTGGCAGGACCATTAAGAAGTCGATGATTCTCATAATTACATTGTCGACCATGCCACCGAAAAATCCGGCTATTAATCCTATCGTTAAACCGAACAGACCGGCAATTACCGTTACACTTAGACCAATCGTGAATGAGTTTCGCGTTCCGATCAGCAACTGTCCAAATACGTCCCGCCCTCCATCGTCTGTTCCAAGCAGATGAGTTTCTGAAGGTGCTTCCCATGTTTCAAGGAAATTCACTCGTTGAAGCTGTTCCTGGTCAATGAATAACGGTGATCCATATGCAGTAATCAGCATACCAAGTAGCAAAACTAACGAAATCAGCGCCATTTTATCGTGTCTGATTTCCCGCCATATCGTTTTTGCTAATGACGGATTATTTGCTTTTTCTTTAGCAATCAATTCTTTTTGATTTACTGTAACCATATCTCGATTCCCTCCTCATCTGCTTTTCTATTCAATTCGGATACGCGGATCAATCGCACTCAAAATAATATCTGAGAGCATCGTTCCGACAATAACAGCTGTCCCTGAAATCATGACAATAGCTGTTACAACGGTGAAATCGCGTCCTGTAATCGATTGAATGAAGAGCTGACCGAGACCTGGGTAACTAAAGATCGTTTCCAAGAAAATCGAACCGCCAATCAATCCTGTAATTTCATATCCTAGGAATGCAGCGATCGGCAACAACGAGTTACGTAAAATGTGTCGCGTATAGACTTTACCTTCAGGCACCCCTTTTGAGCGTGCTGTTTTAACAAAGTCTTTCAATTTCGTATCGATAATATCGTTCCTCAAATATTGGATTGTTCCGAAAGTTGCAAGCAGAGCTCCGGACATTCCTGGAAGTATTAAGTGCTTTATTTTACTGACGTAGTATTCCCATGATCCAGTTTCTATTCGGATATCCACACTTCCCCCAGTAGGGAACCAGCCGAGTATGAAACTGAATAAGAACAGCATGAGTAAAGCGAAAACGAATAGAGGCGTTGCAAATGAAAAATAATTATACGTGACAATCAGTTTATCCGCCCAGGTGTCCGTCCACCTGCCGGCTATGATCCCGAGCGGTATGGCAATGGCATAGGAGACAATCAAAATGAAGAGTGACAGTGTAACTGTATTCGCTACCCGGCCTGCAAGCAGTGAAGTTACAGGCTGCTTATGGGTGTAAGAACTCCCTAAATCTCCTTTGATCGCCTTGCCTACCCAAGCGCCATACTGGACATACCATGGGTCGTTGAGGCCATATTGTTCGCGGATCTTTTCTACTTGTTCCGGTGTTACGTTAGGATTTCCCATGAACGCACCCGTTACAGCATCCCCTGGCATTTGTTTTGCCAACACGAAAATAATGAGACTTAGCAAAAAGAGTTGCGGAATCATGACGAGCAGTCGCCGAATGATAAATTTAACCATTTTACAGCCCCCCCTGGTTCACAGCAACTGAATGCGTTGAGGTAAGCGGTTTCAAGTCAAACATTCTGCCGTCTTTGTCGAAATAACTGTCATACTCTGTCCGGTAAGCGGCATTGATTTCCTGACGCAAATCCATTTTCTCGAATCGTTTTGCTGGATCCATCTCAGGAATTGCGGCAATCAATCGTTTTGTATAGAGATGCTGAGGATTCGTGTAAACATCTTCTGCAGTACCCTCTTCGACAAAACGGCCTTTGTACATAATGCCGATTCTGTCACAGATATGTTTGATGACCCCGAGATCGTGGGATATGAATAAGTAAGTCAATCCAAAGTCTTTCTGGATTTCACGCATGAAGTTCAAGACCTGAGCCTGCACGGATACGTCCAATGCGGACACAGGTTCATCGGCAATGATCAGTTTAGGATTGAGCATAAGCGCACGGGCAATCCCGATCCTTTGCCGCTGACCACCAGAAAACTGGTGAGGGTACTTATAAATGGATTCTGGGCTTAAGCCTACACGTTCTATCATATTCTGAACGCGAGTCAGCTCTTCTTTTGGCGAAAGCCGCTCAAAGTTGCGTAGAGGTTCAGCAATTATATTCAAGACGTTCTTTCTTCCGTTTAATGAAGAGTAAGGATCCTGGAAAATCATTTGGATATCACGGATATGTTTCCTGCGATCGTGTCCATTCATAGTGGCGAGGTTTTCTCCATTAAAGAGGACTTCCCCACCAGTTGCTTTGTTGAGTCCGATAATCGCGCGGCCTGTAGTGGTCTTTCCGCAACCTGACTCCCCAACTAGACCGTACGTTTCACCAGGCTGCAGTTCAAAACTGACTCCATCCACTGCACGGACTTGGTCGACAACCCGTCGGAAGAAACCTCCACGGATTGGAAAGTGTACTTGCAAGTCTTTTACATTAAGTAGTGACATAGTTTTCATCCTCCACTCGTTCTTCAGGGAAGTGGAAGTCTTTGTAACACGTACAGCGTACAAAGTGACCCGGTTCCACTTCATGGAGCGTCGGATTGTCTTCATGTGCTTCCTTTAAAAGCCAAGGAATTCGGGGAGCAAAGCGGCATCCTTCGCGATCCAATTTTTGAATCGATGGCACAATCCCCTCAATGACATGCAGTTCTTCCTTATCTGTCATGTTGGAAGGAATCGAGCTTAATAGTGAGCGTGTATAGGGATGCAGGGGATTAGCAAATAATGTATTGACGTCTGCAATCTCTACAAATTCTCCGGCATACATAACGGCCACTCGATCTGCCATCTCGGCAACTACCCCTAGGTCATGGGTGATGAGGATAATACCAGAATCCGTAATACGTTGAAGCTCTTTCATCAGATCCATAATCTGTGCTTGGATTGTAACGTCTAATGCCGTTGTCGGCTCGTCCGCTATCAGCATCACCGGATTACAGGCAAGTGCGATGGCAATAACAACCCGTTGCCTCATACCTCCTGATAATTCGTGTGGATATTGTTTGTAGATTCGATTGGCATCTTTAATGCCGACCTGTTGCAGTAATTCCAAGACCCGCTTTTTCTTGGCGGACTTGGAAAGTTTCATATGGTAGTCCATCGGCTCTTCGATTTGGCGGCCGATTGTTGCGAGCGGATTAAGAGCTGTCATCGGATCTTGAAAGATCATGCCCAAGTCTTTCCCGCGAATCTTATTCAACTTCTCCACCGGCAGGCTTAGTAGATTCTGCCCTTTCAAATTCACTTGACCTTCCAGTTTTGTCGTCTTCGCATTATGAAGACCTATGATGGAGAGCGCCAAGGCACTCTTCCCACATCCGGATTCACCGACAATCGCCACGACCTCATTTTTATGAACAGTTAATGAAACACCGTCCACAGCTGCGTAATAGTTTCCCTTGATGTTGAATGATGTTCGCAGATTCTCAATTTCCAAAACTGTCTCAGCCAACGCAGTTCCTCCTTGCCTATGGTGATATGTACAAAAAAGGTTAATCAAATTTTCTGACTTTATAAGCTTTTTCAACTATACTACACAATTTTTCCGTTGGCAATACTATTTTTTCAGAATACCAAATACATAGAATATTTCATACATAACAATTTCATGACAAACTCTGTAACAAAGGGAACGTAGATCATATTCTCCCTGAAAAATTTTGCAGGGATTTTTTATTTACAGGTTAAAACCCCTTTGCATCACTATTTTTCAAATCCAGTGCATGAATATTATTTGATTCTACAACACTAGGAATTGCCACATTGCTTTAGAAGGATCTACTCACCGAACTAATCCATCCAGTTCTATCGTTCCCTGTTTTACGACATTTCGCGACACGAAAATCCACTCTACAATAATAAATCCAGTTAAATTTCATCTGAAAGAGTCTGAATACATATGGTGACCCCTTTAACTAGCTCATCCAACGACCAACCCGCAATTTTGCCATGCTGGATTGCTAACTCAAACGAAGCGGGTATATGCAAAAAGCCTGATGACATTTCCGGTTTATGTTTGGCCGCCCAGTGAAGCCCTGCATACATCACGTTATTACACAAATAGGTTCCCGCAGAATTGGAAATTGCTGCGGGTAATCCCGTTGCATTCAAACGGTTCACCATCTCACGGATGGGAAGCGTAGAAAAGTAGGCAGGCGGGCCATCTGGATCTATCGTTTCATCAATCGGCTGATGCCCTTCATTGTCCGGTTCTCCATCTTTCACATTGAGTGCAACCCGTTCTGGAGTCATTTTATAACGTCCGCCCGCAAGACCTAATGATAGGACGGCGTCCGGGTTCTCCTTATTGATATGCTCCAGCAACTCTTCACCGGAAGCATTAAAATTCACCGGTAGGATTTTGCCGCAAATCATATAGTCTCCAATTATAGTCCCCTCCAGTTTTTCAACGACTTGCATCGTCGGGTTCACAGGAAATGAGAGAAAAGGTTCAAAGCCAGTAAGCAGTAATTTCTTCAACTTGAAAATCCCCTTTATACGTGCATCGGTTTTGCTTGTTCTTTGACTTTTTTCATTAAAGATTCATCATGTAAGTGACATGCGACAAAATGGCCTTCTTCTTTTTCAAGCCAAGCCGGCTTCTGAGTGGCACAAACTTCCATTGCGTACGGACATCTAGTTCTGAATACACAACCGGATGGAGGATCTATAGGACTTGGCAGTTCACCTTCCAAAAGAATCCGTTCTCTCGATTCCTCGATGTCAGGGTCCGGAATCGGAATGGCCGAGAGCAAGGCTTCTGTATAAGGATGCAAAGGTTTTCCATAGAGCTGATCACTTGTCGTCAATTCTACTAAATGACCTAAATACATGACGCCAATCCGATCGGATAGGTATTTCACCATCGAAAGATCATGTGCGATGAAGAGGTAGGTCAATCCTTTTTCGCGCTGCAGCCGCTGAAATAACATGACAACCTGCGCTTGAACTGATACATCCAAAGCAGAAATGGGTTCATCTGCTATGATGAATTCAGGATCGAGTGCGAGCGCACGAGCAATACCAATTCGTTGTCGTTGTCCGCCAGAAAATTCGTGGGGGTAGCGGTTCGCATGATCGCGATTTAACCCGACATCTTCCAGAAGCTCGTTCACGCGTGCACGCAATTCCTTTTTCGATTTATACATATTATGGATCTCCATCGGCTCTGCAATGATTTCATAGACTGTTGAGCGAGGGTTAAGAGACGCGTAAGGATCTTGGAAGACCATCTGCATCTTTTTAAGAAACTGGTGACGCTCTTTATCATTCATGTCGTGGACATTTTGCCCTTCAAATACAACGTCTCCGTCCGTCTTGTTATACAGCCCTAAAATCGTACGTCCCGCTGTGGACTTCCCACAGCCGGATTCTCCTACGAGACCGAACGTCTCCCCTTTATAAATTTCAAAACTGAGACCATCCACCGCTTTCAACGTCTTTCCTTTCCCTACATCAAAGTGCCGTTTCAAGTCTTTTACAGATAACAATACTGATTGGGAATCTGTCATCGTTGTCTCTCCTCGTTTTCAGATTTTCTATGATGAGTAAGCCATGTTGGGTCAATCTGTACGCCGAGCCCTGCCGCGTCAGGTAGGTGAACGGTTTGACCGGAGTACGTGACGCCTCCGATAACGGGATCCCCATTTAGCATGAGGGGTGCGTCAAAATCACAACGGGTAATATTCGGATGGCTCGCAGCAAAGTGTGCGGCTGCCGTGATCCCCAGTTTCGTTTCAATCATACTGCCTGTCATACATTGGACTCCGTAACTTTCAGCAAGCGCATTGATCTTCAATGCCTCATGGATTCCACCTGACTTCATCAACTTGATGTTGATCAAATCAGCAGCTCCGCATTGTAGGACACGCAGCGCATCACGCGGTGAAAAAACGCTTTCGTCTGCCATAATAGGCGTTAATGTATTCTTTGTAACATACCGTAGCCCATCTAAATCTCCAGCATGTACAGGTTGTTCTACTAGTTCAATCATGAGACCGGCATCTTCCATCGCAATAATTGTCCGGATCGCTTCTTTAGGCTGCCAGCCTTGGTTGGCATCGAGACGAATCTTGACTGTATTTCCGACCCGGTTCCGAATTGCTCTGACACGCTGTATATCTAATTCAGAAGAACCGGTTCCTACCTTCACTTTCAATGTAGTGAATCCATCTTCTATGTACTGAAACGCATCGTCTGCCATTTCAGCAGGATCATTCACACTTACCGTAAAGTTTGAGTCAAGCTGATTTTTGTGACCTCCTAGGAATTGATAAAGCGGGAGCTCCGCAAGTTGGCCAATCAGATCATGTATTGCCATGTCGACTGCGGCTTTAGCGCTTGTATTTCCAATCATTGTTTTATGTAGAACGGTGAAAAGTTCGGTTCGGTTCCGAATATCCATTCCAACCAGTTTGGGTGCCATCACTTCTTCAATCGCATAAGCAATGCTCCCCATGGAGTCGCCTGTAATCACATGAGTGGGTGGGGCTTCACCCCAACCGGACTTGCCGTCTTCTGTGGTGACCTTTACATACGTGGAGTAGGCCATATGAACGGTGCGCAATGCCGTTTTGAATGGTTTTTGCAATGGAACAGCAACTGTAGCAAGTTCAATCGAGTGGATTTTCATGGACAACTTCTCCTTTCTCCCTTTGAACGAACAAAACTGTGTGCGTCGAACACTCGGCGCACACAGTCCCTCCAACTTATTTTTTGCCAGCGTATTTCAAGTCGAGATAGCCGACTGGGTGACGGAGAATCCCTGTAACACCAGGCTTTTCTAATATTGACTGATTGTAGTAATAAAGTGGAATTACCGGCATTTCGTCCATAAGCATCTTGTCAGCCTGTTGCAATAATGTCCAACGCTTATTCTCATCCGTTTCATTTTTAATGGCTTCAATCAGCTTGTCATAATCAGGATTTGACCATGTCGTACGGTTCATCGATGACTCTGAAATGAAGCTCTCTAACGCATTGACAGGGTCTGCATAATCATGCAAGAAAGAAGAACGTGAAAACTGGTATTTGAGTTCTTTCTGATCTGCAAGGAAAACTCCAGCTTCTACGTTTTGTAACTCAATGTCCACACCAAGATTTTCTTTAAACATCGATTGCAATGCGACTGCAATCTTTTGGTGCGATTCGCTTGTCGAATATGTTAATGTTACTTTCGGCAGTTCCGTATATCCTTCTTCCTTCATGCCCTCTTCAAGTAGTTTCTTCGCTTCTTCGGGATTAAACGATATGAAATCTCCCGCAGTCTCACGGAACTCCTTACCATCCGGACCGATAAATCCATAAGAAACAAAACCATGAGCCGGTTTTTCACCGTTTTTCGTAACAAACTCTACAATGTCTTCCTGGTTAACCGCTTCACCAAACGCTCTGCGGATTTTCTTGTTCGTGAACGGTTCCATGGATGTGTTGAATCGGAAGAAGTACAATCCTGCTTGGTCTTCTACTTTCACTTCAGGATTATCCTTCAAGTCTTCTGCGATTTCTGAAGGGACATCTGTACTATCCAACTCATCGGATTGGTACATCTGGTAAGCGGTTGTAGACTCACTCACCATTTCCCAGTTCACTTTGTCGAGATTGACTTTGTCTGCATCCCAGTAATTTTCGTTCTTTTCAAAGACAAATTTCACATCATGGTCCCATGAAGCTAATTTGAATGGACCGTTGGAAACGAATGAGTCCGCTTCTGTAAACCATTTCGGATTGTCTGTCGCTACTTTTTCATTGATCGGGAAGAAGCTTGGGTTCGTAATGATGTTCAAGAAGGCTTCGTTTGGAGCAGTCAGCTTCACGACGAATGTCTTTTCGTCGGGTGCTTCGATTCCGATATCTTCCACTGTGCCTTCACCGTTGTTGTAGTCTTCAGCACCTTCTATGAAATATGCAAGGAATGCTGCAGGAGATGCAGTTTCAGGGTCTAGCATATGCTGCCATGCGAACAAGAAGTCATTTGCTGTAAGAGGGTCCCCATTTGACCATTTGGCACCTTCACGGATTGTGAAGGTGTACGTCAATCCATCTTCAGATACATCGATTTTTTCTGCAGATGCTTCCTCTGCCAAGTGATCTTCCGACAAGCGAGTGAGTCCTTCCATCAAGTTGTTAAGGGCACTCCAAGAGACTGCGTTAAAACCTACTGACGGGTCAAATGACGTAGGTTCTTCGCCGTTGTTCAAGTAGAGTACTTTTTCTGCAGCAGGTTTGTTATCTTTGGCATCTTTTCCTCCTGCATCGGTTTCCGGCTTCTTGCCCGCTTCTTCGTTTGCCGTACAGGCTGCGAGTACTACGAGCAGCGCAGTAAATAATACAAACTTGATCCACTTCTTCAATGTGACTTCCCCCTTTTTTATAATGAATCCTTTGGTACCTAGTGAATATAGTCAGAACAGATAGCGTTAGATTCCACTACTGACAGACGCTTGCTGCGGGGCATCCCGCTTCGCTCATCCCACTTAAGTAACGACCACTTGCGCTCTTTCATCTTGAAGCCAGCAGTCTACAGTATGTTGGGCAGTAAGCTTTGTAGTTGCTGGATAGACGCGATCACACACTTTCATAGCAAAAGGACATCTTGCTGCAAATGGACAGCCTTCTGGCGGAGCGAATAAGTCGGGTGGTGTACCTTCAATCGGTTTCAACTCTTCTTCTTGCAAGTCGAGCCGAGGTACTGAGTTAAGCAGCCCTTGCGTATATGGATGCTGCGGGTCGTAGAAAATCTCCCGCTTATTCCCGATTTCAATGATTTTCCCTGCATACATGACCGCAATTCGATCTGCAATTTTTGCGACAACACCGAGGTCGTGTGTAATTAGAATGACCCCTACTCCAGTTTTACGTTGAATTTCATCGAACAATTCCAGAATTTGTGCTTGTATGGTGACATCCAATGCAGTCGTCGGTTCGTCGGCGATGAGCAATTCAGGTTCGCAGATCAAAGCGATCGCGATCACGATCCGCTGGCGCATTCCACCCGAAAACTGGTGAGGGTATTGTTTAAGTCGTTCTTCCGGATTGGAGATGCCCACAAGGCTAAGCATTTCAACCGCTTTCCTTTTCGCTTCTGCACGCGACACTTTATGATGTGTTCGTAATCCTTCTATTAACTGTTCTCCAATTTTTAATGTAGGGTTCAGTGCGGTCATTGGGTCTTGGAAGATCATCGAGATATCCACACCTTGGATTTCACGCAGCGCTTTTTTGTTCAGTTTGGTCAAGTCCCGATTTTTGAAAAGTACTTCTCCATTCCGAATTCTGCCTGGCGGTTGTGGAATGAGCCCCATTATCGTATTCGCCGTCACACTTTTCCCGCATCCTGATTCTCCAACTACTGCGAGAGTCTCTCCTTTATACAGATCGAACGAAACACCCCGGATTGCTTGCACTTCTCCTCCAAACGTTTTAAAGGAAACTTCCAAGTCACGTACTGAGAGCATTACCTCTTGTGAAATGGTCTTCTTCTGTTTTCTTTTCTCTTCTGCAATAATCCCTGAACCCGGCAGATGCTCCCTTTTTACTGGTGCATTTCCCACGATGGACGCATTTGCCAACTGTTGTCCTATCACATCCATTACCCCCTCAATTTCGGATCGAGCGCATCCTGCATGCCATCACCTAATACGTTAAAAGCAAACATCGTGATGGAGATGAAGAACGCCGGGAAGAATAAGCGCCACCAGTCACCGGATAGAATGACCGGAAGAGCATCGTTCGCCATTACGCCCCAACTTGCATACGGCGCCTGAATACCGAGACCGAGGAAACTTAAAAAGGCTTCCGCAAAAATAGCACTCGGGACAGTAAGTGTCATTTGAACAATGATTGGTCCCATTGTGTTCGGAATCAGGTTTTTCCGGATGATCCGCGGAGTTCCAGCACCAAATGATTTCGATGCAGTCACAAATTCAAAGTTTTTTATTTGCAGAACTTGCCCCCTGACGATACGGGCCATCCCTACCCATCCTGTGATCGTCAGTGCAACAATGATGGTCGTTAGACTTGGACCCATCACGACCATCAATAAGATGACTACGAGTAAATGAGGGAGGCCGTAAAGAATTTCAATGATCCGCATCATAATCGAATCTGTGCGTCCTCCCTTGTATCCGCTAACCCCCCCATAAATAATTCCGATGAAAAAGTCGATGAGCGCAGCCATGACACCTACGAATAACGAAATGCGTGCGCCATACCACGTTCTTGTGAAAACATCCCTGCCCATTTCGTCTGTCCCGAACCAATGGGCTGCGCTTGGGGCTGTATTTTGGTTTCGCAAATCAGTTGCAGTGACTTCGTATGGAGAAAATACAGGACCGAATATCGCAAGAAGCGTAAGAATAACTAGGAATACCAAACCGGCCATTGCCAGCTTATTCTTTCGTAACCGGCGCCACGCATCTTTCCAATAGGACAGCGATGGACGAACGACTGCTTCGGCGCGTTCGTGGTCCTCTCCTTTTTTCCGGAACCACTCATCAGGAACGGAAACTCTTGGGTCTTTGGCCACCATTACACTTCACCTTCCTTTTTGTGAAGCTTAATACGGGGATCCAAGAATCCGTATATAATATCCACTAAAAACAGCATGAACACTAGAAATGCACTATAAAAGACGGTAGATCCCATAATGACCGGATAGTCTCGATTGTTAATGCTATCAACAAAGTATTTTCCCATACCAGGAATTGCAAAAATCTTTTCAATAACGAATGTTCCAGTCAAAATTCCAGCAAGCATCGTCCCCATTAAGGTTACCACCGGCATAAGTGCATTGCGTAATGCATGCCTTGTTACAATACGAAAAGGACTTAACCCTTTTGCTCGTGCCATCTTAATATAATCTTGCGTTAACACTTCCAACATACTGGCACGAGTAAGACGTGCAATAATGGCAGTCGGACCGGTTGCTAGTGCAATAACGGGTAAAATCATATGCTTCGGACTGCTCCAAGTAGCAGGAGGCAGTAAATGCCAATTCACTGCTACTTGCTGAATCAGAAGCGTTGCAAGAACAAAGTTCGGAATTGAAATTCCGATTACCGCAAAAGTCATAGCCCCGTAATCGACAATTCCGTTATGCCGAAGTGCAGCAAATGTACCGAGAATAATTCCTGAAATGACAGCGACGATAATCGTTGCCATTCCTAGTTCAAAAGAGATCGGGAACCCCCGTGCAAGCAGTGTGTTTACTGACTCATTCGGTTTTTTTATGGATGGTCCATAGTCGAACGTCACGATCGACTTCAAGTAGTTCAAGTATTGAATCGGCATTGGCTGATCCAACTTATAAAACTTCTCCAAGTTCGCCTGGATGGTCGGATTGGACGTACGCTCTTCGTCAAACGGTGAACCCGGAATCGCCCGCATGAGTACAAATGTAAGCGTGGCAATAATTAGTACGGTGACAATCATCATGATGAAACGCTTCAATATGTATAGCGGCACTTTGCTTCCTCCTCAACAAAACTTCGTTTGCATTGCTAGCTCCGTCATCACGAGCATGGCACGATAGGCTTCAACAATATCTTTTGCCTCATAACGGACGATTGTTGTTCCTTCCTCTATCACACATCCCGGCATCATCGCAGCCCACTCCGCCTCTCCATAATTCGTAAATTCGATACGCATAACGGGATGATCCGGTGCTTTAAGCGGTTTGATTTCATTTCTTTTTTCAAGTGCTTCCGCCATTTTCACCTTCAGCAAGGTTTGTGCTTTCGTTGGGTGCAGCGTCCGTACAGATGAACGGGAAATGGACTGCTTCACTGCAGCTGTTACAACTCCCGGAATGAGTTCTTCCGCTTCCCTGCATGCTCCGTCATCCCCCGCTACCATCAGGACAGGCACATCATAATGGCCAGCAACGTAAGCATTGAACCCAAGTTCTCCCACAACTACATCATTGATGAAAATATTGCGGACACCGAAAATCATTGTGTGGCTCATGACACCAGGTTGTCCTGCCCGTGCGTGATAACCCGCGAACACCGCGCCTGTATAGGTTTCATCCAACGACTGCACCATTGAAAGCGGTTTCACTTCACCGGTTATCAACTCTGCATCGGGGTGCATCTCTTCAACTAGTAAGTTATTCATTTTTGAGTGGCTGTCATTCACAAGCACTTCTTTTACACCCGTTTCAAATGCCGCTGACGCGATGGCATTCGCTTCCCCGGTCATAATTCGGCGAGCCCGTTCATAATTATGGCGTTGTGAATCTACGAACGTCTCATCTGGCAACCCTGCTATACCTTCCATATCTACGGATACAAATAGTTTCATATGAGCCTCCACATAGTGAACAGAAGAGATATCTGTCTGATTTAATAGTCAATTAACAATACCAAAATATATTCATAATAACAAGATAATTTTGTGAAATGAAATTACATTTACTTATTTCTTTACGTTTGGACAATACCAATATTCCAAAAATGAGAATTATCTAATTTAATAGTATACTATGTACACGTTATGAAAGAGGTGGTATCCCATGAAAACCTGGTTAATTATCAGCGGTATCTTTACACTTTCAATCCTTCTTCTGTTTGCCTCATATTTTCAAATTGACGAAGGACAACCAACTTGGGTTTATCAGCTACAAGACGCTTCAATCGAGAAAATCGCTCCACTTCCTGTCGATTATGCTGTGATCGATCCCACGAAAAATGGCAGTGACCCATACAGTAAAAAGGACATCACCATTCTTCAAGATAAAGGTATACGCCCCATCGCCTACATTAGTATTGGGGAAGCTAGCAGCTATCATTCCTATTGGGAAGCCGGGTGGGGCACGACCCATAAAGGCGTGTTGGAAGTGACCGACTCTGCACCTGAATGGGTAGGAAAGATCGCCAATCCCGAGTGGCCGGAGAGTGTCAAAGTCCGTTATTGGAATCCAGAGTGGCAACAAAATGTGATAGAAGAACTTAACAAAATTCAAGATGTTGGATTTAGCGGGGTTTACTTGGACATCATAGATGCTTATGAGTATTGGGGAAATCCTGAAACTTATACTGAAGGTGGCGAAGCCGCGGTTCCTTTCGATCCCAAGTCAGAAGACGAAGCAGCTGAACGGATGATTTCCTTTGTTAGAATGCTCTCTGCCGTTGCCAAAGAACGGGATCCAGGATTTATGATCATTCCTCAGAACGGTGAGGGGTTATTAGAGTTCGATAACGGATTATATTTAAATGCTGTTGACGGAATCGGAGTTGAAGATATTTGGTTCAATGGTTCCATTAAGAACGATGAGAATGTGATTGAGCAGCGCCTCAAGTGGCTTGCGCAATTTAAAAAAGCGAATAAGCCGGTATTTTCAGTAGACTATGTTGAAGGGCGTTACACCATAAACCGATACTATCGACTCTGCAGAAACGAAAAGTTCTACTGCTTCGCTGCTGATCCGGATCGGTCACTTTCTTCCATTAAAGCATTTGACTAATTACGAAGCGCTATATGACTGCCTTCTTAATGTCAACCAATTGTACAATCTAATCTGAAGGTTTAATCTTAAATGATTTCTATTGACACATAACTGTCGATTAAGTATGCTCGATTGGTGATTGATTTTCTCAAAGGACTCTGCTAGTCGATTACCCATAAATAACTGTTCTTCATAGAAACCTCCTGTGTACAGGTGGTTATTTTAGCTTGAAGAGATTATATAAACGTTCATGAATCGTCATGACAGAGACCCACAAGATATTAATTGCAAAAATATAATAAAGAAAGCAGTGGGACATGATGGCGACAGCTAAGAAGAAAATCCACTATGCTTGGTGGACACTTGTAGCACTCTGTATTATTGTCGGGCTTGCAAAGGGCGCATTAAATAACTCCTCAGGACTATTCATTCCGGGAGCTACAAAAGAGTTAGACATTCTAACTGGTAACTTGACATTATACTTCAGTATTTCTTCAATCGTGACTATGATTTTCCTTCCCATCGGCGGTAAAATTCTTGCGAAATACGATATCCGTTCAGTATTAGTCATCGCAATTATTTTGCAAGCAGGTGCATTCGTCGCTTTCGGTTTCAGTAACTCTGTGTGGGGTTGGTATATCTTCTCTATTCCACTTGCAGTGGGTGGCGTTTTCACAACAGTGATCATAGGACCTGTCCTAGTGAACCAATGGTTTAAGAAGAAAAACGGAATGGCTTTAGGTATTATCGGAGCATCCGGAGGTTTACTTGGAGCGATCGCTCAGCCGATCGTAGCTCATACGATTGCAAACGAAGGATGGCGTACAGGGTATATCTCATTAGGAATAGCAATCATCGTTATCGTTGTTCCTACTGTGCTTCTGCTTATCCGTAAATCTCCACAAGCTATCGGCATTATGCCATATGGCGCGGACGAAGTCGCAACTGAAGGGAACCAAGGGACTAAAAATGAGGCTGACAAAGGAATTACGCTCGCTATCGCACGTAAATCATCGGCATTTTACTCATTGTTCTTGTTCTTCCTGCTCATAACGTCTATCGCAAGTTTCTCTATCCATATCCCTTCTTACATTCAAACACGCGGATACGACGTAGTATTTGCAGGTAACGCGATGGGTGCTTACATGGTTGGTGTGCTTTTAGGAGCATTGGTTCTGGGTTATCTTGTCGATAAGATCGGTTCGCGTAATACTGTATATTTGGCAATGGTACTCGCAATGGTCGCTGTTTTAGCACTCTTGTTTGCTACGAATAGTAAATTGGTGATTACTCTTGCAACAGCATTATTTGGATTTACTGTATCCAACTCAGTTGGTACTCTCGCTCCAGCACTTACAACAAGCCTTTTCGGTAGTCGTGAATATAGCCAAATATACTCGACCGCTTCTCTAGGACTTGCAATTGCAGGGATTATAGCACTTCCAGCATACGGGTACGTCTTTGACTTCACTGGCAGTTACACTCCGGTACTCTATGTAGTATTAGTTTTACTCATATTAAATATCATCCTCGTGACGTTTGCATTTGAAGGTAAAAAGAAACTTCTATCAAATGGTCATTGGAATTGATTTTATGAAATAGAAAAGCTGTACCACTGCCGGTATTTCTGGCAGTGGTACAGCTTTTTTGATGAGTGGGTTACATATGTCGAATACAATCGAAAATTGTTTCACATGGAACAGTCAAGAAAATGGTGCAGGATACACAGTCAACCCATTCCTGCCCGTTGTTTCAAGCGCTTGTGACAATGAATTTAATATCGCTTCCTCCGTTACTTCCGCTGCTGCTTGAAAGAGGTCATTCATGACGGGATGATCGTCCCGGAGTATGCTTACGTTTTCTGAAACAGCTGATTGGTCATGCTTGAACTTGTGTGAAGTTGAAAATGCAATCACTATATCTCCGCTGCCGTTACTGTAATGACTGCCAGTTCTTGCGAGCCCGATCCCAGCGCGTTTTGAGATTCGCTTTAACTGGCGACTGTCGAGAGGTGCATCTGTTGCCAGCACGATCATTATGGATCCGTCAGCAGGCTTAGGCGCATTAGGCTGTGTTTCAGGAGATACTTTACTATATCGAGCGCTTTGGAATTCTTCCCTCTTACCAAAATTGCTGAGCACCAAACAGCCTATTGTAAATGGTTGGTTAGATTGTGTTGTATTAACCACTCGGGATGATGTCCCGATTCCGCCTTTATAGCCAAAGCAGACCATTCCTTTTCCAGCACCCACTGCACCTTCAGATGAGGGGGTTGTGGATGCGGCTTCAATTGCTTGCATGGCATGAGCAGATGTGACAGATAGCGCTCTGATCGAGTTGAGCCGGCTGTCATTGCACTCCCCCGTCACGATATTAACCGTTCCTGTCGTGTCTCCGATTTCAGGTGTGGATTCGAGCAGCCATCGAAGCGCTCCTTCAGTTACTGCTGGGACACTGAACGTGTTGGTCAACATGATCGGTGACTCCAGTACACCAAGTTCATCTAACTGGACAAGTCCTGTCGTCTTACCGAAGCCGTTAATGACGTAACTTGCTGCTGCTACTTTTTCTCGAAAAGGATTTCCAGCGTGTGGCAAGATTGCGGTAACGCCCGTTGCTGTATATTCGCCTTCAGCAAGTGGTCTGTCGAGCGTGACATGCCCGACCAATACATCCGTCACGTCAGTAATACAGTTATTTTCCCCTGTGGGAAGACTCCCGATTCGAATACCGCGCTCTCTAATTTTCATGGGGATTTGTTTTGACATAACTATGTCTCCTATCTATGTATAGTCTTTCACAAATGTTTCCACACTAAGAGAAAAGGAGTGATTTGGATGCTGACGGAATTCCCTACGATTCATACAAATGTTTGGGATGCTCTTTGGGCGGTCCCTGCGACACTTGCAGTGGTCCTAATTGCAAAATGGGTATTCCATGTCCGACCCGCATGGCTTTCTACAGTTTCAACGATCATTGCTCTGATTTTGTCAATCTTCATCAGCCATCCGCATAATATTTCAGCGGGTATCTTTATGGGGATTTTTTATAGCGGTGCTGCCATGGGATTGCTCTATTCGCTGCAGCAATCTTATCATGCCTATCGGAAAAAATGATTGTCTCCTTACGGTTTCAAGGGACAAAAACCACATTGTATTAGTCCAGGGACGTCTTTTGAAAGGCAGCAGGTTTTCCTTACCGTCGTGTTCAGCAACTCGGTTGGTTCACTTCCATTTAAATAGGATGAAAACCGGGAATGCGAAGAAATCCCTTTCCAGCACCCATCTTCTTTTAGCTGTTTGTATACGATTCTTGCTTCTTCTGAACAGATCGGATCATTCAGCATGACATGAAACTGCCATAGCCAGAAACCGAAGACGTTCTCCCATAACACATTTGCAGAAATCGGAACCGCTGTACGCAATGACTCGATCACTGTCTCTATCTGGATAAGAAGATGTCGAATGACTTCCGAAGAAGCCTCGATTGAAGTCTTTATCCACCCAGCTGCCTCGGGATATGTACTGACCGTCATATTGCCATACTCTCGAACGGCGCCAAACGTCAATTCGTTGGGCTCCCCCTTCCAATATTCCTCATATTGAATGAATTGAACAAGCTGCATAGCCGTGAACATCCCATAGCGACGCATGAAAAAAGAGGCAGCCACAGTCGTATTCGGACTTTGGCTCACTGTTTTCAGAAGCGTTAACAGATCTTCTCCATTGGTTTTTGACATTAAGGTTGCTAATGTGAAGAGTGGATGTTCCGGCGATTTTGTATAGACGCCATTGCTATGAAGTTGGCTGATTTGGTTCGCTGTTAGTGTTGTCATGCTTCTATTATAGCAGATTATCAGCTGCAAAAAAACAGACTGTTCCGCCAAAGGGACAGTCTGTCTTGTTCACTTATTCAGTTACTGCTTTGCTGTCTGTTAATTTCGGGTTGTTCTCTTCCTTGATCAACGATGCAGCAATCGTACCGATGACAAGGAGGAAACCTGCAAAGTAGAAGCCCATATCCAGATTACCAGTTATATCCGCCAGGAAACCTGTAATGTAAGGTGCAAGGATGGAACCACACATTCCGATGAAGTTGTAGATACCGAAAGACGTACCATAAGCATTCTTAGGAGCGTTGTCTGCCACAACAGCAACCAACACAGGGTTCGTACTGATTTTACCAAAGATACCGTAACCGATCAGTGCTGCGTAAAGGACATACATGTTGTCGAATGCAACGATGGAAACGAGTGAAATCAATGAAAGTGGAAGCATGACGAGTAGTACAGGACGACGTTTCCCCATACGGTCTGCAACCCAGCTGAAGAAAATTGAACCTGGTATCGCTGCCCATGGTACTAGTGAAGAAACGGTTGCAATGGCACTGCCTTCAATTCCACGTGCGTGCTGCAAGTAATAAGGCATCCATGTTACGACTACGAAGAATCCATAAATCGCACAGAAGATGACGATATAAGACATGAGCAAGTTGCGGTTTTTGAATAGCAAGCTTATCTTGAATGGTTCTTGACTGTCAATTTCAGCTTTAGTTTTCTTACCATATGGGTTTTCTTTAACAAGCCACCACATTAACAAACCAATTAATACTACCGGAATCGCAACGATATAGAATGGAGCTCTCCACGACATACCCGCTTCAAGTGTCCAACTTGATAAGAAATAACCAGCAGATAGACCGAACGCCATACCACTGTTAATAATCGCTGATCCTACTGTAATGTGTTTCTTTGGAATCGCTTCAGAAGATAATCCGTATTGTGGCCCATAATAGAATCCTTGGAACACACCAACCATTAACCACATAAGTATAAATAAGAAGAACGTCGGCATCGAGCCTGCAATTGCTGCAAAGATACCAAAGAGGATAATCCCTGGTACAAGCACTTTCTTTTTACCGATTTTATCGCCGAGAATACCGGATGGGATGTTCAATCCCGCATAACCGATGAAGAAGATACTACTGATCATACCAAGTTGACCAGCGGATAGGCTGAACTCAGTTTGAATATCATCCATGACAGGGTTTAAGATTGCACGCGTTCCGTAGATTGCAACCCATCCTAAGAAGAAGACGATAACAGCTTTGATCCAATAAGGAATGAGTTCTTTTTTCTGGCCATTATCTTGTATATGTTTCGCCATCTTTTGTTCCTCCTCAATTTTTTTATAGTAGTTACTTAAGTAAAATGATCATTTACCTTACACCTGTATGATACTTCAGCTAGCATTGCAGACGAATAAAATCAAAACAGCTAACATTGCTAAAACATTAAATATCTAAAAGAATGTTCCACCGCACATACTAACAAGGGGGATCGTCGCAACTTCCATCCATACTCCCTGTATTTCTATTCCATACGGAGGAAGTGTCCGGCATACTGGAGTTTCCCTCCTATTCGTCCTGTGCGGAGACACTTTTCAACATATACCCGAGTCCGGGATATGTCACAATGTACTCTTCAGGCTCCTTCAAGCGCTCTTTGATCTTGCGGCGGATCCTAGCAATCCCAACACGCAAATACTCGACATCGTCTCGGTACTGCGGCCCCCACACTTCTGAAAGCAGGGATTCGTGTTGTACGACTTTGTCGAGATTCAAAGCCAGGATTTCCAACAAAGAAAACTCCGTTTGAGTCAATTTCAACTCTTCTTCGTCTATCCAGATCCGTTTTCCGCCAACATCCACTTGTAAAGATCCTGTTTGGATTACAGACGATGTTCCTGCCGCCCCATCAGCAAGACTCGGCTGACTCCTGCGAAGGACTGCATTGACGCGTGCAAACAGCTCATCCAACGAAAATGGTTTCGTTAAGTAATCGTCCGCACCGAGGTTCAACCCATTCACTTTATCTTTAGGATTGCTTCTGGCTGTAAGCATGATAATGGGCGTGTGGGAAAACTTCCGGAGTTCTTCCAATACGTAGAACCCATCTTTTCCTGGCATCATAATATCGAGCAATATTAGATCTGGTGAAATCAGATCATACTTTTCCAGCAGTTCTTCCCCTGAATCCGCGGTCACGACTTCGTATCCAACAGAACGTAAATTCGCCGAGATGAAACGCAGAATCTTCGCCTCATCGTCTACCACACATATTTTTTGCTTCATCTCTTAAGATCCCTCTCTCATTGGAAAGTAAAGTGTAAATGTACTGCCTTCTCCCGGTTTACTATCGACTTCGATTTTGCCTTCATGGGCTTCCATGATTCCTTCGCAAATGGATAACCCTAAGCCGGTCCCGCCTGAACGTCGAGTAGCAGTAACATCCACTTGATAGAACCGATTGAAGATCTTTTGTAAATGCTCTTTTGAAATACCAATTCCATTGTCCGTTACAGAGATTGTTAAGTACTCGTCCTTTTTTTCCAAGGTAATGTCGATCCGCTTTTGAGGATGATCGTTATACCGTAAAGCATTCGTAAAGAGATTCACCAGCACTTGCTGCACCCTGGTTTTGTCTGCATAGAAGAATAGATAATCCTCGGCTTTGTTGTGGAACGAAAGAGTCGCTCCTTCTTTCAGTGCAAGGGGGACGAGTTCAATAGACTTCTCGATCACATGATCTGCCCGGACCATATTCCGTTCAATGTACATGGAACCGGATTCGATTTTCGAAATATCCATCCAATCGTCCACTAAGTGCTGAATGCGCTCAATATCTTCATGGACTCCTTCTAGTAATTCAACTTGGAAGTCCTGTTCCCACTCCACATCGTCCCGCAGCAACGTTTCTACACTACCTCTTATGTTGGTGATCGGTGTTTTGAACTCATGTGAAGTTAACGAAATCAAATTGTTTTTTAATGTATCAATCTCTTCCTCTTTTGTTATGTCACGAATTAGCAAACCCTCACCGATTTTTTTCTCATCCGATATGACAGAAAATTTGTGGAGCATGTAAAAATCCGCATTGCCTGATTTCGTTTTGTACTCCAGTTTCAATTCGCTTGCTTCGTTTTCAAAAAATGAAAAGAGTTCTTCTTTGGAAATCTCAAACAAGACGTGAATACGTTCGAAAACGTCGGATAAATGCACAAGTGGTCCATTCGTGCCATCTCCGTCAGTAACATTCAAAAAGAATTCGTTCACATAATCGATCTGCTGGTTATTATTGAGGAGCATAATTCCTTCCGACATACTTTCAAGAACCGCATCAAGTTCAGCGTGCTTGTTACGGTAGCGCTCAAACAATAACTTATTCTGCAGCATAATCGCGAGGGAGCGGGAAAACGTTTGAAGAAACGCCTGTTCCCTGGGCTCAATTATCTGCCCATCCAGTAAATCGATTATCAGGTAACCATTCGGTAACCCATCCAATACAATCGGTTCCATATGATGATTAGCACCTTGTACATTTTTCTCTAAATAACTCTGCAAACTTTTGTCCACGTAAATCGCTTTGCTCGTAACCGCCAGTTCACGAAACCATATATGCACATTAAAAGGTACTGATTGTTTGATATTCTGAAGGCACAATTGTATGAAATGAGACAGATCCATTTTTGAAGACACAGGCGTAATCAATTGGTTTACAGCCTGCAACTCCGCATTCCGCTGTTCCAAGTTAGCAGTACGTTCTTGTACACGTCCTTCAAGTTGTGTATTGAGTTCAATGAGTTCGTTTCGGTTTTCTTCAATTTCAGATATCATTTCATTGAAATGAGTCAGCAAATCCGTCATTTCTTGCGGTCCTTCAATCCGTTCTGATAATTGAACAGGTCGGTTCGTCTTATAGCTCACCGAATAATGCTTAATGGTGTCAAGGAGATTGCGAATCGTCCGTTCCAGACGATTCGTTAAAAACAGGCTGGCCAGCACGACAAATAATGCCGTAACCGGGATGAACCATAAAATTGTGTTTGCCGCATTTCTGAGTGGCTTTGTGATCGTAGTGGAGGGATTTGCAATCCATACGGTCCAATCGAGATTCCGGATTTTCGCATACGTAATGAATTCTTTCTCTCTGCCCTCTTCTTCGATCGTCAAGCTGTTTAAGGACTTTTCCGACTGATTATTGATGGTCTGAACTATTTTGGAATCCGTCAAATTGACCATTTCCGTTTTTGTGTTTACATCCGGATGGACAATCACATTGTTATCTTGGTCCAGTAAAACCGCATAACTTGCCTCGCCTGAAATCCGTGTGGATACGTATTTCTCCAAAGCATTTAAATCGATAGCTCCCAAAATATACCCTTGCATATTCCCTTGGCTATCAAAAATAGGCGAAACTATCGCAACCAAAAGGATATCCGTCCCTCCCCTTCCATAAAAGACCGGAGAGACGACTTGTTTGTTCGTCTCAAGAAGTTCCTTGTAATAGGATCTATCACTAAAATTCAAATGCTCCCGTCTCACCCCGTCCGTGTATACAGAGGGATAAAACACAAGTGATTTTCCGTTTGCGTCTCCTACGTACAAGTTCACAAATCCAGGGTAGTTCAGTTTGATATCACGCAACTTTTCCTCTATTTGAGATGTCCGTCCCTCTTCTAGTAATGGTGCAATATTAGAAGACATGGTTTCAATGATTCTGCCATGCTGCTCCATATAACTTTCTATATTGTCTTCTAGAAATCCGGTAACTTTCTTTTGGCTTTCCTGATTGCCTTCGATTAACGAGGAGAGCTGGAAAAACTGAAAAATTCCGAGGACAATAATGGAGGTCAAGCCTATTGTCAGAAACGAGTAAATGAGTTCTTTTTTGAAAGAACGCGCTCGTCTATTTTTCACCCGCACTCTCTCCTTTCTCTTTGAAGAGGACCTCAATGGGATCTTCTAAAACATTATGTACATACCAAAAGGGTATTGGCCCGTGTCATGATGACTATGGCCAATACCATTGGTAAACTTAGTTTTTAATTTGTGTGCCAGCTTTACCTTCTACTGCAAGGTCTGCTTGTCCAAGAGAACAAATAATAGCACGTCCACCCATTTCAGCGAACTTCATAGCTGCTTCCATTTTAGGACCCATGCTGCCTGCAGAGAACTGACCTTCATCTGCATAAACTTTCGCTTCTTCCAGCGTAATGGTACCAAGTGCTTTTTGATCAGGCTTGCCGTAGTTCACATAGACGTTATCGACGTCAGTCAAGATCATGAGCACATCCGCTTTCGCCTCTTCAGCTAGACGGAAAGCACTGCGGTCTTTATCTATCACTGCTTCAATTCCTGTAAGGCTGCCATCCGCTTCACGTACAACCGGAATACCGCCACCGCCCGAAGCGATGACAATAACGTCATTATCCGTTAGCATTTTAATAGTTTGAGAGCTGAGAATCGACTTCGGATTCGGAGATGCAACAACTCGTCTCCAACCACGTCCTGCATCCTCTTTAACATCCCAGCCTTTTTCCTCTGCCAATTGTTTCGCTTCCTCTTCTGAATAGAAGACACCGATCGGTTTGGATGGATCTGAAAATGCCGGATCATTACGATCGACTTCTGTTTGTGTCAGCATACTGACCACTTGGTTGTGGAGACCCAGTTTATTGAGTTCGTTCTTCAATGTCTGTTCCATCATGTACCCAATGAATCCTTGTGACTCCGCGCTGCAAACGTCAAGTGGAAGTGCAGGAACAACGTCTTTAGCTTCTTCGTTCTGACGAAGAATGTTACCTACTTGCGGACCGTTACCATGTGTAACAATGACCTCATGACCATTCTTGACAATTTTCGCAATAATTTCGGTACTGATCCGAACGTTTTCACGCTGATTCTCATAAGTCGCTTCCTGCTTAGGTTGCAGGATTGCGTTTCCCCCAAGTGCAATAACTACTTTTTCTGTCATTCTAGTTTCCTCCTTAGTGCTAGTAAGCCGAGTAACATGCCAAAAACTGTATCGTTTCCAGAACTATGCCCCATATCGAGCAATTCTAAAAGCAGTGGTTTTAGCATATAAATATCCGTCTTCCGTGTCAATTCTGAAGCCGATTGTACAACTGTCGAGCTGAATTTTCCGTCCAGTGCATAGAGTAAATACTCCCTACCTATATCAGTCGTCAAATGTTCCTTCTCGATAAGCCGTCTTAACGTCTCCACAAAGGGTTCGGATACAACATCTGCCGCTTCATGAATGGCGAGCAGACCGACCAAATGATCGTCACCGGATGGAGTCAGCCCTTGTCCCCGACCTATGAAGAACCTGAGTTGCTCTTCGATTTCGCTCGTATCGGAAGAATGCAAAGTATCTAACAAGTCAAAGAGATGCTGCTCTGTCAGACCATTAGCTGGGTGCCTCTGCAACTGTCTGGTCAACCATGATTCGATATCGATGTCCAAACCAGTCCCCCTTGGCTCTTCAAGTAAGATAGATGCAAACATCGTCAAATTATCCGTTAACAACTCGCTCGTTACAAGTTCACTAGAAATTCTCCAGTCAAAGGGATCTGCACCTACAATGCTCACGATGGGTCCTGTCTCTCCGAACGATAGACGGCGCTCGTTCGGTTCCCAAGAGACGGAGGAATTATCATTTACCCCATTTAATACCTGTTGTAAATACTCCGGTGTCAGATGAATTCCGAATGGCAACCGACCGTTTTTTAACGTTCCGATGAAGAATAGCCGATTACCGCTTTTGATGTTCAATCCATTCTGAAATGTACTATGGATCTGACAAACGGGATGCTTTGCCAAATGGAACGGGATTTGTTGCTGGTATTCCGACGCATGCAAGATGGTTAACCTAGCTTGCGGCCAATCCATTAGATCAATCCTAGCTTTACGGCATACGCTTCTAATGCTTTTTCGAAACATTCTTTAGGAGCACGGACTGTACCTGCTCCGACTTGACCCATCCCAGCTTTTTTATGTGCAATTCCTGTGTTGATAATCGGCTCGATACCTGTTTCGACTACTTTGCGAGCATCGATTCCAAGACACGCTCCTTGGAAGTCCCAAGTAGGAATTGTAAAGTTACTATTTTGCGAGACACAGATCTCTGTCATTTCATTACTCGTTGCAAGTGCGTCATCAAAACCGCCTGCACCTACGAAACGAGTAACACCAGGTGCTGCGATCATTGCCATACCGCCGACACCGAATGTTTCAGTGATTGCACTGTCCCCGATATCCGGATTGGCATCCTCTTGGGAATACCCCGTGAAGAAGAGACCTTGCGGCGTGTTAACTGGCGCTGTGAACCACTCATCACCCATTCCGCTAATACGAATTCCGAAGTCTTTACCATTACGGCACATTGCTGTGACGACAGTTCCGTCTTGAATAGTACGAGCTCCATCCATTACGGCTTTTCCTGTCGCCATTGCGATATTGAGGAAGAATTGGTCAGTGTCAGCCAAGAATTGAATGACGTCTTTACGGTCGTTTTCATCCATATCCAACTGTACGATGTATGGGCTCATCTCTTTCAAGAAGATTAAAGATGCCGCAATGTTACGCTGATGGAATTCATCGCCCATTGTGATTGCTTTAGCAATAATAACGTTCAAATTCAATCCATCTTCAGTAAGTGCAAGCGCTTTTGCAATCGTTGGTCCAAGAACGTTTTGCATCCATTTCAACCGATCGATGACTTCTTGTGAATTGGCACCGAAACGAAGAACTTTACCGATTCCTTCGTTCATGATGCAATAGGCTTCGTTACCATCTGTCCGGTTTTCCACAACGAATACGGGCATATTAGCAGATGTGATACCACCCATCGGGCCAACCGCATTCACGTGGTGACATGGGATGAATTTCACTTCGCCGCTTGCTAGTTGCTTTTCCGCTTCTTCTTCGTTAGATGCCCAGCCCTCATAGATCGATGCACCAATACAAGATCCTTGCATCGGACCAGTCATGTCGTTCCACTCGATTGGCGGACCTGCATGCAGCAATACTTTTCCGTCATTCAGTTCTTTAATTTTCTCTTTTGCCGGTACAACATCCACTAGAAATGGAGCCGATCCAGTAATTTTATCAATAACCGCTTTGTTCGCTTCATCCATTGACTTGTAGTTCATAACGTACACACCTCATTCGTCATATTTACAGATGTCTCCATCTGCATGGAGAAGGCCCAGTCCAGAGCGGATCTGGACCTTCTATCTTTATCATTCCGAAATTATTTCAGCAAGCTCAAGATTTTGGCCATACGTGCATTACCGCCAGCAACTGGACGCCAGTCGTATTGGACGAACTGCGTGCCTGTGTCCGATAGTGCACCAGTAAAGCCTTTCAAGCCGACGTTAATGACGCGGGGGCGCTCCGAAACGAGTGACGCAATGTCATCTGATACAGAGAGGTCGAATTTCTTTTCGGACTTGGTTCCTTCTACATACTTCTTCTGGTTGTCTTCTACGTGGAGGCCCACTATGTTAAGCGCAGTACGAACGGCTTCATTGTTTGTCTCTTTGACGATGACGCCAGCTTGTTTCAACTGTTTCACGTGACCGTCATAGCTTTGCGGGTCGTTTTTAGTACCACAAACAGTTGCCACAACATGCAAGGTGCGCCCGCCTTCTTTTGCTTTTGCTACTGCTTTATTGATAGATGGAAGTAACGCGCTTGCCATATCGTCATGTGAGCCATATCCAAGAACGAAGTCGAGCAAGATAACAGCCGTTGTTTCATCGTCCCCAGCTTGTTCAATGAATTTCGAACGAGTTTCAGGATCGATCATCGGGTGTGGCTTCCCTTGTGTATAGTTATCGTCACCAAGGTCAACAATTTCCTGGCCTTCGTGCTTCAGGACATGGCCTTCTTCGTTTTTAATGTGTGTGTCAAGACCTAACGCATCAGAGATCAGAACAGCGGCTTCAGAAGCGAGTGTACCACCAGAGTACAAGCCTTTAAGCGTCTTCTGACCTTCTTTCAAGCTTGCATTTTCCACAGTGAAGTCGCCTGTGTTGTAATCAGTTTTCACTTCGTTACCGCGAGCGAGGTCCACTGCAATGTGTGCAGTTTCCGCGAGTGTATATGCTTGGTAGACATTCCCTTCGTATTGCTCAGGTTTTTCTCCAAGGAATACAGCAACAACCGGTTTCGTCAAGCTTTGAAGAAGTTCCATCACTTCGTTACGCACGTGTTCTGCAGGCGGCTTGGAAATGATTGTGATAATTTCTGTTGCGCTATGGTTTTCAAGTGCACGGATTCCATCCATCATCGTGATCGCACCGATCGGATCTTTCAGGTCACGACCGCCCGTACCGATAGCATGGCTTACACCTTCTCCTAAGCGATCGATGATTGTGGAAACTTCCTGGATTCCTGTTCCTGATGCACCGACAAGTCCGATACGCCCTTTATTCACGACGTTTGCGAATGCCAAAGGCACCCCGTCAAGAATTCCTGTTCCGCAGTCGGGTCCCATTACAAGCAAACCTTTGTCGTGTGCTTTTTGCTTTAAACGGAGCTCGTCTTCCACTGTGACGTTATCACTAAACATGAACACGTGAAGACCGCGGTCCAATGCCTTGTCCGCTTCATCCGCTGCATATTCACCTGGTACTGAAATCATGGCAACGTTTGCATTCGGCAGCGCATCCATTGCTTTGTCCCACGTACGCACTGTTTCAAATCCTTGCTTTTTGTTGCTGATGGACTGGTCGTTCAAATATTGTTCCACTTTTTCAAGGACCGTATCCATCATGTCTGCATTGTCTGTATCGACAACGATTGCCATATCGTTCGATTCTGCTGCTTCGAGTTCTTCTGTATGCAATCCTGCATCTTTAAAGATATCTTTGTTAGCTGGCGTTGCCATCATAATTTGTACTTTGTTGAGACCTTCCATAGTTGCTACCGCGTTTGTCAGCAACATGAGGTTAATGGAGTCTTGGTACGAGTTCTTCTTGATAATCGTATGAAGCACAAAAATCACCCCTGTAAGTATTTTTTTAAATCAGCGAGCTTGCAATAGCATGTGTCTCCACAAAACGGTAAACACAAAACTTGTGCGAAAGCCGGTTTTGTTTTATCCAAACCAATTGTAACGCAATTTGCATTGCAGACGAATAAAATACAGGAGTGTAACATTACAAAAACATAAAATTGTGAATTGAAAGCTGTATTCTTGGTGTTTCGTGTCGTAAGATAGTGGCAGAAACGGTTTTACATGAGCGTCTCCTTGACTGTAAACAGGATCAATCGATACTTTCAACGAAAAGACAGGCAGATGGAAGGGAAAGAGGATGCGATTATGGCAGATACTTTTGTATATAAACGAGTGAACGATTGCGATATTCACGGAGTGTTTCATGAAACTTGCGCCGAGCAGGCACCTTTACTAATCTACATTCATGGCGGAGGTCTGATTTGGGGAACCCGGAATGACATGAATTCCGAACAGATCCGTCTGTATAATGAGGCTGGATTCAACGTGTGTTCTGTAGATTACCGACTTGCTCCTGAGTCCAAGCTTTCCGAAATCCGGGATGATGTAAAGGACTTGCTGGTCTGGATTAAGACACAAGCATCCGTTCAATTCGATTTCGATCGTGAACGGGTAGCTGTAGTTGGCAGTTCAGCAGGAGGCTATCTAGCATTGTTATCGGGAACGTTTGATGTGAAGCCCGACGCGATTGTGGCGTTTTACGGGTACGGACAAGTTACGGGTGATTGGTACCAGAATCCGAGTCCACACTTTACTTCCATGCCGAAGGTGCCGGAAATGTTGGCGACACAACTGATTCAGCCTCATCCCATTTCATCCTCTCCAATTGAACGGAGGTATGCAATTTACTTGTATTGCCGTCAGCAAGGGACATGGCTCGATTGGGTTGCGGGTTCAGACGCTGTGGATGAGGGTCAGCTTGCACACTATGCTCCTCTTGAATTAGCGGATTCAGACTATCCGCCAACTCTTCTGATACATGGGGATGATGACGAGGATGTCCCGTACGCGGAATCTGTTGCAATGAAAGAAAAACTGGACGCAGCAGGCGTACCAAACGAACTGATGACCATCGCCCGCGGTAAGCACAACTTCGATGCCAATATGGATGATCCGGACTCTGTGCGTGCTGTGAACCATGGGATTGCATTTTTACAAGAACGATTTCAGATGAAGACCATCTAAATTATTGGCCGAGCCAAAAGGAGTGCTGGAGATGAATGTATCGATTGAGGAATTGAAAGAACTGATGGCAAATAAGCTTACACAAGCTGGGCTTCAACGTGATGACGCGGAGGTAGTCGCTGATGTACTCGCACATGCTGATGCTCGAGGGATCTTTTCACACGGAGCGATGCGGACGGAGTATTACGCTGAACGTATTGCAAAAGGCGGCATTACTGTGAATCCTGATATCCAATTTAAGCAGACTGGACCAGGAACTGCTGTACTGGACGCAGATAACGGCGTGGGGCACGCAGCGGCAAAAGAAGCGATGACCCGTGCGATTGAAATGGCTAAGGAAAATGGGACGGCCATCGTCGGAATTCGTCGGATGAGTCATAGTGGAGCCATGTCCTACTTCGTCCAACAAGCAGCGGAAGCTGGAATGATTGGAATTTCAATGTGCCAATCAGATCCAATGGTCGTCCCTTTTGGCGGAGCTGAGCCGTATTTCGGGACAAACCCGATTGCTTTTGCTGCACCTGGTGTGGGTGATGACAAAATCATTTTCGATATGGCGACAAGCATTCAAGCATGGGGAAAGATTTTACATGCCCGATCGAAAGGTGAATCCATTCCGGATACGTGGGCCGTGGACAAAGACGGCGTGCCGACGACAGACCCTTTTAAGGTGACAGGATTGCTTCCGATTGCCGGACCTAAAGGCTATGGACTTATGATGATGGTGGATATCTTGTCAGGTGTATTACTCGGTCTTCCTTTCGGAAAACACGTGTCGTCGATGTATCATGATTTGACCAAAGGAAGAGAACTTGGACAGCTCCACATTGTAATCGATCCCGGTGCATTCACAAGTTCCGAACTGTTCCGAACCAACATTTCCGGTATGATGAGGGAATTGAATGAAGTGAAGCCGGCGTCAGGGTTTGACCACGTTCTGTACCCCGGTCAAAACACAACCCTTCAGGAAAAAGAATCGTTGAAGAACGGCGTGGAGATTGTCGATGAAATCCTTGAGTACTTACGCAGTGATGTCGTTCATACTAACCAATATGATCATAAGGATCCTTTTGCAAAATGATTTTGGTGGCCGGCCCGTGTATTCGGGCCGGCTTTTTTCTCGTTTTTACTCGTTGTCGATCAGTTAGGTGTGCTTGCCGTTCACTTGTAAGGATTTCTCCATCACTGGAGTGATTTCTCCGACACTTGAGGAAAATTTCCGATAACGGGACACAATTAAAGTGAGTTAATGGCTTTAATCGGTAGATCCTATCTTGACCTTATGTGATCCAATTCATCAGCCGATGTCATTTGGAGTGAATTGGCAAAACCACTCATTTCAAAAATGAACACTTACAAAAAACAGCACAGCGAGACAACTGCCGTCTCACCGTACTGTTTTAACAATTACACAACATTCGCTTGTTTTAGCATGAATGCACGCAGCACTTCTGCGCCTTCCAGCAATTCTTCCATAGAGGTATACTCTGCCGGGTTATGACTAAGCCCGTCTTTGGATGGTACGAAAATCATGCCAGTCGGACAGAACGCCGCCATATTCATGGCGTCATGGCCTGCACCGCTAGGCATTTCAAGCCAATTCACACCGCGCTCTTCACACACGGCTTTGAGTTCATTCACCACTCCGACGTCCATTTGAACCGGCTCTTCACTCGAGATGGCATCCATCCAAACGTCTAAGCCACGTGCTTCGGCCACTTCTTTGACCGCTGTTTCCAGTGCATCCACGACACGCTGCCGTGATTCGACATTCGTTCCTCGGATGTCGACGTCCATCTCGGCTGCACTTGGTACGACATTCATAGCACCCGGTTCTACGGTGAACACACCGACCGTCCCAACTGTACCGTACTCGATCTCTGCAACGGCAGCCCGTTCAACAGCGAGTGCAATTTCAGCACCTCCAAGTAACGCGTCATGTCGATAGTCCATCGGAGTAGTCCCCGAGTGATCCGCTGTTCCTCCGACGTGGACATGGAAACGGACAGGTGCCGCAATAGCAGAGACAACCCCAATGGCCGCTTGCTGTTTCTCCAGCACCGGCCCTTGCTCAATGTGCAGTTCTACAAACGCTTTGAATTCATCTTGAAAGCGCATAGCTAAGTGGACTTCTTCCAAATCGAGTCCGTTTTCCTCAAACGCTTGCATGAGTGTTACGCTGTTACGATCAGTTAGCGAGCGAGTATACGCGGGATCCAATCGTCCTGACATTGCTTTACTGCCAAGTGTCGAGGCACCAAAACGTGACGATTCCTCACACGCGAAGATAATGACTTCCATAGGGTGCTGTGTTTCAATGTCATCGTCCGCTAGTGAGCGCATCACTTCAAGTGCAACGAGTACACCAGCGGATCCGTCAAATTCCCCTGCTGCGTAGACCGAGTCAATATGGGAACCGGTTGCTACTACAGGCAATTCAGCTGTTGCCCCCTCACGCCGCGCGATGACGTTACCCGCGTAATCTGTGCGTACAGTGAGACCTGCACCTTCGAACTGCCGGATCATATATTCCCGCGCTTTCCGCTCCGTTTCCGTATAAGCAAGCCGGTTGATCCCTTCTCCTTTGTCTGTAAACTCCGCAAGTTCTTCAAATGACCGACGCAATCGATCCAGCTTCATGACAATTCCCCTTTTCATATAGGTGCATAATGCAAATGAATTCACATAACATTCGTTCACTCCTATTGTAAAGTATCGCAAGTTCCTCAAAAAAAATCAAACCGGCTATCCCTTTTGACACTAGGGATAGCCGGTCTGTCAGTTCATCCATTCCATAATCACGAGAAAAATGCCGGTAGCAAACAGTGCAACGTGTCCGATGCAAAACTTCGGAAATAGTTTCCGTGTCATATCCTTTTCCACATCTGGTTGAACCGAACACGTCATACAGCGGAACTTGTCAACAATATGCTTCACTGAGCTTCTCCGTGAAGGGCTTTTTGGACACCGTCAGGGTCAAATCCTAAAATCCAAACGTCATTCAATTTGGTTTGTGGCACACCCATTTGTCCAGTCGTTTTTACGAGACGCTTACCAGCTTCTTGATCTAATGAAACGTTAACTGTTTCATATGGGATTTTTTGTTCATCCAAATAATTTGTCATCATCGTGCAGTAAGGGCATGTGGAAGATACATAAACGGTTGCTTGAGGTGTCATAACCTACACTCCTTTTGATTTTAATTGACTCCATCATATACCCCTCTAGGTATCATGTCAATCTGTTCGCTCTCTTCGTTAGCACCCTCTGTAACGACAATTGCAAGAAGGCAGTAGGACCCGTGTATTTCCACTTCTTCCAATGTGTCAGTACGCATTGTTCCGCACGAAAAGTCAGCTTTCGGAGACGCACATCGCATCATCGAAAGCTGACTTTTGCCAGTCTATTTCACGGGTAACCTTTAAGAATGTGGTGCAATTTCTTCTGCTTGTTCTTTTGAAGCACTTTTTTGTTTTTCTGTCCGGCTAATGAGCGTCGTCCCTACGAGGTCGCCTGTAACGTTCAGTGCCGTTGCCCCCATTCCAATCAGCGCATCAATCGATGTAAGCAAAGCGACTGCTTCAATCGGCAAACCGAGCTGTACAAAAACCGTTGCAATCATGACAATCCCTGCCCCTGGAACGCCTGCAGTGCCAATAGAGGCCAGCGTTCCGATCAAGACCACCATTAACATATCCGTCAACGACAGCGGATTACCAGAAATATTGGCAGCAAACACTGCGGACACGGCGATTCGTATTGCTGCCCCATCCATATTAACCGTAGCACCTAACGGCAAACTAAAACCATACAAACTGCGTGGTAATCCTAAATCATGGGCTGCAGTCAACGACAATGGTAATGTGCCTGCACTGCTCTGCGTCACAAAAGCTGTCGCAATCGGAGTCCGTGTATGTTTGAAAAACGTGAGCGGATTCACTTTGAATAGCAACATCGCAACAATGTACAATACGACTTGTGCAAGCAATGCCGCATAGAGCACACCAATCATGCCACCGAGTGAAAGAAGTGTATCGACCCCTTGGCTTCCCACCGTTTTCGCCATAATTGCAAATACACCAATCGGTACGAATTGTAAAATCCCTTTCAGGATGAAAAGCGATGCTTCGTTCAGCGCACTGATCGTTTTCAGCAAATGATTCCCAAGCTCATTCAACCCTTCTGAACCCCGCATGGCAGAAATTGCAATACCAAACACGAGGGCAGTGAAAATGATTCCTAACAAGTTCATCTCTGTGAACGCAGTGACAATATTCGAGGGGACAATGTTGAGTAACACATTGACGAATCCAGGATTATCCGGAACGTCAAATGTTTCACTACCGTCCAACTTCATGCCCGATCCAGGTTGGAAAATCGTAGCAATCGCGAGTCCTACAACAATTGCCACTGCAGAACTGATCGTGTAGTAGATGAAGACTTTACCACCCATTCGACCGAGGTTGGAAATCGTTGTCTGATTCACACCAACAATGAGCGTAAATAGTATGAGAGGGATGATCAGGAATGTCAGCAGACGGATCAGCAGATCACCAAGCGGCGCGAAAACGCTCGCTTGCTCACCCATCAGCAATCCGGCAGTAATCCCTAAAATCAGGGCTATCGTTATTTTAAGAATCAAAGATGCATTCGCGTATCGGTTCCAGAGTGCTTTCATGTCTATCGGCATCCCCTTTTATTCATTTTTCGATTAATTCCTATCTGCTTACTAGGGAATATAATAGTCTACAATAATGCACAAAAATTAGGTTGTCAATGTCTCTGCTCAATACGGCAGGGTGTATTCATTTCTTCCCTATCTGATGCACAAATAACCTCACTACGTGGTACAATTATTTGCAAACATCTTGAAAATAGGGGGTGAAGGAAATCAAAACAAAGAGATACGACATAAAAGGAAGCTCAATCTCTGGCATTACCTTGAAAGACCCTACTGCACCTGAAGACAACAATCTAGCGCTACACGCTTGCTTTACACCAGCGGCTGTCCTTCAAAACCGCGAAATGCTTGCATCTTCGATCGGGTACTCAACTGATGATTTTGTTTATGGTAACCAAACCCATAGTTCCAACTTCCACAAAGTAACCCGATCGGATTGCGGGCGCGGTGCCATAGATCAGGCAACTGCTATCCCCGATACCGATGCCCTTTATACGAACGAACGAGGCGTCGTTCTTGCTGGTTTCATGGCAGACTGTGTACCTGTGCTTCTTTCCAACGAACCCGCAGGCATCGTCGGTGTCGTCCATTCGGGCTGGCAAGGTACCATCAAAGAAATCACACCGAAATTGCTCCAACATCTCATTGAACAGGAAGGATGTCGTCCCGAAGACTTCCAGATCATGATCGGTCCTGCCCTTAGCCAAGAAAAGTTCGAAGTGGACAAGGATGTCTATGCGAAGTTTCATGCACTCGGCTATGCGGAACCATGGACTTTGTTCAATGAAACGACAGGCAAATACCATATCGATAACCAGCGGACTGTAAAAACTCAATGTGAGCTTGCTGGGATACCAAGTCCGAACATTACAATCGATCCGATGTGTACATTTCAAAGCAATGACGGGTTTTCATACCGTCAGGACAAGAAGGCCGGACGACATCTGGCATTCATCGGATTAAAATGACCGAGCGGATTTCGCTCGGTCATTTTATATATCGTGCGCCTTCTTTTAGCAACATAGCATAATGCAATTGCACTGCTGAGCTAAAGAGAGTCGGGTTCAATCCTGTAGTTTCAGTGATTCGTTTAAGCCGGTAGGAGAGCGTATGACGGTGAATTCCAAGCTCGTCGGAAGTATTCTGGACATGCTGCTCATTGTTCAAATAGGTTTGAAGTGTTTCTACTAGCTGCTCGTCCAGATTCCCTAACAGTTTCTCCACGAAATGTTCGTGCAAAGGTTGCTGGTAGGCTCCTACCAACGCACGCATTTCAATCATGTCAAAGTCGCTGATGATTTCATGCTTCGCACTGAACTCAATTGCATGGAGGGCCGACTCATAAGCCAATGCGATCTCCTCTTCGGAGAATACTGTTTTACCGATTCCAATCTTCAGGATTGAAAAATCATTCCGTTTATAAGCGTGTTCCACTCTGCTTTTCACTCTCTCCCGATCCACCTCCCATACTAGAAATGGCATGACGTGTCCATGATCTGCTCCAGGCAACACAGAACGAATGCCCATCGCTTCTGCCAGCCAATCTGCAAGACGATTGGGCGTACGTGTCGTCTCGTTTTGGTGAACAATCACAACTGTAAATGGACCCTTCAAAGATATTGACAACACATTCATGCGATCCTGTGTAGCCCCTGAAACTGGATGTCCGCTAACCAACTCTTTGAACACTAATTCCCGTGCAGTCCGCTTCCACTCCGATTCCGAAGTTAACAACGACTGATGGACCATCATTTCAGTTGTTAACTGGACAAGGGGCGCAACATCTCTCAGCTCTACCTCAGATCCTGTAATACCAATAACCCCAACTAGCCGCGTTTTATAATGCACGGGTAAATTCACACCTGGCTTTGAACCTGGCCATTCCTCTAAAGTCTCTTCGGATATCCATAATGATTTCCCTGTTTTTGCTACATGCGCTGCCCCTTCATGGATTCGGTCCACCCGGCCCATTTCTCCGGAAGCTAAAATCATTCCATTCGTATCCATCACATTCAAGTTCCTGGATAATCTAAGCATCGTTTGTTCAACGATTTCCTCTGCAAGCCGCTTTGTCAGCACATTTTCACCTCCATGTACAAAAATCTCTATGAATCTGTTTAATACTTATACAACCAGTCTAATGTATTTAGACTATTCTGTACATATAATGATAGACATCAACTACTATCCGATAGGAATGATATTTTTATGAAGATACTTATTGCACCCGACTCCTTCAAAGGAAGTTTGTCTGCTTTGCATGCAGCAGAAGCGATGGCTGAAGGAATTTGTGAAGCGGATCCTACTAGCACCATCCTATTACTACCTGCAGCTGATGGCGGAGAAGGGACGATGGAAAGTTTAGTCGGGGCGACAAATGGAAGATTCATCTCTCTTCTTGTTGAAGGGCCTCTTGGTCATCTCCTCCCAGCTCGCTACGGCATTCTAGGAGATGCCTCTACTTGCGTGATTGAGTTGGCGGAAGCTTCCGGTCTCATGCGTCTCGCCGAACAGGATCGGAATGCCCTTATTACGTCCTCCTTCGGAACTGGGCAGTTACTTGTACACGCGCTTAATGAGGGGTGCCGCAATTTTATTATCGGTCTTGGAGGAAGTGCCACAAACGATGGAGGTGCGGGCATTTTACAAGCGCTAGGTATGAGATTGCTCGACTCAAATGGGGATGTAATTCCTAAAGGCGGAGCTGCACTGCAACAGTTACATTCTATCGATTCGTCATTTTTCGATCCTCGAATTGCTGAGAGTCAGTTCCTGATTGCAGCAGATGTCTCGAATCCATTCATCGGACCTGACGGAGCTTCGGCAGTTTTTGGACCCCAAAAAGGGGCATCTCCCGCGGAGGTTGAACTCCTCGATAAATGTCTTGCCCATTTTGCAGACATAATCGAACGGCATACAGGGGTTTCTCTACACCATAGCGCAGGTGCTGGAGCAGCCGGCGGGGCTGGCGGGGCCTTCCAGGCGTTCTTTCCGAGTCTGTTCAAACCCGGTATAAGTGTTGTATTGGAAACTCTTCGTTTCCATGAACACTTGGAAACGGCCGATCTAGTCATCACAGGAGAAGGTCGTTCTGACAGTCAAACTTTTTCAGGGAAGACCCCTTTTGGGATTGCACAGGCAGCCCGGCTTGCAAATGTCCCCGTAGTCCTAGTTTCCGGCACCATTACTGAAGAAAGCCGAGCTGCACTCGGTGACTTATTTGATAGTGTGCACGCGATCACTTCAGCCAGCGTTACAGTAGCAGACGCCATGCTGAACCCGTTTAGATTACTGAAGGAAACCACGAAACAAGCACTTCTGAAGTGTAAAAATGAGGAGGAATGTTAAATGTTGTTTACGATGATCGTCTTAAGTGTTGCTCTCATTATCTTTTTAACAGCTGTCTTGAAAGTCCATCCATTCTTATCGTTACTTGCTGGAGCATTTTTCATCGGAATTACCTCTGGAATGCCGCTGCTCACAGTTGTAGATACTGTTAATGAAGGATTCGGCGGATTAATGAAAGGGATCGGGATTGTCATAGTCTCAGGTACAATCATCGGCGTCATCCTCGAGAAATCCGGAGCCGCTTACCGTATGGCCGAAGTCGTGTTACGAGTAATCGGGGAAAAACGACCTCAACTTGCAATGTCCCTCATCGGGTATATTGTTTCCATCCCTGTGTTTTGCGACTCGGGATTCATTATTTTATCCAGCTTAAAGAAAGCGCTTGCAAAAAGAGCAGGTGTGACAATCGCCTCGATGTCGGTCGCATTGGCAACTGGATTATTCGCAACCCATACACTCGTTCCGCCTACACCTGGACCGATTGCAGCTGCGGGGAACATTGGCGCAGAAAGTTACCTAGGCGTGATCATATTAATCGGACTCATCGTCGCCATCCCTGCAACCGTTGTTGGTTATTTATGGGCGGTCAAAATCGGTTCAAAAATTACGTTGCCGGAAGATGATGCGTCTGTGACATTCGACTACGATGAAATCGTCAAATCCTTCGGGACTATGCCTTCTGCACTTAAAGCATTCTTACCGATCGTCTTGCCGATTGTTCTGATTGGCGCAGGTTCTGTTGCGAAGCTGACTATGGGGGAAAGTGCATTCAGCTCATTCTTACAGTTTATAGGTTCGCCCTCTGTTGCATTATTGTTCGGGGTGCTAGCAGCATTTCTATTGCTGCCAAGATGGAACGAAGAGACACTTACCGGTTGGATTGGAGAAGGTCTTAAGGAAGCGGCTCCTATTCTTTTGATCACCGGAGCAGGTGGTGCATTTGGTAAAGTGATTTCTACGTCTGGTGTAGCTGAATTGATCGGGGAAATGAATTTCACTGCTCTCGCAGGCGGTGCACTCTTCCTACTCGTGCCGTTCTTCATATCCGCAGCTTTGAAAACCGCACAAGGGTCTTCGACTGCAGCGTTGGTCATTGCCTCAACATTAGTGGCTCCCCTGCTTCCCGCAATGGGAATTGAAGGCGCCATTCCACTTGCGCTTGTTGTCATGGCGGTTGGAGCAGGCGCAATGACAGTGAGTCATGTAAACGATAGTTTCTTCTGGGTCGTGACAGAATTCAGTGGTATGAAGGTCACAGATGCTTATAAAGCCCAAACGATGGCCACGTTATTGATGGGCATCACGACAATTGTCTTCACGATGATTTTGTGGTTGATACTCGTTTAACATTCCACGAACAAAAGAAACATACGTTCCCTTACTTCTTGGACTTTTTAAGATTTCGTTGTATACTTATAATACCAAGCAGTCGAAGGGAGCTACGCAGCATGGAAGAAAAAATCTTACAGTTGTTGGTAGGACTTACGGCAGATGTACGGGATATGAAATCGGATTTAGGTGAATTGAAATCCGATGTAGATTCTTTGAAATCCGATGTGGGCTCTTTGAAATCCGATGTAGGCTCTTTGAAATCCGATGTGGGCTCTTTGAAATCCGATGTGGGCTCTTTGAAATCCGGACTTGAAAACATGCAGACTGAGATGAACACACGATTTGATGAGGTGGACCACCGTTTCAATCGAGTGGATAATTCACTTAAAGGAATTGGTGGTCAATTTGAACGCCAAAAAGCACAGCGACTGGAACATGACGAGAGTGTAGCTAAAGAATTCATCGCAATCAAATCACGTATTTTCGATCTTGAAAACAAAGTGAATCGGGCGCAATGAGAAAGCAGATATTCCAGGGAGAGCCCCGGAATATCTGCTTTTTAAATTATAAATCCGATTCCGCGATTGCCGAGGCGATGGCATCTTCTATTTGTGTCACCGGTCCATTAATGTAATTATTTATCATAATCGAGAACACGAGAGGTGTTCCTTTTTTTGTCGTCACATATCCTGACAATGTGGATACACCCGTGATAGAACCCGTTTTTGCAGCTACATTCCCTTTCGTCGACTCCCCTTCAAGACGGTTGCGAAGAGTTCCGCCAACCATGCGTTCCGCTTCCCCTGCAAGTGGCAGCGACTCTCTGAATGCCGGATACCAAGATTCTTCTTGAGCTTGGACGAGAAGTGATGTCAATGTTTCGGAGGACATGAGGTTTTTGTGTGACATGCCGGAACCATCTCTTAGCAGAACTGTACCTTTTTCGATACCGAGCCCTTCAAGCGTTTCAGACATAACTGCAAGGCCGGCGTTCCAACTACCTTCCCCCTTTTCGACTCTTCCCATTTCTTTCACGAGCATTTCTGCGTGTCCATTGTTACTCAGCTTCATGAATGGAATGAAGATTTCATTTAGCGGCATGGACTTTTTGATTGCGAGTGTTTTAGCGCTTTTGGGTGTTACCGCACGCTGAAGTCCTTTTTTTCCATTCACTCGAATCCCTTCCTTCTTCAAGGCATTCTGGAATACATCGAGCACAAGTTCCGATGGTTGCCAAACCGCCGTCCATGAACGTGAACTTGAGGCACCGACCGGAATGGAACCTTCCACAATAATTCGATTTGTCCCATGTTCCCGGTGGATGGAAATCGTCTTTTTACCTTCTCTTCCAACAGTCGTGGCTTTATTCACAATAACGGATGTCTTTGTAGCAGGTGTTAACGAGACATCCGGAAGCTCGCCCGCTTTTGCTCCCGGCTTCACCTCTACAATGACTGTCCCTGTATCATAATCTTCATTCGGCGAAAGCGTGAGAGCCGATACTTGTGCCCCCACATAGTTGAATTCATCCGACCAGTTCAGGTCTTGAGAATACCGATCATCGTCATACCAGCTATCGTCAGCAAACAAATCCCCTTGAATGGTTTTGATGCCTTGTTGTTTCAACTGTTCAGCAAACTTCACAAGGTCGCTTTGAAGAAGGGTTGGATCTCCTTTTCCCACTAAATACACATCCCCTTGAAGAACAGGTCCCTTTTGCTTGCCCGTCGTTGCTACAACCGTTTCGAATCGATAGTCTGGTCCAAGCACCTCTAAAGCTGCGGCTCCTGTCAGCAATTTCATATTGGACGCAGGTCGCAATCGAATATCACTCATATGCGAATAGACCGATTCGCCAGTTTCCGCATTTTTGACACTCACTCCTGTAATCCCGCCCTGTAATTTCGGATCCGCTAGCAGGACGTTCAATTTTTTTGCTAGCGTAACGGATGCATTGGCAGGTGGAGTAATGAGTGCTGCAGAAGCGGCGATTGTTGGAAACGTCTGCTCATATGCGATGGGGAGATAGGCAACTGCGACTAACAAAGCAAATAAAAGAAGTTGTTTTCCATTTCGTTTGTTTAGCATTCAATACCAATTCCCTTCAAATTTCCTTTAGTATATCAATTTTCCAGTAGAATAAACTGTTATAATTAAGAATAGTGGGAATTTAATGAGTTAGTTACAGAACTTCAGGCTAGGACGTCTGTCCCACTACTCCTCCATTGTTAGAGTTTATGTGAATCTGCGGTGGCGTATGAACTGGACGATGCAGTATTATCTGTAGAGCTTTTGAATGTAGGGGGATGTGGATGGGGTGTTGTCCTCGGAATGAGCGGGTTGACCCCGGAAACGAGCGGATTGACTCTCGAAATGAGCGGGTTGACCTCGGAAACGAGCGGGTTGACTCGGGAAACGAGCGGGTTGACCCAGGAAATGAGCGGGTTACCCCCGGAAACGGGCGGGTTGACTCGGGGAACGAGCGGGTTACCCCCGGAAACGGGCGGGTTACCCCCGGAAACGGGCGGGATGGCCCCGGAAACGGGCGGGTTTCCCTGGGAATGAGCGGGTTTGCCCCGGCAATGAGCGGGTTGACCCTGGAAATGAGCGGGGTGGCCCCGAAAACGGGCGGGTTTCCCTGGGAATGAGCGGGTTGACCCCGGAAACGAGCGCGTTGCCCCCAGGAACGAGCGGGTTGACCCCAGGAATGAGGGGATATTATGAAGGGAGCGTTTAAATGATGAAAGAAACGACTCAAGACGAAGACGGAAATGAACCCCACGATGGAATTCATCTTGTTGCCATACTCGTCATTGCAAGTATCGGCGGGTGGCTGCACTTGTCCGAATGGCTGATTTCAGGAATTGAGGCAGCCTATTTTGCACTCATCTTCCTCTTTGTCGATAAAAAAGAATGGGGGAATTTAGTGAAATACGCAGGGGTTCTTCTTATTCTCTGGGTGACTCAGAAATGGTTATTTGGGGTAGCCATAGTATCCTGAACAGAATGGGGGCGACAGTGATAAACACATTGTCGCCCCCATTCTACTCAAGCTTCTGTTTCCCACTCTGCAATCGCTTCCCGGACTCGAGGTGCCACTTCCGCACCAAGCAAACGGATTGCGCTCATCACCTCATCATGTGGCATGGAACCTACTGGAACGTGAAGCAGGAATCTTGTGATCCCAACTTCTTTACGCAACTTGATAATCTTTTTCGCTACATAATCTGGATCACCTACATACAATGCCCCTTCCAGACTTCGTGCATCATCATACGCATCCCGATCATACGGCGCCCAACCACGCTCTTTGCCTATTACGTTCATCGCATATTGTGTGGAAGGGAAAAATGCATCTGCAGCTGACCGAGTCGTTTCCCCAACGAATCCGTGCGAGTGAGAGGCAATCTTTAATTTTGACAGATCATGCCCTGCTGCAGCCGCGGATCTCTTGTACAACTGCACGAGTGGTGCGAATTGTGTTGGACGCCCCCCGATGATTGCAAGTACAAGTGGCAGTCCTAACTTCCCTGCACGTACGACAGATTCAGGGTTTCCCCCACTGCCAATCCAGACAGGTAAAGGATCTTGTACAGGACGCGGGTACACTCCTCTTCCGTCAATAGCCGGACGATGTTTTCCATCCCAAGTTACCAATTCCGATTCACGCAATTTCAGTAATAACTCCAATTTTTCATTGAACAGTTCATTATAATCCGAAAGGTCTTGCCCAAATAGAGGGAACGATTCGATGAATGATCCCCGACCCGCCATAATTTCAGCTCGTCCATTCGAGATCCCGTCAAGTGTCGCAAAGTCTTGAAATACGCGTACTGGATCAGCCGAAGACAATACTGTCACTGCACTCGTCAACCGGATATTAAAAGTTTGCGAAGCCGCTGCGGCAAGCAATACCGCTGGTGACGAGGCTGCATAATCTGCCCGGTGATGTTCCCCGACACCGAATACGTCGAGCCCCACCCGATCTGCGAGCACAATCTCCTCCACCACTTCCCTTAAGCGTTCTGCATGACTCTTCAGCTTTCCTGTTTCCGGATCAGGCGTCGTCTCAACGAACGTGCTAATTCCTATCTCCATCGTTTCTTCCTCCTAAATGCATCGTCGATTTTCTTCATTGTACTCGTGATTAAGCCAAAATGGTAAAAGTAACAACCGTTTATGTATCATTCCCAAAAATATGAAACTATATGAACTTCTATCCGTACACCTTATTATGGACTTCATTTTACCTATCAAGTACGAAACAAAGGAGGAAATAACATGAAATCCACTCCTATCGTGGAGTTAAAGAATTTATCCAAAACGATTCGCGGAAAGAAAATTATCGATGACCTGAGCTTACAGTTATACCCTGGTCAGATCACTGGCTTTCTCGGTCCGAACGGTGCAGGTAAAACAACTACCATTCGCATGATGGTAGGACTGATGAAAAAAAGTGGCGGAGAAATTGTGATTGACGGGCAAACGCTTTCCGCAGACTTTGAAGAAGCACTGTCTAAAGTAGGCGTCATCGTCGAAAATCCGGAAATGTATAAATTCATGTCCGGGTACAAAAACTTGCTGCACTTTGCGCGCATGCAAAAAGGGGTAACAAAAGAACGTATTGACGAAGTCGTGAAGCAAGTGGGCATGCAAAATCGTATCCATGAAAAAGTCGGTACCTATTCGCTCGGGATGCGTCAGCGTCTTGGTCTCGCTCAAGCCTTGCTCCACAGACCTAAATTCCTGATTCTGGATGAACCTACTAACGGCCTGGATCCTGCAGGGATTCGTGAATTCCGGGATTACTTGCGCCTCATCGCTAAAACGGAAAACGTTTCTGTTTTCGTATCGAGCCACATGCTGTCAGAAATCGAACTCATGTGTGACCGGATTGCTGTCATTCAAAACGGCAAGCTAGTCGATATGCGCGATATGAGTGAGACACAAGAATCCCACTATTACCTGGAAGCTTTTCCTGCTGATCAAACCTTTGAACTCCTTGGGTCACTTGGATTCAAGACGGAAAGTGTCAATGAAGGATTCGTGATCCAAGCGGAAAAAACACAAATCCCGGAACTCGTCAAGGCTTTGTCAACCGCCGGGCTAGAGCTGTATGCAATCCAACCGCATCGTAAAACACTTGAGGACCAATTCCTCGAATTGACTGGAGGTGGCCAACTTGCTGAAACTGCTGCAAAATGAGTGGATGAAATTGTGGTCGAAAAAAGGCACTTGGATCATGGCCGGCTTGATGGTCGTACTCATTATCGGCATGGCAGGAGTCGTGAAATGGTCTGGTAGTCTAGCAGATGACGAAACCGACTGGAAAGCTAACATGCAGGGCAAGTTGGAGATGGAGAAAAGCTCTTTGGAAATGGACGCCCTAAAAGGAGAAAGTAAGCGCCTTGCCGAAGACAATGTTCAAATCTATGAATACCGACTTGCAAATGATGTTGAACCACTCAAAGATATTAGCCGTGAAAGTATGATTTACAATCCATCAGTTGGGAGCATTGCACTGTTGCTTACCGTCATTGTAGCTGCAGGCATCGTTGCATCCGAGTTTTCACAAGGAACGATTAAAATGCTGCTGACGCGTCCTGTAAAACGGTGGAAAATCATGACGTCCAAGTATCTAGCCATCTTGTTATTTGGAATTTTGCTGATGCTCATCGGTTTTATCACTACTATCCTAAGCGCATTCATATTCTTTCCATCAGAGGGCGGGCAAGCTCTCGCTATATCTGGCGGCAACGTCGTGGAAGTTTCCATATGGAGCCACGGACTCTATATGTTACTCCTCTCATTTATCAACGTAATCATCACTGCAACATTTGCGTTCATGATTGGAAGCGTGTTCCGCTCAAGCGGGATGGCAATTGGGCTGTCCTTATTCATCTACTTCACGGGAAATGTCATTGTCAGTCTTTTGAGCCGGTTTGAAATCGTGAAATACTTGCTATTCACACATATGGATCTTACGATTTACGAGTCTAATTTCGTCTTGAATGATGATATCACCTTGCCCTTCTCGTTAGCTGTCTTAGCCATCTATCTAGTCGTATTCTTAATCGTCAGCTATACAGTATTCACTAAGCGGGATATTACAGCATAACTTCAATGCATTCGAACAGATTTACAAATTCAAAGTGAATAAAACAAAAAGAAACCGACTACACTTCTAATAAAAGTGAGTTGGTTTTTTTGTATGGAACAGGTTCTTCATCAATGATAAGGCAGTAATTATCGGTACGTTAATGAGCACTGGACAATTATACGTCATCACGTTGTAACAATTGACACAGTGTTTTTCTTGAATTCTTGAAAAATTAGTTTACCCCTGGTGTCAACCGGGTAAAAATGCTTATAGAGGAGGGACAGAATATGCAGACAGAGTGTGAAAGTTATGTGATGGTACGTGAGCTACATCACCTCAACGAAGAATATCAACTTGCGCCCACTCAATTGAAAACGGTAATCCTCACTGACATCCGCCTGATCGAAGACGCCCTCAGCCTTTTGAATGTAGACACTACTCCACCGATGTAAACCTTTCTTGCCTTTTTCATACCCGAAGATAATAAAACGTTTCTTGTACCTCCTAACAGATTATTAGAGCTTGGAGCTTACAATAGAAGACCAGCTCCTTCGGCAGTTAGAAATGCCGGTTAGAAGCTGGTTTTTTTGTATTTTACGAGTGGGCAACCAGTGCTTGCTTTTCAGTAAGTTCGATCTCGAATCCTAGGTCCTCCAACATATGAAAGTCTGAATTGTCCTCTTGGCCATCTGTTGTTAAGTAATCCCCAACAAATATACTGTTAGCAGCATACATCCCCATTGGTTGAAGGGATCGTAAATTGACTTCACGGCCGCCTGAAATCCTGATTTCCTTCGTAGGGTTCATATAGCGGAATAGCGCCAACACTTTCAAACAATAGCGTGGATTCAGTTCATTCGTCCCTTCAAGCTTCGTTCCGTCAATTGCATGCAAAAAGTTCACAGGGATAGAGTCTGCGTTTAACTTGCGAAGGGCACGGGAAATATCGACGACATCCTCTTTCGTCTCTTTCATCCCGATTATGGCTCCTGAGCACGGAGAGATTCCGTACTTTTTCGCAATTTCCACTGTGCCCACACGATCTTTGTACGTATGCGATGTTGTAATGAATTCATGATGACGTTCGGAAGTGTTCAAGTTGTGGTTATATCGATCGACGCCCGCTGTTTTCAGCTGCTCTGCTTGTTCTTCTTTCAAGATTCCCAAACACGCGCACACGGTCAGTCCATACTTTTCCTTTATTTCCTCAACAGCTTCACTGACGACCCGTACGTCTTTTCGAGTTGGACCTCTCCCACTAGCCACGATACAATACGTTCCGATATTGTTATCAAAAGCCCGTTTTGCTCCTTCTAGAATTTCCTCTTTTGAGATGAATGGATACTTATCAATCGGCGCAGTGGATTTAGAAGATTGAGAGCAATATCCACAATCCTCTGGACAGAAGCCACTCTTTGCATTCATAATCATATTCAGTTTTACCTTTTTTCCAAAATAATGACGTCGAATCCTATAGGCTCCATCCAACAGGGATAAAACCTCTTCGTCACTTGTGTTCAAAATCGACAATGCTTCTTCGTTTGAAAGCTCTTTTCCATCAATGACTTCTTGTGCGAGTGTTTCCCAGTTCATGACGTACTCCCCTTTAACATCTTGTGTTAACCTGATTTAAAATAAGGTTAACACAAATCAAGCGTTTAGTACATAAGCCAATAATAGTTGGCAAAGGGGAAAGAATTGTTTTATTGAAAGAGAATGCTTTTCCATGATGGACGTAAAAGAAACCGGCACGAAGACAAATAACTTGTCCTCGTGCCGGTGATTGGGAGTGTTTACTTCTTTAATGCAGTCAAACGCTCATCTAGAACTTCTGATGCATCAATCGTCGTTCCTGCTGCTTTCATTGCACGGAAGTAGTCTGCGAATAATTCCCGTTGGAAATCTGGTGTCGACGTCCATTCTACTTCTCCAAATGTATCAAAACCATCTCCTTCGCCTGTTCCTAAGAAGTTGTTTGTTACAACTTTCACCTTCACGTCCGCGAATTCACCATCTTTGTATAGAGAAGTTCCGTCATTTAGAGTAATGGATAGGATTCGATCTCCGTGAACTCGTTCAGCGTCAAATACAACTTTCAATCCGCCAAATTGAATTGTTAAGAAGTTCGAACCGTTTTTCAACGGGCCTTCCAATATCGCTTTGATTTGTTGGGGAGTCATTTCGGAAACTACATTGTAGTTATCAAAAGGAATCACACTGAATACATCTCCATACGTAATATCGCCGCTTTCAATGTTGGCACGGATGCCTCCGATGTTCTGGAATGCAACTTGTGTATCCGCTTTTTGCATCATTGCGTCACTGATCATGTTCCCTAACTGGCTCACCCCATACTTCCCTTCGGAAGGCGCGCGCGTCAAGTCTCCTGTCGTATTGCTCACAACTTCTGCTGCGATTTCTTTAACTTGTTTTTGATAACCGGATACAATTCCTGCGACTGCTTCATCTTCCTTCGTAAGCCCTACTTTAGTTTCCAGAATTCCGGATTCCGATGAATAGACTTGTTTCGTCTTTTTGTCGATGAACAACTGGATGTGGCCCATTGCAGCGGTATAGCTTTGTGCCTCTACTACCGGAATGTTGTTTACGTGTCCAGCTACACGTTGATGAGAGTGACCACCGACAATGGCATCCAAACTTCCTTTAGACTCCATTGCAAGATCAGTTAACTCTCCAATAATTTCATCAGAGTCTTTAGCACGCTCTCCCGGTAAATGCGATGTCACAATTACAAAGTCGGCTCCCTTTTCGCGGAGTTCCGCTGCAAGTTCTTTTGCAATGGGTGCTGGCGTCGGGAAAGAAAGGCCTTCTACATGCGTTGCAAGTGTAGTAGCTGGGGTTTGAGGTGTCGCAAATCCAATGATCCCAATTTTATAACCACCTTTTTCCACCATTGTATATGGTTCTGTCCAATCTACACGCTTGTTCGTTTTTTCATCATAAACATTGGCTCCCATTACAGGGAATTTCGCCTGTGCAATACGATTCTTCAGAACGCCTACTCCCCAATCGAATTCATGGTTTCCGATTGCAGCCGCGTCATATTGAATCGCGTTCATCGTATCAAAGGTAGAAGCTCCTTCAAATGAGTTTGAAATGAGTGTACCTTGGAAAATGTCTCCGCCATCTACAACAACTGTACCGTTAGGATTCACTGATCGGAATGCATTCACCAAACCCCCAATGATTGCCATGCCTCCGTTTTGATACTTCTCGTTAAACTCAATATTCCCATGAATATCGTTTGTTGTTAGGAAATCGATTACGTCAAACACCACTGGCTTAAACGCTTTAGAAGCTTCTGCACGTGTAATCCCTTTTTCGTAGTCAAACGGTTGGCCATATTCAACGTCAAAGGCACCTCCAAGTATTGCGTACGCAATGTATGGCTTTAAATATGCCGGTATTTTGGATGCATCTGTATAGTTATTAAGAATTGATAAATCCACTGAAGGAACTTTCCCGCCCGTTTCGCTCAAAGTGAAAATCGTAGCAAATTGTCCTTTTGTAAGAGAATGATTGGGTTTGAATGATTTCTTGGTAAAACCGCTTACTAACTTCGACTGAACGGCTTTAGAGACAACGTCCTGATACTTTCCAGGAACATCTGTAAAGGACAATTTAGCTTTAGATCCTTCCAGTTTCCCCGCCCGCTCCAACATCATCAGCATCTCTACACGCTGAAGGGCGTCATTCACTTTAAGGTCGCCACTGGGAAGCCCTAACAAAATCCCTTGGTCCCGCATAAGTTCTGCAGGGTCTTTCACCACTTTATCAAAATTGGTGTTCGCCTCTGCTTGTCCAGCTCCGAGCAGCGATAATGCAGCCACGGGTGCTACTAACGCAGCAAGAACTTTTTTCTTCATTCCCTCTCCTCTTTCCCTTATGGTTTCGAATCACGCCATTGTCTCTCTTGTATGTTTTACATAAAAACAGATATGTAAGGGTTTACATTATATGCTGTATATACGGGAGAAAAGACAGTGGGCTATCTCGCTAACGATACCAACTATTCTCATTTTAGGCAATGGGATTCTTTAAAGATATATACACAAAAGGCCCCCACTAAGTCAGCCGGTCTGCCCGATGATTGCCTGAGTCTGGAATTATTTCTGTGTAGGACCTCTGTCAAGTCCCTTATAAAGCGGTCTGTACAATTGAATGAATCAAAACTGGACGGGATTGCTGAGGGAACGGGCGGGTTCGCTGTGGAAATGAGCGGGTTCCTCGTGGAAACGAGCGGGTTCCTCGTGGAAACGAGCGGGTTCCTCGTGGAAACGAGCGGGTTCCTCGTGGAAACGAGCGGGTTCCTCGTGGGAACGAGCGGGTTCCTCGTGGGAATGAGCGGGTTCCACGTGGGAACGAGCGGGTTTACCGCGGAAACGAGCGGGTTTCTCGTGGGAACGAACGGGTTTCTCGTGGGAACGAGCGGGTTCATCGTGGGAACGAGCGGGTTCCTCGTGGGAACGGGCGGGTTTCTCGTGGGAACGAGCGGGTTTCTCGTGGTGAGATATTTCTTCAAAGTAGACAGTATAAGAACACGCTCCATTAGGACAGGTTAGAACCTAAGGAGATGATTTCATGGCGACAAAATCTATGAGCACCTACTCTTACGAGCTGAAAAAGAAAGCGGTCGAACTTTATTTGGAAGGACACCCTGCAGTAGAGATAGCGGAGGAACACGGGATTAAAAATCGTAGGCGTATTACGGAGTGGGTAGAGATTGTAAGAAAAACTGGAGACTATAACTCATTACACTCACGACGGGGTCATGCCAATGCAGGAAAAGAAAGAGTACACGAAATGACACATGAGGAGGAAAACGCACGTCTACGTTTAGAGATTCATTATTTAAAAAACTTTTGGAACTGAAAGCGAGGGGAACGGAAAAGAATTAGCTTTCCGCTATGTAGAAACGCATCGAGAAATGTATCCCATCACATTCTTAACTAAAACTGTCGGGGTATCGAGAGCTGGCTATTATAAATGGCTAAAAAGCGGACCGAAGATCTCACAGGAAGAACGAGACAAGCCCTTATTAATCAAAATGCTTTCCCTCTATCACACGCATGGTGGCAACTTAGGGAACGAACGATTTATTAATGAGTTAAATAGTAAGTATCAAATCGTTATCGGTTATAAGCGTATCACTAGGATGCGTGAGCGTTACTTAATGCCCCTCAAGACCAAGCGACGGAGACCGCGCAAAAAGGATCAAATGCCGCATATCACCATTAAAAACCTGTTGAATCGAAATTTCAAAGCGATCAAACCAGGGATCAAATTTTGTGTGGATATCACCTATTTGGAAGTTATTAAACCTAGAAAAGATTTTATGTATCTCTGTAGCATTATGGATCTTTACAATAATGAAATTGTTGCTTACAGTATCGGAGAGTACCAAGACCAAGGCTTAGTCAATCGTGCCTTGAATTGTCTAGCAGAAAAAGGGTACAAAAAAGGAGCCCTCCTGCATAGTGATCAGGGCTCCCAATTTACAAACTATGGCTACTGTAGCCGTTTAAAAGAAATGCGGCTGACCCAATCGATGTCCCGCAGAGGCAACTGCTGGGATAATGCATGCATCGAAAGCTTTTTCGGTAAGCTTAAAACGGAAATGCCAGGCTTCAGAGTACCTGAAACAGCAGAAGAGATGAACCAGGCTGTAGAAGACTATATTGCTTATTATAACCATGTCCGTCCACAATTAAAACTGAAGATGAGTCCGGTGAATTACCGAGTCCAGAGTGCTGCATGAGCGAAAGAATGGAAAGTACGACGCAAGCGACTTTACGTGGAGAGGCAGGCATGATAGCCTATTCCGGCGAAGTCAGCTGGTTCGCCATCGGATTGCCTGAGGAAGAAATTATCCCTGCAGAGGCTCCGTGTCAAGTCGCTTACAGAGCCAAACTAAGAAACGAATGAATCGAGAAAAAGTAAAAACTGAGCGGGTACTTAAAGTGTCTACTTGTAGGAAACTAAGTCATGGGAACGAGCGGGTTTCTCGTGGGAACGGGCGGGTTCCTCGTGGGAATGAGCGGGTTCCTCGTGGATACGAGCGGGTTTCTCGTGGGAACGAGCGGGTTTCTCGTGGGAACGAGCGGGTTTCTCGTGGGAATGAGCGGGTTCAATGCAGAAACGAGCGGGTTCCTCGTGGATACGAGCGGGTTCCTCGCAAAAACGAGCGGGGATCTATCGCTAGAAGCATGGATGTGCATCAAAACCCCCGACTCTCCCTATTATCCGGTGCTGCTTCATTAGTTGACGCTCCATCCAAGATATTGTTAAAGGAATAACCTGACTCACTTCTTGAATATATGAATCCAGCTCCTGTCTTTCTATTTTCATACTAAATTAAACATGGCTAATATTGGGCAACGACTTTCCCCCTCATGAATATTTCCCATATAAAAAGGACGCTTCAAAAGCGCCCGCAGTTCAATTGCTCAATTATGTTCCGCAGTATGTTCGATAAGGAACTGATGAATCCGGCGGTGCTGCATATGCCGCCTGCTCCTCTGAATACGAATAAGGAGAAGCAAGAACCCGGATCAATTGGTTCAAGACACTCATGTCTCCGTTCTCTGCTGCCTGGATCGCTTCTTCCACACGATGATTTCGTGGAATCACCGATGGATTGCTGCGTCTCATCAATGCATACGAATCACTGATGGATGCACTTTGTTGCTTCTGCCGCTTCATCCATTTGTTTCTCCACTCGCAAAAGGCATCTTGACTAAACCAATCCGGCTGCTCTCCACATTCATCTGTCAATGCTCTGAATGTATTCGTGAAGTCTGCTTGAGCCTCTTTCATCAGCAACAACAACTCTTTTGAAAGAGCTTCATCTTCATCTTGTTCATCCAACAAACCTAGCTTCGCTCGCATCCCATTCAGCCACTCACGCTCAAAAATCCCACCAAACCGGGCGAGTTGTTTCTCCGCAATGTGAATGGCCACTTCTTGTTTCTCATCAAGCAGCGGCAATAAGGTTTCCGCAAACCGCGCAAGGTTCCACGATGCAATCCCCGGCTGATTGCCATATTTATAACGCCCATTCACGTCAATGGAGCTGAACACAGTCGCTGGATCGTATGTGTCCATAAATGCACAGGGTCCATAGTCGATGGTTTCCCCGCTAATCGTCATATTATCGGTATTCATGACCCCGTGGATGAATCCGACTAGCTGCCACTTGGCAATCAATACTGCTTGTTGCTCGATAACCTTTCCGAGCAGCAGTTCATATGGATTTTCCCCTGAGGCAACTTCTGGGTAATGCCGCTCTATCGCGTAATCCGCCAACACCTTCAAATCCTCAGGTACTTGACGAGCTGCTGCGTATTGGAACGTACCCACACGTAAATAACTGCTTGCAGTCCGCACAAGAACAGCCCCGGGTAATACCGTTTCACGAAGTACGTCATTGCCCGTCAATGTCACCGAAAGACTCCGTGACGTAGGAATGCCCAATGCGTGCATGGCTTCACTAATGATATACTCGCGTAACATAGGTCCAAGTGCTGCAAGACCATCTCCGCTTCTTGAAAATGCTGTGGGTCCAGATCCTTTTAAGCCAATATCCACTCGATTTCCTGACGGGGTCAATTGCTCGCCCACAAGCATGGCACGTCCGTCACCAAGCATCGTGAAGTTCCCAAACTGATGCCCAGCATACGCCTGGGCGATTGGCGAAGCGCCTTCTGGCAACTCATTTCCTGAAAGCAATTCCGGACTTAGCGCCTTTACCTGCAGCCCAAGCGATTCAGCAAAGCGCTCATTCACCAAGACCACTTTGGGAGAAGCAGCCTTTGCCGGAGTCGCTTCTGCAAAAAAAACTTCTGGTAACCGACTGTAGCTGTTGTCCAAGTTCCACCCTGTTTCTGAAATCACGTGATCACTCCCTTCACCTGTATACTACCCCTAGCTTGACGATTAACGATAGAAAAATGAATTTTTTGATTGGAAAATGAAACGGTGGTGCTTTTTCACTCGTCTTTAAGGTACACCCGGGTGGAGTGCACTGAGAAAGGATGGATTGGCATGCCCCGTGATAACAAGCCCCTTCCAGAATGGAAGCAGGATGAGTGGCTCGAACAATTGATGGACCAATATGGAAATCGATTGACGAATCTTGCATTCAGTTACCTAAAAGACTGGGGACGTGCTCAAGAAGTTGTCCAAGATGTATTCGTGACTTGTTTTCATCGAGCTCATCAGTTGGATGAAATTCGTTCCATGGAAGCGTGGCTATATCGTATTACAATCAATCGATGTAAAGATGTGTTGAAAAGCTCATGGTTCAAACGTGTAATTGTCGGGAGCCCGCTCTTTCAATTTCTTCGATCTAAAGAATATACTCCACATGAACGCATGCTTCAAAACAGTGAGGATGAACAGTTGGCGCAATGTGTGCTCGCACTACCGCTCACGTATCGTGAAGTCATTTTGCTCTATTATTACGAGGATCTGACAGTACCTGAAATCAGTGCACTGCTAGACGTGAATCAAAACACCCTTCGCACCCGACTAAAGAGAGGTCGCGAACAATTAGCACAACTGCTGGAAGGCGGGGATCAGGATGAAAGATAAGGAGAAAAAAATTCGTTCCGCTTTTGACAAGACTGTTTTCCATAAAGAATCATTTACCCAACAGCACAAACACGTTGTCAGACAAAAAATTCGCCGTTCACAACGTCCAGCTCGATTTGTTCCTGCTATAATTGGAACAATTGTGGCGATATCTTTGGTATTCATAGGTATTTTTCTAGTAAAAGGTGAACTGTTAGATTCTACAAAACAGGCGGGGATAGCAGGCAAAGATGCGAATAATTCAGGGATGTTCACTTTAGAGAACATTTCAACAGGACCATTTCTGGCGAATGAAACCTACTACATTGTCATGCCCATAGTGTGGGATGGGAACAGCCCAGCGACCATTGATTCCATTGAACTGATCAAAGAGAATCAGCAACCCCTTACTACATCTGATGGGATTTCTTATTCATTCTATCGTGCAGACAGTATGAAAAATTCTGGTGTTTATGGTCGCGATCAAATTGGAGAAATCGATGATATTCATGACGTTGTAATTGAAGATGAAAGCAGCTTAATTTTAGAGGTGTCATTGAAAAATGTAGTTCCTGACAAAACGCGTACCATAAAAATTTCATATTCCGTGGACGGTGAAGACAAAGAACAACTCCTGGTAGCAGGCGTCATACAAGGCTTGGGAACGCTGCCTGAAGATCAGGTTAGTGAACAGTCTGCCATTGGATTGAACACTTCAGAACAGAATGTATACACTGCATTCGAGAAAGATTTAGATACCCAACATTTAGCGGGGTTATCACCAATGAGCGTTGCAAAACTCTACATTCATGCTTCATATTCAAGGAATTATGAGGTCGTCTATGCACTTTACACTGACCGCGAAGAATACGTTCACTGGAGTAAAGAGGAAGATCAAGCAATCCCTGAATCCGATCGCGGTACACTTGAACAATTGACTCAACAGTACAGGAATTTTGAGGAGGGGCGATTTCTTCAGACAAGTAAAATTGAAGGATACATTGAATATTATCCAAAAAGTGAAAACGAACCACCTTCTGGATTTCAACTGGTCAAAAACGAAGACGGCATTTGGCAAGTAGCATTCATGCCTATTCAATAAATAGAGAAAACCAGTGGATTGATTTGGAAGAGCTCCCTGCTCTCCGATGGATCCGCTGGTCTTTAATTTCACTGCAGTTTTTTTGTGTCTATAAGATATAACGGCGTCTCCGGTCCTTCTCCGTTCACGATGAGTTTGCCGGATTCATTGAAGCGCGGTTTAACGAGTCTTTCACCAACACCATTCAACGTCTCAATTGGTTCTGCAGTGTCCTCTTTCAGGTGAAATAGTTTCACTGTATCGCTTTCTTCTTTTGTCACACTTAGAGCCAAATAATTATCATAGATTGCATAAGCGCTATTTTCAGGGACATCCAATATATGAACTTTACCAGTAGCTAAGTCCAGGTAACCTAGTGATAAATCACTTCCATTGGAAGAAAATTGACCATAGATCCGATCGTCATCAAATGTTAGATAAGAGATGCTTTCATAAGGTACCGTATAGGTTTGCCATATCTTTCTACTCTCTAGAGTATAGATGGATACGTGAACCGATGAGTCAGTTTTCTCTCCTAGCTCTTCCACTACAGCTATTCTCCCATTCCGTACATCCGTGAAACTGCTACCGTTTCCTTTTAAATCATGGAGTTTCATTTTTTGATCGGTTGCCAAATCATAAAGATAATATACAGGCATGTCGTCGAATCCTAAATACAGGATTTGATTTCCTATCAATTGAACGTCTATATAGTCTTCTAGTAGTACACGCTCCTTACCGGTTGCCCTATTTAATATGTGGATTTCACTATTCCCCCATATAACCCAGTTTTCATTTGCCAATAATGACACACTTGAAAACTCAATATTCTCAGTTGGTGACACCAGCACCGTCTCCGTCTGATTATCGATGGAGTACGAATATATCCCTCTTTCATCCGTATGAATGATTTCATTATTTTCTTCCACATAGATGGAATTGATTAAATTCGGGTATGCCTCATTTGAAATGATAACTTTTTGAATTGTTTCTTGAGATATGGCTTCTTGGAAAGCTCGCTCCTGCTGCTCTTGCTGAATGTAAGGAACTGTGATAACACTTGCCACGAAAACACAGGCTGCAGCTGTCATGATTGGTTTTTTAGTTGAACGCTTAGGAGACTGCTTGGTTTCGAGCCGTTGATGAGCTTGATGAAGGATACGTTGCTTCACCGTGTCTTCCAAAACTAGTCGTTCCATCAATGTTGAGTCCAATTGGTTCTGCACATCATTAGTCATCAGCATTCTCCTCCTTTAAAATTCCTTTTACAAGTCTTCGCGCACGTGCCAATCGGGTTTTCACTGTATTGACAGAACAACCCAGTACGTCTCCTACTTCAGAAACCGACAGTTCCGCATAATAGTGCAGCCAGAGTACTTCTTTGTACTTTAATGATAAACGATTGATTAGTTGTTTCAACTCTTCATTCGATTCTTTATGCATCATTTGTTCTTCAGGATTTTGAAGGGATACTAGCAACTGGCCAACTTTATGGGAGAGCTCTAGCTTCCGGTAATGCCAGCTTTTAAAGAGGTTGTGGCATTGGTTCATCGCAATCCGATATAAGTACGTTTTAACTGAGGAACGATGCTCGAACTCATCGATATGTATGTAGTATTGAATGAAAACCTCTTGGACTATATCCTCCGATTTGGTCTTCTCTTTCACGATTGCGTACACAACACGAAGTAAATAATCGCCATGTATATTCATCGCATCAGCAAGAAGCCTGTCACGTTCGTGTCTTTCCAATCCGCCACCTCCACTTTCTCTCTATCTGTTAGACAACGCATAATTAAATTTGGTTTCATCTTCATTTTACTGCAAAGAAAAAAGCAGAGCATGGGTGTCTCTGCTTTTTAGTTTTCAGCTATTCAATTCCCTCAGTAACCGGGTTAACTCAAAAAATTGCTGATCTAGTTTGCTGTATTCCGGATTCTCAGGGGTCAGCAGGCTCAACTTACCTAATACCGCTTGCAATTCCGTTTCGAGCCGGAGTTTTTCTTGTTCAGAAGATATAACTGGAGCAGAGGAATTCCGTCCTTCCCATTCCACCAAACCATACGGTACTTTACGAACGGTTCCTTTTTCAAATAACAGCAATCCATCTGCCATACGCTCAGTGAAATATCGATCGTGGGATGCAAACAGCAATGTGCCCGGATATGTTTCCAGGGTGCGCTCCAGCTCTTCACGCGACGGTAGATCCAAGTGATTCGTCGGTTCATCCAGCAATAACACATCCGTTTTCCTGCGGATGAAACCAAGCAATTTCACTTTCAGCCGCTCGCCTTGACTGAGTGCACCGAGAGGCAGCTGCCAGTGATCCGCAGTAAAACCCAAGTTAGTCAATTGAATTCTTAAGAGTCCTTGCTCCTCGTAAGACGGCGAATAAAAATACTGGGCCATCGTCTGGTCATCCGGTAGATCAAATGCGCTTTGACGCAAATATCCGAGTGTCATACCCTCTGATAACCAGACATCTCCATCGTAATCGAGTTCTCCTAAAAGCATTCGGAACAGTGTCGTTTTCCCGGAACCATTCGGTCCAAGTAATGCAATCCGTTCACCTGCCTGCACTGTAAACGAAGCATGTTGAAAGAGCTGTTTGTTGCCAAACGCTTTACCGGCATCTTTCAGCTCCAATACGCGCTTCCCTTTCTTCTTTAGCCCCTCCAGTTCAAACGAAACCGACGTTTCTGCAGTGGGCGCCTCTACTCGGTTTTTCTTAAGTTCTGCTTCCAATCGCGTTTTCTTGGAACGGATTTGAACGTTCCGCTTTTTCACCTTTTTACGGTAATACTCTTTAGCTCCTCCTCGTTTCGTGGACATGGCATGCCCTTTCTCTGACCATTTATCAAGCTGCTCGATTTGCCCTTCTATTTCAGCAATGTATTGTTGCTGTTCATCATAATGCTTTTGCTGTACGAAACGCTCATGCTCTTTCTGCTTGTGATAGTCTGTATAATTCCCTTCATAAACCGTCAGTTTACCGTTTTCAATCTCATAAACGATATTTGCAAGATGATCGATGAAATACCGATCATGAGAGACGAACAGCAGGGTGCCTTCACGTACTTGAAGTGTTTCAATGAGCCGTTCCACACTTTCCGCGTCCAGATGGTTGGTCGGTTCATCCAGCAACAAGAGTTCACGGTTTTCAGCCAGCGTAGCGGTAAGTCGCAGTTTGACTCGCTCTCCACCGCTTGCATGAGCATATTCTACTTCTTTCGGGAGGTGCCAGTGGCTCCGTTTTTGAAAGAGCTCAGTTTGCGTCCAGTCCAAGAGGTCTTCGGTTTCAGCCTCTTGTTTGTAATAAGAGATGGAAGGTGCTCGACCGATCCATTCCATTCTTCCTGAAGAAGGTTCTCGTTCTCCTGCCAAAATGGACAAAAGCGTCGTTTTGCCTGCCCCATTCGGTCCGACAATTGCTATTTTAGCTCCTTGTGGAATTTCTGCGCTGAGTTCGTTAAAAATATGCACATCTCCATATCCCACTGATACCTTGTTTATTATTCCTCGTAACATCTACATTCCTCCAGATGGAGGGGAACACAAAAAAGACCCCTCCGTAAATTAATCGGAAGGATCGGTTCTGTCAGCATCTCAAAAAAGCCACAACTCTCCTGATGAGCATCATGATATAGACTCAGCAAAGGTTGAAAGTGGTAATGATAAATGGACAGACCAATCCTGTTTTTCCACACAACGAATCATTCGTTTTGAGAAATCAGGAATTAGTTATCCATCAGCCACACTCAACCCTTTCTGTCAGTTAGTCTCACTAGTATATCAAATTTAGAATTGTTTGCAAGTTGTTGGGTACATCTTATTCATTATTAACTTTCGATTATTTCCGGGGAAATAATCTTCATTCCGACATCATGAAGTAATGATTCACACAGATAACTACGGAAATTGTCAGTTTGTGCTAAGTAGATATTTCTACTCAATTACTGCCAAGCGCTCATCCCGCCTTTAACATTAATGACATCGGAAAATCCTGCTTTCTTCAGCATTCCTGCTGCGCGGGCACTTCGCATACCGCTTTGGCAGATTACATACGTTTCTTTATTTTTGTCGAGCTCACTCATACGTTTCCCTAAATCATTTAGAGGAATATTTTTAAACTCCTTTACGTGGCGGCCTTTGTATTCACCAGGTGTTCGCACATCTACAAATTGCTTCGATTTATCTTTCGTCAATGCCTTTACTTCAGTTGTGGACATCGTACGGATTCCTTTTGCCGGTTTCATGCGCCACACAAAGAATGCAACAATTAATAGGATTATGATCCAACTCATCTGAAACGCCTCCAGTTGTTTTCTATTTCCACTAATATACCTCCGCGGGTATACAAAATCAATGAATCTGCCCATAAAAAAAACGCAGCACCCATAGGTCTACGTTTAGTATAGGTTATCTCTTCTCCGATAGGGCTAAAAAGAAAGTGGCCACTGGGCCCAGCAGAAGGGATAGCAAGAACCAGTTGAATCCTGACCGGTTTTTCCCTTGTGCCAATACGGCATTGATCAGCGCGAGCGTTCCCCATCCGACGAAGTAGCCTTCATTCATAACAAAAACCTCCCGATCCGTCTGTACTTCTATCTGTACTACGGATTGCGAGTCCATTCGGTTTCATTTTGTTCAATAAGTGCTTTCATTTTTACGGGCAATCCATTGACTTACAAGTAATAGTACAAAACCTGCTAGTAAAGAAGCTAACCAAGGAAATTCAATAGCAGGACCTCTATCTTTTAAGAAAAAGGCAATCCCCATAAACAATCCGAATACCAAGACCCCAAAAACCCCTCCGACAAGTGTAACTTTCCAAGTACTTTTCTTTTTTTCAAAGGCAGTTTTGCTTACTACTTTCATAAGCGATACTAAACCAGTTATGACGATCAAAAGTACTGTTAAAAGCAAAGCAGTAGTTGAAACTAGAAATAGGCGTTCGTCTACTGGTTGAAAAAATGACATGATGCCCAAAATAGCACCACGGGTCAAAACCATCCAACCTAATACACCGACTACTACCTGTATCCCGAACAAAAGTTGGTTTTTCTTCTTCTCTTTTGGCATCTGTGCAATCACTTCATCTGCATACGCTCTTGGATCTCTTCCGTATATTTCCTCTGCACTCTTTCCATCTTGCTGGCCTTCCAATAGATGCTCAAGCATTTCCATCAACAACTCTTCTGTTGCTCGTTCAGACAGCAAGAACTTAGAACGGATGTATACAAGCATATTGGAATAGTACCGTTCATTTTCCTCCGTCAACTGTTCCCGCTTTTCATTGTTCTCTTGAATCAGTTCCTTAGTGGTCACCATGCTCAACCTCTCCTTTCAATAACGCAGTTACTGGCACCGCAAGTCTTCCCCATTCACTTCGAATGAGTTCCAATGCCTCTTCGCCATCTGCGGTCAATGTATAATATTTCCTTCGAGGTCCTGATTCGGACGCCCGCATCTCCCCTACTATCCAATTATTTTTCTGTAACCTCAGCAATACAGGATATATCGTACCTTCGCTCACATCGTCGAGTCCGACTTTCTGGAGCTTAGCGGAAAGCTCATAGCCATACACTGTCTCTTTTTCGATGATGGCAAGCACACAGCCGTCTAAAATCCCTTTTAATAACTCACTTCTAACCGACACGCGACCACTCTCCATCCAGTATGTTGCCTTACAAGATAGCTTTGTAAAAAATAACTACCTTGCGACGCAAAGTAGTAATAGGGTTAGTATATTCCTGTCTTTTTTATATGTCAACCAGAATGTTCAGATAAGTGCATTCCCTCTCTAAAATATATGATAGGATATCAGAAGGAGGGGTCATCTATGATTAAAGTTACATTTGAACATATTTATAACGCAGGGTCTGCAGCTGCGAGATCTGATACATATATCCATTATCATCTACCTGAGATGCCACTCTATTATGACAGCAATTTCATCGCTTTTAAAAAGATGCCCACTGTCACGGAGTTTCAAAAAGCAGAACGGGACTTGAAAATCTATCATACCGCACGCGGGCAACATCATCTGAAGTTTACATTCCCGGAGAATGAATCTATTTCAAAAGAAGTGCACGCTTATTTAAATCGCCATGGCTATGAGATCGGTTTTTTAGAATTATATGCACTTCAACCAAAGGATTTTCCTAGAGTTTCACCGTCTTCAGCTATTAACGTCCAACCCGTGACTGCAGACTATCTCGAAGAGTTCCTTCACTTACAGCGAACAATTGATGAGCAATTCGGGAAAGAGTTTGCAACACAAAAACAGCTGCAGCATAAAAGAAACTTCTCAGATCCTGATTTTGTTCAGCTTGTTGCATATTTCGACGGTGAAATAGCTGGTTCCGTAGATTTAATCGTTAACGAACAGACTGTTGAAATTGACGGGTTGCACGTGTTGGAAAAAATGAGACATAAAGGTATTGGAAGTCATTTGCAGCAATGGGTGATGGAAATGTTCGCTGATAAACTTGTCATTTTGGTCGCTGATGGCGACGACACCCCTAAAGACATGTATCTTCGTCAAAACTACAAGTGTATCGGATACCAATTTGAAGCAGTGAAAGCTTGACTGCTTTTTTGCAAATAACTTCCTCTCTCATGATAAGCTAGTGGTAGTCAGTATTCTAAATAGGTCAGGATGTGAAGCAGTTGAATAATCTCACACAATCTATACAGACACAATTATTAGAAGCCATGTTGGATGGCAGCCGGGTGGCGACGCTAGTCACAGACGCATCTCAACCAGATAATCCGATCATCTATGCAAATCGAACATTGGAGACGATGACGGGTTACCCATTATCTGAAACAATCGGTCGGAATTGTCGGTTCCTTCAAGGTGAAGATACAGATCCGCTTGCGATCAATCAACTTCGTGATGCAATCCAAGCTCAGGAGCCGATTACGATTACACTGAAAAACTATAGAAAAGATGGTACCGAGTTTTGGAATCGTCTTTCTATAAAGCCTCTTCAAATCGAGGATCACTTATTTTTCATCGGAACTCAAACGAACGTTTCGGTTGAATATAAGCAACGAGATGAACTTTCAAGTAAAGCAATTGAAATTGAACAACTGATGCTTCCGATTATGATGATACAAGACAATCTTGCCGCTGTGTCACTTATTGGGGAAATGAGTGTCCAGCGATTCAACTTATTAACACAAAAACTTTGTGAATTTGTTCAACATCATGGAGTAGATCATATCATCCTCGACATTACGGGCTTGTTCTGGAATCATGAGTCTCCGATGACAGGCTTGCTAGCCATTCAGGACGTCTTGAAACTTATGGGCACTCAGTTATATGTCACCGGTATTTCTCCGAAAGTGGCTCAGTCATTCGTAAGTGCGCAAGTGTCAAATCAGCATCTTCTAACATTCTCAAGCATTCGGCAAGCAATTGATAAAATCCAATAATATCCTTAATTAAAGCATTTTGTTAACACACACGTGAATGCATCGTCTGTCCTAGTATTTAATTAGGGGGACTTATTATGTTAACCAGAAAAATCCTAGCTGCTTCTCTAACGGGTGTACTGTACTTCATATTACTTGGTTTCTTGTTCCCCAGTCCATTCGGGGAATCGATCACTTCAGACTCTAAGTACTTCGAATCGGTGTTGCTTAGTATTTCTGGCTACCTTCTATACGGAACGCCAATCCTATTTTTTTACGGCATCACAAGTTCAATTGTCATTGAAAAAATAGTTGAATTAATTAATGAAAAAACAACTTTCAATCGTGCCGATCTTATTCTCTCCGGACTGTTGCACGCAAGTTTCGGTTTAGTGTTTTCAGGATATGGTCTAGTCGCTTCCTTGCTGTTCTTTACCATAGATCGTATGATTTACAATAGAAAAATTACCGCCTCACGTAAGCGACTCATCCTAGCACTAGTTTTACCAATCGCAGTATACCTCCTCTGTCTAGGCACTCTTGCGGCGGCAGATTTTTTCGGTGGCGGCTGGAAAGACTTGCTCGTTTAAAAACCAATGTACGGGTTGCAAGCTGGCCAATGGCTGTGCTAGACTTTGAGACAATCGAATAGTATTCCTTCGGGGCAGGGTGAAATTCCCTACCGGCGGTGATGAGCTTATGTTGCTCTTAGTCCGTGACCCGGCTGCATGTTTGCAGACGGTGGATTTGGTGAAACTCCAAGGCCGACAGTTAAAGTCTGGATGGGAGAAGGAATGGTGCGTTTTTCAAATTTTTCATTTGACTGACGCTTATTTTGTCATGCTTACCCAGCCCCGCACATTCGTTGCGGGGCTTTTTTTGTTACATGAGGAATCTATAATTCAGGAGTGTTGTTCACGTTGGAAATTGAACACTATATGCAAATCGCTTTTTCAATTGCTCAAGGTGCGGTAGGACAAACTTCGCCGAATCCACCCGTCGGTTCCGTTGTTGTGAACCATGGAAGGGTTGTCGGAATGGGTGCTCATTTGCGTTCAGGTGAACGTCATGCAGAGCGTATCGCTCTTGATATGGCAGGTGAGCACGCCCGGGGCGGGGATCTGTACGTCACTTTAGAACCTTGTTCGCATACGGGGAAAACGCCGCCGTGTACCGAAGCGATTATGCAAGCCGGTATCACTCGTGTCTTCGTTTCGTCACTCGATCCGAATCCCCTAGTTGCAGGTTCGGGAATCCAGACGCTTCGAGATGCTGGAATCGATGTGCAAACCGGAATTTGTCCGGAGTTGGCACACGAATTATATCAACCTTTTTTCCACTTTATACAAACCCAACAACCTCATGTAACGGTAAAAACAGCTATGACATTAGACGGTAAAATCGCAGCTTTTTCAGGACACAGTAAATGGGTGACAAGCGAGCACGCGCGGCTTGACGTCCATCGTCTTCGTCATGTCCATGATGCCATTTTAACCGGCAGTAAAACGATTCTTCATGACAATCCCCTTCTCACCACCAGATTGCCCCAAGGTGGCCTTCATCCTATTCGAGTTATTTTAGATACGCAATTAGTAACGCCTATTGCGAGCCAGATCATTCAAAATGCGGATGCCCCAACATGGATTTTTTGCGGTAGCACCGCTTCAAAAGAACGGGAATTCAACTTGTTAACGTATGACCACGTTGAAATCATCCGCATGTATGACCCTGATATTGCAATATCCGCTGTACTTGAGGAACTCGGCGCACGCGGCGTTATGACGCTCCTTGTAGAAGGCGGCGCTGCGGTAAATGCATCCTTCTTACAAGCAAATGCCGTCAATCGGATTATCACGTACATTGCTCCGAGACTTCTCGGAGGTGCCGGTTCCCTGACACCTATCGGCGGAACAAATCCTGCCCTGATGAGCGACGCAAAAGAGTTTGTTTTTGTAAAAACGGAACAGCTCGGTCCAGATTTAAAAGTTACGGCTGTGCCAAAAGGAAGTGATCGACATGTTCACAGGAATCATTGAAGAAATCGGTACCTTACGAACAATCCGCTCGTCCGGCCAATCGATGGAACTCACTGTAGCGGCAAATGAAATACTGAAAGATGTCCGTCTAGGAGACAGTATCGCCGTTAATGGCACGTGTCTCACCGTTACCTCGTTTACGGATGAACAATTCACCCTAGATGTGATGCCAGAAACATTCCGAGCGACCTCGTTACACAATGCGAAAGCCGGTACTGCGGTGAATCTGGAACGTGCTCTTCGGGCGGATAGTCGTTTAGGCGGGCACTTTGTAACCGGCCACGTTGACGGAACCGCAGTTGTCCTGAAGTGCCAGCATGTCGAGAATTCCCTTGTCATGCATTTATCGCTTCCACCAGAGGGCTTGCCCTATGTCCTGCCGAAAGGATCGATTGCACTCGATGGAACTTCTTTAACCATTTTTCAAGTGATGGATGATTGCATCTCGATTTCGCTCATTCCGCATACTCAAAAGACAACCATCCTAGCGAAGCGGCAACCGGGAGACCGGGTCAATGTGGAGTTTGATATGCTCGCAAAATACACGTTCAACATGTTGAAGCGGCAGCATTCTTCTGCTAACCAACCTTTGAACAAGGACTTTCTACAGCAAAACGGATTTTTATAAAGAGAGGGTGTTGGCTCATGCTGGATACAATCGAAGAAGCAATTGAAGATTTGAAAATTGGAAAACCGATAATTGTCGTGGATGATGAAAACCGTGAAAACGAGGGTGATTTCATCTGCTTAGCGGAGTACGCAACCCCCGGGATGATCAACTTCATGGCGACAAAAGGTCGGGGTCTCATCTGTACACCGATTACCGAATCGAAAGCAGCTCAACTCGGTCTGCCGATGATGACTGCACATAACACGGATGCACACGGGACCGCCTTCACAGTAAGCATTGACCATGCCGACTCCCATACCGGGATTAGTGCATTCGAACGTTCTGAGACAATTTTAAAAATGTTGGATCAGCAGTCAGCACCCCAAGATTTCAAGCAGCCTGGTCACGTCTTCCCACTTGTTGCACAAAATAACGGAGTGCTTAGTCGAACAGGTCATACTGAAGCCTCAGTCGATTTAGCAAGGCTTGCGGGCAGTGAACCCGCGGCAGTTATTTGTGAGATTATGAGCGGGGATGGCTCGATGGCACGTTTTCCTGAATTGCGTCAGCTGGCGGATGAAGAGAAACTGAAATTGATCAGCATCGAAGATCTGGTCCAGTACCGCCTTGCAACTGAAACACTCATTACTCGGGAAGCTCAAGTCTCACTGCCAACGTCATTCGGACAATTTGAGATGATCGGCTATACTGAAAAACTGACAGGAAAAGAACACGTTGCACTCGTGAAAGGTGACCTGACCAGCGCGGAACCCATACTAGTCAGAGTACATTCGGAATGCTTAACGGGGGACGTCTTCGGTTCTTCCCGCTGTGATTGTGGTCCGCAATTACATGCTGCAATCGCAAAAATCGAGCAAGAAGGCCGTGGTGTGTTGCTTTATATGCGTCAGGAAGGTCGTGGAATCGGACTCATCAACAAGCTGAAAGCCTATGAATTGCAAGAGCAAGGTTTGGATACCGTTGAAGCGAATGCTGCACTCGGTTTTCCTGACGACTTACGTACCTATGGAATCAGCGCTCAAATCTTACAGGATTTATGCATTTCTGACATAAGGTTGTTAACGAACAACCCTAGAAAGTTGGATGGACTAGCGGAGTATGGGATTGTGATTTCAGAACGTGTTCCAATTGAGCTCCCTGCTCGTCCTGAAAATAAGCAATACTTGCAAACGAAAGTAGAAAAACTCGGTCATTTATTGACCCTATAGGAGGCAGTCAAAATGGGAACTGTATACGAAGGACATTTAGTTGGCACAGGATTAAAGATAGGTATTGTAGTCGGCCGGTTTAATGAATTCATCACAAGCAAGCTGCTTTCAGCTGCACAAGATGCATGCAGACGTCATGGGGTTTCCGAAGAGGCTGTCGATGTGGCATGGGTGCCCGGTGCTTTTGAAATTCCAATGATCGCAAAAAAGATGGCCGACTCCGGTAACTATGATGCAGTCATCACACTCGGCACCGTCATTCGCGGAGCAACGCCTCACTTCGACTACGTATGCAGCGAAACTGCCAAGGGTGTGGCGGCAGCTGGAATGCAATCCGGGATCCCCGTCATCTTTGGTGTGTTGACAACAGACTCAATTGAGCAATCAATTGAACGCGCAGGAACGAAAGCTGGAAACAAAGGCTGGGATGCTGCTGTTTCCGCTATTGAAATGGCGAACTTGAACAAACAGTTTTCATAAGTTGGTTTGCATATTCCTTTCAAAAGCGGGTTGAGTTGTTCTAAAGTAGGATATAGGAACAACTAGCAGGCTGATGCTTTTGAAAAATGAAGCAGAAGTCCAATACTTGCTGTAGGAGGAATCCACCGATGTCCATCGAATACACATTTAAAACGGATCAGTTGACGAAAGACAATATTCAACAATTGTTCCAGTCCGTTGAATGGGAATCCGCTTCCTATCCAAATGATTTATACAATGCTATCCTCAACTCCCACTCGGTTGCAACTGCCTGGGACAATGGGCGTCTGATTGGACTAGCTAATGCAATGTCCGATGAAGCGATGACCGTCTACTTCCATTACGTTCTTACAGATCCAGACTATCAAGGCCAAGGTGTCGGCAAAGAGATCATGACGATGATGTTGGAAAAGTATCAGGAGATGCACACGAAAGTACTCGTTTCCTATCCAAAAGCGGTTGGATTTTATAAGTCACTCGGCTTTGAATCAGAAGAATCCAGTACACCGATGTATGTATTCTCAAACTGAATCCATATGAAAAACGCATCCCTTATCATAACCCGGGATGCGTTTTTTTCATTTTGTGAAATCTATTTTTTTTGAAAGAGCGAGCATGATGCTGCCGCCAACGGTCATTGACAATAGTTCGCCAGCGCCTACTGTGAACCAAGTGATCCAAAATGGTGCACCGTACAATAAGGTCAACTGTCCAGCGACGGTGAACATGGAAACGGCGAAAATTACGGCAGTCCAGACAAATTTCAGTTTGTCCGACTTCAGTTTTCTCGTGGCAGCCCGGCTGATGAGAAGCACGAGAAACGTGGCGACTCCACCAATCGGTACGTCCAGGAACCAAGTTGGCGAGAAGAAGTTCGCTAGCACTACTCCTGCTGTCACAGCGATGATATATCGCTTGTGAAACAACGCCAAGTAGTTGAACATCTCAGACAGCCTTAACTGGACCGCGCCGAAACTGATGACCGCAAGCGTGAGCGTGACAGCAACATAAAGTCCTGCCACCACCGCCATTTTCGCAAGTTCTCCGACCGCGATCCGCGGACGCTCTTTTGCGAGTAACGTCATATATAGTCCTCCTTTGTAAAACAGCAAAACAGCTGTTTTAGTAGTAACTGCGACCAAAGGAAGAAAGAGCCGATTGCTCCGTCAAAAAGTGCCGCAGTGCAGGCAAAAAGTCTGCCTGTCTAGTATAGCAGAATTCGTGCGTCCTGAGAATGGTCACTTCGCCGTCCAACCACCATCGATTGGAATGACCGTTCCATGGACATAATCAGAAGCAGCTCCAGCTAAGTAGAGTGTCAGTTTTGCGACTTCTTCAGGCTGGGCCCAGCGTCCCGCAGGTGTCTCCTCAGCGACCCACTCCGCCATTTTTCCATCCCCAGCAAAATCGTCAGCATTCATAGGCGTCTGGATCGCACCGGGTGCAATTGCGTTTGCCCTTATTCCTTCCCGGCAATAATCGAGATCGACCTGTTTCGTATAGCCGACAACCGCATGTTTGGACGCGGTGTATGCTGCTCCCCCGCCACCTCCTACGATTCCTGCAATGGAAGCCATATTCACCAGTACACCGGATTTCCTCTTGAGCATATGCGGCAAGATTGCATTCGTTACGAAAAACATGCCTTTTACATTCGTATTCATAATCCGATCCCACAACGCTTCATCGGTATCTAACGTTTTGGTATATCCATCAAGCACGCCTGCTGTATTGCACAGAATGTCGATACGGCCAAATAATTCGATTGCCCGGCTCACCGCCTCTGTCACCTCAACTCGGTCAGTCACACTTCCTTCGCTATAACGAAAGTGACTTGGATGCTCGCTTGCCAGGTTCTCCAAGTTCGTTTGAAGAATATCAAACCCGTAGACAGACGCACCTTGTTCAAGGAACGCAAGTGCTTGGGCATGCCCGATTCCTGAAGCTGCACCGGTGATGAACACCGTTTTCCCCGCAAACTCGCTTTGTGCCATCGTTGAATTCCTCCATTCAAAAAGCCCATGATTGCTCATGAGCTGTTGTGTTTGTTTATTCTACAATCGACCAGTCTTCTGCTAATAGATCACACACTGTCGGTGTAAACATCGTGTACCCTTCACCCGTTACATTAATAACGAAATAAGGATTCATCTTTTCCCCATCCAACGATTCAGCTTCAACTAGTTTCACGTAAAGTTCTGCACCGCCCCAACCATTCCGAATGACGTTGTCGCCTGCTTTTAGTCGCGGTAATATCTCTTCAAATGTCATCATCCATCTATCCTCTCAAACTTAAGATTCATTTTCTGCGTTCGACTGCGTACAGCCGCCGTTCGATTTCACCCACGTCAAAATCGAGCGGATGATTGGATCGAATGCTAACCCTTGCTCTGTTAGCTCGTATTCCACTTTACGGGAAGCGGGTAACGTCCTCTTCACAGCAAAACCATGCGCTTCCAATTCTTTCAAACGCTCTGTCAGCAGACGGTCTGAAATGCCTTGGATTTCCGCTGCTAATTCATGGTAACGCTTTGGTCCATCTAATAGATGGTAAATAATAATACCCATCCATCGTTTACCGATAAATTCTATTGTCGCATGAAAACTATCGCATGCGACTTGCCCATTTGGTGATGGAGATTGAATAAGTTCGTCGGTTTTTTTCATCGTCAAAACCCCTATTCTTATGTTAATTCCACTCTACCACAGTCATAGTTGACAAACAAGCTTACCAATAGTAAGCTGTGTTATGTACTTACTAAAGGTAAGTTGAATTCAAATGTATCTACAAAGGAGTTTTTCACATGACAGAATTATTTGCCCCACTATCAGAAGTCATTCACGCTCGTAAATCCGTCCGGAAATTCGAGTCGGATTATCATATTGCACCCGAAGTGATTGAAGAAATGTTACAAGAAGCAATACTTGCCCCTTCTTCGAGCAACTTACAGCCTTGGCGGTTTATCGTCATTCAAGACCCAGAAGCCAAAAAGAAGATTAAAGAATTCTCATTCAACCAAGAGCAAATGGAGACGTCTTCTGCCATCATCGCAGTAATTGGCGATACAGAAATGTATCATAATATTGATGAGATCTATGGTGCCAACTTACAAGCCGGTTATATCGATGAAGTCAATGTCCAAAGGCAGATCGATAATGCAAAGGCCCTTTACCCGAGTGCCCCAACAGCCGCCCGCTTGACGATTGCTGCGTTTGACGCAGGTCTCGTTTCGATGCAATTGATGTTGATTGCAAAGGCGAAAGGCTACGACACGGTCCCAATGGGCGGTTTCGATAAAGCGCAATTTGCGAAAGAATTCAACCTGGAAGACCGTTACGTTCCACTTGTGCTAATCGCACTTGGAAAAGCAGCTGCCCCAGCATATGGGTCGTCTCGTTTACCGCTTGAGAAAATCACAACATTTGTATAAGGAGTAGACAAAACGCATCCTCAATCCGGGTGCGTTTTTTGTTTTGCGGATATTGGATTTAGATCACAGGTAACGCGAGTCCTGATATGGCAGTAAACCTGTCGACTTGATCGTGCCGATGGTTCCATCCATATTGCTGATTCGTCATTCCCCTACACTAAAACTGCCGACCCCATCAATCGATGTAGTCGGCAGGATGAATCGGTTAACCATCTTCAACTGTTAAGTTTCTGACATACTGGCGATCTCGCTCACTTACGCTCAACCGGTGCATATGTTTCCTGAACGCACTCATGACGAACGCATGCATATTCGCTTGTGTAACATAGTAAACAAACCAAGGAAGCGATGGCAGGTAATCATGAATCGCTATTATCGCTTCACTCGCTCCCGGTATTTTACGGAACTCCATCCGCCCTCGCTCATTCGTTTGGTCATCCAGTAAAAACCCACCTGTAATGTAGTAGAGCGCCCGGTCTTCAGTACTTCGCTCTCCTGAATAAGATAATTCCAGAAGCGTGCGACTTCCGAGGAATCCGATTCTACAATTCAACTCGCTGTCTACCGTCGTTTGGACCCATGGATTCAAAAATGTCTCCAACCATTTCACGTAATAACGTGCGGCTTCATCCGCCGTCCATCCAGTTGGCAACTCAACCCGCTGAACAGAGCGGACATCTTGTTTCAGAGGACCGAATACCGGTAAAAGGGATGTAGAGCGTTTGTCTTTTTGGGCATCTGCGTCCATGGCGATTTGTGCAGCTTCCTTAAATGGGGTTTTTCCATTGCTAATCCCTTCAACCGTATACCTTTTGTGGACAACCATCGGATGCTTTAAGCTTTCCAAAAGTGGATACACCATCTCTTTCGGGGTATTCGTGACGAGTCTGAGCCATAGTCTGGAGAGGGTTATCGAGAAGAACGGTACATTGAGCATCTTGGGGTTTTTCCCCATTACATTTGCCGTTGCCTTCATCATCGTTTTGTATGTCATCACATCCGGCCCGCCAATGTCAATGGAACGATCTTTCAAGTCAACGTCCATGATAATGGAGGTCAATGCAGTCAATACATCTTTCAAAGCGACGGGCTGTGTTTTAGTGCTCGTCCATTTCGGGAGGACCATGATCGGCAATCGCTTCACAAGCTTTGATAGAATTGGAAAAGAGGAACCTTTAGGACCGACTATCAAGCCTGCTCGTAAAGCGGTCACTGGTACGTCATACGCCCGCAATACTCGTTCCACTTCCAACCGGCTTCGCAAGTGCTGAGAAAGTTTTGACTCGTAGTCTTCCGGAATAATTCCGCTCAAATAGACAATTTGCTGAATGCCTTGACGCTTTGCGGCTTGTGCAAAGTTATCCGCCAAAATCACATCCATATCTTCAAAATTTCCTTGTGTCAGCTTTGCGGATTTCAACATCGAATGGACCAGATATACTGCAATGTCAGCACCCTCTACCCCTTTTTCTGCATCCTTCATAGAAAACAGATCACATGAGCGCCACTTTACATCTTCAGTATCTTTACGCCGTCCGCCATTTCTGGATAATGCAATGACTGTCGCTTTCCCTTTTAAGTATTCCAGCAAGCTATTCCCGATATAACCGCTTGCTCCCGCTATCGCTACCACCGGCTTTCTTTCTGCCATTCATTCCGCCTCCTTGGTCGTTCCTTTTATGCTTTCTGTACCCTTGTACCCGTTTCCCTAAGCCCTCATCGCTCTTCTATCGAACTTGTATTGAATCACTCATAAGTGATTGAAAATTCACTTTCCAATAAGTATAATCAATTCATCACGAGAAGGGGTGTCTCCATGGAAATACTTTTTTACGAAGATCCACTGGCATTTGCTGCCAAAGCAGATCCGATTTTATCAGAAGGGGAGGATGTTTTCAGCCTGTTCAATGGTGTCTTACAATCCATTAAAGCCGGCATGGTAAAAGAGCCGTTGATGGCAACTGCGGAACATCATGGCAACGTGGTCGCTTTGTTTCAAATGACGCCGCCTTTCCCGCTCAACATGATATTTACAGATGAACAGCAGATGGATGCGGCAATCGATCAGATAATTGACTACATCCTCTCCAACGACTTGGCATTACCTTCGATCATTAGTTTGAAACCATGGGCCGAGCGATTCGCAGCTAGATGGAGTGCCCAGACCAATCAACCCTACAAAACGATAATGGACCAAGGTTTGTATCGATTAGATAAGGTCGATGAAACCCTCGAGAAAAGTCCCGGGACATTCAGGTTAGCCCAGGAATCCGACAAACCGCTGCTTAAAGAATGGCATATCGGATTTATAGAAGATACCCAGATGCCCGAAGTGACCCCAGAACAAGCAGCAGAGTGGGTAGCGCGCTCAGTTGAGCGTGAGGAAATAGTGTTGTGGGAAGACAACGGAATTCCAGTGGCATGTGCAAAGCAAGCAAGACCTTCGCAAAACAGCATCACAGTTTCCTTCGTCTATACACTGGCTGAACACCGGAGGAAAGGCTATGCACGGACCCTCGTCGCAGACTTTTCTGCCAAGTTATTAAACAACTACGAATTCTGCATGCTGTACACAGACATGACGAATCCAACGTCTAACAAGATTTATCAGGAAATAGGATACAAGAAAATTGCAGATTCTGTGCAATTGGGATTTGAAGTGAAGGAGGATCGTTAAGTGGATAAACGATATAGCATCACACCAGAGGAGAAAGGATTGGGTACGATGTGGAAGCAACAAATGATTACGACAGAACGCGGAGATTTCGAGCTATTTACGAAAGGAAGCGGACAGCCCCTTTGCGTCACTCACTTATACAGCGAATTCAATAAGAACGGCAACCTTTTTGCCAATATCTTCACAAAGAGTGCGACAGTTTATCTTGTGAATTTGCGCGGTTGTGGAAACTCTTCACCACAAAGTGAAGACTATACATTAGGAATGGACGATGCAGTGAAGGACTTGGAAGCAATACGCAAGTCTCTCTCCATCAAAAAATGGATATTTGCCGGTCATTCAACTGGTGGTATGCTCGCCCTTAAGTATGCTACGCGATTTCCAGATAGTTTAGTGAAAATCATAGCAGGTGGCTTATGCGCATCGTCAGACTATATGAAAGACAAGGGGAGTATATATTGTTCTCAAAATCCGAATAACCCTCGTCTATTGGAAATATTAAACATCTTAAAAGATCGCGCATCCACAGATGACCAGCGACGTGCTGCCGGGAAAGAGTGGTCACTGATGTCTCTTTATAACGAGGATACCTATGATGAAATGAGTAGAAGGCCAAACAGCGGAAAGACGGTACCCGCACGCTTAGATTACTTCTCCTATGAAGAACTGCCAACGTATGATCTAAGAGCTTCACTTATGGATGTTTATGTTGAGGCGCATATCTATTCTGGCCATCATGATGCTCAATGTCCTCATCATTTTTCCAAGGAAGCGGCAGAATTGATGCCCAACTCAACGATGACCACTTTTGAATACAGCAATCACTCACCCTTCATAGAAGAAGAAAAGGAATTTGAAAGGTTTGTTCAAGATGAAGTATTTTCGTAAAATACGCTTCAACGAATAGCTTCTTCCAAAAACTCATTAAACCACTGAGCGCACTGCAATCTCTCGATCCAAGCCGGATGCTTATCTTCAACAAACCAACAAGCATACAACATAGACATTGCAATTGCCGCTTTTAATAAACGCCTCTTATCAAGTGCAAGCAATTCGCTGATTCGTTCAACCCGATAACGCAGGAGTGTTTTTGGATCAGGCTTTTCAATTAAATCATTTAACATGAATTGTATGAGGTCGAAGTAAGGATCTCCGACAACCCCCTTTGGGTCAATTGCGAGCCACCCTCGCTCTTGACTGTATAAAATATTCCCGTGATGTAAATCGCCATGCAGCAAACCTAGTGTTTCAGTGGTATCCCACAGTTCGCGGAAATAATGAAGTGCCTGACGGACCCTCTCGTTCGGAAGGTCTCCGTCTATAACCAAATGGTGTTTTTGGTAGTCTTCCAGTGTGACTGCCCAATCCGTGATGAGCGGCAGATCACAGGCCTCTGGCACATCTCGGCGGAGTTTCTTCCATACACGTATGAATTCCTGGACAATTACCTCTTCGTCAGAAAGATTACAGAGCATATGCCCAGGAGTAAGGTTCTCCAATAACATGGCCCCTCGTACCCGATCCTCCTTCACCAATTGTGCACATCCATAGCCATCGTATATTCTGAGAGTGGCCATCTCGTTGCGGCAGTCCACATCTGGTAATCCTAACTTTAAAATGAGAGGATTTTTCTGCGAGTCTACCACATTTGTGACATAGTGATAAGAGAGACTGTGAACCGGTTGCTTAACGGTCAATCTCCAGTGCTCCGCAAAGTAGTTCACTCGTTCTTCCAATGATTCCAGCCATACCTCACCCTTTGTTCCGAAACTATCCCGGATCCTTTGTTCGAACTCCATGGGTAACTTCATGTGTGTCCCCCTTCCCCTTTAATCGAGTTATCAGTTCATAGACTTCTTTCTGCACCTATACTCTATCAAGACACAAGCTTTAACCCTACTGCCGCCCCTAGTACCATCCCGATGAACAGCAAGCGTTTCCACTCTTTCGACTCTCCATATACGAGCATTCCTAGTAAGGCACCGCCGGATGCTCCAATCCCTGTCCAAACCGCGTAAGCAGTACCCATGGGCAACGTTTCCATGGCATTTGCTAAGAATAGAAAACTCGCGCCAAATCCCGCAACCAGCAGTACGACTGCCTGCCAATTCCGATCCTTGTGTAACTTACTGATCATTAACACACCAAACATTTCAAACAAACCTGCCACCACTAATGAAACCCATGCCATTACGAGTCCACTCCTTCAGTTTCAGTGTCCGGAGTTACAACTTTTAAACCGATCACTCCTGCTAACAACACTACAATCAAGATCACCTTTACCATTTTAAATGGCTCTCCAAAAAATACGATATCTGAAAAGACGGTCCCCGCTGTACCAAGACCTACAAAAACGGCATAAACCGTTCCGACGGGTAGTTTTCTTCCTGCCATAATCATCATATAAAAGCTGATGGCGATGGCTAAAACCGTCCCACTCCACTCTAAAAAACCGTCCGCATGCTTTAACCCAACTACCCAAAACACTTCAAATACCGCTGCAATGACGACCTTCATCCAATTTGCATTCAAGTTACGGGCACCTCCCTATTTTTTAACAGAAAAAAAAGCCCGAGAGATACTGAAAACAGTGATCTCCCAGGCTTTTATCCTTCCGTGACACAGCAAAGCTGTGAGTTTTCTCTCGGTCCAGACTAACAGTTCGTTACGGAACCCTAGAAAACATGAGTATGCAATTAAGTCTCATTATACCTACTCAAAAAGCTTTTTCAAGTAGTGCACTCTTGTTTATTCATGTAAATAAGGTACTGCACATGCCTATCCTACTTCGTTGGGTTTCTTCTTACTCTTCCACTTTTCAAACAGTACGTGGTCGATCGATCCGATAAACGCCTTTACGGTCTCTCAACACACAGCCATTGTTCTCAAAAATCCGGATCATCCCAGCATTTGAAGCGTCGGTACTTCCTACATAATACGTTGCACCAAATCCTTTCAATGCCTCCAGGGAATGTTGATGGCACACTGTCCCTACTCCCTTGCCTCGCCATTTTGGTAACATACCAAAGTAAAATAGCCTGCCTTCCTCCAGCGTATCTGGTTCAATATGAGGGATGCCGATGCCTACCGATTCGCCTTCTCTTTGGAAAATCATGCAATGAGATCTCCAATCGGGACCCAGTTCCAATTCGAAAGACTCCATGATTTGTTCAATTGTAAATAGGTTATTTTTATTGGCGGAGCCACTGCGACATTGCTCATATAAGTGCGCAAACGTTTCATCGGTCATTTCGGAGTCTGCTAAAATCATTGTAGAAATATCAGATATTTGCATATGAATTGTATGTAAATCCACGGTATATTCCACAATTACAGATACCTTATGGAAACCTTTTTTTAGCAGCCACACCTCAAACGTCTCATCCATCAATAAGGATAGGTAGTCCACTTCCTTGTGATCCCATTCTCTCAATAGTTCTTGGAAAGTTTCTTCATAGTCACGTTCACTTACCACAGGTTGTTTCACCTGGTCTACCAGCCAATACTCTTTTTCTTTCTTGATAGTGCTGAACAGTTTCATCTCTGACCCTCCTTTCTGTTAAACACGTTCTCTTTTCTAGTCAATCCATGTTTTTTTATGAGGATTACGATTGAATTCGAAAAGGATGTGGATCTGTTCTGTAGTATTGCGTTTCACAGAAAGCTCCGGGAGATTGTTTTCAGTGAAAAATCCGATTTCCGCTGTCTCGATTCCGGTGATCGGTTGTCCTCCACTAATTTCGCATTGGATGAAGAGTTTATAATAGTGAAACGCTTGGGGTATCGATGCGTACTTATTCATATCCATCAGTGCCAGTAATTTTCCCGGTTCAACGACGTACCCTGACTCTTCTCGTATTTCTTTCACCACATTTTCTGCAGCAGACAATCCTACTTCACAAAAACCGCCTGGCAACGCCCATTTCTTGTCGTGTATTTCTTTCACGAGTAAGATTTGATCGTCTTGAAACACAACACCTCTAACATCTATCTTAGGAGTCGGATATCCCTTTTCCTCCAGAAAAAGATCTTGAATTTGTTGCATGTCCGTTTTTGTATGAGACGCCATAATTTCTGCGCTAATTACTTGTAATTCCTCATAGCGCTCCCGATCGAATGCATCATTCGAAAAAGCCAGTCCGGCCTGGGAGATCGATTGAATTCGTTGTGCCCATTCCAACCATTTGTAGCTCATCTCATTCCCTCCATTTTAACGCTTATCTAGTTATCAATAATAGATTACTCAGATACTTCTTACCAGTAATCGGATGTAAAGCTGGGTAGCTCACTTCGCTTCAATTCCTGGAAACCTAGCTCAAAACGCAGTCAAAATTACTGTTGCGATTCCAGACTATGTTCTACTTAAGAAAGTTGCAGTGATTAAATGAATTTTAAAAAAGCCAAACTCCAATTGGAATAATGGGAACTTAATGACCTAAATAACGTATTAGTAGAAACAATTTGTGGAGGAAGGTTTTGTATTTGAAGAAAGTATCCCGATGGGGCTTCACGTATGTTGTGCTAGTTTTCTTAATCGCACTGAGCATTCATAACGCTATGTATCATCCTATGGATTATGAAGTAGTAGAGATTTCTGACCTGCCATCGGGAGTACAGCAGGGTATGAAAGAGTCTAACCGTCAACAAGCGTTCAGTACATTTGAACACGGGGACCATACCTACGTCGTCTATCACTTGAATGAGTCCAACTCCTACAGCTCGCTAGATCTCAAAGCGCATAAACGGTTCAGTCAACCGATTATTACAGCTACGATCACTCATGCCGTAGATGATCCGCTTGTTGAAAGTGAAAAAGCCATCAAAATGATAACAATCCATGAAAAGGAATTTAAATTTCAAGTAGTAGATGAACGATGATAGGATACAAAAGCGTATCAACTCAAGCGTTTACCCTTCCTCGAATAGGTCTTTTAGATATTTTTGTCGATGATCTAAGAAGTATTTCGTTACTTGATAGTGATGGGTCTGCTCATAGTCAATTGCGTGGATTTCTTCTTCATCGAAACTGAGTATGGATGCTTCCGGATAACCAAGCAGAATTGGAGAATGCGTTGCTATGATGAATTGACAGTTTTTCTCTTCCATCAGCTTATGGATAATCCTCAAAAATGTTAATTGGCGCTGTGGCGATAATGCCGCTTCTGGTTCATCCAACAAATAGAGTGCTCGCCGTTAAAGCGATTGAGGAATAAGGAAATGAATGATTCGCCGAGAAATTGATGATGCAAGGATATCCCGCCATAGGCATTAATTATAAGTACCTATTTGGTACACGAGAGATGCAAATTGATAAAATGATTCAGCTCGTAAGAAAAATCCATTTGTCACTTTAGGCATCTGTGATAATTTTAAATACTCCGAGAGATCTCTCCTCGCTGCTTCCACTTCATACTGATTGTTACACCCCCCCCGCCAGCGAGATTAAACCCACATACACCCGCTATCCCTTCCATTAACGTTGACTTTCCTGAACCATTTTCTCCAACAAAATACGTAACAGGATTTGTTAACTCTAGTTCTATCAATGACTGAATGACCGGTATGGTGAACGGATACTCTTTTTTCTTTTTTCATTTTGAAACATAATGTTTTGTAGAAAAATGCTTATACATCCGTCCTTATGGTCCCACTAAATAGGTGGAATGAAGAACATGATAATAAGCAGAATAAGCACGGTGCAGTTGGCAGAATAGACGATTAAGTCCTCCGGCGTCCTTACCTTACCGTAGCGCTGAACTACCGATAGAACAAATAAATACATTAAAGCTAAAAAGTATAGCAGGACCACGTCAATTTGCCATTGCTGATCTTGAGTGATCGATGCAAATACAGTGATTCCCAGAACGACAAATCCAATAAATGAAAGCACAAAGAGGACTCCTAAGAGAACAGGTAGTATTCTCCAAATCTTATGTGTGAAAAATTGCCCGTTCTTGCGCGCTTGCCAATATACAACTGCTGCAATACTCCACACTGTACCGATGATGCTAACAAATGTAATTGCAATAATAGGGTCTATCCAACTTGGTAGACTTTCAAGCGACTCATGAATTGAACTTATGTAATAATGCTTACCGACCAATCCTAAGATTACTGCACACGCCGTTGCTAACTGATAGCCTGTCCACTTTAACAAATCATTCACTCCTTTTCCATATTACGAAAGGAAGTAAAAAAAGTTTCGATACTTATTAGATCTTTCTTGAAGTGAAAATGGACCTACCCAGCATTATCTACCAAGTAGGCCCATTTGTTATTCATACATAATGACGCTTAATCGGAAGCAGCGTCTTCCAGCCGACCAGACATCCCAATACAATCACGACTAAGTAAATCGGAGTCCCATATGGAATTTTATTCATCAGAATATGAATCCCTACAAAGACTCCAATGAGCAGCATGAGGATAATCTGTTTTGCTGTACCCGATTGAACAGACTCACCCATTGGTAGCGAAAATGGCAATGTACCTTTTGCACCTATCGCATAGCAAATGGCTGCATATAGGACAGCTGAAAACAAGACGACAATAAGATCGGGGACAATTCGCCAGCCGAACAACACCGTAAATACTACCGCCTGCATGATAAAGACTGGCAAAAACAACTGGGCTAGACTTGCTTTTAAAGCTGCTCTGTCAACACGTGAAACGCTCGTTATGGGAGCGACGGTAAAGATCCATGCCCCTTTGAATTTACCTGAATAACTTAACATGATAGCAAGTGGCCCAATGACGATAAAACCAAAGTAAATCATGAAATACGTACTGGAGGTTATCATGTCTTGCCTTGTTCCATCGGATAGAAAGATATATAAAAAGAGGAAAGGTGCAACGAATCCGACCCCTAACGATGGATACACTTTCAGTTTAAAATCACGTTCTCGTTTCATCAACTGCCATGAAAACCGGAAACTTGCTCGTTCTTCGCTGTTTCTGCAGAGCACCCACCCCCAGAACCTCATCAATACTGCCTGTTGTTGTTTGCCGCCTCTTGTTTCAGTCATTAGTTTCTGAAGGTCACGTTCAAACAACGGCATTTTACGGATGTACATCCAAATCGCGAATACGGGAATGATAACAGCAGTTATCGAGAGCATAACGAGCGGTTGACTCCCATTGCCCCCTAGCAACCATTCGAAAGGTGCTGCAAACCATAGCGGCGGTATCAGGATATGCCACCAGCTGAACTCATACGAAATGGTTAAACCGACGAAGTCAAACGAGCGGATCAGAACTTGATATCCAACAAAAACCCCTACTGATAATAGGATCTGTACGTAATTGATCATATCTTTTAGTCGTTCACCGTCGAAAACACGCAGCATCACCATATAGGTGATCGCTGTAAGTGCGATGATGAACAGCATCAGAAAAATCATCATCACTAGAAACAATAAAAAGAACAGTATCCCTTTGGACACAAGTATTACGATTGAAGGAATGCCGAGTAAAGAGAGTGCAATCAATGTTATGTAAATACTGATATGGACTAGCTTCGCAGCATTTAGCGTCCGATCATCCACGGGTGCAGCAGCCAGCAGAATCCGATCTCTCACGTCCAGGAGCACACTGGAAAAGTCAGCAATGAGCGACGTCATGATCATGAACATCGCAATTCCGAAACCAATCCCCATCTGCAGCATGACGCTGTCGCCAATGAACAGGAAGGGAATAATCACTAGACCGTATAGCACATACAATCCAAGGGATTTAAGAAATTGGTTGCCTTCTTTCAGTTTCGTTTGAGAAAATACAACAGGGATGCGCCGTTCATCCATTGTCAGCTTCAGCCCCACAATTGTTCGCATGGAAGGATAGTGGATTCCAAACGTTTGAAAGAGACCTTTAAATAAGTCCATCACACGCAGTGATCGGAAGTTACCCATCCATTTCACCGCCTATAACGAGCTCTACAAAGCGCTTCGCCGTTTGCTGATGTTCATTAAAACCGGTCAACTGATTAAATAACATTTCAAGAGATCCTGCTTCACCCTGACCTCTTAATTCTTCAAATGACCCGTCGGCTGCAATTTTCCCATCGTACAGAAGCACAATGCGATTACTGATTTTCTCTACGACATCCATTATATGTGAGGAGTAAAAAATCGTTTTCCCGCTTGCCGCAAGCATTGCTAAAATATCTTTGACCACCATTACGCTATTAGCATCAAGTCCGCTTAATGGTTCATCTAAAAATAATATGTCCGGATCATGCAGTAAGCTCGAGATGATGAGCACTTTTTGCTTCATACCCTTGGAGAAGGAAGAAATCCGAGTGTGCAAAACGTCCCCGAGTCCCAGCTCAGTCATCAGCTGCCGTGCTTTTTCCTCGACCGTTGTGCGCTTCATACCATACAGCTCACCAATGAACGTCAAATATTCCATAGGTGTCAGCGTATCGTAGATCTCCGCATTCTCGGGCACGTAGCCTATTCTGCGTTTAACGTTCTGGTCTTCGTTACGTAAATCGTTTCCAAAAATCTCAACAGTCCCTTTGTAATCTCGAAGGAGTCCAAGTAAGATTTTCAGTGTTGTACTTTTTCCAGCTCCATTCGGTCCGATGTATCCGATGATCTGTCCTCGATACACGTCAAGGGAGATTCCATCTAGCACTCGTTTCCCCGGAAATTCCATCGTGAGGTCTCGCAGTGAAATAATTGGTTCTGTTGGCATACGGTAGTTCCCCCTAGCTCTCTCTGTTTGCTTAAGCGTAACAAGTTGCCAGGGAAATTCCAATAACTTTTCGTATAATAAAGAAATTAGAGATAATTTTAAGAGGAGTTATGGAGAGAGTGTGGGTGGGTTGACTTGTTAAATGAGCGGGTTGACTGGCTTAACGAGCGGGTTCCCTCGTCGAAACGAGCGGGTTCCCTCGCTAAACGGGCGGGTTCCCTCGCGAAACGGGCGGGTTCCTCGTCGAAACGGGCGGGTTCCCTCGCTAAACGGGCGGGTTCCCCCGCGAAACGGGCGGGTTCCCTCGCGAAACGGGCGGGTTCCCTCGCGAAACGGGCGGGTTCCCTCGCGAAACGGGCGGGTCGTCTTGCGTTAGAGTTTTCACCTGATCACACGCCTCGTTTTTTAAAGGTAGTGTGCCCTGGTGCCAAAACGCTATTCGAGGAGCATTCACATTATGATTTTCAGTCGACCAGGCGCATTCCCTGCACTTCAAAATCTTTACTTATTTTTTTGTTCATGCGCTAGCAGCCATTCTTTCCTCCACAAGCCACCTGCGTATCCTGTCAACGTTCCATTCGAGCCGATAATCCGGTGACACGGAATGATGATGCTCAGCTTGTTTTTCCCATTAGCCGTACCGACTGCTCGCACTGCCTTTTCGTTGCCAACCGAACGTGCAATATCTCGATAAGACGCAGTTTGTGCATAAGGAATATCCGTTAGTGCTTGCCAAACAGTTCGTCTGAATTCGGTTCCAGCGTTTTCATAAGGAATTGTAAACTCCTTACGAGTCCCATTAAAGTACTCATCCAGCTCGTTGTAACAGTCTTTCACTACTTGAAAGGTTGAATCCGTCAACCCTGTCTCGACAACCTCAGTATCTGTAAATAAAATCGAAACAATCGCTTCTTCTGTTCCCACAATTTCAATCACACCGATTGGCGATTGATACTCCGCTTTTGACATGTTTGTGTTCAGGTCTGCTTGGTAAATTGAGGGTTGCATATTGACTAAATCCTCCCCGTACTTCATTTTCTATAGTGTAACGAAAAAGTAAACATGCTGCTACTTCATTCACGTCATTTCTGTATAATACAAACGAAAAAACGCATCCTACCCAAAAGGAGTGATACGTTTTGATGATTAAAATTGCGATTGCGATCGGACTTTTCATCGTCTCTAATTCACCTCAAGCACCGATTTCTGAAGTGGTGCAAGAAGGTGCCCCTGCGTATGCGGAATGGTCAAGACTAGCTATTACTCAAACGCAATCGAAGTATCCGAAAGCCAGTATTGTTGACTACTTGTATATGGGAAGCGCCGCAAATAATGGCTCCACTGTTGCCACATTCCGCCTCTGGCTGCGTGAAGGGAACCGGGAATACGGCGTTGTCGTTCGCGTAACGTATGTCACGGAAACTGAAAAACTGGAGAGTGTGTCGTTCCACGAAATTGTACCGCCTGGCAGAAGTGAAGAGCAATGATTCTCACTTCTTGTTTAACCTGCCGCGATGCTTACTCCATTTGATGATTCGTAATAATTCAAAAGAAGAAGCCCTCTTACTTTTTAATCGATTACATAAATAATATACCACCAACATATAAAACCCCCTTACCGAATGTCAGTAAGGGGGTAAGTTAGAGGTATTAGTTCTCTTCCGGTAAGATTTCCGGTTCTTCCACACCAGTTACAGGAGCATCGATGACCACTTGCTCCGCGTCCAGCTTCAATGACTTCGCAGTTGCCACTTTCACATCACGAAGCATATCCGGATTTTCCACCAATGCTGTACCGTACGAAGGCACCATTTCTTTGAACTTCGCTTCCCATTCATTTTTACGATCTGGGAAACATGTATTGAGTAGATTGATCATGACATGGACTGCTGTTGACGCTCCTGGGGAAGCTCCGAGCAATGCAGCAATTGAACCATCTGCAGAGTTGACCAGTTCCGTTCCGAATTGGAGGGTCCCTTTTCCGCCTGCTTCAGTTTCTTTGATAACTTGTACCCGCTGACCTGCAACAACCACATCCCACTCATCGACCTTCGCATTCGGGATGAACGCGCGTAATTCCTCAACTTGCTGTTCTTTCGAGAGCATGAGCTGCTGAATGAGATACTTTGTCAATGACATCTCTTTCACACCAGCAGATAGCATGTTGAAGACGTTGTTCGGCTTTACTGACGACAGTAAGTCCATCATCGAACCTGTTTTCAGGAACTTCGGTGAGAAGCCAGCAAACGGTCCGAACAGCAAGGACTTCTGGTTGTCAATATAACGAGTATCCAAGTGAGGGACAGACATCGGGGGTGCTCCGACCGATGCTTTTCCATATACTTTTGCATAATGCTTTTCCGCAACTTCCGGATTGTTACATACTAGGAACAGACCGCTGACAGGGAAGCCGCCTATTCCTTTCCCTTCAGGAATGCCTGACTTTTGCAGCAAGTGAAGGCTGCCGCCGCCTCCGCCGATGAAAACGAACTTCGCCGTGTGGCGCTCGACTTCCCCGCTCACTAAGTTACGAACTTTCAGCTCCCAGCGTCCGTCACTTTTCTGCTTCAGATCCTCGACGCTACGTCGGTATTGGATATCTACGTTTTCACGTTGTAGATGGTCGAATAGCATATGGGTAAGCGCACCGAAATTGACATCCGTTCCTGCGTCGATTTTAGAAATCGCGATCGGTTCAGTTGATGTCCGGCCTTCCATCATTACAGGGACCCATTCTTTTAATACTTCACGATCTTCTGTGTACTCCATATCTTGAAACAGTGGATTTTGTTTCATCGTTTCATAGCGCTTCTTTAAAAACGTCACGTTGTCCTTACCTTGCACATAACTCATGTGTGGGAGTGGACGGATAAAATCTTCAGGACGTTGAATTCTTCCGTTCTCTACTAAAAATGACCAGAACTGCTTAGATACTTGAAACTGTTCGTTGATTTTAATCGCTTTGCTAATATCAATGGAACCGTCTGCCTTTTCCGTTGTATAGTTCAGTTCGCATAATGCTGCGTGACCTGTACCGGCATTATTCCATTCATTCGAACTCTCTTCCCCTGCACGGTTCAGCTTTTCAAACACGGTAATATTCCACTCTGGGGCAACTTCCTTCAGCATCGCTCCGAGCGTAGCACTCATAATGCCGGCGCCAATCAAAATAACGTCTGTATTCGTATCTCTGTTGCTCATTTGACCCATCCTTACACACTGAATTTGCAAAAAAAATGGAGGGGAACGTTCCCACAGCACCTTTTTTGTATTACTGACCTTTGTCTGCATCTATACGTTTTGATTAATTAATAAATAATCGTGCTTTACCTTCCCAATTATAGACTAATTCAAGGAGATACAAAAGGGAGATGTTTGAGGGTATAGACAATTCATGAACTTATAAAGATCATCGTACAGTAACGCATGAATTGAATCGTTTTTACAAGGAAATCTTACCCCTAAGATTACTCGAGTGCCTTTGCTACCCAATGCCCTTCAGACACTTCTACAAGTTGTTGGTTTTGCACATCAAACTTTCCTTCACTAGTGTCTTCAATAGTTAGGTTACGGTTTTTGTTCCTCTGCACTTTAGGGTCAGGAATCGGAATTGCGGATAGCAGCGACTTGGTATAGGGATGTAATGGGTTATTGTATAGTTCTTCGCTTTCTGCCAACTCGACAATCTTGCCCGCGTACATGACCGCCACCCGGTCACTGATATGCTTTACCATCGACAAGTCATGAGCGATGAATAAATATGTGAGACCTAGCTTGTGCTGCAAATCCTCCAGAAGTTTCACAATCTGTGTCTGAATCGATACGTCAAGTGCGGAGAGCGGTTCATCACACACTATGAAATCCGGCTCAACTGCCAATGCACGTGCAATTCCAATTCGTTGACGCTGACCGCCTGAGAATTCATGCGGATAGCGCATCGCATGCTCCGGCTCTAGTCCTACCATTACTAGGAGGTCTTCCACTCTTTGCTTCCGCTCCTTTTTATTCTTACTCATCCGATGGATATCCAGTGCTTGCCCGATAATGTCGAGTACTTTAAACCGCGGGTTCAAAGAGGAATAAGGGTCTTGAAATATCATCTGCATATGACTTCGCATCGCTTTCATCTCTTTTGCGGAGAAACGGTTAATGGCCATCCCTTCGTAGAGAATCTCTCCTGCGGTCGGCTCATTCAATCGAAGGATGGCGCGGCCTGTAGTCGACTTCCCCGAGCCCGATTCCCCTACGAGCCCAAGCGTTTCGCCAGGTCGAATGTGAAAACTGATATCATCCACCGCCTTGGTCACTTCCCCTTTTCCACTGTCGAAATGTTGTTTCAAGGATTTCACTTGAACAAGCGGGATAGTTCTGTCGATTCCTTCCCGAAGTTGAGATACCCGTTTTTCTTTCTTCCTTTCATCCAAACGAGGCAGTGCATGTAATAACCTTTTAGTATAAGGATGTTTGGGACTTTCAAAAATGTCGGACGTTGTTCCAGTTTCAACGATTTCCCCGTCTTTCATGACTGCTACGCGATCACACATTTCCGCTACGACCCCTAAATCATGTGTAATGAGAATAATCGACGTGCCGAACCGCTGTTGAATGTCTTTCATCAGCTCTAAAATCTGCGCTTGGATCGTTACATCCAGAGCAGTGGTCGGCTCATCTGCAATGAGTAATGCGGGCTTACACGCGAGGGCGATCGCAATCATCACACGTTGACGCATCCCTCCCGAAAACTCATGCGGGTATTGGTCGTAACGCGCTTCACTGTCTTGAATGCCGACCAATTTCAAGAGTTCCACTGCTTCTTTTCTCGCTTCTCTTTTGGAGACGTTCATATGTTTAACTATACTTTCGGAAATTTGATTTCCGATTCTTTTAGTCGGGTTTAAAGAAGTCATAGGGTCTTGAAATATCATGCCAATCCCATGGCCGCGAATGCTTTCCATTTCTTTTTCTGTCTTCAGGCTCAAGTCGTCCCCAAGGAATTCAATGATGCCTTCCTTTACATATGATGGAGGAGAGGGTAACAAACGCATGATTGAACGCGCCGTTACACTTTTCCCACTCCCTGATTCCCCTACGATACCGAGTGTCTCCCCTCGATTGACTTCGAAACTTACGCCACGCACCGCGTTGAAATCTTCCTGCCTCCCGGTAAACGACACGTGTAAGTCCCTTATTTTTAAAACCGGTTCCATAGCATCAAGCTCCCTTTGTCATAATTTTCGAGTTAAAAAGATAGAATTGACAAACATTATCTAGTATTTTATAGTCTAGTATACCGATCGGAATTAAACAATATAAAAGGTGGTGTAACGGTTGGCACTCACTCTCGCTTCACTTTTCGAAAGGTCTTTCAGTAAGGCTCAGGGCAAAACATTGGTTAACATGCTCCTCGTGCTAGCAGGTTTTCCTCTCCATCTTGTCACTTATTTTATTTATGTAAGAAAGCGAAAAGACCACAACTCCATTAAAATGATGGAAGTTGTCCGCGCGGAACTGTTGGAGGCGAAATGCAAAGAAACATGGATTAATGAATTTACAGATCAGCTCGATCGGAAGCGGAAGTTCTTCAAGACACACTTGAAGTCTGAAGAAATACATAGGGAGGCGGAGAGGTTAGCTGAAGAAAAACTGAGAGCGGAAACTTTGCGCCTCAGTGAAGTACGGCTCGCAAGAAATGGAATGCATAAACAAACGTACTCCTTTTACTTTCAGTCCTTGCTTACACGCCCGACATTTTTGTTGGTTTCTTTCGTACCTGGCATTTTCATGTATGGATTATTGCTACTTTTCAGCAGTCCGTTCATAACGTACGTCGCAGAACGTCTTGTCCAAAGCTTGTTTGTGATTACAGGCGTTGCAGTGCTGGTATTTACGATCCTGTACATTTCTCCTTTCGATCCGGCATCCAATATTTTAGGAGAATCCGCAACGAAGGAACAAATTACGGCATTCAATCGACTGCATGGTCTCGATTTGTCTTACTGGCAGCAATTGTGGAATGCATTAAAGGGGATTGCAACTTTCGATCTCGGTTCCTCTTTCGCAGGGAATGAGGAGGTTGCAACGAGTATCGCTAACAAATTTCCAGTGACACTGACCATTGCCTTGTTATCCGTTATCATGGCCATCGTCATAGCCATTCCAGTGGGGATCCTATCTGCAACCCGACCGAATTCGTTTTTAGATTACTCCTTTATGTTCATTGCGTTGCTCGGTCTTTCTATCCCAAATTTTTGGCAAGGTCTCATCTTCATTTTAGGATTCTCCATCAATCTGAATTGGCTTCCTCCCACATATAGTCCCGGCAATGCGCTTTCTCTGATCATGCCTGTTGTCGTTCTTGGAACTGCTCTTACTGCATCCATCGCAAGAATGATGCGCTCATCGCTTCTAGAAATCATCCATGAAGACTATATCACCACGGCTCGGGCCAAAGGCTTAACCAAGAGTCAGATGCTCTGGAAGCATGCTGTTGGAAACGCCATGATTCCTGTCATCACCGTTATCGGGCTGTTGTTCGGGGGCATGCTTGGAGGTGCTGCTGTAACGGAAAAAGTATTCAATATTAGAGGGATTGGCAGTTATATCGTCGACAAACAGTTCATCCCCGATATTCCAGCGATTATGGGCGGTGTCGTCTACATTGCGATTACAATTTCGTTGATCAATTTACTGATTGATATTTTGTACGCATTTCTAGATCCAAGGATCCGTTCAAAGATCAACCAATCATAAGGCAGGTGTAAATCATGAAAGAAACTCTGCGGAAACGTCATGCCCTATCCATTTCAACCGAGTATACCCAAGCAAATTTCACGTGGATTCTTTCGCTGGTTTTTTCAGGGATCTTCTTATGGAACTGCTTCTCATTTAAAACCGGTGATCTGCACCCCGTTGTATTCATCTTTTTCTGCATCTATGCTCTGACGACTCTATTTCAGCTTTTCATCACTTGGAGGATGAAAAAAAATCTGCTCGAAACAGGTGAAATCCAGCAAGCTACAAGACGTCTAGGCTATGTGCAATTGGTCAGTTTACTATCGGGTAATATCTTTGCAGCTGCTTTCGCATTCAATTTAATCAATCAAAGAAAGACTGTGGAGTATACGTTTGCAGTGTATATGTTGTTGACGCAACTTGCAGTTATGGTCATAAGTTCAGTGAATCTATTTAAACCGTACGTCAGCGATACTTTTTTACTTGCGATGGGAAGTTTGCTCATCATTACTCTGTTTCATATACTGGTTCTCATCCTGACGATTTACTTTGTTAAGGAATACGAAGCGCCGAAATGGATGACGATCGTTGCACTATTTTTAATAGCGACAGCGGTGACAGGGAACTTGTTTGCACTTCTTTTAGGCTGGAGCATACTTATGAAGTCCAGGGGATTCGACTCATCACGATTGTTGAAGTGGAATGTGATGTGGGAGAAAATCACGCGGAATTCGACCGCTGTTCTGGGAATGTTCTTCATTCTCCTTATGCTTACGATCTCCGTCACGAGCCGATTCACATTCGATTATACGCTTGCAGTGGAAAATAATTACGGCGCAATTTTACAGACTCCGAGTCTTGAATATCCGTTCGGAACCGATAACTTTGGCCGAGATGTATTCTCAAGAATTGTATTCGGTGCCAGGATATCACTACTCGTCGGATTTGCCGCAACAATTTTACCCGGAGTTATTGGCGGTTTTCTGGGGGCTATTGCTGGATACTATAGCAACCGCATAGATAACTGGATCATGAGGTTACTGGACATATTGTATTCAATTCCCGGGATCTTACTTGCGATTGCCATTATTGCCGCATTCGGAGCCAATACAGTCAACCTGATTATCGCCCTCAGCGTGGGAGCCATTCCGACTTATGCACGAACGATGCGGGCAAATGTCCTGATGGTGTCCAACTACGATTTCGTAGATTCCGCTAAAGCGTTAGGCGCATCAGACTTCTCTATATTATTTAAACAAGTTGTTCCGAATTCTTTAGCACCCATGATTGTAAAATCCACGTTAACAATCGGTGGGGCAGTGATCGCAACGAGCAGTTTGAGCTATTTAGGCCTCGGTGTCGAGCCCCATATTCCGGAATGGGGAAACATCTTGAAAGTTGGAAGTACGTATCTGGAGTCGAATTCGTACCTTGCAATTTTTCCGGGACTTGCAATCATCCTGCTCGTTCTCTCATTCAATTTCTTGGGAGATGGGTTGCGGGATGCGCTAGACCCGAAGCTTGACTGATAACTAACAAAAACTTGGAGGGATTCACCCATGAAAAAGAAACTGTTAACGCTGGCCTTACTGTTCGTTCTTGTGCTTTCAGGCTGTGTCAAAACTAAATCAGAGGTTGAGAGTGAAGGTAAAGACAACGATAAGGGTGGCTTGAAGGAGAAAGTGCAAATTGAAGTTCTCGGAATGGGGTCAGGCGAAGAAGACTTGAATATTGTGCGTGACCAACTCATCAAAAATGGCTTTGATGTCAAACTGAACATCCAACCGGATTACGGGACATTCTCCGCACAAAAAGATGCGGGAAACTTCGATTTGGCGCTGTCGAGTTGGACGACAGTCACTGGGAATCCTGACTACGCCGTACGTGCACTATTCAAATCCGATGGTGCAAATAGCATGGTTAAGGACACTAAAGTGGATGAATTGATCGATCAAGCGAGCACAGAGACCGCCGACGAATACACGAAAACATACAAGCAGCTGGAACAGCAGCTCGTTACGGAAAAAGCATTCATCGCACCCCTTTACAACTCTTTTAAAGCACAAGGAGTAAACAAAGAAATATTGAATCCCGATACAGTGCGACTTGCAAAATCCCGGGCCATTCCATGGGAAACCATTGACTTCAAAAAGACTGAACAGCGTGCGACCGAGCCGCTCGTGACGCAACAAGCAATAGGCGATTTGACTTCACTGGATCCTATTAAAGGGAATGACGGTTCTATTAATACACTCAACACAAATATGTACGTCCGTCTTGTCAACTTGACGGATGAAGACGAAGTCGTATCAGACGGTTCCCTTTCTTATAACTATGCAATGGCTGAAGGGAGTTCCGATTACTACTTCCTTCTTCGCGACGACATTCACTTCGCGGCTGTTTCAAATGAGAAAGCAGTCGACACTGGTGAACGCGTCGGAGCAGAAGATGTTGTGTTCTCTTTGGATCGTGCAAAAGACAAGGATTCTGTACCGGATCATCGGACATATAGTTTGCATGAACATATTAAAAGTGCTGAAATCGTAACTGACTTGGCGGAATTGGAAAAAACAACTCTGTCAGGTAGTGGGGAAACGGTTCAAGACGCTCTTGAAAATGATCTGGATACGAAGCTGTCTGCACTTGTTGAAAACAAAACAGAAGCTGACAATTCAAAAGGAAGCTACCAAGTAGTTAAAGTAACCACAACAGAACCATTCCCTCAAGTGTTGAACTATTTAGCTCACCAATCTGCAGGAATCGTTTCAGAGAAACAAGTGAAGAGCATAAACACGTATGACGTTGCATCCTTTAACATAGACACGGATATTCCATATGGAGATCAGCGCACTGTAACAGAGGGTGCCAATTACAATAATCAGTTGTATGCAAGCGGACCTTACATTCTTGTGAAGAAAAACGATTACCAAGCAGATTTCGTTAAGAATCCCGGCTATCGCACAGGCAGTGATGTTGAACCTAAGATCTCAAACGTAACGGTGCGCTTCATCGATGATGCAGATAGTGCCCTGTCTGCCTTACGCAACGGTGAAATCCACATCTTTAATGGAGTTCCGGAAACGAAGTACGACCTTGTAGAAAAGGCGGAAAATTTGCAGCTTCAAAAGAGCGACAGCAACGCTGTGACTTACTTGCAATTCAACACAGCCGGCCGAGAAGTATCACAGAGTGAAAACCTGCGGAAGGCGATCCTGTTTTCCATCAATCAAGACGAGTTCTTGAACTATTACCAAGGGAACAAGAAAAAGGCCTATTCGACAGTCAGCCCACTCGTAGACACAGGAAACGAGCTCATAGCTGATTCTGATAAAGTAAAAGAATTTTTGGAAGCTTATCACAAAGAATAAAAGAAATCCGCACACCAACCTGATTCTTCAAGGTTGGCGTGCGGGTTTTTACTTTTGCTTTAAGTAATCCGGAATACTCAAGAATTCACACACTTAAGACTCAAACAACTCTTCTTCCATCAACGTAAACCCTTCGATCATCGTATCTTCTTCCACCTCGATCAAGAGACAGCGTTTGCCGTTATAATTGACTTGTTTCACATATTTTAAATCTTGTGGACTGATTGATATATTCGCGACTTTCGTGCTGATTTTTATAGATTTAGATGTGTAACTCGGGACGACATGGCTCGCTTTCAACTCGAAGTATTCATCTTCAACTACAGATTGGAATGCTTGTTGTACTTTTTCGGTATCGACGTCTTCCGCCCCACTCAATTTCAATACACGTTCCATTTCTTTCGTATCCAATGTCGGAATGTAGTCCTCATCTTCCCCTTCATTTTCAACGGTTGTCATTCGGTTGAGCTCATCATAGACGTTAGCCAGCATTTTGGTATTGACTTCAGCCCCTACGACATGCTTGACGATTTCTTCAAAGACCGCTTTGTCATCTTCAGCAGTCATGATTTCTTCACCATCCAACACTTTTTCAATAAATTGATAATCCGGTTTGTTCGCCTTACCCGCAGCATACAAAATGTGATTCACATCTGCTGCATTGTCCGTGAAACAAGGGAACAAAAACCCACCGACAGGCGAAGCCAGTTTGACGACAGGGTCCGTCATTTCGCTGGACTTGAACTCCCGCTCGATAAAGTCAAACACGAGTGAACTCTTCGGCAGTTCGGTATGGTTCATGCTGCAAAGAATGAACGGTGTTGTATACGCTTCATCACCTTCAGCCATTTCCAACTCTTCCAAGTTCTTTTTCGTCGGCTTATAATACTTCCCGCGAATGAACGTAATGACCAAGTCTTTTTCATATGGCGTATCCTTGACCATTTTCTGGGCGATCAACTGCATGTTCTCTTTCCAGTCATCCGCTTCTTTTGTATGGAGTCCAGCATATAAAAGTTGTTGAGTATTATCCGTCTGCCCTTCTTTTACTTCCGCAAATCGAACCTCGAATAGCTTCATGGCCAATTTTCCGCCTAACACCTTTTTGAAGTTCGCTAAAAACAACTCTTGTTGCTCCCGCTCCATTAATCCGAATGCTTGGCTCTCCTCGTGATAGATTTCATCACTTTCCTGACGAACGTACACATTATAGATGTCCGTAATCATAAGTAAATCCGTATCCACTTTAAATTGCTTGCGAATTTCAGCAATGTCTTTTTTATTCATATAAAGTCCCTGCTTCCTATCTATAAGATCGATTGTTCCGGGTCTGCCTTAGCTCATATCCAACTTAGAGGTTTCCAAGTTCACGGCTCGCTTTTGACACTCTTACATTATAGCAATAGTTGGATCCATGAAAGTAATCTTGAGCGCTCCTGTTCCTTTGTATGAAACTTCTGCAGTGTCAAACTGCTTCCTGTGCTTAAAAAACTGCACACAGGGTAAACATGGACCATAGCACAAAATAGAAGACGAGGAGAAGTGATACCATGTCAGAAACACTATTCACATCAACAGCAACAGCTAAAGGCGGACGTGAAGGACACGTGGAATCATCCGATAGCGTCGTCAGCTTCGACACGGCAATGCCAGGAACACCAAGAGCTAAAAAGCTGGAACACTCCACCAATCCCGAGCAATTATTTGCTGCAGGCTACGCAGCATGCTTTGACGGGGCACTTCAATTGGTTGCTGGTAAAGAGAAGGTCAAATTCGAATCTGAGGTCACTGCAAATGTCAGCCTTCAGAAAGACGAAACAGACCAAGGCTTCAAATTAGCCGTGAAGCTGCAAGTGAAAGGGACAGGCATTGAAAAAGACCAGTTGCAAGAGTTGGTCGAAAAAGCTCACAAGGTCTGCCCATACTCGAAAGCAACGCGAGACAACATTGAAGTTACATTGGAAACCCTTTAAACCGAAAAACGTTTTAACAACTAAAACCCCAACGTGAACAGGCGTTGGGGTTTTGGCATTCTTCATAATAGGTGGTCTAACAAATAAATGATAGCGGATACTCTATAAGGGCATGGAAAAGATTCTATTAATCTGTCACCGTAGGGCCGAAACAACATAGGCTAGATAGACAGGAGAGACTGCTTAACAAACAGGAGGAATCAGAATGATGAACTATCAAGCCTTTACAGGCATCGTGACTGCCATCAATGACTTTTCAGCTGGCCAGTATAATGAAATGGGCTGTTATAAGCTGCTGTCCGTTGATAATGGCTATGGAAACGCAGTGAATTTTGTAGTGGCGCCTGCTACTTACTTTGTGGATCAGGCAGTGGTATCCATCGGGGACCAGGTGACCGGATTTTACGACGGGAATGCTCCGGCCCCGCTCATCTTCCCACCGCAATTCAATGCGCTGATCATGTACAAAAACACGCCTGGGCAATTTGTGAAAGTGGATCATTTTGATGACCAATTAGTGAGCAGTGATCATACGTTACAGTTGAATATGAATCCCGCTACTAAAGTCATCCTGAAAAACGGGCAGCCTTACACGGGTAGCCTGTCCAATAGGGACCTGCTAGTCGTATATGGCGCAACAACTCGAAGTATTCCTGCGCAGACGACACCTTACCAAATCGTCGTGTTATGTCCGTGATTGCACCCTGCATGTGGATGAAGTTTCCGCATGCAGGTTTTTCACGTCAGCGTCCGTATAATTCTCTTCACTCATCCAGTTTCCCCAAAAGTCCGACTACGTATTTGACGGTTTCCTGAATCTGCTGTTCCCCTGAAAGTGAAGATTCTCCATCTCCCTTTTGATGGCCATACTCTCCAAATCCACTGTGGTTTCCACCTTTTATAACGATGAATTCAGCATCGCTCGGCATCATCTGCTTTGCGTCTTTCACTTTTTCCAAATCAGCAACTTTGTCATTGCTTCCCCACAGTGACAACACCTTCAACGCGGAATCACTTAAATCCGTTTTACTCTGCGGATAGGACGCAAGTAAGACAAGTCCTTCTATTTCCTTATGATCCAACGCATAATCCGCGGCCATTACACCACCTAATGAGTGGCCGCCAATGATCCACCTCTTGATCTCTGGATGATCACTAATGATCTTATCGGCACGATCAGGAGAAAGAATCGCTAAGTTGAACGGGAGATCTGCCACGAGGACAGGATATCCCTTTGCTGCAATTTCCTTTGCCATCTTTGCATAAGCAGGAGCCTCTACCTTGGCGCCCGGATAGAAAATGAAACCGATATCGCGTGCTTCGGCAACCGGTTCAAAGAGGAGATCTCCTTCTCGTTTAACGGTTACCTGATCATCGGATTGTAAGCTTTTCATTTCAAGGGGAATTGCCTCATAAGAAGTGCTGACAAAGAGGAAAAATCCAGCCGCCGCAATCAGCAGAAGCGCTGCCATTCCGATAAGGATCTTAACCGTCCAAGACTTCTTCTCTCTCATTTCCAACCTCCCTTTAACAGACATCCACCCTTATTTAATCAGATCGATAAAGTGTTTCAATATGCGAGCTGTCAATCCCCAAACAATATACTCTTCATACTCATAGAACCACTCTTCCTGTGTACGCGTTCCCCATTGGTACTGCTGGCCATTGTAGATCTTATCGAACGGGAAGTCCGGCAACGGCGCGGGTTGAACAGGAACTCTGTGCAAAACAGGTTCGTGTTCAAGTAACCACTGCAATGGAATCGCAAAGACTTCCTCGACTTCGTCTTTATTAAAAGAGTGGATAATTTCACGATAGTCGCATACCGCCACAAAGGGATAGACGACAAACGATGGAGACGCAATATATGGACTCAGCTTTCCAATGACCTTGACTGTGTCCGGATCAATCCCTAATTCTTCATGCGTTTCCCGCAGTGCAGCGTCCATCGGCGAAGCGTCTGCCAAGTCAATCCGACCTCCTGGAAAACTGCTGTCTCCCGGCTGTTTACGCATTGTCAGGGAACGTTTCTCAAAAACCACGTGCCACTCACCTGATTCTTGAACAAGCGGCACCAATACCGCAGCGCGAAATGCAGTATCCTCCCCAATGAACATGGACTTATTGTCATCCAGCTGTTTCTTCAGATCCTCCAAAAACATACAGTTTCTACACCTCCATGCTTTCTCATAACGCTATCGTATCATTGGCAGGTGAATAATTAAAGAAGCGCATTAGGACACGTTTTGAGCCGTTCATAGAATGTATACACTATATGCATGCAGTCTGGCATCACCACATCCTCTTCCTTACAACCGATAAAAATTCCGGGTTGTCTCATAGATTTGGTGATAGGTTTTTTCTAAGCTTATTCCCTTAATATGCGCAATGGTGTATAGACTCTGGTGCATCATGGAGGGATGCGTCATTTTCTTTGCAAATTGGCCTTTAAATGGCCAAGGTCCGTCCGTTTCCACCATTAACTGCGAGAGTGGAGTCTGTTTGACTATATGCTGAATCTCTTGTTCATACGTGACATCCGGTGTAACCGATAGAACGTATCCATTCCGAAGCATACGCTCTAGAACTGCGTCATCCCCTTTAAACCAATGGAAATGCGCTTTTGTAATGTCGTAGCTTTCCAGCAGGTCACATACGAGCTCCGCGTCTTGGTAAACGGCATGCAGGACAATGGGTAAATCACACGCTACAGCCTTTTGCATAAAACGCTCCAGCAGAACCACATATGGCCCCACATCCATCTCCGGTTCATCCTGACGCAAATAATACGGAAGGCCGACTTCTCCTACTGCAACAAGAACGTCCCGATTGGCATCAATCAGTTGCATTATTCCTTCAATTTCCCTTTCACTTGGCAGTAACTGTTCTGGATGATATCCAATAGCTGGCTTTATCCGACTGTCCATTTGGGCAAATTCCAATTGCCTAAGTGAAGAGGCTAAATTGGTTGAGACAGCAATCAGTGATTCAGCAGACGTTTGTTCTAACCCATTTAGAATTTGAAGACGTTCAGTATCCGCATACATATCTAAGTGAATGTGGGCGTCGATTATTTTCCGGTACATTCGTTATCACCTGCTTGTATAGTTTGGTTTTGCAAGCGCTGACGGTTTAAGTATTCCGCTCCCAAGCTGTCCTCTACATGATAACTGCTGCTTCTATACAAGGACATTCCTGTACATCTACCTCACTTTATTGATCAGCTCCATATATTGTGTATCTCCATACCCGATCATCGGAAAAATCTCAAATAATCGCTTAAGCAATTCCGATTGAGACAGCTGTCTATTTCTTGCGATGTATTTAGTGACCGGATTGTTGTCTGTCTGCATTTCTAGATATAACCCGATTGCCTGGTACATCAGGGGCATCACTTGATGACTTGGCTTTTTATGGTTCACGAGTACATTGTCATAGATTGAATGATAGCTGCCTAAAACTAGTTCCGTTTGAGTTACTTTAAACTCGTCTTCCCTGAAACTATTTAAAAACACCGTACCTTTATACTCCGACTGCTCAAGATACGCCAGAACGGTCAGAAGATTCATCTGACAAAACATATCTTCACCAAACCATAAAACTATATAGTTATAGTTTTTTTGATCAAGTACCGTCAATGGCTGGATCACTTTGCCGATGTAACTTTCAATAGATACATCATGTCCAAAAGCTCGTGTTCGAATGAACGTTGAATCGAAAATTGGAGTTGTCGTTTCATGGACACACATCGCTTCATTGAATGGGGCATAATCGGAATTCCCCATCAGTTTTTTACTTTTGAACTCCTCATACATGACCTGTCCATTTAAGATATTCAGTACATCTTGGTCAAATAATTCACTTTTCTTACTTTGTAAATGTGAAACTTCCGTCTCTCTCGGAGCAGTCATACGATTCCCACCCTCTCCTGAATACGTCATTAGCTTGGTAATGGATTGAACTGGCATTTGACGACGTTGAAGCTCACTTGGACTGATGCCAAAAACTGATTTAAAAGCTCTGCTATACGCTTCTTGCGATGAATAGTTATAGTCGGTAGCAATATCGATGATTTTGCGATTCATTACTAAATCTTCCGTGGACAAATATAATCTTCGCAGCAAAATGTAACGTCTCATACTGATACCGGTGACCTGATGAAACTTAAAAGAACAGTAGTAAGGAGAATACCCCATATGACTTGCTAACCCCTCTAAAGAGAACTCCTCTTTTAACCTGTCCTCTATCCAATCAATCATGTGCTGGATGTACTCATTCAATTTCATCACTCCCGAATACCAGTATACGGTGTCGCTAGTCTAATCATATGATAGTTGTTGCGCTGAGGACCGACAGAGATAGACTTTCCTCATTTTTTCCGTCGGCTTGCACATTCAATTAAAAAATTTCCACATCTCACGTTCTACAAATCCCATTAAATGCTCCCCCGACCTAATCAGTTGACTTCTTAGAAAAAAAGAATAAAATAATGACATACTTTAAACAAAGTACTTTTATGAAAGTCGAATTGTTAACGTGTATTTTGAAAGGGAAAGAGGAAAAAACATGAAATTCACACAGTTTCTAAAAACGAGAGGTTCAATTGCCGCCATCATCATGGGCGTATTCTATGCAATTGCCATGCTGGGAATTTTCTTACCTGGTTACACGGCAATCCCACGAAATATTGATAAATTACCGATTGCCATCGTCAATGATGACGCGGGTGAATATGGAGCAACGATTGCAGAGCAACTGCAAAAGAATTTACCTTTTAAAGAAGTAGAGACAGATATCACGAATAAGAAGGCGTTAAAAGAATTGGAGAAAAATGAGTTAGCCTTAGTCGTACATATTCCCGAATCATTTTCTGCGGCTATGCAAAACGGTGAGACGTCATCCAGTATTGACTTTACAATTAATGAAGCAGGAGCAACAGTCATTTCTTCTTCTATGAAATCCGTTGTTGCGGAAATCAATAACCAGCTCAGTCAGCAATTCTCTCAGCAAACTGCTCAGAGCGTACTAATGAACTTCAATGTGCCAGAAAAGCAGGCTGCTGAATTAGCCGAAAAAATTGAAACTGCTTATGTAGGAAATGTAGTGACAATCAATAAGATTCCTGATGGTATGCATAATAATATGCTTCCTATGTTCCTGACCATGGCGAGTTACATTGGGGCGATGATCGGTTCCATGCAATTAGTGGATGCCTTTAAAGAGAGCCGGGGAAAAGCTAGCAAAACCCGGTTATTCATCTATCTGCAATTGACTGCTCTTTTGATCGCCGTGTTATCCTCGTTGGCTGCGACAGGAATCACCTATTTAGTGAATGAGCCGAGCGGAAGCCTGTTCATGAGTATAGTCGGGCATCAAACCCTTATTTACATGGCTAGTTTCAATTTCACAGCGATTCTGATTTTCTTACTCGGACCCGCTGGTATGATTCTCAATATTCCCCTTATCTTCGTCCAAACGTTAGCCAATGGGGCAGTCATCTCACGTGATATGATGTACGCACCATATGAATGGGCAAGCCATATCACACCTATGTATTACTCCGTACAGGGTTACGTAGCAGATCTTTACGGAAGTATTAGTGCAAGTCCATTCCTTTGGTCACTAACTGCAGTCGGTTTAGGTGCCATGATCATCAATATCATCATCGTTGCGACCGTTCACAAATCCAAGCCGTCCGACAAGTCCGCAGCGAGGACTGAAATAGAAGAAATCACTAAAGTGTTGTCTTAACCATGTTATAATAAGAATAATTATTCTTATTAAAGGGGCATTGTAAATGAGCATTCAAGTGTTTATATTAAGTAAACTAATGATAGGAAAAACCTATCCTTATGAGCTGAAAAAACAAATGTCCGAACCTATACCATTGGACGAATTAGGTGGAATCACAGAAAGTAAACTCTACTATCACTTCGATGCTTTGGCAAAACATGGGTTGATTGAACCCGTCGAAATCATCAAAGAAGAACACCGGCCCGACAAACAAGTATTCGCGATTACGGCTAAAGGCCGTGAAGAGCTTCCAAAAAAGATTTATAAGTTGTTTGAATCTGCCAATGATATTAATGACATTGTAATCTGCTTGGCTAACATCAAATACGTTGACCCTGAAAAAGTTGTAGTTCTTTTAAAAGGGCGCTTAGACGATTATAAAGACCATTGGGATCGTATCATGAATTTTGAAAACAATACCCCTAGAGACAAAAAAAGTGAGAATCTCAATGAGTTGCTTCTTGGTTATTTTACAACTAAATCTGATCACACCATTTATTGGCTTGAAGAAGCCATTAAACAAATTGAACAGGGCAACCTATAAAAGGACTTTCCAGAAAGTCAGTGAGAACTGATTTCTGCGAAAGTCCTTTTTTTAAAGGTGTTTTCATACAAAAATAAAAAAGCAAAGCTATGATGATAGTTGATCATAGCTTTGCTCCTGCTTATAGCGAATACGTTTCCTGTTAGTTAGCTGCATTAAAAATGGATACTACTTCAGCTGCGACCGCGCCGCCGGATGCCGGGTTCTGTCCCGTAACGACGCGATGATCTGAGACAGCAAATGCAGCCCAGTCATCACCTTTCACATAGTTTGCCCCCTGGCTGACGAGTGCATCCTCTGTTAAAAATGGTACCGTGTTCTCTAAACCTAGTGCGGCTTCTTCTGTATTGGTAAAGCCTGAAACTTTCTTATTCGCGATCAGCGGCTGACCTGCTGCATCTTTAATATTCACTAAACCTGCAGAACCATGGCATACTGCAGAAACGACTCCACCCTTTTGGTAGATGGTACTTGCGATGTTTTGCAAGTGTGCATCTTCTGGATAATCCCACATGACCCCGTGTCCGCCCGTATAGTAGATTGCGTCATACTCTGCCGCTTTCACTTCAGCTGCCGCCAATGTCGTACCCAACTTATTCATGAATGTCTGGTCTTCGTAATATTGCCAGTCGAGCTCCGACATCTGATCTGCTTGCAGACTGTGCGGGTCAATCGGTGTATATCCGCCTTTAGGGCTTACATAATCAATTTCATGTCCTTCTTTTTGCATGACATCTACAAAATGTACTGCTTCACCCAGCCATAACCCTGTAGCTCGCTCAAGATTCGGATACTTGGACACATTCGTAACGACGACTAAAATCTTTTTCATTCCATTCACTCCTCTTTGTCTGATAGAATCAACCTTAAAGGTTAAACCTAACTTTAAGTCAAGGAGGTTGCTCCATGTATCCCATCCAACAAGCAAGCACACTAGCTCAAGTGCCATCCAGCACAATCAGATACTATGAAAAGATCCAGCTCATCCCTGCAATCACAAGAAACGCTCAAGGAAACCGGACGTTTGATGATAAAGACATTGAAATCTTGAATCTAATCAGGTGTTTCCGGCATCTTGGCATGTCCATTGAGGATATCCGAGAGAACCTCTCACATATCCATGGTGCTTATGAAAATGTGAATACGAAAGCGATTCTGTTCCAGCATAAAGAGAAGCTGGAAGAACAAATCCACATTCTGAATTCATTCATCCGTGAGATTGACGACAAGATAAGGGCATGATTATTGAAAAAAGGCTTTAAGAGACAGGTGTGGTCCTGTTCTTAAAGCCTTTTTTGTTAGAATGCTGGAATTGCCGTTTCATCGTAGTTGTCTTCTAAAAACTTACGCACCTCATCGGAAGTCATCGCCTTGGATAGCTTTTGGATTGACTCCGAGTCTGCATTGTCTTCACGGGCAATTAACGTAATGGCAAAATCATTTTCGACCCCTTCAGTTAGCAGTGCATCACTTTTCGGCGTCAGGTTGAGTGGTGCTGCATAAGCAGGTGTCATGATGACTGCATCTGCGTCATCATACATTCTTGCAAGCATCAGTAAATCCACTTCTTTGAACTCGTAGTTCTTCGGATTCTCTAAGATATCCGCTTTTGTATAGTACGGTCCCTTTTTTTCTTTTAATGTGATGATGTCTTGCTGAGCTAACAGGGCTAACGACCGATCAATATTTGAAATGTCATTTGCGATTGCAATACTCGCACCCTTCGGTAATTGTTCCATGGAGTCGTATTCTTTTGAATAGACACCGTAATTGGCAAAATAGATCGGTGTTATTGGAACTAAATTCGCATCGTTGTTGCGATTAAACTCTTCCATGTACGGTACGTGCTGGAAGAAGTTTGCGTCTACTTCTTTTGCGGCAAGGGCACTGTTCGGTTGAACATTATCGCCTAGTACGACGATATCAAGTTCAATACCTTGCTCTGCAAGAGTCGGTTTCACCAGTTCCAGGATTTCCGTCATCGGCGGGATAAGTGAAGCGACTTTCAATGTGACGACTTCATCTTCTTTTGCTGGAGCTTTTTCAGGTTCCTTGGCAGAATCGGACTTGTTACACCCGGCTACTACAAGAAGGATACTTAACGTGAGTATTAAAAGAATTTTTTTCATGATGTTCTCCTATTCTTTATCTTTTGTCGATCCATCTGGATACAGTCGTCCCCGTAAACTGGATGAGCTGCACCAAAATGATCATGATCACAATCATATAGATCATTAAATCCGTCTTGAACTGCTGATACCCATAGCGAATCGCAAAATCACCGATTCCACCGCCTCCCACCACTCCCATAATCGTGGAATAGGAGATGAAGCTAATAATGGACGTTGTGAGACCGAGGACCAGTCCTGAACGGGCTTCCACGTAAAGGAATCTAAAGATGAGTTCTTTCATGGAAGCCCCCATGGAAATCGCTGCTTCTATGACACCCTTAGGAACGTCCAATAGCGCTTGTTCCACTAATCTTGAATAATGGGCAATGGCGATAATTGAAAGGGGCACAGTGGCAGCTGCGGTACCGATTGCCGTTCCAATGAGAAGCCGGGTAAAAGGAATTAAAAAAACGACTAACAATAAAAACGGAAAGGAACGGACTACATTTACGAATAAGTTGACGACGGTAAAGACCATCTGATTTTCAAAAGCTTGCCCTCTCCGGCAAATGAATAACAACGTTCCAACAGGCAGCCCTATTAAAATGGCCGCCAGGATGGAAATTCCCACCATGATGAACGTTTCACCGATCGCCTGCCAAATTTCAGCTTGGTATTGAATGAGTACTTCAGGCATCGCGATCACCATCTTCCTTGAGGCGTTCCACAAGATGCGCAGCAGTATTTACCGTTTCTTGAATGCCTCTCGGTGTAATAGCTACCGTGTCATGAATGGTTCCGTCTGTCAGCACAGTGACGCGGTTGCAGATACTTTTAATGACGTCCATCTCATGGCTCACCAGGACAATGGTGACCCCAAGCCTTTGATTGATATCCGCTAAGACTGCGAGGATTTCCGCAGTCGTATGAGGGTCAAGTGACGACGTGGGTTCATCACATAATAATACATGTGGATGATTCGCAAGCGCTCTCGCAATGGCAACCCGTTGCTTTTGACCGCCACTCAGCTGGGCTGGATACTTGGCGTGAAAGCTTTCAAGTCCAACAAATTGCAGACATTCCATAACCCGTTTGCGAAGTTCCGTTTTGGGGTACTTGGCGAGCTCCAACGCGACCACTACATTTTCGTAAACGGTTCTATTGGCCACTAAGTTGAAGTGTTGAAAAATCATTCCAATGGATTTACGAGCTTGCCGAAGTTGCTTCGTGTTGAGAGCGGTCAGCTTTTGGCCGTTCACTTCCACAGCCCCTGCATCCGGTGTTTCCAACAAGTTCATGAGTCGCAACAACGTCGACTTTCCCGCACCACTCGCTCCGATAACGCCATGGATATCGCCTCGAGCGATTGAGAGTGAAATGGAATCGATGACGGGTACATCTGTGAAACTCTTACTGACATTATGTAATGAAATCAAAGAGACTCCCCTCTCTCTAGTTGAAAGGTGGCTGCAACCTTCATGATTATAGCTTATCCAGTATACGCTGTCATATGTTCTGCAAGGCAACGAGAAAAGGCAGGCCCCGATAAATTGGGAGCCTGCCTGGTTTGTCGTAGGAATCATGCTCGATAGATGTGTGCCAACCCTTTTAAGAAGTTTCTCGCGTACCGATCGCCGCACTCTTTATAGTTGCGATGACCTTCTTTACGCAGTACCGCACTCAGTTCACTCTTTGACACCGTGACTCCTGCGTCATGTAAAATATCCATCATCTCTTCACTCGTAAGGGACAGGGCAATTTTCAACTTCTTGAGCAAAATATTATTCACATTTCTATTGTCGTCTCTCATTAAAAACTGATTTTTGACGGACTCCGGCGTTTCTTCTTGAGGCCCTCTTTTCAATGTGACACACCCATTTAAGAAAGACTCTAACGTTTTGTTGTCGATCATTTTTACATACTCTTCATCTGGCGTTTCGCCATCCGGACTGTTTTTTGACTTCGACAGCATGTCCTGGACTTCCGCTTTCGTTGTTTCGATTCCGCCCAGTGCGAAGATCTCAACCATTTCTGCATCTTTTATGTCGAGTGCATATCGGAGTCTGGTTAGTATATCGTTTGCATTCATTGTGATCACCTTAACCCTTTCGTATTTGTATCGTGAGTATTAGTATAATGCTTTTCCCGTGTGAACTCCTCATTTGAGCATGAATAGTTAGGTTGGCCCTCTTTTTTTGGAGTCAACCGTCAGTTTTATCAATGAAGAGCGATTCCTTGCTCTTATGATCCACCAGTTTTTCTTTGTCGACAATCAATTTTGATAACCTTATCCAAAACTTATTTTTTATATGGATTGGAACGTTCAGACTTTCAATGGTAACACATTACTTGCTTTACTTTCTTATCTTCACCGCTTTTTTTAACGCCTTGACATACTGGTTCTTCACGCCATTATTTTGTTCCTTCTCACATATATCACTGATTTGATCATATAAGTCCGTATTGGCATATTCAGTCAGCACAATAATTCTGGAGAGGGCATACGCACTCCCCCAACGAACAACGGTACTATCATCAGTAGTATTTTTTATTAAGCATTGAATAACTGAATCCAACTTATTGGGATACTGCTCTGCCAAATTGCCAACAATCCTTGAAGCTTCACGTTTACATGAATTATTATCTGAGAGAATATATTTCTCTACAAAATCAATATAAGCAGGATCGAGTTGTTTCATTTTTTTATTTGTTATTTCCTCAATCGCTTCAAGAATAATGGCTATTTGCTTATCCTTCAATGAATCACAGATCGTGATAAGTTCTTGTAAAGATAAATTATCTTCGAGCAAGATTTCTATGATTTGAATCCTTTTTTCCATCGCCTTAAGAGATTTATTGTTTACTAGTTCAACAATATTCATTGGTACGCCCCTCCCGAATTCGGATTTATCCATTTATTTTAGCATCTACAAATGGTTTCATCCTGCTTCTTTAGTTACGTTGTAATTTCGTTGTATAGTATGGTCTGTATTTTTTTACATTTCAATCGGCTCTCTTGCTAACTATCCAATTTGCTCCACTCTGCTAAAGATAATTGACCTACAACTTCATAGCCCTTTCCTCTTCCTTTAGGCTTTATTATAACTGTCCCCATATCAGGTAGTACGCCTAGTCCCACTCCTTCCGGGAAACTGTGCGCAACAATCACGGCGTTTTTCCCTTCTACCGGAAGTGTTTCCAAAATAGCTTTTAAATCACTCAAAGTTTTTTGTCTAGAGCTGATAGGTAAAGTTCCACTCAACTGATAGATCTCAAACCAAAATGGATGAACTTGAACATGATCACTTCCAACTGCTAACTGTGCTGTTTCGATTGCCCGGCAGAAGGGGCTTACGGAAACAGGAAATTGAATCGGTATTTGTAAGTATCGAAGAATCTCTCCATAGTAATGAGCCTGCCACCGTCCCTGTTGAGAAAGATTTCTTTGGGTCGCGCAGTCTTGAAAGTTGAGATAAGGTAGATCCTCTCCAACAGTCGCTTCTCCATGTTTAGCATAGAATATGAATCCGCCTTTTCTAAGGGCCGCAAGTAGCGATTCGTTCAAATCGAATTTCTCCTCTCATATGGTCATTCTAATTTACTGCTACTATATGTATTGGATTATGAATCGGCATCAAAAAAACAAACGGGAACAATTGTTGGTTCTTATTTTTAATAACTATTACGCTGCTGGATCTTCGAGTGATGATAATGGATACTAATTCCCGTCTAGTTGTCATGCTGTCAGGTATTTTTTGGGGGACTTGTAAAATGGAATGATTATAGAGACCGATGTATGTAAGGTTTAACTAAAACAACAATCACCTAACGCGTTAAGTTCCCAACACGTTAGGTGATTGTTGTTAAAATACTACATACTTATGATCCGGTTCAGCGTACTACATGTAACTATGCAAATTTAACTTCATGCATTATTTTACAAGCTCGATAAATGATTTTGCAGCACGCGTTAATGGGACATTCTCTAAATAACATAGACCAATAATCCTCTTTGGAATTTCCTCTACTAGCTGGATCTCGTATAATTCTCCACTTTCTAAATAACTCTTTGAGAACTCCTTAATCACACATGAAATCCCTAAATTTATTTTTGCGAATTCTAAAACCAAATCAAATGACCCTAATTCAAATACAGGAGAGAACTTAAAACCTTTTTTCTCAAAGAAGTGTTCCACAAACAATCGTGAATTCGATTTCTTTTCCAAAAAAATGAGTGGCATTTTCATTAAATACTCAAAACTAACCGGTTGTTCCGTAAGAGATTTATATTTTTCTCCGCAAACAAAGATATCTTGTATTTCCTTACAAGGAATGACTTGTAGATTTTCTTCATCCATTGGTAAATTACACACACCGATATCTACCTTTCCTGATTTGATCAAGTCACTGATTTCTGTTGTTGTGCCATTTAATATATTTAATTTGATCCCGGGGTATCCCTTGTGGAATTGTTCCAAATAAGGTAATAGGAAATAGCGAGAGATGGTGTCTCCAACGCCGATTCGCAAGTGTCCCGTCTTTAATGTTTTAAATTCTAACAATTTGTCTTCTGCGGCGTTTATGATCCCTAGTGCTGACTTAATATACTCATTCAACAGTTTTCCTTCATTTGTTAATACGACTCCCTTGGACGTTCGATGGAAAAGTAGAATATCCAATTCCTTCTCCAACTTCGAGATCGCTTGACTAACAGCTGGTTGTGTCATATATAGTTCTTGTGCGGCTTTTGAAAAACTTTTATTGGAGCTAACAACGTTAAATATACGGTACAAATCCAGTTTCCCTATCATATAAGCTCTCCTTATACCTGATATAATGAATATTAATTTTACTTATATCACTTTATAGAGGTATAGTAAACATATAATGTTTAAAGATATAGACATAATGATATAAAATATACTCGATTTGAGGAGAGATTACATTGACAAGAGCCGTTGGAACAGTAGTTCGTGGGCTTCGCAGTCCCATCATCAACCAAGGTGATGATATGCAACAAATCACTGTTGAAACCGTATTAAATGCAGCAAAGCTTGAATGCTTTTCGATAGAGGATCGCGATATTGTAACCATTACTGAATCCATTGTTGCTCGTGCGCAAGGGAACTATGCGACAATTGATGATATCGCAACGGATATAGAAACTAAATTCGGTGATGATACAATTGGTGTCATTTTCCCGATTCTTAGTCGTAACCGATTTGCAAATTGCTTGAGAGGGATTGCAAAAGGCGCAAAAAAAATAGTCTTAATGTTGAGCTATCCTTCCGATGAGGTGGGCAATCACCTGGTAGACATTGATGAGCTAGATGCGAAAGGCATCAATCCATGGACGGATGTATTAACTGAAGCCCAGTTCCGTGAACATTTCGGGTATGGGAAACACACTTTCACAGGTGTGGATTACATCGAATACTATAAATCCTTGATTGAGGCTGAAGGGGCAACTTGTGAAGTGATCTTCTCCAACAATCCAAAAACAATTCTGGACTATACAAAGAGCGTGTTAACTTGTGACATTCACTCACGCGTAAGAACAAAACGTATTTTGACAAACAATGGTGCTGAAAAAGTATATGGCCTAGATGATGTTCTTTCAAAATCAATTAACGGCAGCGGCTTTAATGAAGCCTATGGTCTACTTGGTTCAAACAAAGCCACGGAAGACAGTGTCAAGCTATTTCCGAACAACTGCCAACCAGTCGTTGATGGAATTCAAGCAAAACTCAAAGAATTGACTGGTAAAACTATTGAAGTAATGGTTTATGGCGATGGAGCTTTTAAAGATCCCGTCGGTAAAATTTGGGAGCTTGCGGATCCAGTAGTATCACCTGCTTATACAACAGGACTTGACGGTACACCAAACGAAGTGAAACTAAAATACTTAGCAGATAATAACTTCTCTCATCTTCATGGTGAAGAGTTAAAACAAGCTATTACTGAATTCATCCATAATAAAAAAGAAGACCTTGTAGGTTCAATGGAAGCACAAGGCACTACACCTCGTAAACTAACTGACCTAATTGGATCTTTATCTGATTTAACTTCAGGAAGTGGAGATAAAGGAACTCCCATTGTCTATATTAAGGGTTACTTCGATAACTTTACAAAATAAACCCATCATAAAAGGATGTCTCTTTAGTCGAGACATCCTTTTTACTTTTTTATATTAGGGATCAACTAATAATCTCGTGAGTACTAAAACTTCTCCCGTTATTGTTACCTTGAATACCTTATTTCGGGAAATAACGTTGATGTTTTGTTATTGAAGTAAGAGATAATTTAAGAATTGTGAGGCATCACTTTTTGCTACTGCAAATCATGCTTTATGAAACCTCATTTACTTATGATAAGGTTCATTCCTCATAATCCTAAACCCACGATACACCTGCTCCAACAAAATCAGCTTCATCAACTGATGCGGAAATGTCATCTTGGAAAACGATAGCAGCTCATCCGCTCGCTTGTAGACATCTGCATGCAATCCAAGTGATCCTCCAATAATAAAAGTGATTTTGCTTTTTCCATAAGTCATCAGAGATTGTAGATTTTCTGCTAGCTGCTCGGATGTTTTCTGTTTCCCTTCAATCGCCAGTGCAATGACATGAGCGTCTGGTGAAACTTTCGCTAGGATGCGGTCCGCTTCTTTTTTCTTCACGATTTCCATGTCGGCTTCGCTAAGTTGCTCGGGCGCTTTTTCATCCGCCACTTCGATTAAGTCGATTTTGGCATACGTACCAAGTCGTTTTGTATACTCCTCGATGCCCATTTTCAAATACTTCTCTTTCAATTTCCCTACCGTCACAATTGTAATATTCACAGCGTTGTCCACCTTTTTTGAAAAGTTATACACGGAAGTTATACACATATCCACAGGTTCATCTAGATATAGTGCCCGATTATGTGTTCGTCACAAGATAGACAGCAAGTGTATCACAGTAATCGCACGTTGTGGATAACTTCTCTTCGTTTGTTATCGGTTCCATGTTCGGAAATGTCTCCTCTTTTGCAACAAATTCGTCAAGTGCCCGGTTTATATGGGTTTCACAGCTATTAATTTTCAAATAATTCACCCCTTTTTCACTTTTACTTCCCCACAGAGTTATGCACAAATTTTCAGTTTTATCCACAAACGTAGAATTGTTGATAAAAAAAGCAGACACAATAGCGGTTTCTCTGCTATCGTGTCTGCTGTGGATAACTAAGTGGCGATTTTATGCACATGTGTATTAGAACGAGTTGCCGTCTTTCAGAACCATGTCAATTGTAACAGGTTTTCCTTCACGATAGACTTTCATCGTCATACTATCCCCGACTTTCTTTTCGTTGTACAAGTGTTTACGCAACGTCACCATGTCTTCAATCGGTTCTCCGTCCATTTCCACAATTGTATCATATTTTTGGACACCTGCGCTTTGTGCTGGCGTATTGCGGAAGACTTCTGTGACTACAACACCGTTTTTAACGTCTTCCGGTAACTTCAGCACGCTCTGCTGCTGGACCGGAATACTCCGTAAGTCGAGAAGCGACACACCCATTGTCGGCCGATTCACTTCACCTGTCTGTTCCAGCTGCTCAATTATTGGCAAGGCTAAGTTGATCGGAATGGCAAGACCAATTCCTTCTACCGTTTCTTCAGTAATTTTCATGGAGTTGATTCCAATTAGCTGCCCTGCCATATTGATAAGCGCTCCACCTGAGTTCCCTGGGTTGATGGCTGCATCGGTTTGAAGGACATCCGCCTGCCAGTCAACGGCGCCATCTGAGTTGATGTCGATTGGAATAGAACGGTCTTTACCCGAAACGACGCCAACTGTGACCGATCCCGAAAAACCAAGACCTAACGGGTTCCCGATCGCAATGACCGTTTCCCCGCGTTTTAGCGCATCAGAATCTCCAAATTCCATAATGGACGTGATGTCTTTGCCATCGATTTCAACAACTGCGAGATCTGTCCAGACATCACTCCCAATTAACTTACCTGCAATCTTTGTTCCATCGTCAAGTGTCACTTCCAGTTCTTCTGCATTTTCGACGACGTGATGATTGGTGACAATGTAGGCTTTCCCATTTTCTTTCTTATAGAGGACGCCCGATCCGGTTCCAATTGCTTGCGGTGTATCCGATTGCGTCCAGAAATCTTGTCCTCGTTGTAAATTCGTAATTCCAACAACTGCGTCTGTCGATTTTTCGACGACTCCTGTTAAATCACTATCAATGTCGACACTCACTTGTTTGGAACTTCCCGATTCCTTCACGGTACCCGTTGTTTTGTTGTCGTTGTCATCTGATCCGCCAACAGTAAACATGAGTAACCAGACGAGCAGGCCGCCTAGGATGGCTCCAAATAATGCAGGAAGAAATCCACCTCTTCGTTTTGGTGGTTCTGGAGGCGGCGGCGGTGGTGTGGTTGTTCGTGTTCTGTATGAAGGTTCACTTGGTGGAGCCTCGTAATTTTCCGCAGGCGTCGGTTCCTGTAGTGGATCCTTTGGCCGCTGTTGTTCCTCTTCTCGATCCCTGTTGTAGTCGTCCATGGCTCTCGTCCTTTCGATTCAATTCTCTCCTTACACTTTACCCCATTCTGAAGAATTTAAAAGAAATATGGGAACTTCTATAAAAGAGACGATGGTATGGAGTGAATCGTTCCCACTTTAGAAGATATAACGATTGGACAACTCGAGTTTTGTAATTTTAAATGAGCGGGTTTCTCGGCGAATCGGGCGGGTGGACGTCGGAAACGAGCGGGTTCCTCGCAGAAACGGGCGGATTCCCGACTGAAACGAGCGGGTTCCTCGGCGAAACGGGCGGGTGCAAGATCGAAACGAGCGGGTGCAAGATCGAAACGAGCGGGTTCCCCGACTAAACAGGCAGGTGCAAGACGGAAACGAGCGGCTAGCTGAGAATACCAGCGGCTGGCACTCTAATCGAATTCATCCTATCAAAAAACCGTAGCGCTTAAAGCGCTACGGTTTCCTTCTCACACTGTGATTAATTCAGTTGGTTCTTCTGCGTCCGTATCGTGCAGATGGACGAACTCTCCTGCGACGATGCCGCATGTTTGTAACGTCTGCTCGACACTCATGCGGGCAAGGTCTTTCATGTTGTTGTCGCGGCTTAAGTGAGACAGATAGATCTGGGTCTCTTTTTGTTCAATGACATCACTCATTGCAATTGCGGCATCCTCATTGGATACGTGACCGACATCACTCAATATACGCCGCTTCACACTCCACGGATAGCGACCCATTTGAAGCATGCCGACGTCGTGATTCGATTCGAAGACAAAGGAGTCCGCGTTCTTAATGATTCCTTTCATCCGATCACTTACGTATCCGGTATCGGTAATGATCGCGAGTTTACGATCATTCTCATGGAACACGTAGAACATCGGATCGACGGAGTCATGGGAAACGGCGAACGATTCTATAGAAATTGAACCGAGTGAATGGACTGTTTCCATGTCGAACTGAAATCGTTGGTCAAGCGCGATTTCTCCTACTAGGCCATCCATCGCTTGCCATGTCTTTTCATTCGCGTAAATGGGAACGCCGTGTTTTCTCGCTAAGACACCCACACCTTTAATGTGATCGCTGTGTTCGTGCGTAACGAAAATAGCGTTGACGTTTTTCATCGAACGCCCGATTTTTGCAAGCTGGGCTTCAATTCGTTTTGCTGTTAAGCCTGCGTCTACTAAATAAGCTCCTGAGTCGTTTTCTATATAAATGGAATTACCAGTACTGCCACTGGCAAGTATGCTGAAACGCATTGTAAAAACTCCTTATTCGGATTGCTCTTCGTTTACTTCGGGTTCTTTCTCCAGTTGGAACTCAATTACTTTACCTTCATTGGCACTGAGGAAGTGATGCTCTTTTTCCCCATTCTCTAATTTTACTTGAACATCCCAAGTTGGGGCAAACACTTGGGTTTCCGTTAAACGCACAAGCGTTGAATAGCCCATTTTGACATTCGTCACTTCAGAGTTCTGTTTCAGCAAACCTCGTGAAGCGAGCGAACCAATGATCTCTAGCGGTGACAGCAAGTCTTTTTTGTTGAAATTCGCAAAGTCCTTCAACATGTGCTGCTCATAAGATTGGATCTTTTCGTTCTCATTCCAAGAGACCTCGAGCATCGCACTTGGACTATAATAGATCGGACGCCCTTCGAATTGTTGGAAGAAGACTGCTTTCTTTTGATCATCCGCCACCTCCCACAGAACGTATTCCGTGCCGTTCAATACGTATTGGGATAGGAAAGCTTTAAAATCATCTTTCTTCGCTTCTTGAAGTGTTATTTTATCTGTAATGGTTGACCTTAGTAGATTGTCACCTATAATGGATGTTTTTTGGCCCTTTAGATCTTTTAGCGATTCTTTATGGAAGTCAACGATATCTGCAGAAACAAACGATGCTTCTTTGTCTACGAATGGAGGCAGTTTGTACGTGATGTTCTCTTGCTTTAAGACATCTTCCATAGATGTTTTACCCGTCACCTCAAGGTTTTCAATATTAGCATTCCGGTTCAAAAACAAGAAATACAAGAATACGTTCAGTATCGAAAATACAATGATGAAGATTGTTTTGGTTTTACTCCAATCCAAGAAGGCCGCCTCCCTTCCGATTCAGCTCTTCCTTATAGACTTCCCATTTCCCTTTGATGTAATAGAACCAATGGGGTTCGAACTTCAAAACACCAACATCGGTATCTTGAACAAGTAAATAGCCAGGCTTTATTTCTTCGATTGCTGTGAAATCGAGATCGTCTGAAGCTTCTAGGTGACGGGCAACCTCCGTTGCTGGAGGGAGTGTCACTTCATAACTTTTAATCGGTGAATTGAGTGTAAAATAAGGACGGCTGTAGCGGTGTACTCGATTGTCTCCGAGCACCTCCGTTATCTCTGCACCGTCCGGGACGTCACTGAAAACTGGAAGTCCATTGTCATGGAGCTGAAACTTAATGTAACGTGATACTGGATTCATATAAGAATAGCGATAATCATCTGTCCAGCCGCTGTGATCATTTACAAATTCTATAGTAGCTGTCATCAGTTCAGACGGGATCGCTATTTCCTGACTTTCAGGAGGATACACGAAGTTCAGAAATTTTGTCTTCGTATTTATATTCATCAGTGCATGATCGTCTCCATACTCTTCTGTATTGGTATCCACCAAATTTCTGCGTACGGCATTCGGATCAGTAAACAACGCGTCTTTAAACAGGGAGGGGTTGATCTCCTCTTCAATGTATGTTGATCGGATGGCTGGGATTGGTTCACTTGATATCGCTATTGTTTTAGTTTCATTCACCTGTACTTCTTTAAATTGAGACAACTTTTTTCCTTTATCAATGATCGACTTTTGGAAACGCTGCGTATCTTCCATTTTGACCTTCGCTTTATAATGCGTCATGCTGACGGTACTGATAAAGTGGACCTCAGGTAAACTGTCTTCAGGGTTCCAATTAATAATAAGTCGATTGAACAGAATTTCCGGAACGTTTTTGTCCTCGATTTCCAGCACATCTTCATAGACGGACACCGGTACTTCTCCTGGATAATAGAGGGTATACTGATTTCCTTTTGTGAGCATAGTATTCAGTTCTTCCTCCGTTAGATCTTGATTCACTGGAGTTAGCCCAAACACTTTCCAGCGCATCATTTCCTCAAGAACCGGGCTTATCACCGTCGTATCTGTCGTTCCATATAGTTCTTCATCGGTAAATTTAAAGACCCATTTGTAAGGAAGCACAATTTCGGATATCGGTTTCTTGTTTTGTATGCTTGTAATCGATCCATCGACCGCCTGATTCTGGTCAATCGGATCGAACTTTGGTGCATACGACCATATTGAAAATGTAAACGTAATGCTCAGCAGGACGAGCAGCAGCAGGACGACTGATTTGATTGTCTCTATATGTCTCATACGTCCCACTCCCCATCATCGTGTTGTTCATAAGGCAATGTGAAGAAGATCGACGTCCCTTCCCCTTCGACACTATGCGCCCAAATCTTGCCGCCATGTGCACTAATCATTTCTTTCGCAATTGCGAGACCTAGTCCGGTACCGCCCATTGCACGGGAACGGGCTTTGTCTGCACGGAAGAAACGATCAAAGATCCTATTCACGTTTGCCGCTGGGATACCGAGGCCTTCATCTGAAATACTTACCCGGATCGAGTCCTCCAATACCGCAACATTGAAACGGACAATTCCACCGTCAGGGGAATACTTCAGCGCGTTCGAAATGATGTTATCAATTACTTGCGTCATTTTGTCCGTATCAATTTCAACAAACAGGTCCACGGGCGGAACAATTCTACGGAAGCTCACTTCTTGTGATTTGGAAAACTCGAATCGATCTATAATTGAGTTAAAGAACGTATTGAAGTCAACCCACTCTGTGTTGAGCTCGTATTCGTTACTGTCCATTCTGGAAAGTTTCAGCAAATCGTTCACAAGACGGATCATTCGTTCCGTCTCCGTTTGTGTCACCTTCAAGAAAGCAGGTGCAATGTCTTCGTTTCTCCAAGCTCCTTCAGCGAGGGCCTCCAAGTAACTGCGCATTGTCGTCAGTGGTGTCCTTAGTTCGTGTGAAACGTTTGAAACGAACTCACGACGTTCCATTTCAATCTTTTCCTGCTCTGTGTTGTCGTGCAGAACGACTATGAGGCCATTCACAAAGCCCGTCTCTCGCTGGGTCACAGAAAATGTTGCGCGTAAAATAGACGGTTCGTCTTCCGTACTAAAATCCAGCGCAATCGATTCACGCATCTCTATCAAATCTTCAAAGGAATACTCTTTTTCAATTCCAAGAATAGTATTGATCGGTCGGTTCAATACTAGATCACTGGTCATACGGAGCATGCTGAGCGCCGAGTCATTTATCAGACTTACCCGGCCTTTCCGATCTGTTGAAATTACTCCGTCTGTCATATTTTCCAACACAGACGCCAATTTCCGTCTTTCCGCTTCTGTGCTGGATTGAGACTCCAACAGCTGGTTCGTTAAATGGTTGAACGCAATGGCCAGCTGTCCCATCTCATCGTTTCCATAGACCCGGACTTTCCTGGAGTAATTCCCCTTCGCCATTGCTTGGGCTTGCCTACGCATGTCCGAAATAGGACGGGTGAACGTCTGAGCGATGAAGATTCCAATGATGATGGTGATCGTAAGCGAGACTGCAGCAGCTCCTGCAAGGATCCGATTGATTTCGTCGATCTGCTTAAAGACCTTTTCAATGTTGGACTCCACGTAGAGTGCTCCGATGACTTCACTGCCGTTCATAATCGGATGCGTGCGCATATGCACTCGTTCATTTGTTTTTTTGTTGAATTGAATGACACTTTGAGGACTTTCAGAGACAATGGCACGTTTGACGATATCGTCCGTGGATTTCTGTCCCACCATCGTTTTCTGATGATCCAGTACTGAAGATGCTAAAATACGATATTTCGAATCGATGACTCGTACTTCATTGATATCATCCGAACTAAACCCGTAAAGGACGGTCCGTAAACTCGTTTCGAGTGACGGATCGTCCGAGGATCGCTCTTTCAGCATTTCTTCACGTACGCTGAATTCAACCAGATTAATACGATCTTTAACCGAGTTGGTAAAGTTATCTTTTAACGTATCTTCTAACTCTTTTGAAAAGTACAGACCGATAATCTGCAAGGCGAGCAAGATGAGCATGACGTAAATCAGCACAAACTTAACATGAATGGAATTGAAAATCCCCACTTTTCTCATTCTGTTACTCCTGTTCCGGATCTCGCAAGTAGTAGCCAACGCCACGACGTGTCACAATCCATGTCGGATGGCTTGGCGTGTCTTCAATCTTCTCTCGAAGTCTCCGGATAGTAACATCCACTGTCCGCACATCTCCGAAGTAATCATAGCCCCAAACCGTTTGCAACAAGTGCTCTCGTGTCATCACTTGTCCAATGTGATTCGCTAAGTAATGCAGCAGTTCAAACTCACGGTGGGTAAGCTCTATGGTTTCCCCTCGCTTTTGGGCTAGATACGCATCCGGCTGGATGACGAGACTGCCGACCGTGATATCATTTGTTACTTCCTCCGCATCCTCCGCTGCAGCTTTTTGGTGTCTGCGCAAATTTGCTTTGACGCGAGCAATCAGCTCTCTTGTTCCGAAGGGCTTCGTTACATAATCATCTGCACCGAGCTCCAGTCCTAGAACCTTATCAATCTCGGAGTCTTTAGCTGTCAGCATGATAATCGGAAAATCATATTTCTTGCGGACTTCCCGACATACTTCCATCCCATCCTGTTTTGGCAGCATGATGTCGAGCAGCATTATATCCGGCTGGACCTCTTCCACTTTCGCCAGCGCTTCGTCCCCATCATATGCTGTATAGACAGTAAAGCCTTCTTTTTTTAAGTTGAATTCCAATATATCCGCAATGGGTTTCTCGTCATCTACAACGAGTATCGTTTTGTTTTGCATGAGTTCTACCCTTTCTGGCCGAGTCGGCGCATTTACTTGGTATCCTTTTACTCTACCATTCTTCATGCATTTTCGCACGTTCCAATCGTTTCCTAAACCGCTTGAAGAAGGCATTCTCCGCATATTATTTCCCGGGGAATATCCCCCGGTTTTTGTCGAAATTCCCCGCATGCAAAACGCTTCCCCACTCTGCCCATAGGCAGGAAATGAGGAAGCGTTTTATAGAATTGATTTAAGCACGCCAAACGCTTTTTACAACGTTTGTTTGTGTGCGATCCGGTCCTACTGAGAAGATTGAAATCGTTACGTCTGTAAGTTGAGAAATGCGTTCCAAATAGTGACGTGCGTTCACTGGAAGCTCATCAAGTGATTTACACTTGGTGATGTCTTCTGTCCAGCCTGGCAGCTCTTCATAAATCGGTGTACATTCAGCAAGCATACGCAAGTTAGCCGGATACTCTGTAATTGTCTTACCTTGGTATTCATAAGCTGTACAGATTTTAACTGTATCCAAACCTGTCAATACATCAATTGAGTTTACAGATAGGTCTGTCAATCCACTTACACGGCGTGCGTGACGGATGACGACACTATCGAACCACCCGATACGGCGCGGACGACCTGTTGTCGTTCCGAATTCTTTACCGACTATACGGATCTGATCGCCTATCTCATCGAATAGTTCCGTCGGGAAAGGACCATCACCGACACGTGAAGTATACGCTTTACATACACCTACGACGTGATCGATTTTTGTTGGCCCGACTCCAGAACCGATTGTTACCCCACCGGCAACCGGGTTGGATGATGTAACAAATGGGTACGTCCCTTGGTCGATATCGAGCATGACGCCTTGAGCACCTTCAAAAAGGACACGGCGTGCTTGGTCAAGTGCATCGTTCAACACTTTGGATGTGTCTGTCACATACTTTGCAAGTTCTTGACCGTATCCGTAATACTCTTCTAAAATGTCTTCGATACTGAATCCTTCTGTATCGTACATCTTTTCAAACAGACGGTTCTTTTCTTTCAAGTTCATACGCAATTTCATCTCGAACACTTCATGGTCAAGCAAGTCTGCCATACGAATCCCGATTCGTGCAGCTTTGTCCATGTAGGCCGGACCAATTCCTTTACCTGTTGTCCCGATTTTGTTTTCTCCGCGGCTCTGTTCTTCCACAAGGTCTTGTTTCAAGTGGTATGGCAAGATGACATGAGCACGATTTGAAATACGCAAGTTGTCTGTGTTGACGCCCCGGTCTTGAAGGCCTTTCAATTCGCCGACGAGTGCTTTAGGATCGACAACCATGCCGTTTCCGATAACAGACGTCTTCTCTTTATAAAAAATGCCGGATGGTACGAGGTGAAGTTTATATGTTTCGCCGCCGAAAATAATCGTATGACCCGCGTTATTTCCGCCTTGGTATCGTGCAATTACTTCTGCATTTTCTGAAAGGAAATCTGTAATCTTCCCTTTCCCTTCGTCTCCCCACTGTGTTCCAACAACTACTACTGATGGCATTATCAGCACCTCCGCTGGATGCATAAGCATCCTCATTCAAACAGCTATTATTGTAACAAGCTTTAAGGCCCACGTCAAGAAAAACACGAACGTTAGAGAACTACTATTCTCTAACATTCGTGTTTAAGCACCAAAGGACTCATGCTGCGACCAATCGATATTCAAGAACTTGTTGTATTCCTTTGCAAAGGCTAATGTTACCGTTCCTGTTGGACCGTTACGTTGCTTTGCAATGATAATCTCTATCATATTTTGATTTTCAGTTTCTTTGTCATAATAGTCTTCACGATACAAGAACGAAACGATGTCCGCATCTTGCTCAATACTTCCAGACTCTCGTAAGTCGGACATCATGGGACGTTTGTCTTGACGCTGCTCAACACCCCGGGACAGCTGGGACAAGGCAATGACAGGGACTTTCAATTCACGCGCGAGAGCTTTCAATGAACGGGAGATTTCCGATACTTCCTGCTGCCGGTTCTCACCCGATCTGCCACTCCCCATAATGAGTTGCAAGTAATCGATCATAATCATTCCCAATCCATGCTCCTGTTGAAGCCGCCGGCATTTCGAACGGATTTCGTTGATTCGGATACCGGGTGAATCATCGATGAAGATTCCTGCGTTGGATAGACTGCCCATCGCCATCGTCAACTTGCGCCAGTCCTCCGCTTCAAGATTCCCTGTCCTTAGAACAGATGCATCAATATTACCTTCTGCACATAACATACGCATGACGAGCTGTTCAGCGCCCATCTCCAGACTGAAGATTGCAACGTTCTCATCCGTCTTTGTTGCTACGTTTTGTGCAACGTTCAAGGCAAATGCCGTCTTACCCACTGAAGGTCGTGCGGCCACAATGATCAGGTCATTGGGCTGGAACCCAGCAGTAATCTTATCCAGGTCAGCAAACCCTGTAGGAACTCCCGTGACGTCTCCTCTACGCGTATGCAAAATTTCTATGTTGTCATACGTGTCCACGAGCACGTCTTTAATATGACGGAAGTCACCTGCATTTTTACGATTCGCAACTTCCATCATCTTCTTTTCCGCTTCGGACAGGAGTGCCTCCACTTCGTCCTCTCGTGTGTATCCATCTTCCATAATCGTAGAGGCAACTGAAATCAAGCGTCTCAACAGCGACTTTTCTTCCACGATACGGGCATAATGTTCAATGTTTGCAGCCGTTGGAACAGAGTTGGCTATCTCTGTTAAATAAGAGAGGCCCCCGACATCTTCCAATTCCTTTTTCGCAGACAGTTCTTCCGTGACAGTGACCACATCGATCGCCTGCCCCTTATCACTTAAGCTGATCATCGTTAGAAAAATCTTATGATGTGCAGTCCGGTAGAAATCCTCGGGAATCAGAATTTCAGCCGCTGTAATGAGCGCTTGAGGATCCAAGAAAATTGCGCCGATAACGGACTGCTCAGCTTCGTTATTATGAGGGGGAATACGATCTATCATTTGATCCATCAGACTATCTCCTTATCATTCTTCAGTTACGTGGACTTTCAATACCGCGTTGACATCGAGATGCAGCTTTACAGGGACATTCGTATAGCCAAGTGCACGGATTGCATCCGGCAGATCCATTTTGCGCTTATCCAGCTTAATGCCGTGTTGCTTTTCCAGAGCAGCTGCAATTTGCTTGGAAGTGACCGATCCAAATAGTCGACCGTCTTCACCGGACTTCGCTGTCAACTCGACTGTGAGCTCTTCGATACGCGCTTTCAGTTTTTTTGCCTCATCCAATTCTTCGGCAGCATCTTTTGCCTGGCGATTCTTTTGTCCTTCTAACTTGCTCAGTGCTGCTGGCGTTGCTTCGACAGCTACATTGTTTTTTAGTAAGAAGTTTTGAGCATATCCTACTGAAACCTCTTTTACGTCCCCTTTTTTACCTTTACCTTTTACATCTTGCAGAAAAATCACTTTCATGTTCAATCTCCCCTTTCCTGATCGTCCAAAATTACTTGTTTCAATTGTGCTTCAGCTTCTTCTACACTATCTAACGTCAGCTGTGTTGCGGCGTTCGTCAAGTGCCCCCCGCCGCCAAGCTGTTCCATCACTCGTTGGACATTCAGTTCACCAAGCGAACGGGCGCTTATACCGATTTTACCATCTGAACGCGGTGCGATGACAAAGGAAGCTGAAACTCCCTGCATCGTCAGCAAGATGTCTGCGGTTTGTGCAATCAATACGGAATTGTATGGCTCTCCGTTTTCACCTTTCGCAATGGCAACCCCGCCATCCATGATCTCAACCGTTTCAATTAGTTTCGAACGCTCTACATAGGTTTCAATGTTCTCTTTCAACAAACGTTGTACGAGAACGGTGTCTGCCCCATTTGTTCGCAAATAAGAAGCTGCTTCAAACGTACGGGAACCCGTCCGTAATGTAAAGCTCTTCGTATCGACCACGATACCCGCTAGCATCGCTGTAGACTCAAGCATCGTCAATTTCTCATTTTTCGGCTGATATTCAATAAGCTCTGTCACCAATTCAGCAGTCGATGATGCATACGGTTCCATGTAAACGAGCATTGTATTTTGTACAAACTCTTCACCACGACGATGGTGATCAATGACAACCAATTTTTCTGCTTTGTCGATTACGCGTTCATCGATGACCATGCTCGGTTTATGTGTATCCACTATGACCACAAGCGACTTGTCCGTCATTTTAGATAATACCTCGTCAGGATGGATGAAATGATCATACAAATCGGTATCACGTTCTATTTCGTCAATCAGTCGATTAACACTCGCATCCAATTCATCAAAATTCACCACGACATATCCCGGAACATTGTTCATCCGCGCCATTTTACGGACACCAATTGCTGCGCCTATCGCATCCATGTCCGGCATCTTATGCCCCATGACAAAAATCTGATCACTACCTTGGATCAAGTCACGTAATGCATGCGATATGACTCGAGCTCTCACCCTGGTCCGCTTCTCCACTGGATTCGTCTTGCCTCCGAAGAATTTCAGCTTTCCATCCGATCGTTTAATTGCGACCTGGTCTCCACCGCGTCCGAGCACGAGATCCAAACTGGATTGTGCGAGTTCACCCAATTCGATGAGTGAAGGAGAGCCTGCACCCACTCCGATACTTAACGTCAGACCGTTACTTTGTTTCGCTGTTTTTTCCCGCACGTCATCGAGAATCGCGAATTTGTTCTTTTCCAGCTCATTCAGCATGGATTCATTGAATACTGCTATGAACCGGTCTGAGGAGACACGCTTCACAAAGATGCCATTGTCCGCGCCCCAGCTATTAATGAGGGAAGTCACAAGGGAGTTCAGCTGACTTCTTGTTTGATCATCCATTGTCTGTGCCAATTCGTCATAGTTGTCGACGAGTAAGATACCGATTACCGTTCGATCTGCATAATACAATGACTCGATCTCACGCTTTTTCGTTATATCAAATAAATATATGAGCCGATCCTCCGGCTTATATGCGAGTCTGAAGGAACGTTCTCCCACCTTCATCGTCAAATCATCAGGTACATCGTCTTTTAAAAATGAACGGAACTGTTCAGAGAGCTCGAAAAGCTCTTCGCCAATCAACGAGTCTTCTCTGAAGATTTGTGCCGCGTAAGGGTTGGCCCATTCAATAACCTGCTTTTCATTCAGCAGAATGATTCCAATCGGCAATTCAAGAAGTGCTTCTTCACCGACTTTTTTCATTCGGTAAGACATAGTCTCAATATGTTTTTCAGTATCCACATAGGTTTGTTCTTCAATTTTCCATGAAGAGCCGATGAGTGCAAAGAAAAACACCGTATAGATCAGCCCCACCCAAAAGTTGAACATAAACAAAAATACTGCCGCCAGGACGCCGAGGAGTGAGACGGCAGCAAGCGGATAACGAATCGCTCTCTTCCTAAAAAAAGATGTCATTGTCTCATCCTCCTAGTTCACCTTGTCTTTTCCTATCCAAGACCGAATGTCAATGGCCGTGTCCAGTGTCCCAAGCAGTATCGTCATCGGATTCAACATCACTGCAAAAACTGTAGCCAGCACAGTGATAAAGCGAGGTAACTGTCGTTCATGCAAAAAGTAATAGATTAGCGAAAGTCCTTGCAGCAAAAATGCAAAGCGTAATATAACCATGGCATTGATATAGACTAAGTAATACGTGGACGTTGTATCATTTTCCATCAAGAAAGAAGAAAGAATCACTAGCGCATAAACAACTATTGTCATAAATGGAAGTTTCATTTCCCGGAAAGGTGGGAACTTCTGAATGTTCGCCCCTACTCGTCCTGCTGTATAAAAGCTCGCAGCAACAAACAAATAGCCGGCAAATAAGGATCCCAGTATGACCATTGCCGGAATTGTGGAACGGTAGTATAAAAACGTATCGGAAATGATTTTTTCATAATCCTTTGGAAGTGTACCTACGTCTGATAAAAACTCCGTCATCTTTTTTTGTGCCTGTTGGAAAGTATCCATCATCACTTCAATCGCATTGAATTCAAAAAACAACACGCCGCCTACATATGTAACGACCATTGAAAAAAGGACAGTGAGGCTAACGGCCATTACAGTATAGAACTTGGATTTCCCTAGTTGAATCGTCTCGCCCATTACAAAACCAATGAGAACAAGTGAAATTGCAGCGGGAATCCACAGGAAACCGCCTAATAATGAAGAAACTAAAATAGCCGCAACAGCGACAATAAGACTTGCGCTTCGATCATAGCGAAGTCGGTAAAGCAGAATGGGGAGCGGAATGAAAAACAGTGTCACACTGCCAAGCAGCGGGATAAAAAGGCTCACCGCAAACAAGACTGCAAACAGTGCAATCATCATGGCTCCATATGTCAGTTTTCGTGCATTGTCTTGCATAATTTGGATTCCTCCGGTTCGTAATGCATCATCTGTGTAGAAAAGCGCTATAGATTTCATCCAGATGTCCTCCACTGATTGTATCACGATTAGAGGACAGACACCAAAACCACACAGCTGTTCCCTGGATTTTTACTGGGAATAAAAAAGCCACCCCGCACCCTAGGACATCCCAGGCTGACAAGGTGGCTTTTGTAATTATCTTTCTTCTGCTACGAATGGTAGAAGTGCCATGATACGTGCGCGCTTGATAGCGGAAGTCAGCTTACGCTGATACTTCGCGCTTGTACCTGTAACGCGACGTGGCAAAATTTTACCACGCTCAGAAACAAATTTCTTGAGCAAGTCTGCATCTTTATAGTCGATGTGTGTAATGTTGTTAGATGTGAAATAACATACCTTACGACGTCTTTTTCCTCCACGACGTGGTGCCATAATCGTTTCTCCTCCTTTTTATCCGTAGGGATGAAATCCGGATCAGAACGGTAAATCATCGTCCGATACTTCAATCGGACCGCCGCCTGATTGGAACGGATCTTCATCAGTACGTGTATAGTTTTGCTGGTTAGGCTGATAAGATGGCTGATTCTGTTGCTGATTCTGATTATACGGACGGTCGGACTGTTGGTTTCCGTACGCAGGTGCACTATCTTGTGAGCCGGATCGTTCAGAGTTTGCATTCCGAGGTTCCAGGAATTGCACGCTGTCTGCCACAACTTCCGTCATGAAGACACGCTTGCCATCTTGTCCTTCAAAATTACTTGTCTGAATGCGACCGTCTACACCAGCCAGACTTCCTTTGCGTAAGAAATTCGCAGTGTTTTCCGCCTGTTTTCTCCAAGCTACACAGTTAATGAAATCTGCTTCACGTTCGCCGGACTGGCTTGAGAACGGTCTGTTCACAGCCAATGTAAAGCGAGTGACGGCGATTCCACTTTGTGTATATTTGAGTTCAGGATCTTTTGTCAATCGGCCGACCAATACGACACGGTTAATCATCAGAATTCAGCCTCCCTCATCGTTTTTTACGTTAGTTTTATGGATTATGCGTCTAGACGGACAGCCATGTGACGAAGGATACCTTCGTTGATGTTCGCAAGACGTGTAAATTCGTTGATCGCTTCTGTATCTGCGTTAAGTGTTACCAATTGGTAGAAACCTTCACGCAAATCGTCGATTTCGTATGCAAGACGGCGCTTGCCCCACTCTTTCGACTCGATGATCTCCGCACCGTTAGAAGTCAAGACTCCGTCGAAACGTTCGATCAATGCTTTTTTCGCGTCATCATCAAGACTTGGGCGAATAATGTACATAATTTCATACTTTCTCATCTGTAGTCACCTCCTTATGGACTTGGGCCCTGCTGCATGCAGCGGGCAAGGAGTAAGTAAATTCGTTTACTCACATCAATACATACTATCACAAGTTCCTTCGTAATTCAAGCGTTTCTCCTGTACAATAAAGAAATAGTTGGAGTTATATAAATTGGATTCAAAAATCGACCTAGTTACTGACAACGAGATCGTCAAACAGCATAAGAAATTCAAATTCAACCTAGGAATTCGTAGAGAGAGGTGGTTCAATGCTTCCATCCAGTGAACCTGCACATATTGTGGACTTAGATTTGCAAAGAGTGGCGAAAACAGGACTGTGGGTGACCTTATGGGTAACTCTCGGCATATTTGGCTGCGATATCCTGATTCAATGGGCTATCCGCCAGGAGCTGACAATTTCTTTTTCTTTTTGGAAAGTCCTTTTTGTGGTCATCGGATATATTGTTCTGATTGTTGTTCATGAGTTGTTTCATTTGTTAGGGTTTCGCGTATTTGCCGGTGTTCCATGGCGGAAGATGATTGTCGGAGTGAATTTGAAGCTTGGCATCGCTTACGCTACAACGGATGAGTGGATGACGAATGCTGCCATTCGAAAAGCGCTGCTATTACCATTTTGGACGACAGGTGTTATCCCGGCCCTCGTTGGTTTGTACCTTTCGGACGGTGTATGGTTATTGCTTGGTGGGCTTCTAATTGGCGGAGCTGCTGGAGACTTTGCAATGTATAAAGAGCTTAAACAATTTCCAGACGAATGGCTCGTGAAGGATGATCCGGAACGCCCGCGTCTTTATCTGCATGAGCCTTGCGAATCGCTGGGCTCAAACAATGCATGAGTGGCAGACTTCTAAAGAGACGAATCGTGTATATCCTAACCCTTTCACCGATATGAAAAAGCAAGGCATGAAGGAATAATCCTCTCATGCCTTGCTTTTTCTGTTCAATCCACTTAAACGTTAAAACGGAATAACATAACATCGCCGTCTTTAACGAGGTATTCTTTTCCTTCAAGACGGACTTTTCCCGCTTCTTTTGCAGCCGCCATAGAACCCGCCGCTATCAGATCATCATAAGCAACCGTTTCAGCACGGATGAATCCACGTTCAAAGTCCGTGTGGATGACACCGGCACATTGAGGTGCTTTCATGCCTTTACGGAATGTCCACGCACGAACTTCCTGCACGCCCGCCGTAAAGTACGTCGCCAATCCAAGCAGCTGATACGCAGCACGGATCAGCTGATCAAGGCCAGACTCCTCAATCCCAAGCTCATCGAGGAACATCTGCTTCTCGTCATCATCTAGCTCGGCCATCTCCTCTTCGATTTTCGCACAGACAACGATGACTTCTGCATTGTCTTTTTCCGCGAAGTCACGAACAGCTTGCACATGCTCGTTGTTAGCAGCATCCGCGATTTCATCTTCCGAAACATTCGCTACGTAGAGCATCGGTTTAATGGTCAACAAATGCATCCCTTTAACAATTGCTGTTTCTTCTGGAGTAAGGTCAACCGAGCGGGCAGACTCTCCTGCTTCAAAAGCATCTCTCAGTTTCAGTAATACCGGCTCTTCAATCATTGCTTCTTTGTCTTTCTGCTTAGCCATTTTAGCGACGCGTTGGAGACGCTTGTCCACGCTCTCCATATCCGCGAGAATCAATTCAAGATTGATCACTTCGATGTCTGACAACGGATCCACTTTGCCGCTTACATGTGTAATATTGTCATCTGCGAAACAGCGGACAACCTGACAAATCGCGTCTGTCTCCCGGATGTGAGATAGAAACTTGTTTCCAAGTCCTTCCCCTTTGCTTGCTCCTTCAACAATTCCAGCGATATCTGTAAACTCAAAAGCAGTAGGTACTGTCTTTTTCGGAGTTACAAGTTCCGTCAGCTTTTGAAGCCGCTCATCGGGTACTTCTACGATTCCAACATTCGGATCGATTGTACAGAACGGATAGTTTGCAGCCTCCGCACCAGCTTTTGTAATTGCGTTGAACAACGTGGACTTTCCGACGTTCGGAAGTCCGACGATACCAGCCGTCAATGCCATAACTTTCCCAACCTTTCATCTATACAAAATTATGATGTTCGATTATTCAATGCAGCTCTTCCATTATAAGGAGAGAACGTCTTTCTGTCCATTCAGCTTTCGGTTTCACCTTGCTGGATAACGCGCTTCATTTTTTTTGTGAATTCGTTACGCGGAATCATTATACTATGGTCGCACCCTAAGCATTTAATTCGAATGTCTGCACCCATGCGGATGACTTTCCAAGAATTCGTTCCGCATGGATGCTGTTTTTTCATCTCTACGACATCATTGATACCAAATTGCTTTGCTTCCAATCTATTCACTCCGATCATCCATTCTTAAACATTCACTTGAGATTAGTTATGTACGTATAATCTGGCTTTGTTTTGAGTATACTGCAGGACACCACACATTCCTACTACTATTCCTAGACAGGAGCCTGATTATGCAAAAACTTGAACAAGCTGAATTGAACTCTCGTATTCATTACAAAGAAACTGGAGCCGTTTGGAAATTGAGCACGTTATTCCTTGAGAATATCCCTTTTACTACACGTGAAATCCTGTTCTTATGCATTGGAACAGATCGTTCAACTGGTGATGCTCTAGGTCCGCTCGTTGGCTCGCTGCTCACAGAAACTCGAGCATTTCCTTACCGCGTAATCGGTACTTTAGAAGAACCTCTTCATGCACTCAACATTGAAAAGATCGTCTCTGAGCTTACTGTGACCCATCCCGATGCCTACTTGGTCGCGGTTGATGCGTGTCTTGGCAAAAGTGAATCAGTCGGCCATCTCCTTATCCAAGACGGTCCTTTGCAGCCAGGAAAAGCAGTCGGAAAAGAACTGCCTTCCGTTGGTGATATTGCAATAAAAGGTGTCGTTAATATCGGTGGATTTATGGAGCATTCCGTCCTTCAAAGCACGCGGCTTCATCTGTCCTATGAAATGGGACGAACTATTTCACGAGCACTGCAACTCGCTCATGGCCGCCTGCAGTCAAAACGCGTATATGATACTTACAATCAGAGCCACTACGGGAATAGCGGGAATGAAATTCGCTACTCGGATCTTAGTCAAGCCGATTAAGTTCAGGCCAATTGCCAAAATCATCAGACCCCCAGTCGCCGACATCTCCGATATGAAAAGTTCTAGAAGATCATCTGGGACAAAGCGACTGATCTGTGTAGAAAACAAAGTAATCAGTCCTTGGTACAGCAATACAGGTACCGCGGAAAAGATCACCCCAATTCCAAGTGTCGAGCTGAGAATGATGGAGGTGAATCCATCAATGATTCCTTTCATCATCAACACATCATGATCATTTCGCAACCCACTGTCAATTGCCCCGATTATCGACATGGATCCAATGACAAAAATCATGGTCGCTGTAATAAATCCTTGGGAAATGCCTTGTCCACCTTTTTGGACAGGCATTTTTGATTCCAACCACTTTCCCGCCTTCTCCATCATATGATCGACATTGATCCATTCCCCGATTACAGCCCCTAGAACAATGCTAATTATTACTATAAGTAACTGTGTACTCTCAAAGGTCATTTGAATACCGATCGCCATGACAGCTAACGCAATTCCATACATGACTGTCTGTTTCATACGATCAGGGATGTTTTTAAACACCCTGCCTATCAAAGAACCTGCGACAATCAATGCTACATTCACTAACGTACCGTAAAACACCACTCATATCACTTCCCGACCATTAAAAAATAGTACCTATTCCGCTTATGCGGAATAGGTACACGTTCAGTCATTGAGCAAGTCCAGAATTCGCTCAAAATCTTCTTCAGAGAAAAATTCAATTTCAATTTTCCCTTTATGTTTTGTCTTTTTAATTGAAACATTCGTTCCGAAGTGTTCACGCAACGTTGTTTCCTGTTCCACGAGAAACAAGTCTTTCTTTTCTTTCTTTTTAATTGTTTCACGTGAAACATGCTCGTTTAGCTTTTGAACTAACGCTTCCAATTGACGAACGTTCAAGCCTTCTTTCATCGTCTTTTCCGCGATAATACTAATTTGTTCCTTTTTCCGCAACCCGAGTAACGTACGACCATGCCCCATCGATAATTTCCCTTCCGTAATATCTTTACGGATTTTTTCTGGCAATGCGAGCAACCGGATGTGATTGGCGATATGAGGACGACTCTTCCCTAAACGGAATGCAAGTTGTTCCTGGGTGAGACCTAAACTGTCCATTAAGTTTTGATAAGCTTCTGCTTCTTCAATTGGTGATAAGTCTTCACGTTGAAGGTTTTCCAAAATTGCGAGTTCCATTGATTCGGCATCTGTAAGTTGGCGAACTACTGCAGGAATCTCTCTCAACCCAGCAAGCTTTGCTGCTCTGAAACGACGTTCCCCTACAACAATCTCGTGAGCAGATCCGACTTTTCGTAAAATGATCGGCTGCAAGACACCGTGTTCTTTAATAGAAGCACTGAGTTCTTGAATGGCTGCTTCATCGAAACGTTTCCTCGGTTGATATGGATTTACAGTAATACTTTTAAGATTGATTTGCTCCACTGATTCCGCTTTTACAAGCGACTCTCCTGGAAACAATGCATTAATTCCCTTACCAAGACCTTTACCCATTGTGAACCACTTCCTTTGCCAGCTCTAAGTAAACTTCCGCTCCACGTGAACGCGCATCATAGATAATGATCGGTTCACCATGGCTCGGTGCTTCACTCAACCTTACATTTCGTGGAATAATCGTTTTATATACTTTGTCTTGGAAGTATTTTTTCACTTCGTCTATTACTTGAATTCCTAAATTCGTGCGTGCATCAAACATCGTCAGTAACACACCATCTATGACAAGATTTTCGTTTAAATGCTTTTGCACAAGACGAATGGTGCTGAGTAACTGACTTAACCCTTCCAATGCATAATATTCACATTGGACTGGAATTATTATTGAATCTGATGCAGTCAGTGCATTGATTGTCAACAAGCCTAAAGAAGGCGGACAATCAATAATGATGTAATCGTAATTGGCTTTCACTTCCTGAATAGCGTGTTTCATACGAACTTCCCTTGAAATTGTTGAAACTAATTCAATTTCCGCTCCTGCCAATGAAATTGTTGCGGGAATACAATCCAGTTGAGGCACTTTCGTCGGCAAAATAACGTCTTTCATTGGGACGTCATCTATCAGGATGTCATAAATACAGTTCTGGACATCCCCTTTGTTAATGCCTACCCCACTCGTAGCATTTCCTTGTGGATCTGTATCAATTAACAAGACTTTTTTTCCAATATGAGCAAGACAGGCGCTGAGGTTTACCGAGGTAGTTGTCTTTCCAACGCCGCCTTTTTGATTGGCTATTGCGATAATTCTTCCCAAACGAGCACCTGCTTTCTTCCTTACATGCTGTTCGATCCTTACATAATTGTTCTATCTATCAGTTTACCAAAAAAGTGCACGAAATGGTACGAATAACAGAACAAAAACTCTTGCCAACTGGAAGCAAGAGTTTTTTACACAATTTTCATTTAGATTTCGGGATTTTCACCGTGAATGTGTAATAGTCCTCAGAGTCTTCCTCTTCCGTTGTAAGGTCAATTCCACTCTTCGTTACCATCGTCAGTGATTGACGAATTGTATTGACTGCAATGCGCACATCTTTACTTACCGACTTCCTGCGTGGAGCTACCTTTTTCTCTTTCGACTCAGGAGGCGTCAACACTTCCTTTATTCTTGCTTCCAATTGTTTGACGTTGAGCCCTTTTTCTAACGCTTCCTGAAATACTTGTTTCTGAAGTTCAGGATCTTTCAGCGCAATGAGGGCGCGGGCGTGGCGCTCAGATAACTCTTTAGACAATATTGCTTGCTTAATTTCCTCAGGAAGCTTCAACAACCTCATTTTGTTTGCAATGGTTGATTGACCTTTTCCTAAACGTTGAGCCAACGCTTCTTGTGTCAGCGCATGGAGCTCCAACAACTTTTCATACGCGTACGCTTCTTCAATTGCTGTCAGTTCTTCCCGTTGTAAGTTTTCAATCAGGGCAATAGAAGCGGTTTCTTTATCATCCAAGTTACGAACGATAGCGGGAACCTCTGCCCATCCGAGTTTTTTCATTGCCCGATAACGACGTTCCCCGGCAATAATTTCATAAGCGTCTTCTTCAGTCTGTCTTATGACGATTGGCTGGATGACTCCGTGTGTATGAATCGTACGGGCCAGCTCTTCAATTTTCTCTTCAGAGAAGATGGTGCGCGGTTGAAAACGATTCGGCTTAATACGATCGATTTGAATTTGTTCTACGGATTCATTCACCATAGGTTCCGCCTCTTCTATCGGGGGGAGTTCTTTTTCTCCATTCCCAAAAAAACGTGAGAACGTATTTTTCATTCCAGACACCACCTTTTTAAGACTATCCTCTGTTGTGAACACGTCCAGTCGCTGCAGAGAGGATGATTTCCATCCATCGCTCGTTCAACTATTTTTCCGTTGATACATTTTGATGGCAGTCCACTTCCTTTGAATTGGACTGAAAACCTATGTAAGAAAGAGAGCAAGCAACCAACTCACTCCCCTTCTTTCTGGCCTACAATGTTCCACGTGAAACAGTTCAACAGATTGGCGTCTTATTTGGAATGCCCGGTTTTCGTGGATACTTTTTAGGCGTTTTTTTGACTTTAGAGAAAACAAATACAGTCCGTTCACTCTCTTCAAGCGGAAGAGAGAATGTATGTTTATCTTCTAACACAACGCCGAGAGTTTCAAGTGCTTTTTTTGCATCAGACATTTCGTCTGCCGCTGCAGCACCTTTCATGGCAATGAATTGCCCCTCTACTTTCAGCGCGGGAACACACAGCTCTGCTAAAACGCTTAGCCGTGCCACCGCCCGTGCTGTTACGATATCGAATTGTTCACGGTATAGTGGATTTTGCCCGAAATCTTCAGCACGCGCATGGACGAATCGGACATTTTCCAAATTCAATTTCTCTGCAAGTTCATTCAGAAAATTAATGCGTTTATTTAATGAATCCACTATGGTTACGTGCAGATTAGGGAAGCAGATCTTTAACGGAATGCTTGGGAATCCTGCACCTGCACCTACATCACAAAGCGTTACTTCCTTCGACAAATCCGAGAAGAATGCCGCCGAAATTGAGTCGTAAAAGTGTTTAAGATAAACTGACGGTGCATCGGTAATAGCCGTCAAGTTCATTTTTTCATTCCATTCTACAAGTAGTTTGAAATACAAGTCGAATTGAGCAAGCTGTTGCTCAGTAAGAGAGATTCCTTTCTCTTGTAGTGCTTCAATAAATTGTTCTTCGTTCAATGGGATCCACCTTTCAAAAAAGCTAATACGGACTTTATATCCGTATTAGCTGGGATTAGCCGGATATTTTAGCGATTTTACCTTGTTCAATGTAGACAAGAAGGATGGATATGTCCGCTGGATTCACTCCGGAAATTCGAGAAGCTTGTGCAATCGATAATGGACGTACATCACTGAGATTCGCTCTTGCTTCTTTCGCAAGTCCAGTAATTGCGTGATAATCGATACCTTCTGGTATTTTCTTGTTCTCCATCTTCTTCATTCGATTCACTTGTTGCATCGCTTTTTCAATGTACCCTTCGTACTTGATTGAAATTTCAACTTGTTCCGCCACGTCGGGAGTACATACTACTTCAGGGGGAATGACTTTACTGATTTCATCGTATTTCATTTCGGGTCGTTTTAATAGATCTGCAGCTTTCATCGGCTCACGCAGAGGTGTTCCACCTGCTGTTTCAATGATTGTTTGGATTGCTTCGTCAGGTTTTACAGAGACTTTCCGTAACCGGTCAATTTCTTCTTCGATCTGTTGTTTTTTCATTACGAATTTTTCATAGCGCTCATCAGAAATCATTCCAAGCGCATGTCCGATTTCCGTGAGACGCAAATCCGCATTGTCATGACGCAATAATAGGCGGTATTCTGCACGGGATGTGAGCAACCGGTATGGTTCACTGGTCCCTTTGGTCACAAGATCATCGATTAGGACACCAATATAAGCATCCGCCCGTCCAAGAACCACTTCTTCTTTTCCTAACACACGACTTGCTGCATTGATACCCGCCATGATTCCTTGTGCAGCAGCTTCTTCATAGCCGGATGTACCGTTCAGTTGACCTGCTGTGTACAAATTCTTGATTTTTTTCGTCTCCAGTGTTGGCCATAGCTGTGTCGGTACGATTGCATCATATTCGATCGCATAACCTGCACGAAGCATTTGAGCTTTCTCTAATCCCGGGACACTTTCAATCATTTTTCGTTGTACGTGCTCAGGTAAACTTGTAGATAATCCTTGCACGTACATTTCCCTCGTATTCCGGCCTTCTGGCTCAAGGAAAATCTGATGGCGTGATTTATCTGCAAAGCGGACAATTTTGTCCTCAATTGATGGACAGTAGCTTGGTCCTTTACCTTTAATGACACCAGAATACATTGGTGACAAATGAAGATTATCATTTATAAGCTGGTGTGTTAAAGGTGATGTATACGTTAACCAGCATGGTAGCTGATCTGTAATGAATTCCGTTGTTTCGAAACTGAATGCACGCGGTGTATCATCACCGGGTTGAATTTCAGTCTTGCTGTAATCCACCGTATTACTATTCACTCGCGGAGGTGTTCCGGTTTTGAATCGGACTGTGTCGAACCCGAGTTCACGAAGACTATCCGCCAATCGGATAGAAGGCATTTGGTTATTCGGACCACTGGAATACTTCAAGTCTCCAATGATCACTTCTCCTCGTAAAAATGTTCCTGTCGTGACAATGACTGTCTTCGCACGGTAGATGGCTCCAATTTGTGTGAGCACACCTTTCACTTCTCCGTCCTCTACGATCAGTTCCTCGACAACCCCTTGGTGAAGAGACAAATTCTCCTGATCTTCTAGCATGCGTTTCATTTCTTGCTGATAAAGGACTTTGTCCGCTTGTGCACGAAGTGCTCGAACTGCAGGCCCTTTTCCTGTATTTAACATCCGCATTTGTATGTGTGTTTTGTCGATTACTTTACCCATCGCTCCGCCAAGTGCATCGATCTCACGGACAACAATCCCTTTTGCAGGACCTCCGAGTGATGGATTACAAGGCATGAAGGCAATCATATCCAGATTCATGGTAAGTACGAGAGTGCTCGCTCCCATTTTTGCTGATGCATATGCTGCTTCTACGCCTGCATGGCCGGCGCCGATGACGATACAATCGAACGTGCCTGCTTCAAATTGTGGCATGCTCGTTCATCCTTCCTATATGTGAATCACTTGGCTAAAATCCAAGTGTTCAATTGATTATTTCCCGAGGCAAAACTGAGAGAATAGCTGGTTAATGAGACTGTCTTGAACGGTATCTCCAACAATTTCACCGAGAAGTTCCCACGTCCGTGTAATATCGATCTGAATCATATCAATAGGAACGCGTGCTTCTGCTGCTTGAATAGCATCTTCAATCGATGTCTTCGCTTGATGCAGCAACGCAATATGGCGCTCGTTCGAAACATATGTCGGATCTTCCGCTTCAATGCCTCCACCGAAAAAGAGGCCTGCAATCGTTTCTTCCAATTCTTCAATCCCTTCATCTTGAAGGATAGAAGTCGTAATGACGTGCTTTTCACCCGCCAGTTGTTGAACGGATCCGATATCGATCTTCTGAGGAAGGTCCGTCTTGTTCACGACAATAATCGCATCCATTGGATGGATCGTTTCAAGTAACCGTTCGTCTTCCGGTGAGAGTTCTTCTGAACCATTCAACAGCAAGATGACGAGATCCGCTTCTTTTAGTACTTGTCGAGAGCGTTCTACACCAATCCGTTCCACTATGTCTTCCGTTTCCCGAATACCCGCTGTATCAACTAATTTCAAGGGTACGCCTTTCACATTCACGTACTCTTCAATAATATCACGAGTTGTCCCCGCTATGTCAGTTACAATTGCTTTATTTTCCTGGACAAGGCTGTTAAGCAAGGATGATTTCCCTACGTTTGGCCGTCCGATAATGACCGTAGAAAGCCCTTCCCGTAAAATTCTGCCTTGCGAAGAGGTGGCAAGGAGCCGAATAATTTCACTTCGTACCCACTCCCCCTTCTCAATCATCAGAGGGATAGTCATTTCTTCTACATCATCGTATTCTGGATAGTCGATATTCACTTCCACTTGTGCAAGCGTCTCGAGGAGAGCCTGACGCAATTCGCCAATAAGGCGTGACAATTTTCCATCCATCTGATTTAACGCTACATTCATAGCACGATCCGTTTTAGCTCGTATCAGATCCATTACAGCTTCGGACTGAGACAAGTCGATACGACCATTTAAAAAGGCACGTTTCGTGAACTCGCCTGGTTCCGCTAATCTGGCACCATACTGAAGCACGAGACGGAGTACACGATTTACGGATACCAAACCGCCGTGGCAATTCAGTTCAATTACGTCTTCACGAGTGAATGTTTTCGGTGCTTTCATTAGTGACACCATGATCTCTTCCACGGTTTCGTCAGTTGATGGGTCCACTAAATGGCCATAATGAATCGTGTGGGATGATGAATCCACTAAACGTTTTCCGGATGGTGAACGGAACAATCTGTCCGCAATCCCAACCGCTTCATCCCCGCTGATTCGGACGATTGCAATTGCTCCCTCTCCCATCGGCGTTGAAATTGCTGCTATCGTATCAAATTGCACGCTGACTCACCTTCCTGTTTCTCGTTATCCACATGTGCACAACCGTTTTTCGGGCATAACTATCTAACAGTAAATTTTATCATAAATCGGTCTGTTGTCCTAGTGTATGACATGAAAAAATGTGGATAACTTGAAAACTTTGTGGCTGTTGCTTTGTTAATGTCGATATGACAGCTTTTCCGTAGAAAGTAATTGTATATAAATGTCGCTTAAGACGTACGGAATGGTCCATGAAAACCGGAAGTTTGATGGGACTATTCAAATTATAAATAATCGAATCGCAAGTATCTGATACGGGGATGTTATTCATGAAATGCAGGGTGAATTTAGAGGAATTAAGGAAATTGCAGTCTTTTTCCGTTGAAAAAGGCATGAAAAAAAGGGCTCTTCAGCCCTTTTTCACACTATTGGTTCAATCACTAAGTAACGACGCGGATCTTTTCCTTCAGAGTACGTTTCAATATCGAGTCGGTCTGCCAATGCATGGTGCAAAACCTTTCGCTCGTTTGACGGCATTGGTTCCAGCTGAACCTTTTGTCCGCTTCGAATGGCTTTGTCAGCCATTCGCTCGGCAAGTTGTTCAAGCGCCTCTTCACGACGAACTCGATAATCTCCCACATCGACCCGGACTACTTTGTAAGTTCCCGTGCCTTTGTTGGCTACTAATTGAGCTAATTGCTGTAATGCATTCAGTGTACTTCCTCTTTTACCTATTAAATAGGCTGCTTTTTCACTTTCCAATTGAAAGTGAAGAGTTTTCCCTTGTTTTTCACTGCTGATTTGTAGATCTTCTACACCCATGTCTTTCGCAATCTGACAGATATATGCACTCGTTTCTGCAATAATTTCATCATCTGTCAAGATCGGTTCGGACAGGTCTGCTGACTCTGCTTGTTCTGCAGTATCTTGCTTGACAGTTTGTTCTATTAAGGTTTCACTTTCAGAAACTTGAACGGATACCGGTTCTTTTGCAATTTTCTCAACAGCCTTTTCATTTGGATATGAGAAGGATGAAGTACTTTGAATCGGTTCTTCAGGAAGACGTTTAACTAAAACTTCAGCAGGCACTGCACCGAAACCTAGAAAACCTTTCTTTCCTTCAGTGATCACTTGGACATCGACTTGCTCCCGCAAAGTATTCAATTTCTCTAATGCAGAGGCAATTGCGTCTTCAACGGTTTTGCCGGTCTGTCTGATCTCACTCATTTCCGTTTCGTTCCCCCTTTACCTTTAGGCTGTTCCACCACGACCTCTTTTTTCTTAAAAGGTTTGTAGATGAAGAAGTTTTGTACAATCGAGAATATATTACCGACTACCCAATATAACGCGAGTGCTGCAGGTAAAAATGATCCGAATATCATGATGAAAAACGGCATGATATACATCATGATCTTCATCTGAGGGTTATCCATTGCTGGCCCAGTACGTAAGACAACGAATTGCATGATTCCGGCAAAAACAGCCAACGCAATACTTGGTGCAGCTAAGTCAAAGATGAGGAATTTACCTAATGGAATCTCAGGTGTGGCATTCATACGGCTGATCGCATGATAGAAGCCGATCAATATCGGCATTTGAACAAGTACAGGGAGACATCCCGCTACGGGATTGACTTTGTTTTCCGACATGACCGCTTGCATTTCTTCGCGATATTTCTGCTGTGTCACTGCATCCTTGGACTTGTACTTCTCTTTTAATGCTTGCAGTTTCGGCTGAATTGCTTGCATTTGTTTTGAACTTTGAGTTTGTTTCAGTGTGAGTGGCAATAAAATGAGACGAATGATAATTGTGACTGCGATAATCCCGAGCCCGTATGTCCCAAGCAATTCTTTAAACGTTTCAATTAAAGAAACAAGTGGCCATACAATATATTTACTCCAGAATCCTTCGCTCGAAGCCGTTATCGGCTGATTGAAATCTGAACAGCCCGCTAAAAAAACGGACATCGCTGTTAGCATGAACAGCAATCCTGCTTTTTTCTTCAATATAGTTCCCCCAAACCTTCATTCTTTTTCTAGTCATACATAGTGTCAGTGTATCACGAACGCCGATTTCAGTTCTACTTCTTCTTTAAGACACGCGCAATCTTCAACACGTGCTGTAAACTCTTTTTTGTTTCATGGAAATCTAGAGTGGCCGCCGGATGTCTGGCGATAATGACATAATCCTGGTCCTGTCGGAGATCTTCTTTCATTTCTAAAAATGCTTGCCGTATACACCGCTTGATCCGATTCCGCATGACCGCATTACCGATCTTTTTGCCGACTGAAAGTCCAATTCTAAACTCTTCCTGGTTTTCTGCTTTACATACGTATACGACAAATTGCCGGTTGGCAAAAGACTTTCCTTGTTTAAAAACTCGCTGAAACTCTTCGTTCTTTTTAATGCGTTGTCTCTTTTTCATTTGGCACCTGCTTCACTGGCGTGGTTGTAGCAATACTGTGATTATGGCATAAAAAAAACCACTGATTGTGTCAGTGGCTTACGCTGAAAGAACTTTTCTTCCTTTTCTGCGACGGGCTGCAAGGACTCTGCGTCCGTTTTTCGAGCTCATACGTGCACGGAAGCCGTGGACTTTTGCGCGTTTACGTGTATTTGGTTGGAATGTACGTTTCATATTAGAAGACACCTCCTGCTTTACTGACTCAATTACATGTTACATATAACAGTCTTGACAAGTATAGCTGTCCAATGAGTCAATGTCAAACGGTTTTTCAGCAGGGATGGAGTTCTTCTAAACTGATCCGTTCCCACATCTGTAATTTATCCGCATCCAGTTATCCACAGTTTTTAGACGGAACGAATTTCCACTCTGTGCATCTATGCCTTTTTGACTTTTTCAAAAATCATCATTTATCGACAGCTTTTTCACATATACCTGCTTGTGGATAACATTCCCGTCCACATTTGCGGGCGATGTGTATAACTCAAGCAATCCCTTGCGATGAAAGAGAATTGCTGATACAATGAGAAAGATTTTGCTGTGTATATAATTTCATACATTTAACCTTATCCACAATTGTTAATAAGTTGTGGATAATTTTTTCAACAACTTTGAACAATAGTTACCCACAAGCGTGGAAACTGTGTATAATACATACTTCCGGGTTTAGTTCGGCAAAAAGGAGGTTCACTTGTGGAGCATTTAGAAAACCTTTGGCAGGAAGTTCTGTCGAAAGTAGAAGAAAAAATCTCCCGGCCCAGTTTTGAAACGTGGCTGAAATCGACAAAACTTTTATCGTACGGAGCTGAAAATGTAACGATCGCTGTTCCAAATTCATTTTCAAAAGAATGGCTGGAGAGCCATTACGTACATCTAATAACCGGAATTCTATCTGAGTTGACTGGTGAAGACCGGTTGATTCAATTTGTAGTTCCTGAAGACATGGCTGAGAAAGACTTCGCTGTGCCAAAACCAGTTGTTAAAAAGGTGGAGAAATCAGCTGTAGCAACGACTGCAGCGATGCTGAATCCTAAATATACATTCGACACGTTTGTCATCGGATCAGGCAATCGCTTTGCACATGCTGCGTCACTGGCAGTTGCAGAAGCGCCTGCCAAGTCCTACAATCCATTATTCATCTATGGGGGCGTAGGCCTTGGGAAAACTCACCTCATGCATGCAATCGGACACTATGTATTGGAACAAAACCCTGCGCTTAAAGTCGTCTACCTGTCGAGTGAAAAATTCACAAATGAATTTATCAACTCGATTCGTGACAACAAAGCGGGGGAGTTCCGTGACCAATACAGAAGCGTAGATGTGCTGCTTATTGATGATATTCAATTTCTTGCCGGAAAAGAACAGACGCAAGAAGAATTCTTCCATACCTTTAATACACTGCATGAGGAATCCAAGCAAATCGTCATCTCCAGTGATCGGCCTCCGAAAGAGATTCCTACTTTGGAAGACCGGCTCAGATCACGCTTCGAGTGGGGCTTAATCACTGATATTGCGCCGCCTGACTTAGAAACACGAATTGCAATTCTTCGTAAAAAAGCGAAAGCGGACGGTCTTATTGATATCCCAAACGAAGTGATGCTATACATCGCCAATCAAATTTACACGAATATCCGTGAGCTTGAAGGCGCGCTAATCCGGGTCGTTGCTTATTCTTCACTCGTCAATATGGACATCACACCGGATCTTGCTGCAGAAGCGCTGAAGGATATTATTCCGAATGCACGACCGAGAATCGTGACGATCGTTGACATTCAAAAAACGGTAGGGGAACACTTTAGTGTGCGTTTGGAGGATTTCTCAGCTAAAAAGCGGACTCGTGCCATTGCATTTCCACGTCAAGTTGCGATGTATCTTTCTCGTGAACTGACGGATGCTTCTTTACCTAAGATCGGATCGGAGTTTGGGGGGCGGGATCACTCAACAGTCATCCATGCGCATGAGAAGATTTCAAAAATGATCAAAGAAGATAAATCGCTCCAGCAAGACATTCAAGATATTAAGGCTGCGCTGGGAAGAAGTTAAAGAGACTGTGGATATCTTAGAATAACTAATGCACGTCCACACACAAGTTATTCACATGTGGAAAACCTTGCTAGGTATTCTCTCAAAGGACTTTTCCACATATCCACAGCCCCTACTACTATTACTACTATTCTTTTAAGTACTTTAATTCATTATATAAGCGAGGGGTTCCTATGAAATTTGAAATCATGAGAGACAAATTGCTCGAAGGTTTGAGCGATGTCATGAAAGCCATTAGTCAAAAAGTGACGATCCCGATTCTTACGGGTATCAAAATCGAAGTGAATGAAAAAGGATTGCAGATGACCGGAAGTGATTCGGATATTACAATTTCTACATTCATCCCAGTAGAACAAGACGGTGAACAGATCATTCAAGTGATGGAAAGCGGAATGATTGTTCTTCAAGCAAAATTCTTCAGTGAAATCGTACGTAAGCTTCCGACGAATGAAGTTGTGATTGAAGTAACTGAAGGCATGCACACACATATCCGTTCCGGGAAATCGGAATTCCATCTTATTGGTTCTGACCCATATGAATATCCTGTACTTCCTGAAGTCTCCGATGAACACAGGATGACTTTGCCATCGGATCTCATCAAGTCTGTCATTCGTGAAACCGTATTTGCGGTCTCTCAACATGAAACCCGTCCTATACTTACAGGCGTGCATTGGGAGTTGAAAGATGGAGAGCTCATTTGTGTCGCTACAGACAGCCATCGTCTAGCCAGTCGGAAAACCCGTCCTGAGCAAGTGCCTGAACAACCATTCAGCATTGTTATTCCCGGCAAGAGTTTGCAAGAGCTGAACAAGATTCTCCCGGATACACTGGAACCAGTGGAAATCATCTTTGCGGATCAACAAGTTTTGTTCAAAACACGTAATGTTTTATTCTATTCAAGATTATTAGAGGGCAATTATCCAGATACTTCACGTCTGATTCCTTCTGAATACAAAACGTCGGTTACTGTGAACGGTAAACATCTTTTGCAGGCAATTGACCGCGCCTCGTTATTGGCTCGTGAAGACCGTAACAATATTGTCCGTTTTTCTGCAGAAGGCGGCAACACGCTCGAAGTATCTTCGAACTCTCCTGAAGTGGGGAAGGTCGAGGAATTGATCGAAGCACAAGAAGTGACAGGTGAAGAGTTGAAAATCTCGTTCAGCGCTAAATATATGATGGATGCTTTGAAAGCAATAGATGGACAAAATATTGAAGTCCATTTCACCGGGACAATGCGTCCGTTCATCCTAAAAGCGACAGACAACGATTCTATTCTTCAACTCATTTTGCCTGTTCGCACATACTGAACAGAAAAGGATGGCCGTAAAGCGGCTATCCTTTTTACTTATAGTCAAAAATCCGGTAAAATAGAAATCAAACTAACTTTGTGAGGGATTGAATGCAGATGGAAGAAATACATTTCAATACGGAATATATAACACTGGGACAACTCTTGAAAATGGCGAATGTCATCAGCTCAGGAGGAATGGCTAAATGGTTTCTCAGTGAGAACGTGATTTACGTGAATGGTGAAGAGGAGCAGCGTCGAGGTCGAAAACTATATGATGGAGATCTTATTATGGTGCCAGGTGCTGGTAAGTATAAGCTCATCGCTGACCCGTATGGAACTCGGGATGCACATTGACCGCCTCGCGTTAACCGACTACAGAAATTACGCCTCCCTCGATTTATCATTTTCTCCGCACATTAACGTATTCATTGGCGAAAACGCACAAGGAAAAACCAATGTCATGGAAGCAATTTATGTGTTAGCTATGGCAAAATCGCATCGTACGTCAAATGATCGTGAACTTATCCGCTGGGGTCAGGAGTATGGTAAAATAGAAGGTGATGTGGAACGAAAGTATGGACATCTTCCCATTGAGCTTGTCATTTCCAAAAAAGGGAAAAAGGCTCGTGTGAATCATATTGAGCAAAACCGGCTGAGTTTGTACATCGGGCAGGTAAACGTCGTTATGTTTGCCCCTGAGGATCTTAATCTCGTAAAAGGAAGCCCTCAAGTGAGACGGCGTTTCCTGGATATGGAGATTGGTCAAATTTCGCCGGTTTATCTGCATGACTTGCTGCATTATCAAAAACTCTTGAAACAGCGGAATGCGATTTTAAAAGATAACCGTGGAAAACGGCAGTTCGAAGATGTCATGTTTGACGTCTACACGGAACAATTTGTCGATAAAGCGGTGCAAATTATAAAAAAACGATATTACTTTTTGGAGCTATTGCAAAAATGGGCAGGACCGATTCATCACGGAATTTCCCGTGGTCTGGAGGACTTGGACGTTTCTTATAGCACACTCAAAGAATTGTCATCCGAACAATCCGATGAAGAGATGAAAAAGGTCTTGATGGACAAACTTGCGGAAGTCAAAACCCGCGAACTGGATCGAGGGATCACTCTAATCGGGCCCCATCGCGATGATTTAACATTTATGGTGAATGGTTATGATATACAAACCTACGGCTCCCAAGGTCAACAGCGTACGACGGCCTTGTCGTTGAAGCTCGCTGAAATTGAATTGGTCCGTCAAGAGGTTGGAGAAGCACCTATTTTGCTGCTCGATGATGTGTTAAGTGAGCTGGACGATTATCGACAGTCCCATCTGCTGAATACGATTCAAGGGCAAGTGCAAACGTTCGTTACAACTACAACCGTTGCAGGAATCGAACACGAAACGATTCGTCAAGCTGCCATCTATGAGGTTGAAGATGGGACAGTGACAAGACGGGAAGACGTGTAAGACCTTTTATGGATAGGTACCGGAAAAACAAGACCGGGATGCCGGCGTGTTCGAAAAAGGAGAGGTGAACAGTTTGGCCATGGAAGAAAAAGAGTTGCAAAACGTATATGATGCCAATCAGATCCAAGTGTTAGAAGGGTTGGAGGCAGTTCGTAAACGACCTGGTATGTACATCGGGACAACGAGCGGAAAAGGTCTTCACCATTTGGTCTGGGAAATTGTCGATAATAGTATCGATGAAGCATTGGCAGGTCATTGTGACCACATCGAAGTTACGATTGAAAAAGGGGACTGGATTCGAGTCGATGACAATGGTCGGGGTATCCCTGTAGGTATACAAGCTTCCACTGGACGTCCCGCAGTAGAAGTCATTATGACTGTGCTGCACGCTGGAGGTAAATTCGGCGGTGGCGGATATAAAGTTTCAGGTGGATTACACGGTGTAGGGGCTTCAGTCGTTAATGCCTTATCCTTGGAGACTGAAGTGTTTGTTAAACTGAATAGCAAGTTGTATTCGATCAAGTTCAGTCAAGGTAAAGTGGTTCAGGAATTGAAAGAAGTGGGCGTTTCCGATGAAACAGGTACGACGATCCGATTCAAAGCCGATCCTGAAATCTTTACAGAAACGACTACTTACGAGTACAGCATTTTAGCACATCGCCTCCAAGAGCTTGCTTACTTGAATCGGGGACTCAGAATTACGATTACAGATGAGCGAGGCGAAGAAGCGCGCCAAGATACGTATTACTATGAAGGCGGCATTAAGTCATACGTAGAACATTTAAACGAAAACAAAGAGCCGATTTTTCCAGAGCCGATTTTCATTGAGGGTGAAAAAGACGGAATTTCCGTTGAAATCGCTATGCAGCACAATAGTGGTTATGCAGATAATCTGCTCTCTTTTGCAAATAATATTAATACGTATGAAGGCGGAACGCATGAGTCTGGTTTCAAGACTGCTTTAACTCGTGTGATTAACGATTACGCTCGTAAAAATGGTCTATTGCGCGAAGCGGATCAAAACCTGACGGGTGATGATGTACGTGAAGGTTTGACAGCAATCGTCTCCGTTAAACACCCGGATCCACAGTTTGAAGGACAGACGAAAACAAAACTCGGAAATTCTGAAGTGAGTACAATTGTGAATTCACTGTTCTCAGAAGGATTCCAGCGTTTCATGCTCGAAAACCCACAAGTTGCTCGAAAGGTGATCGACAAAAGCTTGATGGCAGCCCGTGCCCGTCTTGCTGCGAAAAATGCACGTGAGTTTACGCGCAGGAAGTCTGCACTGGAAGTTTCAAGTTTGCCAGGTAAACTTGCCGACTGCTCATCGCGTAATCCAGCGATCAGTGAATTGTACATTGTAGAAGGTGACTCTGCGGGAGGGTCTGCAAAAGGAGGACGGGATCGTCACTTCCAAGCCATTCTACCGTTACGCGGTAAAATCCTGAACGTAGAAAAAGCTCGTCTAGATAGAATTTTAAGCAACGAAGAAATTCGGATGATGATCACAGCACTCGGTACAGGAATCGGAGAAGAGTTCAACTTGGAAAAGGCCAGGTATCACAAGATTGTGATCATGACCGATGCGGACGTCGACGGGGCACACATCCGGACGCTGCTGCTGACCTTCTTCTTCCGTTTCATGCGTCCGTTGATCGAGGCTGGTTATGTATATATTGCACAGCCCCCACTTTACCGGGTCAAACAAGGTAAGAACGAAGAGTATTGCTACGATGAACAAGCGCTCCAAGAGATTATGAACCGTTTATCATCGACACCGAAACCGACCATTACACGATATAAAGGTCTTGGTGAGATGGACGCGACCCAGCTATGGGAAACGACGATGAATCCGGACCAGCGTACATTGCTTCAAGTACATCTTGAGAATGCGATCGAAGCTGATGCCATTTTCAACCGGCTCATGGGAGACGAAGTAGCTCCAAGACGAAAATTCATTGAAGATAATGCGATTTACGTGAAGAATCTAGATGCTTGATTGCCAAGCAGTTTGACTGTTATGGAGAGCCGCTCTTGTTTCTCATAAATAAGGGTCAGGCTGAAAGGAGTATGACAACATGGCAGATCTGCCACAACGCGGTGTGCAAGAAATCAGTATTAGCAAAGAGATGGAGACGTCATTCCTTGACTACGCAATGAGTGTTATCGTCTCTCGGGCACTGCCCGATGTGCGTGACGGACTGAAACCGGTTCACCGCCGTATTTTATATGCAATGCAGGACCTCGGTAATACTGCAGATAAACCGCATAAAAAGTCGGCGCGTATTGTTGGAGACGTTATTGGTAAGTATCATCCGCATGGTGATACAGCTGTTTACGACACGATGGTGCGGATGGCACAAGATTTCAACTATCGCTATATGCTTGTCGATGGCCACGGGAATTTCGGTTCTGTGGATGGAGACGCAGCAGCGGCGATGCGTTATACAGAGTCCCGTATGTCAAGAATCGCGATGGAACTCTTACGTGATATCAACAAAGACACAATCGACTACAAAGATAATTATGATGGTCAGGAAAGGGAACCTATTGTTTTGCCGAGCCGTTTCCCGAACCTTCTCGTCAACGGTACATCTGGAATCGCGGTAGGTATGGCAACAAATATTCCTCCCCACCATTTAGGCGAAACCATTGATGGTGTTCTCGCTCTTGCGGAAAACCCTGCAGTTACGACGGAAGAGCTGATGGAAATCATCCCAGGCCCTGACTTCCCTACAGGTGGAATCATCTTAGGTCGCAGCGGGATCCGTAGAGCGTATGAAACGGGTCGCGGATCTTTGTTAGTACGTGGCAGAGTTGAAATCGAACAGGCGGCTAATGGAAAAGAAACCATTATTGTGCACGAGCTGCCTTACCAGGTGAACAAAGCTCGATTGATCGAAAAAATCGCTGAACTCGTACGAGAGAAGAAAATTGAGGGAATCACCCACCTTGCGGACGAATCCGACCGTACAGGTATGCGCATTGTCATTGAAGTACGCAGAGATGCGAATGCCCACGTGCTGTTGAATAACTTATATAAGCAAACATCGCTTCAATCAAGCTTCGGTATTAATATGCTTGCACTTGTTGACGGGCAACCAAAAGTCCTTGCATTGAAAGAAATCTTATATCACTATTTGGAGCATCAAAAAGTGGTGATTCGTCGCCGCACACAATATGAATTGAAAAAAGCGGAAGATCGTGCCCACATTCTAGAGGGTTTGAGAATCGCACTCGATCACATTGATGAAATTATTGCTCTCATCCGCGGTTCTAAAACTGCAGATGAGGCTAAAAGTGGTCTAATGGAACGTTACAGCCTATCTGACCGTCAAGCTCAAGCTATTTTGGATATGCGTCTGCAACGTCTGACAGGACTGGAACGAGACAAAATCGAAGAGGAATATCAGCAATTGGTGCTGCTTATCAATGAATTACGTGCTATTTTAGCTGATGAACTCAAAGTTATTGAGATTATTAAAGAAGAATTACTTGAAATCAAGCATCGCTTCTCGGATAAACGCCGTACAGAAATTACACTGGGCGGTACGGATATGCTGGAAGATGAAGACCTGATCCCTGAAGAGAACTCCGTTTTAACGCTTACGCATCATGGTTATGTGAAACGCTTGCCAGCAAACACATACCGCAGTCAGCGCCGCGGCGGACGTGGAATTCAAGGAATGGGTACAAATAATGATGATTTCGTAGAGCACTTGTTAAATACATCCACCCATGACACGATTCTGTTCTTTACGAGCAAAGGTCGGGTATTCCGGAAAAAAGGTTACGAAGTTCCGGAGTTTAGCAGAACAGCTAAAGGTTTGCCGTTAGTGAATCTGTTGGACGTTGAAAAGGATGAAAAGGTAACGACAATGATCCCTATCAATAAGTTTGAAGAAGACCAATACTTGTTCTTTACAACTCGCGAAGGTCTCGTTAAACGAACATCTGTCATGGCATTTGCTAACATCCGATCTAACGGTCTGATCGCCTTGCGTCTTCGTGAAGAGGATGAGCTCATTAACGTGAAGTTGACGGATGGCAGTGAGACGATTGCCATCGGCACTAAGGACGGTATGCTCATTCAGTTCACTGAAGAATCGATTCGTCCATTGAGTCGTACAGCAAGCGGAGTCATTGGAATTCGTCTACGTGAAGGTGACCATGTTGTCGGCATGGACATCGTCAAAGAAGATGACGAAATCCTTGTCGTAACAGAAAACGGATTCGGTAAACGGACTCCTGTTGCAGAGTATCGCTTGCAATCGCGTGGCGGGTTCGGTTTGAAGACACTTAATATCACGGACCGTAACGGCAAGATGGTTGCAATGAAGTCTGTAGACGGCACAGAAGATCTCATGTTGATCACACTTCACGGTATTTTGATCCGTATGGATATTCACGACATTTCGATCATTGGCCGAAGCACACAAGGTGTAAGGCTGATCCGATTAGGAGATGAAGAATTCGTCGCTACCGTTGCAAAGGTTGAAAAAGAGATTTTAGAAGAAATAGATGAAGACGAAGAAGATATGATGGAAGAAGGTCAATCCAACAACTCTGAAATTGAAGAGCATACAGCTGAGATTGAAGAGAAACCATCAGAAACTGAATCAGAAGAGTAATACATGTAGTACCGGTTTGGAGAAAATTCCAAACCGGTATTTTTTTGATGGAAAGAATAGAGTATGATGAGGAGAGAACAATCATCCGGAAAAGGAATGCGGTGACTAAAATTGGAAAACTACAAAAATTCAAATGAACTTCGACCAGGTGTAACCATAGTCGAAGACATTTACGCAAATACGGCATTTCCCATCATTCGAAAAGGAACAATACTTGAAATTGAGCATTTGGAAGTACTTGATCTGTTTAATATTAAGAAAGTGAAAGTAGAAGAACGTATCGTCAATCGAGTTCAGACTGAGCAACGTGAAATCGGTAAGACAGATATGATTTCAAGTGACATAGACAAGTTGCTCGAAAACAAAATCAGTCGATCATCGGACTTACATACGATGTATAAAAAAGCAGTCGACGATTATAAAAGAGAATTCACATCATGGAGATCAGGCGTGAAGGTGGATATTGCTAAAGTACGTTTACTTATTATGCCGTTGCTTGAAACCTATATGGAACATAAAAAGATGCTTATCATGTTGAATGAATACTCGAATCGGAAAGAGTATCTCTACCATCATGCCGTATCGGTCGGCCTCTTGACTGCAGCTCTCGCTACTGAACTTAATTATCCTAAAGGAACAACCCTTCAATTAGGTCTTGCAGGAACGCTTACGGACTGTGGGATGGCTAAGGTGAGTCCGGCGCTATTAGAAAAGGCTGCTTTTTTAACAAAGGATGAATTTACCGAAGTGAAAAAACACCCCATATTCAGCTACCAGATGATGCAGGATTCTCCTTTGTTGCGCCAAGAAATGAAATTGGCCGTGTTACAACATCATGAGAGGCTGGATGGAAGCGGATATCCTCGAGGAGATCAGGGCGAAAAGGTTTCACAGCTTTCTCAAATACTTGCCGTTGCTGATGTTTTTCATGCGATGACATGTGAACGAGTGTATCGTGCAAAAGAGTCTCCTTATAGAGTTGCAGAAATGATGAAAGAAGAGGACTTTGGAAAGTTTGATCCAAAGATACTGGATGCTCTATATGAAGTGATAGGAATGCCGAGTATCGATGATAAAGTCCTTCTAACGAATGGAGATGTAGGAAAAGTCGTTTCAGTAAACCACAATTATCCTTTGCGACCCAATGTGAAACTGCAAGGAAGAGACGAAGTAGTGGATTTAACGACGAATCGAACGATTGCGATCGAAAAGGTAGTAAACTAAATAAAACGGCAGAAGAAGCTTGTCAGCAAAGCCTATCATTTTAAGTTAACTGTTGAAATGATAGGCTTTAAATTGTTTAAGGAGATTTAATCTCAAAAAGAACTAGATAAGGGTTGCACTATTAAACTAGGCATGGTATTATAGAACACGTTGCTCTTACAGTAAGTGATTGAAGTGAGCAACATTAAACAAAAAAGAAATTAAATAAAGTTGTTGACATGATGATTACAGAATGTTATACTGTAAGAGTTGCTGAAAACAACAGAAACACTATGAACCTTGAAAACTGAACAGCAAAATGTCAACGAATTATCGTTTGGGAAACCGGCT
>NZ_JBCMNO010000010.1:0-2977 GCF_050459885.1 Sporosarcina gallistercoris | reverse complement strand
ATTCATCGCTGAATGGAAGAAGAACGTTAACTTTTGGTTAAGTTAGAAAGGGCGCACGGCGGATGCCTTGGCACTAGGAGCCTAAGAAGGACGGCACTAACACCGATATGCTTCGGGGAGCTGTAAGTAAGCTGTGATCCGAAGATTTCCGAATGGGGAAACCCACCATCTTTAATAGGATGGTACGTATTTGTGAATACATAGCAAATACGAGGCAGACCCGGAGAACTGAAACATCTAAGTATCCGGAGGAAGAGAAAGAAAAATCGATTCCCTGAGTAGCGGCGAGCGAAACGGGAAAAGCCCAAACCAGGAAGCTTGCTTCCTGGGGTTGTAGGACACTCTATACGGAGTTACAAAAGGATGAGTTAGGCGAAGCGACCTGGAAAGGTCCGCCAGAGTGGGTAAAAGCCCCGTAACCGAAAATTCATCCCCTCCAGAGTGGATCCTGAGTACGGCGGAACACGTGAAATTCCGTCGGAATCCGGGAGGACCATCTCCCAAGGCTAAATACTCCCTAGTGACCGATAGTGAACCAGTACCGTGAGGGAAAGGTGAAAAGCACCCCGGAAGGGGAGTGAAATAGATCCTGAAACCGTGTGCCTACAAGTTGTCAGAGCCCGTTAATGGGTGATGGCGTGCCTTTTGTAGAATGAACCGGCGAGTTACGATTCCATGCGAGGTTAAGCAGAGAATGCGGAGCCGCAGCGAAAGCGAGTCTGAACAGGGCGAATGAGTATGGGGTCGTAGACCCGAAACCAGGTGATCTACCCATGTCCAGGGTGAAGGTAAGGTAACACTTACTGGAGGCCCGAACCCACGTACGTTGAAAAGTGCGGGGATGAGGTGTGGGTAGCGGTGAAATTCCAATCGAACCTGGAGATAGCTGGTTCTCTCCGAAATAGCTTTAGGGCTAGCCTCAAACGTTAGAATCTCGGAGGTAGAGCACTGTTTGGACTAGGGGCCCATCCCGGGTTACCGAATTCAGACAAACTCCGAATGCCGATGATTTATGTTTGGGAGTCAGACTATGGGTGATAAGGTCCATAGTCGAGAGGGAAACAGCCCAGACCGCCAGTTAAGGTCCCCAAGTATTCGTTAAGTGGAAAAGGATGTGGCGCTGCCCAGACAACCAGGATGTTGGCTTAGAAGCAGCCATCATTTAAAGAGTGCGTAATAGCTCACTGGTCGAGTGGCGCTGCGCCGAAAATGTATCGGGGCTAAACGAATCACCGAAACTGCGGATTGACACCTTTGGTGTCAGTGGTAGGAGAGCGTTCCAAGGGCGTTGAAGCTAGACCGGAAGGACTGGTGGAGCGCTTGGAAGTGAGAATGCCGGTATGAGTAGCGAAAGAAGGGTGAGAATCCCTTCCACCGAATGCCCAAGGTTTCCTGAGGAAGGCTCGTCCACTCAGGGTCAGTCGGGACCTAAGTCGAGGCCGATAGGCGTAGACGATGGATAACAGGTTGATATTCCTGTACTACCTCCCCACCGTTTGAGTGATGGGGTGACGCAGAAGGATAGGGTGAGCGCGCTGTTGGTTATGCGCGTCTAAGCAGTGAGGTGTGAAACGAGGCAAATCCCGTTTCTATAACATTGAGCTGTGATGGCAAGGGGTGTATACCCTGGAGTCCCTGATTTCACACTGCCAAGAAAAGCCTCTAACGAGGTGGGAGGTACCCGTACCGCAAACCGACACAGGTAGGCGAGGAGAGAATCCTAAGGTGATCGAGAGAACTCTCGTTAAGGAACTCGGCAAAATGACCCCGTAACTTCGGGAGAAGGGGTGCTCTGGTAGGGTGAATAGCCCGAGAGAGCCGCAGTGAATAGGCCCAGGCGACTGTTTAGCAAAAACACAGGTCTCTGCAAAACCGTAAGGTGACGTATAGGGGCTGACGCCTGCCCGGTGCTGGAAGGTTAAGAGGAGAGGTTAGCGCAAGCGAAGCTTCGAATTGAAGCCCCAGTAAACGGCGGCCGTAACTATAACGGTCCTAAGGTAGCGAAATTCCTTGTCGGGTAAGTTCCGACCCGCACGAAAGGCGTAACGATCTGGGCACTGTCTCAACGAGAGACTCGGTGAAATTATAATATGCGTGAAGATGCGCATTACCCGCGACAGGACGGAAAGACCCCGTGGAGCTTTACTGTAGCCTGATATTGAATTCCGGTGCAGCCTGTACAGGATAGGTAGGAGCCTGAGAGACCGGAGCGCTAGCTTCGGAGGAGGCAATGGTGGGATACTACCCTGGCTGTATTGGACTTCTAACCCTTGCCCGTGATCCGGGCAGGAGACAGTGTCAGGCGGACAGTTTGACTGGGGCGGTCGCCTCCTAAAGAGTAACGGAGGCGCCCAAAGGTTCCCTCAGAATGGTTGGACATCATTCGTAGAGTGCAAAGGCATAAGGGAGCTTGACTGCGAGACCTACAAGTCGAGCAGGGTCGAAAGACGGGCTTAGTGATCCGGTGGTTCCGCATGGAAGGGCCATCGCTCAACGGATAAAAGCTACCCCGGGGATAACAGGCTTATCTCCCCCAAGAGTCCACATCGACGGGGAGGTTTGGCACCTCGATGTCGGCTCATCGCATCCTGGGGCTGTAGTCGGTCCCAAGGGTTGGGCTGTTCGCCCATTAAAGCGGTACGCGAGCTGGGTTCAGAACGTCGTGAGACAGTTCGGTCCCTATCCGTCGCGGGCGCAGGAAATTTGAGAGGAGCTGTCCTTAGTACGAGAGGACCGGGATGGACACACCGCTGGTGTACCAGTTGTCTTGCCAAAGGCATCGCTGGGTAGCTATGTGTGGACGGGATAAATGCTGAAAGCATCTAAGCATGAAGCCCCCCTCGAGATGAGATTTCCCATTACGCAAGTAAGTAAGATCCCTCAAAGATGATGAGGTGGATAGGTCTGGTGTGGAAGCATGGCGACATGTGGAGCTGACAGATACTAATCGATCGAGGACTTTCCCAAATATAAGTTA
>NZ_JBCMNO010000009.1:0-159356 GCF_050459885.1 Sporosarcina gallistercoris | reverse complement strand
CGATCACTTCAGAGCGAAGATCTTATTAAACATGAAGTATAAAGAAATTGGGATTCATTTAGGTTGAAGGGTGACGTGCAACTCACATCACCCCAACATTTGATTTAGAACCAGTTTTTTCAGGTGATAAGGACCACACCGTTTTGGAAGGCTTGATTGGTTACGAGCGATTTCCTGTATTTATGAGCATTTTCCTAGTTTTATGATCACTTTCCAGCGTTAATGATCCCTCGTATCCATTCCGCCAGACTCCTAGTTAAGGCGTGATCAGTTCATGTTCGATCAGGCGCTCGATTGAGGAGAGGATGGCTACTTTTACATGCTCGTAAGTGAGACCGCCTTGTACGTAAGCTGTATAAGGCGGTCGTATTGGGCCGTCAGCTGTCAACTCGATGCTCGATCCTTGTATGAAGGTCCCGGCTGCCATGATCACATCATCTGCATAACCTGGCATATAAGATGGCACTGGGCTCACGTGTGCATCGATTGGTGAGTTGGCTTGGATCATTTGACAGAATGCAATCATTTGCTCTGCATTTTTGAACGACACCGATTGAATCAGATCCGTTCGTGTTGCAGAGAAATGAGGAGACGTTACAAGTCCATAGGATTCAAGCATCCCTGCAGTGAATTGAGCTCCTTTTACAGCTTGGCTCACCGTATGGGGAGCTAAGAAAAAGCCTTGGTACATCTCCCGTAACGTATCGAGCGAGGCGCCGGCTTCAGCACCTAAACCAGGAGAGGTCATGCGATATCCGCATTTCTCAATCAAAACTTTTCTGCCCGCAATATACCCTCCAGTGCGAGCGAGCCCGCCACCAGGATTTTTAATCAAAGATCCTGCCATAAGATCCACGCCTACATCAGTCGGCTCCAGTTCTTCGACGAACTCACCATAGCAGTTGTCTGTAAATATTATCATATCAGGGTGGTTCGCTTTTATTTTCTGCACCATGTCAGCAATTTCAGAAACTGTAAAGGAAGGTCGATCCGCGTATCCTCTTGAACGCTGTATTCCGATCATTCTTGTCTGTGGGCTAATTTGACGTTCTACTTCATCAAAGTCGACAGTTCCATCTTCCAATAACTCCACGTGTTGGTAGCCAATGTTGAAGTCCCGCAAAGAACCGGTATCTTGCTCTCCTCCTGACACGATGGATTCCAATGTGTCGTACGGCTTCCCTGTTATATAGAGCAGTTCGTCCCCTGGACGCAAAATCCCGAAAAGACTGATTGCGATCGCGTGTGTGCCTGAAATGATTTGACCGCGTACTAAACTAGCTTCCGCTCCGAATACATCGGCGTATACTTGTTCAAGCACTTCTCTTCCTGCATCATCATATCCATATCCAGTGGATCCAGTTAAATGAAAGTCACTCACCCGATTTTTTCTAAACGCCGCCAATACTTTTTTTTGATTCAAAAAAGCGATGCGTTCTGTTGCTTTTGCGTAAGGTTGCAGCTCGGTTTCTATTTTTTCTGCACGAATCAAGATTTCGTCATTCAATTGCTGTATACTCATTCAGGATGCTCCAATCTATACCTTAGGTTCATTGTCCATTTTAGCAGGTAGAACGCTTTGGGTAAACGGAAGACGCATTCAGTTACTTTTAAAACGTGTTGAACGGAGGGACTTTTAAGTGACATGGGATGTGTTCAGTCTGATTGGTACAGCTGCATTTGCGATTTCAGGTGCGATTGTAGCGATGGAAGAAGATTTTGATATGTTCGGAGTCTATATTTTAGGAATGGTGACTGCATTTGGCGGTGGGGCAGTCCGTAATGTATTTATCGGGGTGCCCGTATCGGTCCTATGGGGACAGGAACTGTTTTTTACAGTTGCTTCAATACTTATAGTCATAATTTTTTTCTTTTCAGGATACTTATTGAAAACTTGGAATAGATGGGGATCCTATTTTGATGCAGTCGGATTGGCAGCTTTTGCGATCCAAGGTGCTTTAATGGCTGTTGAACTGGAGATGTCCCTTTTTGCCGTTGTAGCGGCTGCGGTTCTGACTGGAGCGGGAGGGGGAGTCATCCGCGATTTACTTGCTGGACGTCAGCCACTCGTCTTTAAAAGTGACATATATGCAGTCTGGGCTGCACTTGCTGGGGTAATAGTCGGATTCGATACGTATATCCATGACGCTGCCCTCTATATTCTGCTTGTCGTTACAGCTGCTCTGCGAATGTTATCCATCAAATTTCACTGGCAGCTGCCCCAGCGCTCTTTGTTGCCAAAATAAAAAAGGCCGCCATGGCCTTTTTTTATTGCTCATCTTTCAGGATAACCGGTTTTGCGGGAACATACGTTGAAATTGCGTGCTTATAAATGAGTTGTTGCTTGCCGTCTGATTCCAAAAGAACTGTATAGTTATCATACGACTTAATCATCCCTTTTAGCTGAAAACCATTTGTCAAAAAAATGGTTACAAACGTGTTGTTCTTTCTTAGTGAATTCAGAAATGTATCTTGCATATTGGCATTTGCCATCTTGCTTCCCCCTAAAGTTCTTATTCGCAATTAATGCTTGCTTTTTGTATTCGCTACTTGCAACTGAAATCCCTTTACTTCGTTGCATATTTTCTGAACTAGCAGTTTTTTCTCTGTCGTTGCATCATACCAATTGACTTCTAGCTTATTACGGAAGTATGTCATCTGCCGTTTAGCGTAGTGACGTGTATTCTTTTTAATGAGTTCAATAGCTTCCTCTATGGACAGCTTACCTTCAATTACTTGGTACAATTCTTTGTAGCCAATCGCTTGAACAGACTGCACATCGCGAATCCCTCGTTCCCATAACACTTTCACTTCATCAACCAATCCTTTTTCCAGCATCTGGTCGACGCGCCGGTCAATCCGGTCGTAAAGGATCTCCCTTGGCAGATCGAGACCGATAATAAAAGTATGATACATCGGTGTCGCCCCTTGATCCGCTTCGTGATTTGCCTTTGTCTCCCCGCTCACTTCCAGAATTTCCAAAGCCCTGATGAGCCGTCGGTGGTTGTTCGGATGAATTTTTTCAGCGCTCACGGGATCTAGTTGGAGCAGGCGCTCGTATAATGCCTTTGCACCTAGAGTTTCGAGCTCCTCTTCCAGTCGGCTTCGTACAGCAAGATCGGCAGCTGCTTCCGTGAATCGGTAGTCAAAAAGTACAGACTGCATATATAATCCGGTCCCCCCTGCAAGTATAGGCAATTTTCCACGTGACTGGATCTCTGAAATTTTTGCCCGGACAATCTGCTGATATTCTGCAGCTGAGAATGATTCACTTGGAGATTTGATATCAAACAAATGATGGGGAACGCCTTCCATTTCGTCCGGAGTGATTTTGGCTGTCCCAATGTCCAGACCTCGATAGACTTGCATCGCATCCCCATTTATCACTTCCCCATCGAGACATTGAGCTAGGCCTACCGCGAGCGCGGTCTTTCCTGAAGCTGTCGGACCCGCAATCGCTAGTACATCCGCTGAATGATTCATAGTTTCTCCACCCACTGCTTCATCATATTCAAAACAGGTTCTCTGGAAGCTCCTTGCAAAGCTTCATGTCTTACGCCTTCTAAGAGATGCACTGTGACGTTTTCAACTCCGGCATCCCTGTACATTTCTGCTGCCTCAAAAATTCCACTCCCCATGTTTCCTACAGGATCTTCTGTCCCTGCAAACATAAGAATGGGTAATTTTTCAGGGACCGATCGATAGGCGGATGTTGTACTGATCTTTTTCAAACCGTCAAATAAGACTTGGAAAAAACGATTCGTGGACACCACCCCTGATAAAGGATCTTCAATGTAGTCATGCACAGTTTGCCGATCTGTTGAAAGCCAGTCGAACTTCGTTTCCGGGTTTAAAACGATTTTGTTGTAACCGCCAAAACCGATGGAATCGAGAAGCTCACTAGGTGCATGGGGACCGTCTTTGAAAGATAAGATGGAAGCTAATAGACTTCCGCCTACTCTTGTGAGACCAGGTTTACCAGCGGTTCCTGAACAGATGAGCGCGTCAATTTCCGCGCCATATTTTTGAGAGAAACGACGCACAACGAACGACCCCATACTATGCCCGAACAAAATACGAGGCAGGTTAGGATTCTCCACTTTTAAGGAATCCATTACTTCAAGCACGTCTTCAACCAATCGATCAAACGTAACCCCATCCCCGAAATCACCAAGTTGGTCATTATCCAGTGCTCTCCGTCCGTGACCTCGCTGATTAAAACCCGTTACAACGTATCCTGCTTGTGCAAGATCGTACATCACTGACTCATATCGGCCTATATGCTCCGCCATGCCATGAACAAGATACATGTGTCCGCGCGGAATTCCTGAAGGTTTCAAAGTATAGGCATCAAGTATAGCGCCATCAGACATCGTAAGTAGCTGTTCGTTCATCACCATTCCTCCTTTACATCACTCGCTTGAACATCTTTTCAAGTTCATACGTTGTGAAGTGAATTAATACAGGTCGACCGTGGGGACATGTATACGGATTTTCCGACTTCCCGAGATCATCCAGCAAGCGGTTCATATCCTCAGTAGTCAAATAATGATTCGCTTTTATGGATTTTTTGCAGCTCATCATAATTGCGGTGTCTTCCCGTAATTTTGCAATGTTCACTTGCCGTGTATGAAGGACTTGTTCGATCATTTCTTCAATAATCGAAGAGGCCTCTGCAGCAGGGAACCAGGAAGGGTATTCTTTTACGGTGTATGAAGAAGGCCCGAATTGTTCAAGGAAAATACCGACTTCCTCTAGTGCATCCAGCCGTTCTTCTATCTTCAGCTGCTCGTCTGCTGAGTAATGGAAAATCAAAGGCATCAACAACATTTGTCGTTCCTCATGATCCACTTCCGCGATTTTCGTACGGAAATACTCATACTTAATACGCTCCTGTGCAGCATGCTGGTCAATCATATAAAAACCGTCATCATTTTGTGCCACAATATAGGTCCCGTGGACTTGTCCAACAGGTAGCAGCTTCGGAAATGATGCTTTCGGTTCGGAGTGAGCGGCCGGTTCTGCAACCTCTTCTTGGCCAGTGAATGCCACAAATTCTTCTTCAGTGTTGGAAGTTTCGCCGGCCTCGATAGGTTTCGGTCGGGCTTCTGGATTGTTCGTCAAATCTTCATTTGAAAGCTTCTCTTCAACCGTCCAAGAGGGCTTTTCCCGGGAAGGATACTGACTTGTCGTATGAAAACTTTGAACCGGTTCAGTATTGCGTTCCGGGTGTCTCCAAAACGATTCCTGGACACTCGGTGAATTTGTTTTTTTCTTCTCCTTCACAATTGCATCGGGAACAATGATCGCTTTCTTTACTGCCGCATGGACTCCTTCCCGAACAGCAGCTAAAAGTTCCCCTTCTTTACTTACTTTAATATATTGCTTTGAAGGATGAACATTGACATCAGTCAGATAGGGGTCCGCTTCTGCACGCAATACAATGATTGGAAACCGGCCAATCGGCAAATACGTATGCAATGCGTCCAACACAGCTTTATTCACAGAATAACTTTTAACCCATCGGCCGTTAATCAGAACGGTCATGTAGTTTTTTGATGCCCGTGTCATTTCGGGAAGCGTCACATAGCCACTCACTTTGTAGTCTGCATTTTCAGCATGAAAAGGGATCATTTTTTTGGCTACCGCAATACCATACACATCGGATAATACGCGCTGTAAATCACCCGATCCTGACGTTTTCAATATTAGTTGCTGACCATGCGCTAAGCGGAATGCAATCTCCGGGTGGCTGATAGCAAGTCGATTGACTAGGTCAATCGTATGTCCTAGTTCAGTTTGGATCGTCTTCATGTATTTAAGCCGTGCAGGTGTATTGTAGAATACTTGTGATACTGTTATATCCGTCCCTTGACGGAGGGATGCCGCCCGATGGTTCAAGACATTGCCACCTTCGATATCCACTTCGGTACCACTGATCCCATCAGAAGTCCAAAGATGCACTTTCGAAACAGCCGCGATACTGGCAAGAGCCTCTCCGCGAAAACCAAGGGTACGGATCCTGAACAGATCGTGCTCATTATCGATTTTACTCGTTGCATGCCGCTCAAACGCTCGAACTGCGTCTGCAGTAGTCATGCCCTTCCCATTATCCGTTATGTGGATACTCGTTAACCCGGCTTCTTCCAGTGTTATTTCAATCGATGTACTTCCTGCGTCGATCGAGTTCTCTACAAGCTCTTTTACGATGGACGCAGGTCGTTCTACAACTTCTCCAGCAGCAATCTTGTTTGCTAAGGGTTGGTCCATCACCTTTATGATATCCATCGGGTTGCTCCTTTCTTACTTCAGTTTAGCTTTTAGTTCAAATAGTAGCTGTAACCCCTGAAGCGGTGTCGTATTCGCTAAATCTAAAGCTTTTAGCTCTTCAAGAATTTCCATTCCTTCAACAGGCTGCACAGAAACTGGTTCTTCGGATGGCAAGTCAAAGAAGCTTATTTGTTCACTCGACGGCAGAATGATTTTTTCCGCAGTTTTCTGATTCTCGAAGCCTTCCAATAGTTCCCTTGCGCGCTGCAGTAAAGCAGACGGTAAGCCCGCTAGTTCTGCAACATGGATCCCGTAACTCTTATCTGCTGGTCCAGCCATCACTTTATGGAGGAATACAACTTTACCTTCCTGTTCCATTGCTGCAACATGGACATTCATCAGTCTTTCCAGCTGTTCATCGAGAGTAGTCAATTCATGATAGTGAGTTGAAAATAGCGTATTTGAACCGATTTCGTCATGGATATATTCCATCATCGCTTGTGCTAGTGACATACCGTCATATGTGGAGGTTCCTCTTCCGATTTCATCGAACAACAGCAGACTTCGATCTGTGGCATGCGCAATCGCTTGTTGGGATTCCAACATTTCCATCATGAATGTACTTTGCCCTGATGCTAAGTCATCCGCAGCACCAATTCTGGTGAAGATTTGGTCAGTGATCGGCAGTGAGGCAAACTCACATGGAACGTAACAACCGATTTGCGCCATAACTACTGTCAACGCGACTTGGCGCATGTAAGTACTTTTACCGGACATATTGGGGCCCGTGATCAATAACATATTGGCGTCATTTGCCAACTTGCAGCTGTTTGGCACATACAGCGAATGGTCCATCATTTTTTCGACGACTGGATGTCTACCGTTGCGGATATCGAGTGATCTGTCTTCTGTAAAGATCGGTTTAACGTAGTTTTGTGATTCTGAGATTTCAGCGAAAGCGAGCAAAACGTCCAATTCGCTTAGAACAGAAGCTAGTTGCTGGATTTGTTCGATCCCTTGTTTCATCTGTTCCCGAATGTCTGCAAATAATGTGTACTCGAGATCCAGACTTTCGGATTCCGCGCTTAAAATCAGCTCTTCTTTTTCTTTCAGCTCAGGGGTTATATAACGCTCAGCGTTAGCCAATGTCTGTTTACGTTCATAGCGTGTCAGGTCTGCAAGATGTAAATTGGATTTCGTGATCTCGATGAAATAGCCAAAAATTCGATTGTATCCGATTTTCAGTCCTTTAATCCCTGTTTTTTGACGTTCTTCCCGTTCAAGTTCGGCAAGCCACAGTTTACCGTTTCTAGAGGCATCCCTATACGTATCCAGCTTGTCATGATAACCATCTTTGATGACGCCTCCTTCTTTTGCCGAAAGAGGGGGTGCCTCTGCAATAGACGACTCAAGCACTGCACATTGGTCAGCACATGGATTGATCCTCTTTGAAAAATCCACTAAATTTGACTTCGCTGAATCAGCAAGCTGTTGTTTCAAAACTGGAACTGTTCGCAGGGAGTTACGTAGCTGTGCAAGGTCACGTGCACTTGCACTGCCCATTGAAATTCTTCCTGCCAACCGTTCCAGGTCATACACTTCCCGCAAAGCTTGTTTTAGATCGTCTCTTAAAAAGTATGCATCCATCAGTTCGGATACCGTTTCCAGCCTATGCTCGATTTCCAAGCGGTCTGCAAGCGGTTGGCGGATCCAAGTTTTCAGTTTCCGTGCGCCCATAGCTGTATTCGTTTCATCCAGTAACCAGAATAATGTTCCTTCCTTGCCTCCAGAACGGATCGATTGCACGAGCTCCAAATTCCTCATAGAGTTTGCGTCAATCGTCAGCTTGGATTCCCGAGCTAGAAACTTAAAGGGCTGCAAGTGTTCCAAGCTTGTCTTTTGTGTTTGCTGAAGATAGGCGATGAGACGTTTACACGCACCTGTTGCCATTTCCGGAATTGTTCCGAAGAGTTCTCTTCCTTGAGGTTCGTATAGTTCCCGGTCACACAGAGATAAGACAATTCCTTTATTTTGACTGAAATCACCGAGCATTAGCTGCATTTGTTCATCGACAACTGCTTCTTTCATCCCGAGAGATTCCACTGCAGCTGCAAGCGCACTTTCGTCACCTTGAATATGCTCAACCGTGCCTTCTCCGGTTGCCAGGTCCACATATGCAAATGCACAAACGTTTTCGGAAATCCTATCGAATGATCCTATGAAATGATTGGAGTGGGCATCGATATTTTTACCTTCCGTGATTGTCCCCGGCGTGATAACTTTCACGACTTCCCGTTTCACAATCCCTTTCACGTGTCTCGGGTCTTCTGTTTGCTCACAAATCGCAACTTTATGACCTTTATGGACAAGTGTTTCTATGTAACCTTGAGCAGAATGGTAAGGAACCCCGCACATTGGAATTCTTCCAGACTCTCCACCTTCACGGCTAGTCAATGTGATTTCTAGTATGTGAGATGCTTCTGTTGCATCCGTAAAAAACATTTCATAAAAGTCACCTAATCTAAAAAAAAGAAAGGCGTCTTCGTATTGTGATTTTATTTGCAAGTATTGTTGCATCATTGGTGTATGTGTTGTCATTCTAGTTCCCTCACAGCCTAAATAGTATTCCTTAAGTATAACAGAAGATCACTGATATCGTTTACGAAAGCGCTGTTGCTAGCATTCCATAAAAAGAAAAAAAGCCGAAAACATGCTTCGGCTTTTAAAACTGTGAATTGTCTTTTCCTACTCTTGAACCGCCTTCGTTTGCATGACTTTGATGGTGGGATGATTCATCGTCGAACGACCACTCTTCTTCAAAGTCATTTGGATGTACTGTAATCATGACCTTTGTTTCACCAATTACTTCTGCCACGAGCTCCCGTTCCACTTTGATCAGGAATTTTTCTTTGCAATCCGAAATGATTGCCTCTGTGCAATTAGGCTGCTGCAATACTTCTACGCGGATTTCTTCTTTTGAAGATGAGGGTTCATCCCGATAGCGGAGACGGATTTTGTCTTTGTACGTCACCGTCTCTGTAAATACTGAAGTTTTGGAGTGGTCATGATGAGAGTACCAGACGTTGACATCGAATTTGCCAGTTACTTCAATGGACGAACCAGTTTTTTTGGCACTATGGGTATGGTTGATTACCCAGCAGCCAAGAATACTGGAAGGGCGGTTAGGCGGGAGTAGCGTAACTTCCTTTTCCGTACGCTGCTTCCCTTTTGCAATCACTGCCTTCGTAACGACTTGTCGTAGATTCTTCAGTTTTCTTCCTCCTTCGTGGACTTCTTTACATCCTATGCAACAGGAGCCCAGAAAGTGAAAAAATCGGAGGAGAATTTTTCTCCCCCGACTTGAAAGTTAGGATAAAGGCTTATGCTGTGTGCTTTGTACGTAAGATCCAGTTTGGCCTTTTAGTACATCTCCACCAGTAGACTCGATGATTTCATCAGTTACCCGATTGGAAATCGTATTGGCAATCAGTTGCAGTAAATCATTTACATCATTTTGAGATTGCTTGAATTCTTGAACCAATGGAATATCGTCGATCTCATTTTCAATCTGCTCGATTTTCTTCTCTATGATGCCGAGGGCACGTTCCTTATCGTACTCCTGGAAGTTGACGGCTTGTTTCTGTAAGGACTTCAAGCTTGCAATCTTCTCCCGCACTTTTTTGTTTTCATTAATGTGCGCTTCCGTTTTCTTGAATAATTCCACTTGCTCCGTGTTTGCGACCATGTGTGCAAGCTCTCTTGACTTTTCAATAATATCTTCTCTTGTATACAGCTTTTCCATTATAACATCACCTTTTCCTCTTCTATTATTCCGATATATTCTCCGTCAAGCGACCATGACTTCGCTTCAGTAATACGCACTTGAACAATTTTACCGATGACATTTGATGGCGCTCGGAAATTCACCAATTTGCTTTTCTCGGTATATCCAGAGAGTACTTCCTCATTCCGCTTACTTACCCCTTCAACTAATACATTCACTATTTTTCCTTGATAGGGTTTCATGCCTGCTGCTGAGAAATCATTGACGACTTTGTTCAGTCTCTGCAGTCTGTCCTTCTTCACTTCCATTGGAACATTATCTTGCATCTTGGCGGCAGGGGTTCCTTCTCTTGGAGAATAGATGTAAGTGAAGGCCATGTCAAATCCCACTTCATTATACAACGAAATGGTTTCTTGGAATTGTTCTTCTGTCTCATTTGGAAACCCGACAATGATATCCGTTGTTAACGTGACACCCGGTATTGCCCGCTTAATTTTAGAAACAAGTTCCAAGAAGTGTTCCCGTGTATATTTTCTAGACATCAGTTTCAGGATTTCACTCGAACCGGATTGAACCGGCAAATGAATATGATTCACTAAGTTACCGCCTTTAGCGAGTACTTCAATGAGATGATCATCAAAATCACGTGGATGGCTCGTCGTAAAACGGATTCGAGGAATATCGATTTTGCGAAGCTCGTCCATAAGATCCCCTAATCGATAGTTCTCACCTTCAAAGTCTTTTCCATAAGCATTGACATTTTGACCGAGTAAGGTGATTTCCTGGTAGCCAGCTGCAGCTAACTGACGGACTTCCAGGATTATATCTTCTGGTCGACGACTGCGTTCTTTTCCACGTGTGTAAGGGACGATGCAGTACGTGCAGAATTTATCACAGCCGTACATAATATTGACCCACCCTTTAATGTTGCCTTTCCGAACGCGGGGAAGGTTTTCAATGATATCGCCTTCTTTGGACCATACTTCTATTACCATTTCTTTTGATAAGTATGCTTCGCGTAAAATTTCAGGCAGCCGATGGATGTTGTGCGTTCCAAAAACCATGTCTACTTGATCGTACGTTTTGAGGATCTTATTGACCACGGATTCTTCTTGTGACATACATCCGCATATACCAATCAGCATGTCAGGACGTTCCAGTTTAAGAGGCTTCAAATGCCCCAGTTCACCGAACACTTTGTTTTCAGCGTTCTCCCGGATTGCACACGTGTTCAAAAGAACGACATCCGCATCTTTGACGGTGTCTGTCGGTTCATACCCTAGCCCTACTAAAATCCCGGCAATGACTTCGGTATCATGTTCGTTCATTTGACATCCATATGTCCTTATGTAAAATTTGCGTCCTATACCCATTCCGCGAAATTGTTCATCTATCATAAAATCATCATGATATGAAATTTCTTCTTTGCCTCGTTTTTTAGCCTCTTTTAAAGATGGCGGCGTATAGACGGATTGAAAATATTGACTATAGTCCTTTTCCTTTGTCACAGGTACTTGGCCCGCAAGCCGTTGTTCTTCGTTCATGCGATAAGCCCCTCTCTTGATTCTGTTCATCTAGTTGAAACCAAACAGTAGGTATCCTCATTATACTGAAGCGATTGACATCTGTATACGAACATAAGGGATTGTCCCCCATTTGTCACAGAAAAAAACTGTGGAGGAAAATACTCCACAGTTTCGGTTTCATAAGGATTGCTGTCGCGTTCTTTTCTCGACAAATAACTTAAGAGCAGTCCGGCCTTCTCCATTAATTTCAATATCTGCAAAAGCCGGTGCACATATCAAATCACTCCCACTCGGAGCTACAAAGCCACGAGCAATCGCGACTGCTTTCACCGCCTGGTTTAAGGCACCTGCACCTACAGCCTGCATTTCAGCAAACCCCTGATCTCTAATGACTGCAACGAGAGCGCCTGCAACTGAATTAGGATTTGAGCGAGATGATACTTTTAATGGATTCATGGTATTTCCTCCTTGTAAGAAAAAGTGTATGGAATGCAGTTCTCCATGCACTATCCTATGAAGAAGAAGAAACAATTAGACGCTCAATTCAAGACTGGAACGGCGAATCTTCATTGATCATCAATCGTTCTATGGAACGTGCACGCCCAGTTTGATTGTCAATGTCAATGATGACGCCATTCAATTGAGTTCTTCCTTGTTTAGGGACTTGAAAACGGACAGGCATATTTGTTTGGAATCGATAAATGACATCTTCTTTCTTCATGCCTAAAATCGCATCGTAGGGTCCTGTCATCCCAACGTCTGTAATATAAGCCGTTCCTTCCGGCAAGATCCGGCTATCTGCAGTTTGGACATGCGTGTGTGTTCCAACAACTGCAGAGGCGCGTCCATCCAGATGCCACCCCATTGCTATTTTTTCGCTCGTTGCTTCTGCATGGAAATCGACAAAGACAAGAGGAGTTCTTTCCTTTGCTTCTTTTATGAGATCATCTGCTTTTTTGAACGGATCGTCATGTGGCGGTAAAAATGTTCGTCCGTGCAAATTCAGGACAGCCAGTTGGACGCCACCGCGGTCAATGTAAGTCATTCCCTGACCCGGTGCTTCTTCTGAAAAGTTTGCAGGTCGGATCAAAGCATCCGTTTCGTCAATGAAATCATAAATCTCTTTGTGATCCCACGTATGATTTCCCATCGTGACCACGTCCACACCAGCACGAAGTAGATCGTCAAAAATGGCTTTTGTAATTCCTCTTCCTGATGCAGCATTTTCCCCATTCACAATGACTGCATCTGGTTCATATTTTCTTTTCAAACGGGGAAGGTAGTCAAAAACCATATCTCTTCCTGGTGAACCAACGATATCTCCAATAAATAAAACTTTCATTTCTTTTCCTCATTTCCAAAAAGAAAAAGGCTTCCAGCAATCAGCAGGAAGCCTTTTCCCTTATTTTGCGTACTCAACCGACCTAGTCTCCCGGAGAACAGTAATTTTAATATGTCCCGGGTAGTCCAGCTCTTCTTCAATCCGTTTCCGGATGTCACGAGCAAGTCGATGGGCTGTAATATCATCAATGATGTCGGGACGTACAATTATTCGAACTTCACGACCTGCTTGAATCGCGAAGGATTTCTCAACGCCTTCATAAGACTCGGAAATTTCCTCCAATTTCTGGAGACGTCTAATGTAGTTTTCAAGTGTTTCACTCCGTGCACCTGGACGGGCAGCTGATAATGCATCTGCTGCAGCAACAAGTACGGCTATTACCGATGTTGCTTCTTCATCACCGTGGTGAGAAGCAATACTATTAATGACTACTGGATGCTCTTTGTACTTGACTGCGAGTTCTTTACCAATTTGTACGTGGCTGCCTTCCACTTCATGATCAATCGCCTTTCCAATATCATGAAGCAATCCGGCACGACGTGCTAAGGTGACATCCTCGCCCAGTTCCGCTGCTAACAATCCAGCAAGATATGCAACTTCTGTTGAGTGTTTCAATACGTTTTGACCATAACTAGTCCGGAACTTCAAGCGACCTAGAATTTTAATAAGATCCGGATGTAAATTATGCACACCGATGTCGAAGGTGGTTTGCTCTCCAGTTTCCCGGATCAGCTCGTCCACTTCACGCCTAGCCTTGTCCACCATCTCTTCAATTCTAGCTGGGTGAATTCTTCCATCAGCTACCAATTTCTCGAGAGCCAGCCTTGCAATCTCCCGTCGGACTGGATCGAAACCAGAAAGAATAACCGCTTCTGGCGTATCGTCAATGATCAGATCAATACCGGTCAAAGTTTCGAGAGTTCGGATATTCCGTCCTTCCCTACCTATGATTCGCCCTTTCATTTCATCATTAGGCAAATTGACGACAGATACTGTCGTTTCAGCCACATGATCTGCTGCGAAACGCTGGACAGCCAGAGATAGGATTTCACGTGCTTTCTTTTCGGATTCTTCTTTTGCACGTTGTTCAGACTCTTTCGTCATCACAGCGATATCTGTAGAAAGTTCCCTTTCCACATCATCAAGGATCAGACGCTTTGCCTCATCGCGTGTCAAAGCTGAAATTTTTTCAAGTTCTGTCTGCTGTATAGCAACCAGCTCTTCCGCCTTGCGTTCCATCTCTTCAATATGCTGTTGTCTTCCGGATAGCGCGTCGTCTTTACGCTCCAGACTTGCTTCTCGCTTGTTGAGGGAATCATCTTTGCGGTCCATATTCTCTTCCCGCTGCAATAACCGGTTTTCCTGTTTCTGAAGTTCTGCCCTTCGTTCACGGATTTCCGTTTCTGCCTCAACGCGCAATTTGTGATTTTCATCCTTCGCTTCAAGAAGTGCTTCTTTTTTCAATGCCTCCGCTTCACGCTTCGCCTCTTCAACGATTGATGCGGCGGAGTGCTTTGCACCTGTCACTTTTGATTCATTCACGTTTTTGTTGTACACAAACATAACAACTGCACCGACGATGAGACCGAGCAAAGCGGAGATGATAATAGTACCCATTCAGGTCACCTCCTAATGCTTATTTTTTCATTTTCAGTCGGCTTGTACATCAACTTTCAACATACCGCCAAATTCTTTTCAAATGGTGAGAATTATACAACTCTAATTGTATCGATGTCATATTCCCATGTCAAGACGGGAGAAGTGAAGAGACTATGATTCTCCTATGCTGAGTAGAAGGTCGCTTGCAGGAAAACACATTTAAAAAGCCGGCTTCCCTCAACGAGGAAAGCCGGTTTATGATCATACAGCGATAAGTTATTCCTTTTCGTCAAATAACTCCAATTCATCGTCATCCTCTGAGTCGTGAGCGGCAATAACATAATTTTCACTTGTCAACCCATAGCTGCTGCGGATTTTATCGGAAATTTCCGAACGGATTGCTGGATTTTCTTTTAAGAACTGCTTAGCATTTTCACGGCCTTGTCCCATGCGTTCGCCTTCATAGGAATACCAAGCCCCACTCTTCTGAACGACTTCCACTTCAACACCCAAATCGACGATTTCGCCTTCTTTGGAAATCCCTTCTCCATACATGATGTCAACCTCAGCTGTACGGAAAGGCGGAGCAACTTTGTTTTTTACAACACGGATTCTTGTTTTGTTCCCCATAATTTCATTACCATGCTTAATAGCTTCCCCACGACGGACTTCAAGACGGACAGATGCATAGAATTTGAGGGCACGTCCACCCGGTGTAACTTCGGGGTTACCGAACATGACGCCAACTTTTTCTCGGATCTGGTTAATGAAAACAGCTATCGTTTTCGATTTGTTAATGGCTCCGGAAAGCTTACGTAAAGCTTGGGACATTAGCCGTGCTTGCAGACCCACGTGTGAGTCTCCCATTTCCCCTTCAATTTCCGCTTTAGGAACAAGGGCTGCTACCGAGTCGATAACAATGATATCGACCGCACCGCTCCGTACGAGAGCTTCAGCGATTTCTAATGCCTGCTCACCTGTATCCGGTTGTGATAATAGGAGCTCATCGATATTTACTCCAAGTTTTTGAGCATAGACAGGATCGAGAGCGTGCTCGGCGTCTATAAAAGCGGCTGTTCCTCCCGTAGCTTGTACTTCTGCGATTGCATGAAGGGAAACGGTTGTTTTACCTGAGCTTTCCGGTCCGTAGATTTCAACGACCCGTCCTCGGGGATAACCGCCGACCCCTAATGCTGAGTCGAGTGCCAGTGAACCAGTGGAGGACGTTGAAATCTCTCTGTCCGTCTTCTCGCCCAGCTTCATGACAGAGCCTTTACCAAACTGTTTTTCTATTTGTTTAAGTGCTTGATCTAAAGCCGCTTTACGTTCGCTCAAAAATAATTCCTCCTTCAAGGTGTTTTCTATCTATCTCTACTATACTCCTTATGAGAAAAATAAACAAGAAAAAAGCGAACGAGTATTCTACTTTCAATTGGATATTCTCATTTTAATTGAGAATTCACCTCATATTCGGATTTTAATTGAGAATTCAAGCGATATTCTTTATTTAAACCTTTTCAGATTCAAGCTTGCGGATGAGATAAAACAAGGCGAAGTTCGCTGCACGTAATCGATTGGTATTTCGGGATCCAGATAATCTAAGTTTATAGGCTTCTGATGTCTCTTTGTATGAAAGCCCTATCCAAACTGTCCCTGCCGGCTGTCCATCATGGGAGTCCGGTCCCGCAGCACCCGTCAACCCGATGCCAATATCCGTCTGGAAGTGGTCACGTATCTTCTCTGCTAACGCTTCTGCACATTCGGCACTGACTGTACCGTAAGTATCAATCAGTTGCCGTTCAATTCCGAGATGCTTCGTTTTGGCTTCAGCATCATAAACTGTCATACCGCCCTTAAACGAGGCACTGATCCCGGGTTCTTCTGCAAGTAAAGCCGTGAAGAGTCCGGCCGTTAAACTTTCTGCTGCCGAAATTGTGAGACCCGCTCCCGTTAGTAAAGAAGCCGCTTTTGAAGACAGCGTCTCGTCATCAGTGCCATAAATGTTCTCTCCAACTTGGTTGTGCAGTTCAGCTAATACCGGTTCTATTAAACGGTGGGCTTCTTCTGCTGTTCGCGCTTTAGCAGTCACGCGAAGGGTAACGGCGTCTTTTGAAGCAAGTGGAGCGATGGTCGGATTCGTCTGAGCTGCCAATAAGTCTTGCACTTTATACTCAAGTTCCGCTTCTCCGATTCCGAAAAATTTCACAACAGTAGAAACAATTATTTCCTGACTTCCTGAAACTCGCTGTAAGTAGGGAATGGCTTCGTCTCTGAACATGGGTTCCATTTCATGCGGCGGTCCAGGCAATAGCATATACGTTCTTCCGTTGACTGTAATCGCCATTCCAGGGGCCATCCCGTAGCGATTTTCCAGGACGGTTGAGCCTTTAAGAACTAGTGCTTGTTTTTTATTATTTTCCGTCATAGGTCTTCCCGTTCGCTCGAAGTAAGCTTGAATAGATAATAACGCCCGGTTGTCAGGCTCAAGTTCAACTCCTGTGTGTCTGGCAATGGTCTCTTTTGTCAGATCGTCTTTAGTCGGTCCTAGTCCGCCTGAGAAGATGATGAGATCCGCTCGCTTCTCAGCGATCCGGATGGCTTCTTCCAATCGTGCGGGGTTATCCCCAACGACAGTTTGATAATGTACATCCACTCCGATATCAGCAAGTTCAGCAGATATAAATTTGGCATTGGTATTGGTTATTTGACCAAGCAATAACTCTGATCCGACCGCTATGATTTCTGCTCGCATGATCGATTTGCCCCTTTACATAGATTTCGTAAGAACGTGCTTATTCTTCATGAAATAATCCAATCCCGACCATATTGTAAAGAAGAGACAAATGTATAACATGATTGTGCCAAAAGGAACGTTGATCGCCTCAAAGAAAATATTATTCAATAACAGGGAGGATATTGCCAGGATTTGAGTGACTGTTTTAATTTTTCCCAGCTGATTGGCAGCCACAACTTCCCCTTCACCTGCTAATAGAAGCCGTAATCCGGTAACGGCAAATTCACGGCTAATGATAATAATGACGACCCATGAAGGGGCTAATCCGAATTCTACCAATATGATAAATGCTGCAGATACAAGCAGTTTGTCTGCTAGTGGGTCCAAGAACTTCCCCATATTGGTGACTAGGTTGTTTTTCCGAGCAATGTATCCATCCAACCAATCTGTGGCTGAAGCAAATATGAATAGTAGACCGCCGATGAATTGTTCTATAGGCAGTGTAGTTCCACCAATTGTAAGATCACCCATACCGAAGTCAGCCAACATGAATACGATGAATACGGGAATCAGCAAAACGCGCGAAACGGTTATTTTATTTGGCAAGTTCATGTCATAAGCACCCTCTATTCGTAAGATTTACTCTTTGAAAAGCCCTGCCTTTCAGCAGGACTTAAAGAAAATAGTCATCTTCGCAGATGACTATTTTCATTTTTTATATTCTATAATAATATTTTGTGTGACCGTATCATTCGGATAAGCAAGCGGCTGTCCATTTACAAGGATTTCTGTAAATTGAGTACGTCCGACACGAATTCTGGCAGACGGCTGGTCTGTTAATTCGAGTTCCTCTGCCTCTCCATTTTTCATGACACGTGCACCTTGAGATAGAAGTTCTTTCCCGTTTTGATCGGTAACTCCAATCCAAGATTCTCCTCCATCTTTCACTTTGATGGATAATTTAAAAGCATCTGTATTTCCCAGCGTAAACGTGGTTGTCGGACCGTTTACAGCGCCTTGTGTCAGCGTCTGTTCGGGTGCTGGGTCTTCCACAGGCTTCTCTTCAGATTCGTCTGGCACATCATCTTTCGTTGCAGATTCTTTGCCAGCGTCACCTTTGTTCACATCAGTTTTAATATCATCTTTCTTGTTGTTATCAACTGTAATCTCATCGGATGTCTCTAATTCTTCAGGTTTCGATGTATTCGCCTGGTGTTTATAAAGAAAAATAACGACAGCAAGAATGACGATGATGAACAGGGCGGTAATGATTTTAGGAAGCACTTCATTCATCCGACCTGATTTCATAAATCCTGCTTTTTGGGACAACTGGGGAGCACTGCGCTGAATCTCCTCTTCTTTCATTTGTTCCGAGGATTCATTCTCACGATACAATGACAACATTTCTTGTGCATCGAGCCCCACAGCTTCAGCGTATTGCTTAATGAATGCCCGGACATAAAATGAACCTGGCATCATGCTGTAGTCTTCGTTTTCAATTCCAGCCAAATACCGTTTCTGAATCTTAGTAATTGCTTGTAAGTCATCCAAGGTATATCCTTTTGCTTTCCTCGCCTCTTTCAGACGATTGCCTAAACCGGACAACTTCATCACCTGCCTGTTTTAAAAATTGAACATGCCAAGGCCGCCCGCGCCATCACGGCCAGAAGTCAATCCACTATTTTGGATGACCTCATATGTAATCTCCTGTTCGGGTGTTGTACGCAGTTCGATAATGTAATCAAAATCTTCGATTGAATATTCCGAGTGTTGGACGAACATGTCAGGATGTTCGACAACTTTTGTAGAAGGGAGTCGCATCATTTCACGAACTAGTTGCATATGACGTTCATCTTCCGCTTTCCTCGTGACAATCCCATCTAAAATGAAAATATTATCTTTTGAAAATTCATCACCCATTAAACTGTTGCGGACCGTCTGTTTGATCATCGTGGAAGAAAGGAAGATCCACTTCTTGTTTGCACAGACACTTGCAGCGACAACAGATTCAGTTTTCCCAACCCGCGGCATTCCTCGAATCCCCACGAGTTTATGGCCCTCTGTTTTAAAGATTTCCGCCATGAAGTCCACAAGAACCCCTAACTCGCTTCGCAGGAATCTAAATGTTTTTCGATCATCGACCGTCCGCTGGATATAGCGTCCGTGCCGCACAGCGAGAACGTCTCGCAGCTTCGGTTCCCTGATTTTCCTGATCTCAATTTGTTCCATCGTTGAAGCAATCAATTCAAACCGTCTGATTTGGTCATCATCTTCTGTCCGCACAAGCATACCACGTGTATTGCCATCCACTCCATTGATGGTAACAATATTGACTCGGAGCATCCCAAGCAATGTAGCAATATCCCCTAGTAGACCGGGACGATTCACTTGCAAATTATATTCAAGATACCACTCACCCAACGGAATCCCTCCTTCGTCTGTTCACCATTCTTTGAATAGGACGCAGAAAACAACAGCTTAGTTTCTATAATAGCTGAATTAGGCCCTGAGTGAAAGCGAAAAACTAAAACAAGGAGACCCGGTTGGCCACGTACTGGTCAGATATACCAGCCGCCATTCAACTTCAGGATCTCCCCAGTCATATAATCAGCTTTGCCACTTATTAAAAAAACGACAAGATCGGCCACTTCTGCAGGTCTTCCAGGCACCATAAGCGGAATTTCTTCCATGACCATTTGTCTTTCATCTTCCGGTATGTCTTCATTCATCCTTGTTTCAATCCATCCAGGGGCTATTCCATTCACACGTATGCCTCCGTATGCAGCTTCTTTCGCGTAAGCTTTCACAAATGCATGCTGGGCACCTTTGACGCTTGAGTACATCACTTCACCGGCAGCTCCTGTGTTGCCCCATATCGAGCCGATAAAGACTATATATGAACTTGTATAGGAACGTAAAGCAGCAGAAAGTAATCCAATCAGACGGACTGGATTTTGAACATGCACCCTCCATAATGACTCCATCTCTTCTTCCGTTGTTTCAGACAACAGTTTCATCATCGATTGCCCATTCGCTACAATAACGGCCCGCACGTCAGTCAACTGGGCAGCTAGACGTTCAGCTGCTCCTAGCTGACTAAAATCCGATTGGACACAGTCAAAATGACCTGTTGGGTAGTTTTCAGTGAGTTCCGTTTGCATCTTAATAACCACTTCGTCCCCACTGTTGTAATGCATGTACAGAGACCATCCTTCTGATGCTAACTTTCTACAGATGGCTTCACCAATTCCACCAGAAGCGCCGAGCACAAGGGCACGGCGATCTGAACTCACTTGGATTGCTCCGAAGGAAGGATTGTCATGATCGTTTGACCCTCTTCGTAATAAAGATCCTCAAACGCAGCTTTCAACTGATCTGTTGTTAACCCTTCCAATACAGGGACAACGTCGAACAGATTCATCTCATTGAAGTTGTAATGCGTGAACTGGTTCGCAATATATTCGGGGGAATTCAAAGCCCTCATAAATAGCCCGATCCGCTTTTTCCGGATTCTCTCAAGCTGATCTTCCGTGATGGACCAGCTATTTTTCGCATCGTCAAGAACACTTAATATCAGTTTTTCAAGTTCCTTCGGCTTTTCAGTATCAGACCCTATAGCTGCAAAACCGAATCCGCTTTCCAGATTGAATTCATAAGAGAACGTTTCGTCGATCAAGCCCTCATTGTAGGCTTTCGTATAGAACTCGGAAGATCTGCCAAACAAGATATCCAGGGTCACATCAGATGCCAATTCCCGGATGAGCATTTCTTTCCCGGACATAGTCGTATTCCGGCACTTTGTTCCTACCATTAACTTCGGTTTCGACACGTCCATATAGAGTTCACTTCGTTTTTTGGCAGCATGGTCCGGCTCATCCGGGTAACTGCGCACTACTGGTTCCGGCGCTTCGAATGCTTTCTCCTGCTGATCCTTCTCCACAAACTGCAGCATTCTTTCAGGATCAACGTTCCCTACCGCAAAGAACACCATGTTGGACGGATGGTAAAATGTTTCATAACACTCATACAGATGCTCCGCTGTGATGTCTTGAATCGTTTCCACCGTTCCAGCAATGTCAATACGGACTGGATGATTTTCGAACAAGTTTTCAATAGTTCCAAAGTATTGGCGCCAATCTGCCTGGTCATCATACATCGTAATCTCTTGGGCGATGATCCCTTTTTCTTTTTCAACCGTTTTTTCTGTAAAATACGGTTGTTGAACAAAGTCGAGTAATGTTTTGGTATTCTCATACAACTCGGATGTCGAGGAAAACAAATACGATGTCCTTGTGAAGGAAGTGAATGCATTCGCTGCAGCCGCGTTTTCACTGAACTGTTGGAATACGTCTCCATCTTCTTTCTCAAACATTTTATGCTCCAGGAAGTGTGCAATCCCGTCAGGCACCGTTACAAGCTCATTTCCGCCCCGAGGGATGAACGACCGATCCACTGAACCATACTTTGTTGTAAACGTAACATATGTCTTTGAGAACCCTTCTTTTGGGAGGACATATACGTCCAGTCCATTATCAAGTTTTTGGTGATAAAGTGTTTCTTGTAGTTGGTCAAAATGGATTTTATTCATGGTCCATTGCCTCCCTTCCGGAAAGAAGATACGTGATTTCTTTCGTCAATAACGTGGCCATCTGTCGGATATCCTCTTTCGTCACACGCTTCCATTCCTCAATGAGTTTCTCTGCTGAAAAGTTTTCGTCCAATAATTTATACTGGTCGTAAATTTCGATTTGTCCCTTAGCAGAATCAAATGAACTGCGGATACTGTTCGATAATAGAGCGAGGGTTTGACGAATTTCCAAATCAGAAATATCACCATTCCGCAGCGCTTCTATCTGTTGATCGATAAGTGCAGCTGTCTTTTCTTCTTGTTCAGCATCTATTCCAGACATGACATAAAGCAATCCATAATGGGACGCATAGGAGCTGGAGCAATAATAAGCGAGACTTTCTTTTTCCCGCACATTAATAAACAGCTTACTATGCGCAAATCCTCCTAATACACCGTTCATCATTTGCATTTTCGGGTAATCAGGATGTTTGAAACCGACTGGTGTACTGAATGCCATGTTCAGTTTACCTTGCTTCATGTCTTGTTTTTCACGAACATGCTTAGCAGCTGATGCGACCTCATGCGTCTGCGGTTGTATGACCGGGCCAGACTTCCGCAATCCGCTTGAAAAAGGGAATAATGTTAGCGCGCGATCTTTGAGCTGATCGGTATCGACATCTCCGAGAATATAAATATCGATTGTATCCTCGTCCATCATCCGATCGTACGTCGTTTTCAGGGACTCTTTAGTTACGGCTGAGACCGCTTTTTCTGTTCCGGAAGCGGATAGTGATGCCGACTCTCCTGCTCGGATCAGTTCAAGCATCCGCTTATTTGCAAATCGGGTTTTGTCATTATAGACGGAGCCTATCCGATCAATAACCGTTTGTTTTTCCCTTTCTACAATGGCTCCGTCAAAAGTGCCATCTATCAAATTCGGGTTAAATAGGCTTTCTGTAACTAGGGTCAGAAGTTGCTCGAAAACAGGTACATCGGGATTACGCAAATACTCTTCGTTAACGCTCTCCGCATAAATTGTAAAGATATGCTCGTTCCCTCTTTTACCTGTGTCAGTATAATACACAGCGCCATATAATTCTTCCAACGCTTGCCGCAGCTTGGTACGGGTTGGATACTGTGCAGATGAATCCTCCAGCACATTGGCCAGTACCGTACGCGCCGCTGCATTTTCTTCCGTCAAAGGAGCTGTGAATTTAATAGCAACACTTACGGTTTTAAATTGCGCAGTCTGACGTGTATACAAATTCACGCCAGATTGAAGTTCGGTTTTATCGAACATGTAAAAAACACCTCAATCTATAGGATAAGTATATGGTGATATTCTCACGCAAATCACGTGTTCAGGTAGTATGCTTCTTTCCAACTTCACTATACATTTCCAAACGTTCTCATACAAGTGAAGGGATTCATGAAAAAAACTGCCCGAAGGGTCCTTGGCCGGACAATTCGGGCAGTTTATGATTATCGGGATCCTTTGATGTATGGATCTCCGAGAGCTTTTGGTCCGTTCGCTTTTCCGATAAACCCTGCAAGCGCAATAATCGTAAGTGCATAAGGCAAAATATACAAAAATACAGAAGGGACATTTTGCATAAATGGTATTCCAGAAGAACTGATTGCAAGCGCTTGAGCGAAACCGAAGAACAACGCTGCTCCCATTGCTCCAATTGGATGCCACTTCCCGAAGATCATTGCAGCTAATGCCATGAAGCCTTGACCATTGATCGTTGCATGACCAAAGTCATTTGTCATAGTTTGTGCATAAACAGCGCCACCCATACCAGCGAGACCTCCGGAAATGATAACCGCAATATAACGAATGCGTTTGACTTTAATCCCCATCGTATCTGCTGCCATCGGATGTTCCCCTACAGAACGCAAGCGTAAGCCGAACGGCGTCTTAAAGATGATAAACCAAGCTAGAATAGCAACTGCAACGGCTAAAATAGAAGATCCATAAACTGACTTGAAGAACATCGGTCCAATTACTGGAATGTCTTGTAGAAAAGGAATATTGAACCGCGGAATCTTTTTCTGAATAAAGTCAGTCTGTCCTTTTCCATAGATCATTTTCACTGAAAACAAAGCAATTGCAATACCAAGTAAGTTAATCGCTACACCCGAGACGACCTGGTCGGCACGGAAGGAAATCGATGCGACTGCATGCATGAGAGAGAAAATTGCCGATACGAGCATTGCAGCTAAAATCGAAACCCATGGCGTCCATGCTCCGAAAGTATCTACATAAAACAGGTTGAAGACAATCCCTACGAATGCCCCCATCACCATTAGTCCTTCCAGACCGATGTTGATAACACCTGATCGTTCAGAGAACACACCGCCAATAGCGGTGAAAATTAGAGGCGCAGCGTAAGCAATCGATATTGGAACGATGAAATAGAGTATATCGAGAAAGCCACCCATCTTACTTCGCCTCCTTTTTCTTGCCCATTCGTTGTAATCCAACGCGGATGATATAACCAGATGCTACAAAGAAGATGATCAGCGCGATCACAATTGAAACAATTTCAATCGGAATATCTGCAGCATTCGGCATATTGTTTGCTCCATATTTAAGCGAACCAAACAAACTTGCTCCGAAAACTACACCGAGTGGAGTATTCGCACCTAACAAGGCCACTGCAATTCCGTCAAATCCGATTCCTGTAAAACCAGCCCTTGTCGACATGTTGCCGAATGTTCCAAGTGCCTCCATAGCGCCGCCCAGACCAGCGAACGCTCCTGAAATGACCATTGCCATCACTATGTTTCTCTTAACACTCATGCCCGCATATTGCGCAGCATTTTCATTGAAGCCTACTGATTTCAACTCATATCCCAGCTTCATTCTTTCCAGGATGAACCACATGATGAATACCATGAAGAGTGCTACAAAGATACCGTAGTGAAGCGTTGAAAAGTCCGTTAGCTCAGATAGGAAATCCGATCGGAGTGATGCTGTATCCTGGATTTTATCCGTTTTGAATCCGCCTTTAGCCACGACCTTAATAAGCGCATTGACAAGATGCAATGCAATATAGTTCATCATAATCGTGACGATTACTTCGTGGACCTTCAATGTCGCTTTCAGTATACCTGGAATCAGGCCCCAAAGAGCTCCTGCCGCTGCTGCCGCTAACAATGCAAGTGGCAAGTGGATGATCTTCGGCAATTCAAAAGCCATCCCAACGTATGCCGCTGCGAACCAACCTACGATTAGCTGACCTTCCACTCCGATATTGAATAGACCCGTCCGGAAAGCAAACGCAACCGCTAGTCCAGCAAGGATATATGGACTGATTTGACGAATGGTTTCCCCAATCGCATAGGAATCACCAAAAATACCGTTCCAAAGCGCACTATAACCAGCGACTGGATCGTAGCCGCTTACAAGCATGACAACCGCTCCGACTAGTAATCCGAGGATGATTGAAATTACAGGTACGAGCACATTAATTAATCGATTAGACATGGTTGTCATCACCTTCTTTCAATACAGCACCGTCTTTGCCTTCGACAATTTCACTTTTGTTGTGACCTGCCATGAAGAGCCCAAGTTCTTGTTCACTCGTTTCAGCAGGGATTACAGTGTCAACAATCGCTCCATCATAAATAACGGCAATCTGGTCAGATACATTCATTATTTCATCAAGCTCGAAAGAAATTAAAAGAACCGCTTTCCCTTGATCACGTTGTTCAATCAAACGTCTGTGAATAAATTCGATCGCCCCGACGTCAAGCCCCCGGGTAGGCAGTGCCGCAATCAATAGATCAGGGTTTCGGTCCACTTCGCGACCGATGATCAACTTTTGCTGATTTCCTCCGGAAAGAGCACGAGCAAGCTCATGTTCACCTTGCGTCCGCACATCAAAATCCGAAATGAGTTTGTTCGCATGCTTTGTTACTTCCTTGTAATTCATAAGCCCATTCGAAGAATACGGTTTTTGATAATAAGACTGCAATGCCGCATTGTATCCAACACTGAAATCTAAGACAAGTCCGTGTTTATGACGGTCTTGTGGTATATGACCTAATCCATTTTCAGTAATCTGTCTAGGGTTCTTATTGGTCACATCTTTACCGCCCATAATGATTTTGCCGGATTTCACTTTCCGTAGTCCTGTAATCGCTTCTATCAGTTCGGACTGACCATTACCGTCAATTCCAGCTAGACCGACGATTTCACCTCGACGCACAGAAAGATTCAAATTTTTCACTTTTTCAATACCGCGATAATCTGTCACTACCAAGTTTTCAATGTTCAATAATTCTTCTGCGGGATGGGAAGGTCCTTTTTCCGTTTTAAACGTCACTTGGCGTCCTACCATGAGCGTAGCAAGTTCTTCAGGATTCGATTCAGCAGTTGTTACCGTCCCGATCCCTTCCCCTTTACGGATAACCGTTACGCGATCTGAAACCGACATGATCTCTTGCAATTTGTGTGTAATGAGAATAATTGACTTTCCTTCTTCGATTAATTTATGCATAATTCTGATTAATTCGTCTATTTCCTGTGGTGTTAAGGATGCTGTCGGCTCATCAAATATAAGGATCTCCGCTCCCCGATAAAGTGTTTTAAGAATTTCAACGCGCTGTTGCATTCCGACCGATATGTCTTCAATCTTCGCATAGGGGTCAACATCCAGCCCGTACAGCTTTGAAATTTCCGCTACTTTCTTCGATGAGTCTTTGATGTTGAGCATGCCCATCTTAGTAGGCTCACTGCCAAGGATAATATTTTCCGTAACCGTTAAATTCTCAACAAGCATAAAGTGTTGGTGAACCATACCGATTCCCAAATCGTTTGCTACGTTAGGATCTGTGATGTCGACTTTTTTGCCATTGACTCTAATCTCTCCGCCATCTGGCTGATATAGACCGAATAATACGTTCATCAATGTAGACTTACCTGCGCCATTCTCGCCGAGGAGCGCATGAATCTCACCTTTTTCCAACTGAAGCGTAATATTGTTATTCGCATAGAAAGTACCGAATTTCTTTTTAATATTCAGCATCTCGATGACGTATTCCACTGATCTCACTTCCTTGCTTATAGTTTCTACTAGTTTAGGTTGTTAAATTATCACAATAAAAGATTCCGTAAAGAATCCTTTAGTCTGGCAATTTAGGAAATTCCGTTTTTGACTATGTATACAAAAAACAACGAAGGCCGGTTTGAACCGGCCCTCATTATTCTCATTGAGAGTCCTCTTACTTTTCACCTGGAACTTCGACTTTACCTTCGGAAATGTCTTTGCTGTACTTCTCAATTTCAGCAAGTACATCTTCAGGAATCGCGCCGCGTGAATCCGCAAGTGCTACACCTTCATCTTGCAAACCGTAAACTTTTGTTTCGCCGCCTGGGAATTTACCTTCCTTAGCAAGCTTCGCAATATCGTTTACTGCATTGTCTACACGCTTCAACATTGAAGTCAATGTAACGTTATCGTCCCCAACCTGACCTTCATCGTACTGGTCAGAGTCAACTCCGATTACCCATACATAAGCATCTTTGTCCGCTGATTTACGTTCCTTGGCTTCACTGAATACACCATTACCACTACCACCAGCTGCGTGGAAGATAATATCTACGCCTGATGAATACATACGGTTTGCAGCTGCTTTACCAAGTTCCGCTTTATCAAATGCGCCTGTGTACTGAACGTCTACTTTGATGTCAGGATTCACTGCTTTGACACCTTCAAGGAAGCCGACTTCAAAACGTTCGATTACCGGGATTTCCATACCACCAACAAAACCGATTTTATCGGATTTAGTCATTAGAGCTGCAGCAACACCTGCAAGGTAAGCCCCTTCTTGCTCTTTAAAGAGAACACTTGCTACGTTTGGCTGTTCAACAACACCATCGATGATTGCGAACTCAGTATCTTTTTGTTGCTGTGCAATTGTATCAATTGCATCTTCCATGAGGAATCCAACTCCAAAGATCAAGTTGAAATCACGACGAGCGAGTGCATTCAGATTTGTTGTATAATCTGCATCACTTTGTGATTGCAAGTAGTCAAATCCTCCGTTGCCTTTTTTCAAGCTGTTTTCCGAACCGAAATCCTGAATCCCTTTCCAAGCGGATTGGTTGAACGATTTGTCATCAATGCCCCCGACATCCGTTACCATCCCAAGAGAGAATTCAGATGCGTTGCCTCCGTCAGAAGATGAACCTTTGTCATTCCCCTTGCTATCTTCTTTGTCTGAACCACAAGCGCCTAAAACTGTACCTGCAGCAAGTACAAGGGACAGTGCAAGACCAAATCTGCGTTTACTCATTTTGTGACCTCCCCATTTATATGTTGGTATGATTATGGCGAAAATCGCCTTATACCCGTTTACGGACTACATGGAAGCTGAATTTGTCAGCTCGGAAATAGTTCTTTGAAAGCAAGACCATTTCACCAGTTTCCGTGTAGTGCTTTTGAAGTAACACAAGCAGCGGGACGTCTACACCACACCTAAGTATGGAAGATGCTTCATGATCGTACCCTACTGGTTCAATATGCGCAATCGCTTGGGTTATATAGATATCCCCATTTTTCTCAAGCGCATCAAAAATAGAATTCCTCATAAGAGCTGTCGCTTCCGTTTGAAGGTTCTTCTCGTTCACTTGGTCTACACAATAAACGACGGGTTCCCCGTCAGCTGTTCGAACTCTCTTAATCGTAACAATGGAGTCCTCTTTGGCACAATCGAACTTTTCAATGCTGTCTTCGGTTGCTAGTGCGTTGGAAACTTCAAGAAATATCGTCCCCGGTTCCATACCGGCATCCCGTATCATGGAGGAAACACTAGATAGCTCTTCGATGCCCGAAGTGAACAATGGACGCGCTTTCAAAAATGTCCCTACACCGTGTTTACGGACAATTACTTTCTCTTCTTCCAATACGCGGAGTGCCTCCCGCAATGTTGCACGGCTCACACCTAACGTCCTGGCCAGTTCAAACTCCGAAGGGAATTTTTCATTTTCTTTAAATACGCCGGCTTCAATGTCCTGCTTTATATGCTCGATGACTTGGACATATAAATGTCTTTGATCTGCCTTAATCATCAATCTATCTCCCTCCGGCCGAGGTCAGACCTCTGATGTTTAACATCGTTCTATTCACCCATACTATAACATTTAACAAAGAGAAAATAAACATCGTTTCAAAAAAATATTTTCAAAGCTTGCTTATTGTTCTAAATCTGTCAAATTCCCGTGTTATATGTCTGAAGAATCTTTTCCTAGCAGGACTTGTCTCGGTTTGCTGCCTTCAGGCGGCCCTACGACTCCGCGCATTTCCATCTGATCTACAATGCGTGCTGCTCGTGAATACCCAACACGGAAACGTCTTTGTAATAAGGATACAGAAGCAGTTTGCATCTCCACTACTAATTGGACTGCATCATCATAAAGCTCATCGGTCTCATCGTCCTGATGTACATCTTCGATCTCTGTTGGAATCATCTCTTCCTGGTACTGTGCTTTCTGCTGTTGGATAACAAAGTCGACAACAGCTTCCACTTCACGATCTGACACAAAAGCCCCTTGGACGCGCGTTGGTTTGGAGGCGCCTGCTGGGAGAAAGAGCATGTCCCCTCTGCCTAGAAGTTTTTCCGCACCGCCACTATCCAGAATCGTCCGGGAATCGATAGCAGAAGAGACTGCGAATGCAATTCTGGATGGAATATTCGCCTTGATGATTCCAGTAATGACATCTACACTAGGCCGCTGTGTTGCGATTATCAAATGGATGCCAGCAGCCCTCGCCATTTGAGCAAGTCGGGTGATTGCATCTTCCACTTCATTGGAGGCAACCATCATCAAATCTGCGAGCTCGTCCACGATGACTACGATATACGGCATTCTCGGATGTTTTTCCTCATTTTCTTCATTCCACGTGTTGATGTGTGTATTATATCCTTCGATATTGCGTGTACCTGTATGCGAAAACAACTCATAACGCCTTTCCATTTCTGATACGACTTTCTTCAATGCCTGTGCCGCTTTCCTTGGATCCGTAACGACAGGTGCCAGTAAATGGGGGATTCCGTTGTAGACATTCAATTCGACCATCTTAGGGTCTATCATCATCATTTTCACTTCATGAGGTTTGGCTCTCATAATAATGCTGATGATGATTCCGTTTACGCAAACACTCTTACCACTGCCAGTGGCTCCTGCAATAAGCACGTGCGGCATCTTGTTCAGTTCAGAGAGCATGGCTTCTCCTGTAACATCTCGTCCTAATGCAATAAGCAGTTTCGAATCGGGACGGTTGTTTTCTTTCGCTTCCAATACTTCCCGTAAACTCACAACTGCAACCGAAGTATTAGGGACTTCAATTCCTACAGCTGATTTCCCTGGGATAGGTGCTTCGATCCTGATTCCACTTGCTGCCAATGCCAGCGCAATATCATCCGCCAAGCTGACAATCCTGCTCACTTTCACACCGGTATCCGGCAGTACTTCATATTTAGTTACAGCCGGTCCCAAGTGAACTTGAGTAACTCGTGCTTTCACACCGAAACTATGAAACGTACGTTCCAGTTTTTGAGCGTTTGCTTGGATTGCATTGTATTCTCCTGACTGATCATTTTCAGGGGGTTGTTTTAATAAGTTGAACGATGGTAATTGATACGATTCGTTTTCTTCTTCTCCAGATACACCTTGATAGGGATTTTTGGATACTTCAACAGGATCCGTTTCCTTCGTTTCGGTGCGATGTACAGGTTCCGGCTCTTTGACAGTCTGCAGTTCCATTTCATCATTCCGCTCATTGAATGCTGAAATAATCGGCTGAACATAGGGTTCATCTTCTTCAGGATCTGCAATCATAGGATGCGATACCGGGTCACTTTCTTGACCAGTTTCCTTCTGATGTTTGCTTGATCGTGTCGCACGAGCCGGTTTTGGTTTCTTTTCCGGTACTGCTTTAGGTGCAGTCCTTAAATTAATGCCTTTCAGCTTCTGTGTAACCGATGAAAATGCACGAGGGAACCACTCAGCAAGATAGGGCGCCAACGCTTTACCGGAAATAAGGATCAGCCCTGTCAACAATAACAAGATTCCTGCGACTGTTGCACCTGCTGAATCGAAGAGCGAATAGAACATCGCAAAAAGGACGGCTCCGGTCATGCCGCCACCAAGCGTACCGCTACGCGTACTGATCCCTTCATTTGAGATGAGTACTTTCCATGTTTCCTTGAGTGCGGAATCAGTCATGAGGACATGACTTGCAGATAGTTCTTTAAACAACAAGATATGACTGAATAAGAGCAGACTCGCAAGTATGCAAAGACTTCCTCCGACAATCCGGTTTTTCCAACCAAGTTCTCCGCGTTTCACCATGAACAGTAATGCCTGGACAATCAGTATGAATGGCAACGCTACATGCCAATTACCGAATAGGAATCTCCCGAATGAGCCGAGCCCTCTTCCTACAATCCCGAATTCAAAAATCATGATGACAGCAAGGGCAAGCATCGCGAGACCGATAACTTCAAATAAAAGCGGATTCAAGGGGGATTTCCCTTTTTTCTTACTGGATGCACGTTTCTTTTTCTTTTTTGAGACTTTCTTCGACATGCTGTACCTCCTTTTTGCGAAAAAAGGATTTCCTGCCTGACGGCAAGGAAATCCTTTAGTAGAATCTTTCGATCAATACTCCATAATAATCGGAATAATCATTGGTCGTCGTTTCGTTTGCTGATACAAATATGAGCTGAGCGTGTCTCGGATCTCTTGTTTAATGTTTGTCCATTCAAACGTTTCTTTATTCACATATTTTTCTACAATTTTGCGTATCAGATTGGATGCTTCTTCTAGCAACTCTTCTGATTCACGAACGTAGACGAATCCACGGGAGACGATTTCCGGGCCTGCCGCGATTTTCTTTTGCTTGCGGCTCAATGTAATGACGATTGTAAAGATACCGTCTTGAGATAGCAGTTTGCGATCCCGTAAGACGATATTTCCAACGTCCCCTACACCAATTCCGTCGATTAAAATGTTCCCTGCGGTTACACGGCCGCTCATTCGGATCTTACCATTCTTGTATTCAACGATATCGCCTTTGTCCGCAATGAAGATCTGGTTTTTGCGCATACCGATCTGTTGTGCCAGTTTTGAATGAGCAATCAACATTCTGTATTCTCCCGTTACCGGTATGAAGTTTTTAGGCTGCATCAGATTGAGCATCATTTTTAGATCTTCTTGACTCCCGTGTCCAGAAACATGGACATTCCGGGCTGATGTCAATACCGTCGCACCCGCTTTTGCCAATTCATTCATCATGGAATAGACAGAGACTTCAGATCCAGGTGAAGGCGTGACAGTGATCAGGACCGTGTCTGTATCTTTAATACGAATATCCCGATGATGTTTACGGACGATTTTTTCAAGTGCTTCCAGGGGCTCGCCTTGGTTGCCTGTCAGAATGATGACAACTTCGCTATCATCATAGTTCCCGATATCTTTCACTGAAACGACGATGTCTTCTCCCACATTCAAATACCCAAGTTTAACGCCGACTTCAAAATAGCTTTCCAAACTCTTCCCGACAACGGCCACTTTCTTTCCTGTCTCGGCCGCCTTATCTAGAACTTGCTGGATCCGCAGGAAATTCGAAGCATAGACCGCCACTAGAATTCTACCTTCAGCGCCGTAAAAAGTTTTTGATAGTTGGGTTTCGACGACAGTTTCCGACGTTGTATAACCAGGTCGTTCAGCCTCTGTTGAATCGGACATTAATATGAATACACCCTCTTCACCAAGTGCTGCCATTTTTCCAAGGTCAGGCTTGTAGGGCCCTTTTGCCGCCTGGTCGAATTTGAACTCACCTGTATGAACAATTGCTCCTTCACTCGTATGGAACACAATGCCGAGCGCATCCGGAATACTATGCGTCGTATTGAAAAACGTCACATATGTCTTTTTGAAATTCATACGACTCTTCGTAGATACTTCGAAGAACTTCACATTAGAAGGAGCAGGCATCACTTTCAAATGCTCTTTCGCAAGTGCAAGGGTCAGTTTTGAACCATAGACTGGAGCTTGTACTTTTTGAAGTAAATACGCAATGGCTCCAATTGCATCTTCATGACCGTGTGTTAAGAAAATCCCTTTGACGCGATCTTTGTTTTCTTCTAGGTATGTCATATCCGGAATCACGAAATCGATCCCCAGCATTTCTTCCTCTGGGAACATCAGGCCCGCATCGACAACAAATAATTCATCGTCGATTTCTACCACATACATCGATTTCCCTAATTCTCCCACTCCGCCAAGCGGAATGACTTTTATTACTTCGTTTTTGACTTTAGTCACATTGTTTCCTCCTATATAAAATTCCCGCGCTAAACGACTAGTTCTCATTATACTTGACAGAGCACTTCTGCACAAACAAAAAAAGCCGGCTGTCTCGCCGGCTATTCCTTTTTCGATCCGAAATGTCGTTTAAATGTTTGCATCGTAAGGTCCAAATAAGAATCTTCCCCTGAAATCCCTACAAGCGGAAGTCGTACATCACCGACCGGAAGACCGGCCTTTCTCAAGAAATACTTGATGGGGACTGGATTAGGTTTTGAGAATACAGCTTGAAAAAGCGGCATGAGAGTTTGATGGTGTGTTGCAGCAGAGGCTGTATTTCCATTTTGAAAATCGGAGATCATGCGCTGCATTTCAAGTCCCGCAATATGCGAGGATACAGAAACGACTCCCGCACCACCAATTGCCAACAGTGGCAGCGTTAGCGCATCATCACCACTGTAAACGTTGAATGTATCGTTTGTACCTTCAATAATTGCAGCCATTTGTGCCAAATCTCCACTCGCTTCTTTCACTGCTTCAATATTCGTTATTTTTGATAATCGAATCACTGTGTCTGCAGACATATTCACCCCAGACCTCCCCGGGATGTTGTACAACAAGATCGGCAGTGATGTGTTTTCAGCAATCCGTCTGAAATGTTCATACATGCCTTGTTGATCGGGCTTATTATAATAAGGGACAACCAACATTGCACCATCCGCACCAAGCTGTTCTGCCCGTTTAGTTGCTCGTATGGAAGCTTGGGTATCATTACTTCCTGTACCGGCAATGACAGGAATTCGTCCATCCACTATCGAAATTGCATGAGTTAGCAATTGCTCTTTTTCTTCGTCCGACAAAGTAGGTGATTCTCCAGTCGTTCCATTGACAATGAGCGAATTTGTTCCGTTATCGATTAAGTGATTTATCAGAAGTGCTGTCACTTCGTAGTCAATCTTACCATCTTCGTTGAACGGTGTGACCATCGCTGTACCAATCGAACCTAACTCCACTCGCACCATTCCTTTACAGTGATCTAGTTGTTTTGTGCTTCGCGGTTCTTCAGGAGCTGTTCTGCGATTTGAACAGAATTCAGCGCTGCGCCTTTCAGCAAGTTATCCGCGACAATCCACAAGTGAAAGCCTCTAGGATGATCTGGATCTTTCCGGATACGTCCCACATAGACATCGTCCTTGTTTTCAGCAAAAAGCGGCATTGGATACGTTTGTGTTGCAGGATTATCTTGGACGACTACGCCTGGCGCTTTTGCAATCGCCCTACTGAATTCCTCAGCAGTAATCCCTTCTTTATCAATCTCCACATAAACCGATTCCGAATGTCCTGTGACGACTGGCAATCTGACGCACGTTGCAGAAACGGCGATGGACGGATCATTGAAGATTTTTTTTGTTTCTTTGATCATTTTCCATTCTTCTTTCGTATACCCCATGTCGTCAAATGAATCGATTTGAGGGATCGCGTTGAACGCTATTGGATAGTGGCGTTCAGCGCCCGCACTCGGCAGCTGGGATGCTGCATTTTCCGCTCTGTTGTCAAATTGCCCACTCTGGGATTTCAACTCTAAGATGGCGTCCGCACCTGCACCAGAAACCGCTTGATAAGTAGATACGAGAATTTTCTTAATGCCGAATGCTTCTTTTATAGGATTAAGTGCAACGACCATCTGGATCGTTGAACAGTTCGGATTTGCGATCAGACCGCTGTGGGTATTCAGTGCTTTGGGATTGACTTCAGGAACTACGAGTGGAACCCCTGCATCCATTCTGAACGCACTGGTATTATCAATCACAATCGCTCCACGACGCGTGGCTTCACTTGCAAGTTGCTCTGAAATAGCCCCACCCGCACTGAAAAAAGCAAAATCGACGCCATTGAATGACTCTGGTTTCGCTTCTTCGATTGTGAATAATCTTCCACCCGCTTGAATAACTGTTCCTGCTGACCGTGAAGAAGCTAACAACTTTACTGTCCGAAACGGAAACGCCCGCTCAATGAGTTTGTCAAGAATTTTGGCACCCACTGCACCTGTCGCACCAACAATCGCAATCGTATAAGTCTGCATGATGATTCTCCTTCTTTAACACGATGCCCTTTGAAATAAGAACACCGATAATTCGTATTGCAGGAATTATACCATAACAATGAATAGTCGGGAGCTTTATTTCTTTGAAGAATGAACGATCAAAAGAGGCTGTAGTTGTTCCTTGTCAATTGCAGCAGCTGCCGCTTCAACAATCAATGAAAAGTCGCTAATGAGGGAGTTCGGTTTTTTGTAGGGGTCATCTTGCCCAAATGGGATGAAGAATACATTTTTCATGTTCAGTAGTTTGACTAGGTTTGAGGCATTCAGTCCTAATGCATCATTCGTCGAGATTCCTAATAGGACAGGTGAATGATTGCGTAATGTAGCTTTCGCAGCCATTAGAACAGGGGAATCGGTGGCCGCATTCGCAAAACGGCTCATCGAATTTCCTGTAAGTGGAGCGATGATCATGCAGTCGACGGGAGTGGACGGCCCAAAAGGTTCGGCGCCCGCAATCGATGAGATCACTTTTTCTCCGGTTGCCTGTTCAATCCTTTGGATCCATTCTTCTCCCGTTCCGAAACGGGTAGCTGCTGTAAGGACAGAGTGAGTAATGACAGGTACAACAGTCGCACCCGCATCTTGGAGCTTGGTAATCATGGGTAATAATTCTTCGTACGTACAATGGGACGCTGTAATCCCAAGACCGATACGTTTGTTTTCAAGCATTTTTTTACTCCTTTCCTCTGCACATCCTCAAAAGTGTATCTGCCAGATAGCTTGCCGCTCTTTGTGGGAAGTGTTTTCCCGGCAGTCCGAGGTGTAACGTATAGTATGCAGAGGTCATGCCGGGCTTTAGGCACCCAGGCTTAGACGCCAAATCAAACACACGCAGAGGATCGCCTTCCTGTAACTCAAGCCATTGCACTGGAATGGTGTTGACCAGATACCCGGGTTTGAATTCCACATCGTGCGATAGGTTCTCCACTTCAAACCCCAAAGCTTCCGCTTCTCCAAGTTGAGCTTCTGATCGTGCAAAAATCGTCAGTTGGGCTCCTGCTGCCGCCAGGACATGCGCAAGCATTCTTCCTACCCTTCCAAAACCAGCGATTTGGAAATGCGTGTTTGCAATCGGGGCTTTCGTGTCCAGGTAAAAGTCTTTTACGAAACCTTCGGCGGTGAGTCGGGCATTATTCCATACAAACCGTTCATCCTTCAAATAGCTGGAAACAAAAAGACCTGCAGATTTCAATTCGGTTTCCTGGATGTCAGAAATAATTCCTGTAAAAAACACAGTTCCTACCGGCAATCGCTGGGTGTCGAGTATTCCCTTCAACCCTTGTATCGGCAATACGATATGAGTAGGATGAATTTCGGCAATCTTGTCGGTAAGCTCATTTGTCACTTCATCCTTTAAGTGGACAGTTACATCCAACCCTTTTGCTTTGAACAGTCGTGCAGTCTCTTCTATCCGTCGATCGGACCCTATTAACAGCCAACGCGCTTCACTCATCGAATTCCGCTCCATCGAGGAAGTGAGTGCGTCCGAACAAAATACGATGTTCTCCGATCAATACAATTTCGCTCCATGGAATATATTGCTTTGACGCTTCTTTCTTTTGAAGAAACGGTATTTTACTCGTTCGGTCTCGAATTTCAAATCCAATGATTGTACCGCTCGACCGATCGAATAGCAGATCCGTATCCGCTAAAAATCCATAACGGATTCCTTCTTCCACTTGAATCAGCTCTTTTTGAGCGAGTTCAGATAATAACACATGCATTCCTCCTAGTCTCTTTACCATCAGTCTATGATTGAACATGTGAAAAGCTGACAATCCGCCTGATTAGTCTTGTTTTGGAGATAGTATGGAAATTGCAGGCGTATTTCCTAACAAGGTATTTGCCATAGTTGCTACGTCTTCGGTTGTAACCGCTTCGATGCGAGCTATGATTTCTTCCTCCGTGCGGTGTTCACCATGGATCAACTCGTTGTTACCATTGCGATGCATTCTTGCTTCAGTAGTCTCCAAGCCGATTAAGTAGCTGCCTCGCATTTGTTCTTTCGCATTCTGGAGTTCTTCTGCAGTGACTCCATGCTCGATGATTTCTTTAATCACTGATTGGACCGTTTCAAATAACAGTTTTTCATTTTCCGGCGAAGCTGCACAACCAATGACAAATGCTCCTTCTTGAGCATGAGATGCGTAATAAGAGTAGACTGAGTACGCCAGCCCTTTTTCCTCCCTCACTTCTTGAAACAGCCGTGATGACATCGTACCTCCGAGAATACTATCGAGCAGTGCTAAGCTATATATGTCAGGGTGCTTCAGAGGAAGTCCTGGATAGCCCAAGAATAGATGAGACTGCTCAATATCTTTTTCTTTTCGTCCTTCCCCATTTATAAATCGGGCTGTTCCTACTGATTGACGTGTCTCTTTTTGAACCGGTTTGCTGAAATTCCCAAATATTTTCCCGATCTCTTGTAAAAGCGAGTCATTAAACTTTCCTGCAACAGAGACAACAATCCGCTCAGGTGTATAATAATAATCCATGAAAGTGACAAGTTTCTGTCTCGTGAAAGATTGGACACGTTCAGGTGTCCCGCCGATCGGTTTCCCAATTGCGTGGTCTGGATACATAAGAGCCCATAATCGTTCGTCTGCATCTTCTTCCGGCGAATCCTCAACAGATGCAAGTTCATCGATAATGACGGACTTTTCTTTGGTCATTTCCTGTTCATCCAATTTGGAATTCAATAACATGTCTGCTAATATGCGTGCTGCGTCTTCAGCTCTGTCTTCTAAAACAGTTGCGTAGAAACAAGTTGCTTCTTTTGTAGTAAATGCATTGATGTCTCCGCCAAAACGATCGAATTGTTGTGCGATTTCTTTTGCGGTTAGTGATGCTGTACCTTTAAAAAGCATATGCTCTATGAAATGCGCGATGCCTTCCTCATGAGTCAACTCGTCAGCAGACCCTACTTTAACCCATATGCCAAGCGATACAGAACGAGCATGTGAAATAGGTTCACTGACGACTCTTACGCCATTGTCCAGTGTTTGAATGGTAATCATTATGTTGCCTCCCTTTTTGTACGTAAACAAAAAAGCCCCGCTCTCACAACTGTGGGAGGGAGGCTTTTGCGATTTGAATTACTCGCCTTGTTGTTCCGCTTTTTCTTTTTCTTCTTTGATGACAATTTTACGGGATAAGTTAACGCGGCCTTGGTTGTCGATTTCAATGACTTTGACGAACAATTCGTCACCCAGTTTCATTACGTCTTCCACTGCCTTTGTACGTTCTTCCTGAATTTCGGAAATGTGGAGTAATCCGTCTTTGCCTGGGAATAACTCAAGGAATGCACCGAACTTTTCGATACGTTTCACTTTAGCCATGTAATATTCTCCGACTTTCGCTTCACGGACGATGTTTTCAATCATCTTCTTCGCTTTGTCGTTCATTTCGGAATCCGGAGACGAAATGTAAATCGTACCATCTTGTTCAGTATCGATTTTCACGCCGGTTTCTTCAATGATTTTGTTGATGACTTTTCCGCCTGGTCCGATAACATCGCGGATTTTGTCTGGATTGATGTGAATCATAATAATCTTAGGTGCATATTTTGAAAGTTCTTGTGAAGGCTGGGCAATTGTTTCGAGCATATGGCCAAGAATCTTCATACGACCGATTTTCGCCTGAGTCAACGCTTCCTCCAAAATTTGACGTGAAAGACCGTCGATTTTAATATCCATTTGAAGTGCAGTGATACCTTCGGATGTACCGGCTACTTTAAAGTCCATATCCCCTAAGTGGTCTTCCATACCTTGGATATCAGAAAGCACCGAATAGTTGTCTCCTTTTTTCACGAGTCCCATTGCAATTCCTGCAACCGGAGCTTTGATTGGAACACCAGCATTCATCATTGCCATTGTCGATGCACAAATCGAAGCTTGTGATGAAGACCCATTGGATTCTAGTACTTCAGCTACAAGACGGATCGTGTAAGGGAAGTCTTTTTCATCTGGAATAATTGTAGACAATGCGCGTTCACCCAGCGCACCGTGACCAATTTCACGGCGTCCTGGAGCACGTATAGGACCTGTCTCTCCAACACTGAAGTTCGGGAAGTTATAATGATGCATGAACCGTTTCGTCTCTTCCAGTCCAAGGCCATCGATAATTTGCACTTCACCGAGCGCTCCTAATGTACACACACTAAGCGCTTGCGTTTGCCCGCGTGTAAAAAGACCTGAACCGTGAGCTCTAGGAAGAATTCCTGTTTCTGATGAAAGTGGACGGATTTCTTCAAGTCCCCGACCATCCGGACGGATTTTTTCGTCTGTGATAAGACGACGCACTTCGTCTTTCACAAGCTTCTCCAAAACATTGCGGACTTGTTTCATCGTCGCATCGTCCGCTTCGCTCTCTTCGTAACGTGAAATCACTTCGTTCTTCACAGCAGTGATCGCTTCTTCACGCGCATGCTTTTCTTCAGTCTGTATTGCTTGGACTAAATCGCTGTTACAGCTTTCTTTGATCGTAGCAACAAGGTCCTGATCGAGTTCGAACAATTCGATTTCCATCTTGTCTTTACCGACTTCAGCGATGATCTTTTCTTGGAAAGCAATGAGCTTTTTAATTTCTTCGTGACCAAAAATGATTGCTTCCAGCATAATATCTTCAGACACTTCTTTCGCGCCTGCTTCTACCATATTAATCGCGTCTTTCGTACCAGCGACTACCAAATCGAGATCGCTTGCTTCAAGTTGTTCCTGTGTCGGATTCACGATGAAATCTCCATTGACTCGTCCGATTTGAACGCCGGCAATCGGCCCGTCAAATGGAATGTCCGAAATAGAGATCGCAAGTGATGATCCTAACATTGCCGCCATTTCCGAAGAACAGTTTTGGTCCACGGACATGACGAGAGAAATGACTTGCAAGTCGTTACGGAATCCATCCGGAAATAGCGGACGAATTGGTCGGTCAATTAGACGGCTCGTCAAAATCGCTTTTTCAGAAGGGCGCCCTTCACGTTTGATAAATCCTCCAGGAATTTTACCAACAGCATAGAGACGTTCTTCGTAGTTCACTGTAAGAGGAAAGAAATCTAATGCTTTCGGCTTTTTAGATGCTGTCGCAGTAGAGAGTACTGTCGTTTCTCCGTACCGTACGAGAACAGCCCCGTTTGCCTGCTTAGCGAGTTGCCCTGTTTCGATAGTGAGCTCTCTGCCAGCCCAATCCATAGTAAACTTTTTGTGTTCTGTCATGATTGATCTCCTCTCGATTTACATCCTTTGAATACGTAGTATGTATTACGTAATAGTGTATCAAATTAAGCAATGGTTTGCGAAATATTTCATTAAGTGATGGGATATAGGGTTTGCAACAGTTGTATCGGCATACGTTTGCATAGAAAAAAGCGGGCAAAGCCCGCTTTTTCGGTTGTCAATATTAACGGCGTAGGCCGAGTTTAGCGATAAGATCACGGTAACGTGCAACTTCTGTTTCACGTAAGAATCTTAAAAGACGACGACGTGTACCGACCATCTTATAAAGACCGCGGCGTGAGTGGTTATCCTTCTTGTGTGTACGTAAGTGCTCGTTCAAGTTGTTGATCTCTTCAGTAAGGATAGCGATCTGAACATCTGCAGACCCTGTGTCGTTTTCATGAGTTTTGAATTCGTTGATCAATTCATGTTTACGCTCTTGTGTTATAGCCATCCTAGTCACCTCCCATTCTTTAATATCCCCAAGTCCCAAGCATACGTTGGTGAATCGCTATGCCAAGGAAAGGTTTGTGTACACTGTACACTCCCCTATCATAGCATGCACGACTAATGACTGCAACCTTCAGTCTTTTTTAGAAAGAATGTTTTTTGCAGTTTCTTTATCTTGGGCGATCTGATTGACCAGGTTGTCGATTGAATCGAATTTTTGTTCAGTTCTGATATGATCGATCCAGTCAACAAATACCTGTTTACCATATAAGTCCTCATCGAAATCGAAGACATTCACTTCAATCGTTTTACGTGCCTCATCCGGATGATCAAAAGTTGGCTTGACACCTATATTACAAACTCCATCATATCTATTCCCATCTACTGTGAACCGTACTGCATAGACTCCATTTTGCGGCACTATGACCTCATCACTCGGAATAATATTTGCAGTTGGAAAACCAAGCTGTCTTCCACGTTTGTCTCCATCGACTACTGTACCGATAGATCGAAAAGGTCTGCCAAGCAATGATGCCGTTTTTGCAACATTCCCCTCCGCCAGTAACTTACGAATACGTGTGGACGAAATTTTCTCACCACCCTCGGCAACTTTTTCAACGCTTGTCGTGCCAAACACCCCATTTGATAACGAAGTCATCTGTTCCATATTCCCTTTACCTTTAGCACCAAAAGTGAAGTCAAATCCAGCTGTCACATGACGGACATTCAATTCTTTCAATACTTGTACAACAAATTCTTCAGGAGTCAAATTGGCTAAGTTTTGATCGAACGTCACGATAAATAACGTATCGATTCCCATGCTTTTCAAGATTCTCTGTTTTTCTTCCAGAGGAGTGATGTAACCGATCTTTCCATTTTCATTGGAAAACAGATGCGATGGATGAGGATTGAACGTCATGACCGCTGGTACAAGACCCAGTTTTTTTGAAGTGTCTACCGCTCGTTGAATGACTGTCTGATGACCTTTATGCAATCCATCGAAAAAACCGACAGCCAATGAGAATTCTTTGTCTGCAATATGCGGAATCCCCTGATCAACTTGCAATTCAATTGTTTCCAATATATTCACCCTCCTCTCCTCTGTTCGCAAGGAACATTTTCACAGGTTTCATTAGTCCTGACTTTTCTGGATGTGGTGCATACAGAGCAATGACCCTGCCGCGTTCAACAAATACTGCTTGGTCCTCTGTCTCGAATATCGGATGAAGGGGCAGGACTTGACCGTTTAAAATTTTTGTCAACAACTCTTCATCATCATCCAAATGCACCTCAACGATGTCATGCAGAGCCGTTTCCAATGGTCTCAAAAACGATTCCAGGACACCTGAATCCTGCATAGCGCGAACTTCTTCAAGTGTACGACAGTCACGTTGCCGAAACGACCCCGAGGCTGTCCTGACTAAGTGAGACATATGGGCTGGGTACCCAAGACGCTCTCCAATTTGAACCGCAAGTGTCCGTATATAGGTGCCTTTTCCACAACTCACTCTGATCGTGAACCGAGGTTCGATTCCCTGAAACAGCGCATCTTCACTGATCAAATCGATTTCGTGAATGGCGACCTTACGTTCTGGCCGTTCAACTTCAATTCCTTTTCTTGCATACTCGTAAAGCTTTCTGCCATTCACTTTAACTGCAGAATACATAGGGGGAATTTGTGTAATATGGCCGGTTAAAGAACTTAGAGCTTGCAATACTTGTTCACGGGTGATGACCTTCTCTGATAAATCACTTTCAACAATGGAGCCATCTGCGTCTTCAGTTTCAGTCGCTGTTCCGATGGATACTTCAGCAATGTATTCTTTGCCCGAATCTGTAATGTATGTCGCGACTTTAGTAGCTGAACCTATACAAATCGGAAGAACTCCTTCTACATTCGGGTCGAGAGTTCCGGTATGACCCACTTTTTTTGTGTGAAGGATTTTACGTAATTTGAATACACAATCGTGTGATGTCATCCCTTTTTCTTTCCACAGCGGCAGAATTCCGTCCATTTCAGCGCCTCCTTTAGAATGTTGATCCAAGAGCTATGTAAAATGAAAAAGGGATCGGAAATCCAATTGGATACCGATCCCATTTGTTTAATTGCCCGACTCGTCTTCCTTCACATCGCGAAGAAGTGATTCGATTCGGTTGCCGTATGCGACGGATTCATCAAACGCGAAATCGATTTCTGGTGTTTTTCTCAAACGGATCCTTTTTCCGATTTCAGAGCGGATGAATCCTTTTGCTTTCTTAAGCCCTTCTAATGACGCTTCTTTCTCGGAGTCTTTTCCGAGAACAGAAATATAGATTGTCGCTTGTTGAAGATCACCCGTTACTTCCACATCGGTCACTGTGACGAAACCAATGCGAGGATCTTTCAAACGTTGACCTATAATGTCACCGAGTTCTTTTTTCATTTGTTCTGCGACTCGATTTACACGCATTGACATGGAGTTTCACCCCGCTTCACTATCCTGGATACTCAATCTGTATTTCAGTCAGTTCCCATTCCGGATTGGACTCAAGAAATCTCTGTACGCGATGGATTTCACGTTCAGCAGCTTCCGCAGAAGAGGCAACCGCAACGACGCCAAGCGTAGTCCGCTGCCAAAGATCCTGATGATCCAACTCAGAGATAGAAACATTATACCCATTTTTCACACGATCTATCATACGTTTAAGCACAGAACGTTTGTCTTTGAGAGAAGCCGCCATTGGAATGATGAACGAACACTCTGCGTAAACAATCACACGCGCTTAATTTCCTGCATGATGTAAGGTTCGATGATATCGCCTTCCTTAATATCATTGAAGTTCTTAATCGTGATACCGCACTCATACCCTTTAGCGACTTCTTTGGCATCATCTTTGAAGCGTTTCAATGTATCGAGTTCCCCTTCAAAGATAACGATATCGTCTCGGTAAATGCGAACTCGCGAGTCTCTTGTAATTTTACCGTCTGTTACATAACTTCCGGCAATTGTACCGATTTTAGAGACTTTGAATGTTTCACGCACTTCTACTTGCCCGATTACTTTTTCTTCGAATTCAGGGTCAAGCATACCTTTCATTGCAGATTCGATTTCTTCCACAACTTTATATATGACACGGTGCAGACGAATGTCCACGCCTTCTTCATCAGCAGCACGTTTCGCATTGACGTCAGGTCGTACGTTGAATCCAATGACGATGGCATTGGATGCAGCTGCTAACGAAATATCGGACTCGTTGATTGCACCAGCACCTGTATGGATGATTTTAACATTGACGCCTTCTACGTCAATCTTCATCAATGAAGCTGCCATTGCCTCCACAGTACCTTGAACGTCTGCTTTGACAATCAGGTTCAATTCTTTCATTTCGCCCTCTTTCATCTGATCGAACAAGTTATCCAATGTCACACGCGTTTTTTCAGTACGCTGTTCTTGGATCGCTTCCCCAGCACGGCTTTCACCGATTTGACGAGCGGTTTTCTCATCTTTGAATACGACGAAACGATCACCCGCTTGAGGGACGTTACTCAATCCTGTAATCTCAACCGGAGCAGATGGCCCGGCCTCTTTCACACGACGGCCTACATCATTGATCATCGCACGGACACGACCAAATGTGTTACCGACAACAATCGGATCACCGATACGAAGTGTACCATCTTGTACGAGTAACGATGCTACTGCACCGCGACCACGGTCAAGCTGTGCCTCAATGACAGTACCTTTCGCACGAACGGAAGGGTTCGCTTTCAATTCAGCAACTTCAGCGACAAGGAGGATCATCTCAATCAACTGATCGATCCCTTCACCCTTTAGTGCTGAAATCGAAACGAAGATTGTATCCCCGCCCCATGCTTCAGAGACAAGTCCATGCTCTGTCAATTCTTGCATGACACGATCCGGATTAGCTGTAGGTTTATCCATTTTATTCACTGCCACGATGATTGGAACATCAGCAGCTTTCGCGTGGTTAATCGCTTCAACGGTTTGTGGCATAACACCGTCATCAGCAGCTACCACTAGGATTGTCAGGTCAGTAACCTTAGCACCGCGTGCACGCATTGTTGTGAATGCTGCGTGTCCAGGTGTATCGAGGAACGTAATCTTTTTGCCGCCTGAATTGATTTGATACGCACCGATATGCTGAGTGATACCACCCGCTTCACCTTGAGTGACTTTTGTGTTCCGGATGGAATCGAGTAAAGTCGTTTTACCATGGTCAACGTGTCCCATAATCGTAACAACAGGAGGACGTTCGATTGCATTTGTATCATCTTCTACTGATTCCTCATCTGCTTCAGGATCTTCAAAATAAATTTCAAGATCTGTTACGTCAATGCGGATTTCCTCTTCCACTTCCACTTCGTACTCTGCACAAATGAGTTCAATTGCATCTTTATCAAGCTCTTGGTTAATGGTAGCCATTACGCCAAGAAGGAATAGCTTTTTAATGATTTCTGAAGGTTCGCGACCTAGCTTGTTTGCAAGTTCCCCAACAGAAAGAGATTCATAAAACGTGATTTTTTCTGGTAACGGCTTTTCAACTCTAGGCATCGGGTTCGCAGGACGGTGTCTGCGACGTCCTTGGTTAATGCCCCGTGCTGGCGGACGTCCGCCTCGTCGATTACCGCCACCGCCAGAACGGTTTTGAGAAGACGGTCCTTGGTTAGGACGGTTTTGTCCATTTGAAGCTGAAGTGCTTTGGCTGCCGGTTGTTGCTGGACGGCTCTGGTTGCCAGTTGTTGCCGGACGGCTGCTGGATTGACCTTGTGGACGGCTAGCAGATTGACCTTGAGGACGGTTGCTGTTCTGTCCTTGTGGACGCGTGCTGCTGCCTTGACCCTGTGGACGGTTACCCGTTTGACCTTGCGGACGGTTGCCTGTTTGGCCCTGAGGACGATTGCCGCCTTGACCCTGTGGACGATTACCTGTCTGGCTTTGAGGACGGCTACTGCCACCGTGGCCTTGTGAACGATTGCCCGTCTGCCCTTGAGGACGATTCGTGTTCTGTCCTTGAGGACGAGGAGTACTTTGGTTGTTCGTTGGAGTGTTTTTCGCTGCCGAAAACTTCTTATCCAATTTTTCTGCAGAACTAGTATCAATCATAGACATATGGTTTGTAACATCCACATTCAATTTACCCAGTTCTTCAATGACCTCTTTACTTGATTTGTTAACCTTCTTCGCGTATTCATGTACACGTATTTTCGTCATTAGCCCACCCCCGTTATAATTCGTTGAGGAGCGAGGACAGCTTTTTAGCAAAACCGCTGTCCGTTACCGCGAGGACGACCCGCGACTCTTTACCGATTGCATGCCCGATTGCTTCGCGGCTCCCGAAAACATGCTTCTCAACGTTGTAGCTATTACATTTATCCGACAGTTTCTTGTTCGTATTGTCAGATGCGTCTTTTGATAGTATAACAAGTTTTGCATTTTGTGACCGAACTTCGGAAACGACAAGTTCTTCACCAGTGGTCAGTTTCCTTGCTCGAGCTGCTAATCCTAGCAACTGATAGATCTTAGTCTCGTTTGAAATCATTTTATGGCCTCTCTCCGAATCGCATGCAACAGATCCGCATACACTTGTTCCGGAACAGCGCTGCCCAATTGACTCTCGATTGCACGAGTCGCTTGCGCTTTTTCGACTGCTGCTTCAGATTTCGATACATAGGTTCCGCGTCCAGATTTCTTACCAGTCAAATCGACTGAGATCTCGCCTTCTTTTGTGCGGACAATCCGGATCATTTCTTTCTTAGGAAACATTTGGCCGGTAGCAGCACACTTGCGCAACGGCACTTTTCGATTATTGACTGCCATGCGTATGCACCCTTTCGTCACTTGTTATTGATGATCGTCTTGATACAAGTCAATTGACTCAGTATCGGGTTCTTCAGTTGAATCCGATGCAATCTCTGCATCTGAATAGACATCTACTTGCTCAGACTCATCAACGGATTCCACTTTAATATGATCTTCTTCGGAATGCGGATAGATCCCTAGTTCACGAGCATCTGTTTCACTTTTAATGTCAATCTTCCAGCCAGTCAATTTTGCAGCTAAACGTGCGTTTTGGCCACGTTTACCAATGGCTAGTGATAACTGGTAATCCGGAACGACAACTGTAGTTGACCGATCTTCTTCCTTAACTTGAACGTCCAATACTTTCGACGGGCTAAGTGCATTTGCAACAAAGACAACCGGATCTTCTGACCATTCCACGATATCCACTTTTTCGCCATTCAGTTCGTTTGAAATGGATTGAACTCGGGCTCCACGTGCACCAACACAAGAACCGACAGGATCCACTTCTTCGTTCGTCGTAAAGACCGAAATCTTTGAACGGTCCCCTGCTTCCCTTGCAATCGATTTGATTTCTACAATACCTTCGAAGATTTCGGGAACTTCCATTTCAAATAGACGGCGTAAAAGCCCCGGATGCGTACGAGAAACAAACACTTGCGGTCCCCGTGAAGTGCGCTCCACTTTTGTAATGTACACTTTGATGCGGTCATGTGGATTGAACTTTTCGGAAACGATTTGCTCAGTCATAGGAAGAACTGCTTCTACTTTCCCTAAACCAACATACAGATTACGGGCATCAAAGCGCTCTACAATCCCGTTGACGATATCGTCTTCCCGATCGATATACTCTTCATAGATTAGACCCCGTTCCGCTTCACGGACACGCTGAGTAACAACTTGCTTTGCGGTCTGCGCAGCAATACGGCCAAAATCGCGAGGCGTCACTTCCTGCTCCACCACGTCGCCCACTTCATAAGCAGGGTTAATCAGCAAAGCGTCTTCAAGCGAAATTTGCAGACGGTCTTCTTCCACCTCTTCAGCTACTACGTCCTTACGTGAAAAGACTTTAATGGTGCCGACGCCCAAATTCAAGTCAACGCGGACGTTTTGAGCTTGATTGAAGTTGCGTTTGTACGCAGTTACGAGGGCCGCTTCAATTGCGTCCACTAGAACCTCTCTGGAAATACCTTTTTGCTTTTCTAATGCAGTTAATGCATCGAGAAGATCACTACTCATGTTCATCACTCCTGATTATTCAATTATGCAGAAAAGTCGATTGCGTATCTTGCAACGGCAATCTTTTGCTTCTCGATTCTGACTGTCAGTGTACGTGTCTTAATACGAATCTGAAGTTCTATAGCATCTGGTTCATTGACTAACAGATGACCTTCAAATTCCTTCATATCTTTAACGGGCTCATAGGTTTTCACATAAACGTACTGACCAACCGCCTTTTCAAAATCTTGTTCCTTTTTCAGCGGCCGTTCTGCGCCTGGAGAAGAAACTTCCAAAAAGTAATTTTGTGGAATCGGATCAGTGCGATCTAGTTCTTCACTCAGACGTTCACTTACTTGTGCACATTGAAGTATATCGATATTCCCTTCCTGCGTATCGACGTAGACACGTAAGAACCAATCTCTTCCTTCTTTCAAAAACTCAATGTCAACTAGTTCAAGCGCTAACTCCTCCACTATAGGGAGTACTAATAGCTCTACTTCTTCTGTAATTTTACTCATTTTACCCCTCCCTTGCAGATTGTAATTTGCTTGAATAATAACGGCAGACAACAGAAAAGAGCGGGGAATCCCACTCTTTTCGCGAAAGACTATAGCAAAAGTTGTTTCCATTATACCATACGTTCATAGCCTGCGCAAATCATCAAAATACTCGTGTCTGAAGACATCCAGTGGATCTCGATTTCATCCATGAAAACTGCAAGGAGTTGTGCCTGATCAGTCAGAACAATGATAGCTGATTCATTTCGGGCATTCCTTCCAAGCAGCCAAGTGCATCCATGTATTCCGTAATGGTTTTGGATACACGTCCGCGACGCTGAAGGTCTTCTTTAGATAGGAACTCGCCATCATCCCTGACCTCTACAATTGTTTTCGCAACATTTGTGCCGAGTGATGGGATGGCATTGAATGGAGGAATCAGTGTATTGCCTTCGATGATGAATTCAGAAGCTGAAGATTTATATAAATCCGGCTTTGCAAATGTAAATCCTCGTTCACACATCTCTAGTGCAATCTCTAATACAGTCACCAAACTCTTTTCTTTTGGTGAAGCGTCCAGACCCTTGTCATAGATTTCTTTGATTTTCACTCTTATGGACGCGGGACCTTTAATCATCGTTGCCAAATCATAATCGGTCGCCCGAACTGTGAAATACGTTGCATAATACATAATTGGATGATGTACTTTAAAGTAAGCGATGCGCAGTGCCATCAGTACGTAAGCGGCGGCGTGTGCTTTCGGGAACATGTACTTGATTTTTTTACAAGATGCAATATACCACGCAGGGACTTTGTTTTTCTTCATTTCCTCTTCAAATTCAGGTGTCAGTCCCTTACCTTTACGGACGGATTCCATTATTTTGAATGCAATGGCGGGTTCCAGTCCTTGATAGATTAAGTACACCATAATGTCATCACGACAACCGATTACTTCAGCAAGCACACACGTTTTGTTCTGAATCAGTTCCTGAGCGTTGCCAAGCCATACGTCGGTTCCATGAGACAACCCAGAAATTTGGATGAGCTCTGAAAACGTTGAAGGCTTCGTCTCTTCCAGCATCTGTCGGACAAATCGAGTACCGAACTCAGGTACACCGAGTGTTCCGGTTTTACAGTTAATCTGCTCTTCTGTTACGCCGAGTGATTCTGTCCCACTGAACAACGCCATAACACCAGGATCATCCGGCGGAATCGTTTTAGGGTCCATCCCCGACAAATCCTCCAGCATCTTAATCATCGTCGGATCATCATGTCCTAAAATATCAAGTTTCAGTAAGTTATTATCAATGGAGTGGAAGTCGAAGTGCGTTGTTTTCCAACTCGAACCGACATCATCTGCCGGGAATTGAATCGGCGTAAAGTCGTAGATTTCCATATTGTCAGGGACAACGATAATGCCGCCTGGGTGTTGTCCAGTATTCCGTTTAACACCTGTACATCCTTGAACGAGGCGGTCAATTTCAGCACCCCTCAAATTGATAGCATTGTCGTTCATGTACCCCCGGACATAGCCGTAAGCCGTTTTTTCAGCGACAGTGCCAATCGTTCCAGCCCTGTACACATAATCTTCACCGAACAGTTCTTTCGTGTAGTTATGGGCCTTCGCTTGATACTCACCACTGAAGTTCAAGTCGATATCCGGCACCTTATCTCCGTTAAATCCGAGAAACGTTTCAAACGGGATATCATGTCCATCTTTTGTATAAGGGATGTCGCACGCCGGACAATTTTTGTTCGGTAAGTCGAAACCTGAACCGACGGACCCATCTGAGAAGAACTCGGACTGCTTACACGTTGGACATACATAATGCGGCGGCATTGGATTCACTTCAGTAATCTCCATCATCGTTGCGACAAGTGAAGAACCTACCGAACCACGCGAACCCACTAGATATCCATCATCCAATGATTTCTTAACGAGCTTATGGGAGATTAAATAGATCACTGCAAAACCGTTTCCGATAATCGATTTCAATTCCTTATCAATACGAGCCTCTATGATTTCCGGCAACGTTTCACCATAGATTTTATGTGCCATTGTATACGTGAGTTGACGCACTTCTTCATCAGCACCTTCAATTTCCGGTGGATATAGGTCATCTTTAATCGGCTTCACTTCACCAACTCTATCGACAATAGCGAGTGGATTATCTATTACGATTTGCTCGGCCGTTTCGGTTCCTAGAAATGCAAATTCTTCGAGCATTTCATCCGTCGTCCTGAAATGTACAGCAGGCAGTTCGTGACGGTTCATCGGATTCGCGCCGCCCATGGAACGAACCAAAACTTGCCGATAGGCAGCGTCCGTTTCTTCGATATAATGAACATTTCCTGTAGCTACTACTGGAAGACCTGTCATTTTACCGAGTTTGATCATTTTACGCATAATATCTTCAAGGTTCCATTCATCACGAATGAGATCCAGTTCAATCAGGTGATTGTAAACCGGTTTAGGGTGAAGTTCCAAATAATCATAGAATCCAGCAATTTCTTCGGCTTCTTCAATCGATTTTTGCATGAGAGCTTCAAACACTTCGCCCTTGTCGCATCCCGAACCAATTAGCAGCCCTTTCCGATATTTCACAAGTAACGACCTCGGGATTCTTGGAACTCGATAAAAATAATCCATATGTGAGAAGGACACGAGTTTGAATAAATTCTTCAATCCTTCATCGCTCGTAGCTAGCAACGTACAATGATTCGGTCTTGAACGCTTATAGGCGTCCCCTTCACCGACGTTCTTGTTGAAGTCATCCAACCATGTAATATCTTTTTCCGCAGCATCTTTCATCAGTCTGACAAACAGATGCGCAGTTGCTTCCGTATCGTAAATGGCCCGGTGATGTTGGGTCAGATCAATATCAAACTTTTTAGCTAATGTATTCAAACGGTGATTTCTGAGATCCGGATACAGAAGACGAGCTAATTCCAATGTATCGATGGTAGGATAATCCGCTGTTTCAATTCCAGCTTTCTTACACGATTCGTAAAAGAAGCCCATATCAAACGAAGCATTGTGCGCAACTAAAATGGAATCACCTATGAACTCGATGAAATCCACCATCACTTCTGAAACTTCCGGCGCGTCCTTCACCATATCATCTGTAATGCCAGTCAACTCGGTCGTAATTGACGACAGAGGATGATGGGGATTGGAAAAACGTTCAAACGAATCTATGATTTCACCATTTTTGACACGCACTGCAGCAAGTTCAATCACCGTGTCATATACTGCGGAAAGCCCCGTTGTCTCGACGTCAAAGACAACGTACGTATCTTCTTCGAGTAGCCGGTGCTGTTCGTTATATACAATTGGAACACCATCATCCACAAGGTTCGCTTCTAAGCCGAACAAGACTTTTATACCATGCTTCTTCCCTGCGTTATACGCATCCGGGAATGCCTGAACGTTTGCATGGTCGGTAATAGCGATCGCAGGATGCCCCCATTTTGCGGCTTGTGCAACGAGTGCACCAGCAGAAGAGACTCCATCCATTTGACTAAGTTTCGTATGCGTATGCAATTCAACACGCTTTCTTCCTTCAGGGGCTTTATCTTTTTTCACTACAGGAGCAACTTCCATAATATCTTGAGCCATCATGATTAAATCGCGGACGAATGTATCATTTTGGATACTTCCGCGAGCTCTCACCCACTTGCCCTTCGTAAGTGCTTTCATCAGGTCCGCATCTTCGTTGTCACGTGAAAACATTTTCACTAGGATGGAATCGGTATAGTCGGTGACCTTTAATGTCAGTAATGACCGTCCGCTGCGCAGTTCTCTCACTTCCGCATCAAACACATATCCTTCGATGGTGACACGACGTTCTTCATCTTGGATTTGTTGAATCTCAAGCAGTGGTTCATCGGCACGAATCGGCGTACCGAAAGAAATCGGACCGACTGGGGCGCTATCCCCATCTTTCTTTGTGGTTTCGCGCTGCTGCATCGCCTCTAATGCTTTTTGGGCATAGGCAACCTCTTCCGCTTTGCGCTCTTCGAAGAAAGCAACACGTGCTTGTTCTTCCTCGACAGGAGCGTCGGAAATTGTGAATTCCGGATAGATCCTCGGAAATCCAAAGGACTCGTATGCACTTGAAATCAGGTGTCCATACTTATTTTTCAAGGTCCGCTGCTGCACATCATTCACACAACAAATCGTAATTTTTTCACCAGATAAGACCGGCTTTTGACCACTAAGCGCTTCCCGTATAGGAGGTGAAACGTCACCTAGCTCGTCCATGATTGCCGGCCAGTAGGCAAGAATCGTTTCCTCTTCGTGGACTTCTGTTTTCGTACTGATTTGTAATCGAATCGCCGCAATATTAGCGAAGGATTGTTCAACTCGTTTGCGGAACAGCTGGAACACATCAAATGGTAATGGTTTTTGTAAAGTTGCAGTGAATTGCCACACTCTGGATTTTTTATAGATATCCACACGTTCCAGCTCTGCATCTTGAAAATGGACGACAAACGCATCTTCCGTCAGTCCGATTTGTTGGAGCAACATTGACATTTTTCTTTTAGCGTCCATAAGCCTCTCCTTTCCCGTAAAAAGAAGGGAAGGACCGAATGTCGGCCTTCCCATGTCTTTACTCTGTTCTGAAAAATTCCTGAAGTTTTTCTGTCACTTCTTCTTTCCGCATGCTAACTGCCTCGCCCATCATCCGATAAGTGACTTCCACCATCCCATCGGAGGCATCATCTCCTACAACGATTTTTACAGGAACGCCTAGCTGATTTGAAGTTTCAAGCTTACTATCGGAGCTAACATTTCGATCATCGAATAGCACTCGATACCGATATCCATTCATGACCGAGTGAAGCTCTTCAGCTAACTGCTGTTGGTTTTCGTCCCCAACATCTTCTATCAATAAATGAATATCATAGGGAGCAAGTTGTATCGGCCATTTCAATCCGAGTGAATCACTGTAATGTTCAGCAGTTGCTGCAAATAGACGGGTCAAATCCATGTAATAATATCCTGTTAAGATTTCAAGAGATTTCTTATCGGCAACATTAATTTTACTGAAAACCGGTTCCGGTTCGATAATCCATGCGAAAGTGACGCCTTTACGAAATGTTAACGTACCGTTTCCGTCAGGTGAAGGTTCCCCTTCTTTCACTAGTCGAATGTCCACGTAATGATCGACTGCAAAATCCCGATCCGGATTCACATTGACTAAGAAAGTGTCTTTTTCATTTGCTCCGCAAATTCCATTCACAATGGCAGCTACACCGTAGTCAGCATATACCGGCAGACCAAATGGCAATTGTACGGGTCCAATCGATTCCAATCCGATTCCTAACACTTCTTCCATTTCTTTCGGATCCATTAAACGGAAAGTTGACGTATTAAATAACTTCTCCAATTTCATCTCATTCAGCTCATGATCCCCACGGATAAGAATAAGCGTTGGTTCCGAATTGACGTTATACAGAAACGTTTGGATTGTTTGAGAGCAGTCTATACCGAGTGATTCAGCAAGAGGGATGATATCTTTCCCATTCCCCTTGACTTTCTCGGCTTTTTTCATTTTTTTAGATTCATCAAGTTCTTCTCTTGCTGCTGCTGCCAGATTCGCTTTTGACGTATAAGTTGAATTTTCGCTTTGTGCAAACGTTTCTTCGCCACAGTCAGAAAAGGCAATGAACTCGTATTCAGTTCTGCCATTTTCGTTTTGGGATTCAATTACCTGATATGGGATTCCTATTCTATTCGCGATTGTTGAAAAGACCGAGAGTAGGGTTTCACCATTTTCTTTCGCTTCAACTGTGTCTGTATGGAAAGAATACCCACTCATGAGGGAATACTCTTTTGCATATAGGAGTCCTGAATTTTGAATAGGACTGCGAGACTCTCTCACATGCTGTTTGATGTGAAATACTGAAATCGGTAATTGCTCAGAGCTAATAATTTCTTTTGCAATGAACGACAGTAAAATCATTTCATCAGACTTCCCGGTCGCATGTTCAAATTGTTCATATGGGAGATCCACTTCAAGAACGCGTGCCGATTCCATTTCATCACGGATCACACGTTTTATATTTTCCAAAACCTTTCCAGCTAACGGGAAGTAAGCATACATTCCCTCTGACGTTTCCTGCACATAACCAGAATGAGTGAGAAGCTGATCTGCCAGACAGTTACTTGAAGTTTCAGCAGCAGGTATGAATACACCTGATTGTTCCATGGTGCGTCGCCTCCGTTACTCTCTGATCGAATAGATCATCATTTCTAGAAGAAGAACTTTTGAATATCATTCCATGTTACAACAAGCATGAGTAACATGAGAAGCATGATTCCTACAAAGTGAACCATTCCTTCTTTTTGACGATCAATAGGTTTTCCACGTAATGCTTCCACTATGAAGAACAGCAAACGTCCTCCATCTAGCGCTGGAAGCGGCAAGAGATTCATAATTCCCAAGTTAATGCTCAATACAGCGGCCCAATTCATGAGATTGAAAATACCATACTGTGCGACCTCTTCAGTGGCTTTGTAAATTCCTACTGGCCCGGATAATGCATCCAGTGTAAATTTACCTGTAACCAGCATTCCAAGCAATTCAAATATTTTCGCTATCCAGAACCAAGTTTGCTGCGCACCATAAGCGATGGCTTTCAATGGATTTTTCTCCACTGGACTCGTGTAGTAAACTCCGATCTGACCTTGCTTTTGCCCTTCCTCTTCCGTTAACTTGGGCGTTACTTGCAAAGTGACAAGTTCTCCATCACGTTCAACTTCCAAGTTTAGTGATTGCCCAGCATTATCTTGAATCGTTTCTGTGAACTCGTTCCATGTTTTCACCTCTACACCATTAGAGGATTTTACAAAGTCCCCTTTTTCAATGCCAGCGGCTTGGGCTGGACTGTTCGCTTGAACTTCCGTGATGATAGGTTCATTCGTTGGAACACCATTCAGTAAACCGAGTGCAAGAAATATAAAAAACGCCAGTATGAAGTTAAAGACCGGTCCTGCTAGAATCGTAAGGAATCTCCCCATCAGAGGTTTCGAGTCGAATTGGCGATCTTTCGGAGCAATTAGGGTCTTCTGCCCTTTTTCATATATAACTGCAGTTTTGGATACCGAAAAACGAACGAGACTTCCTTCGTCATCGTATCCTTTAATGAATAACTTATCAGTTAAATCCGCTTCTTCTGTTTCAAGAAATAGTACATCCGGATTCGACACATTTGAATTCAAATAAATCTTAGTCACTTCGTCTTGTGAATTTAAAATCACGCCTATACGATAACCAGGCAGCAATTCAACCGTATCAAAATCTTCGCCTGCCATCCGTACATATCCGCCAAGCGGGAGTAACCTCAACGTGTATAGTGTTTCACCTTTTTGAATACCGATTATCTTTGGTCCCATTCCAATCGCAAATTCCCGAACCATAATTCCAGCTCTTTTTGCAAAAAGAAAGTGTCCGAACTCATGGAAAAAGACTAATGAGCCAAAAATAATTATAAACGAGATAACATTCTCCATTTATACCCACCTTTTCAGCTTACTTGGCTGTTGTACTAAATAACTTATTTTATCATGGAATAGACGATTTTACGAGTTTGCTTATCCGTTTCAAGTATGGACTCCAAATCAGGTGTCTGGATAGTCTGATGCTGTTCCATGGCTCGCTCCACCAACTCATCAATTTGGATGAATGGGATACGTCCTTCCATGAATTGACTCACAGCCATTTCATTTGCAGCATTCATTGCAGTCGGCATTGTCCCCCCGATGCGACCTGCTTCGTAAGCTAGAGCTAAAGCTTTAAACCGGGTGAGATCCATTTTCTCAAAATGCAATTTACCAATATCTTCGAGTTTAAGGCGTTGCGGATCTTTCATAGGGATTCGCTCTGGATAAGATAATGCATACTGGATCGGCACACGCATATCAGGTGAACCTAATTGCGCCATGACACTGGTATCTTCAAACTCAATCATCGAGTGGATAATACTTTCTTTGTGTAACAGACAATCGATTTGGTCATAAGGCATATCGAAAAGGTGGTGAGCCTCAATCACTTCCAGCCCTTTGTTAAACATCGTGGCTGAGTCAATGGTCAATTTATTGCCCATTGACCAGTTCGGATGAGCAAGCGCTTGCTCCAATGTGACGTTCGCTAGCTGATCACGCGTCAGATCTCTGAAACTCCCTCCAGAAGCTGTTAAAATCAGGCGGCTGATCGATTTGGACTGTTCGCCATTCAACGCTTGGAATAGGGCAGAGTGTTCGCTATCAACCGGTAATACGGAAACACCATATCGTTTCGCTTCTGCCATTACAATATCGCCCGCTGCTACGAGCGTTTCCTTGTTTGCAATTGCAATTGTGATTCCTTGACGGATAGCGGCAAGTGTCGGCTGAAGACCGACACTACCGATTACGGAATTCAAGAGAACATCCGCACCTGTGTTTGCTGCAACTTCTTCCAACCCTTCTGCGCTATATAGGAAACGTATGGACGGAAACTCGTTTTGCAAGATTTCGGCATCTGTTTTTTCCATTACGGAAATAATTGGCGGCTTATGGAAAGCAGCTATTTCCCTTACTTTCTCAATATTACGCCCAGCAGAAAATGCTACAAGTTCAAAACGATCTGAGTGAGCTGCAATCACTTCAAGTGTTTGCAGACCGATAGAACCTGTAGCACCAAGAAGGCTGATTTTTTTTTTCATCAAAAACATCCCTTTCCATTAACTAACAAAGTGCAAAATATGAAGAAGCGGTAAAACGAACAGCAAACTGTCAAACCGATCTAATATGCCGCCGTGTCCGGGAAGCAATTTCCCCGAATCCTTCACATTATAATTACGCTTTAACGCTGACTCCACAAGATCTCCGAGTTGACCAATTACGGACGCGACGATTGTGACCCCAATCAGGACCGAAAATGAAGAGGTGACAGGCTGTATAAGTTGAAATAGTACCGCGAAAACAACTGCACTTAAAATTCCTCCTACAAAACCTTCAACTGTCTTGTTCGGTGAAATATCCGGCCACAGCTTATTCTTGCCTAGTTTACGACCAACGAAATACGCTCCTGAATCGGTCGTCCATACAATGACAAGTGCATAGATGATGAATACTAACCCAGCTTCACGAGTAGCGGTAAGATAGTAAAACCCCATACCTACGTAAAAAGCTGACATCACTAAAAAGGATGCATGGGCAAACGTAAAACGATTCTTCACAAGAACAGTATAGATCAATAAGAGCAATATAATGATAAAACCGGCTTCTAATTTAGTATAGCCAGCTGTCCCCAGCCAATGCAGCGCTAATGTATTAGGCATTAATAGGACTGCTGCTAATAACCACGCTAGGACACCTTCAATAGAAAGTAATTTTATGGATTGCATCTTCAACAGTTCATACAGTCCGATTGTTGCAATTGCATAGACCAGAATGGTAAATGGAATTCCTCCTACTACAACAAATGGAATGAATACTGCAGCTGCTACGATAGCAGTTAGTATCCGTTGTTTCACTTGACTTCATCCCCCTCAAGACTTCCAAACCGTCTACTTCGTTTTTGATAATCTTCTATTATGCCAAGCATGCTCGCCTCGTTGAAGTCTGGCCAAAGTACGTCTGTAAATGCAAGCTCTGCATACGCTAACTGCCAGAGCATGAAATTGGACAGCCGGACTTCCCCACTCGTTCGGATGAGAAGATCCGGATCCGGAAGGTGAGCGGTCATCATTGCACCTGAAACCATCTCTTCAGTAAGTTCATCCGAACGAATGGTGTTTTCTGACAGCTGAAGAGCTAGATTCTTAACTGCCTCAGTAATTTCGTATCGGCTTCCATAGTTCATTGCGAAATTCAGGATCATTCCATCATTATTGACTGTTGCCTTCATCGCTTTTTGAATTGCCTCTTTTGTATGGACAGGCAACAACTCCGAACTGCCAATCATTTCCACTTTTACGTTATTTTCAACTAACTCCGGTAAATAGGTGCTTAAAAATTCACCTGGAAGCTTCATGAGAAAATCGATCTCCCGTTTAGGGCGTTTCCAATTTTCTGTTGAGAAAGCATACAATGTCAATACACGGATGCCTAGTTCGTTCGCAAAAAGAGTGGTTTTTCTAACGGTTTTCATGCCTTCATGATGACCTGCAATTCTAGGAAGTTTCCGTTGCTTCGCCCATCTTCCATTCCCATCCATAATAATGGCGACATGTGTAGGCATCGGCTTCTCTTTCGCACTAGCGAGCCGCTCTTGTAATGTCGACGGGACAGCCGTCGTCTTCTTTCGCAGTAGTTTATCGAACATCATTTTTCCTCCACTCGACGACGTTTCAAATCCTTCATCCTCTTTATCCTAACAAAATATAGAAGAACTTGCATGTAAAAAAGGACGCCCTAAAGTTAGGACGTCCGGCGAAAAAGAAAGTTCATGTTCAGATTTCCATAATTTCGTTTTCTTTGTCCTCTGCAATACTATCGATTTTAGAGATGTACGCATCGGTTAGCTTTTGGACTTCATCGTTGTGACGACGTAATTCATCTTCGGTAATTTCGCCATCTTTTTCGAGTTTCTTCAACTCTTCATTCGCATCACGACGAATATTGCGGATTGCGATTTTTGATTCTTCAGCATCTTTTTTCACTTCTTTTACGAGTTCTTTACGGCGCTCTTCAGTCAATGCAGGGACCGCTAGTCGAATGACATTCCCGTCATTCGAAGGAGTGATTCCGATATCCGACTTCAAAATCGCTTTTTCGATATCGCCTAAAGTTGTCTTATCATATGGTTGGATGACCATAAGGCGAGCTTCAGGTACAGAGATTCCAGCCATCTGATTAAGAGGTGTCGGAGCACCGTAATACTCAACTGAAATTCGGTCGAGTAATGAAGCATTAGCCCGTCCGGCACGAATTGAAGCAAGTTGTTTACCTAGTGAACTGATTGCTTTTTCCATTCTTTCGGTTGTCTGATCCATAACTGCTTTTGGCATGTTTAGTTCCTCCCGACGACTGTACCGATGGTTGCTCCACATACAGCCTTTTTTATATTTCCTTCTTCCATAATTGAGAATACTACGAGTGGGATATCATTGTCCATACAGAGTGTTGAAGCCGTAGCATCCATCACTTGAAGACCTTTGCTGATTACCTCAAGGTACGTCAACTGTTCATATTTCACAGCAGTCGTATCGATCATCGGATCTGCAGAATAGATTCCGTCTACATTGTTTTTACCCATTAAAATGACGTCCGCTTCGATTTCAGCTGCACGGAGTGCCGCTGTAGTATCTGTTGAGAAATACGGATTCCCAGTACCTGCCGCAAAAATGACGACACGTTTCTTTTCAAGATGTCGGATGGCTTTCCGGCGAATGTAAGGTTCAGCTACTTGACGCATGTCGATTGAGGACATGACACGAGACTCTGCACCTAATTTTTCAATCGCGTCTTGAAGTGCTAATGCGTTCATGACCGTAGCCAGCATGCCCATGTAGTCCGCAGTCGTTCGATCCATTCCCATTTCACTTCCGACTTTGCCGCGCCAAATATTCCCGCCTCCGACTACAACTGCTACTTCAACGCCAAGATCCAGCACTTCTTTCACTTGAATCGCAACGGATTTAATAATTTCCGGGGAAAGACCAAATCCTTGTTCTCCAGCGAGTGCTTCCCCGCTAAGTTTCAACACGATCCGTTTATAGGTAGGTGTGTTCATATGTATCCCCCATCTTCTTGGTTTTCTTAAAAATAGGGAACACAAAATGTGTCCCCTACCATTAGTATGAGTTAAATTGGTTATCCTTTGTTTACTTGGCTCATAACTTCATCAGCAAAGTTATCTTCGCGCTTTTCGATTCCTTCGCCCACTTCGTAACGAATGAATTCTGTTAAAGTTCCACCAGTGGAAGTAACAAATTCCCCGACTTTTTGATCAGAGTTTTTAACGAATGGCTGGTCAAGTACACAGATCTCTTCGAAGTACTTACGAAGACGTCCTTCAACCATTTTAGCAACGATGTTTTCAGGCTTGCCTTCGTTAAGAGCTTGTTCAGTTAGGATTTTACGCTCATGCTCCACTTCTTCTTCTGAAATCTGGTCATGTGAAACGTACTTAGGGTTCATAGCAGCGATGTGCATCGCAACGTCTTTCGCAGCTTCAGCATCAGTAGTACCTTCAAGTACTGTAAGAACGGAAATACGTCCACCCATGTGCAAGTACGCACCGAATGCATCGTTATCCGTTTTTGTGCGGATTTCGAAACGACGAAGGCTGATCTTCTCACCAATTTTTGCAATTGCATTTGAAATATAGTCAGCGACAACTAGATCATTTTCCATAGTTGAAGCTAGAGCTTCTTCTACAGATGCGGGCTTTGTTTTTAGTAAGTGAGCGGAAATTTCTTTAACCAATGTTTGGAAACCTTCGTTTTTAGCAACGAAGTCAGTTTCAGCATTGATTTCAAGAATGATTGCATCATTTCCGGAAACTTCGATTGTTGTAGTTCCTTCAGCAGCAATACGGTCTGCCTTTTTAGCCGCGCTTGAAAGACCTTTTTCACGCAAGAAGTCTAGTGCTGCATCCATATCACCGTTTACTTCTGTTAGTGCTTTTTTACAGTCCATCATACCTGCACCTGTTTTTTCGCGAAGTTCTTTTACCATTTGAGCTGTAACTGCCATGTTGTATTCCTCCTATAAGACTAGCGATTTTAGTTTAATTCTCTAAAAAAGACGATAAGGGGATTGGCCGCTTATCGTCTTTGATTTTTCAGTTACTCTGCAGTAACTGCTTCTGTTTGTTCTGCTTGAGCAGCTTCTTCGTCTTCACCTTGTCTAGATTCCAACAAAGCGTCAGCCATTTTGCTTGTCAAAAGGCGTACCGCACGAATTGCATCATCGTTTGCAGGAATGACGTAGTCAATCTCATCAGGATCGCAGTTTGTATCAACGATACCAACAAGTGGGATATTCAATTTATGAGCTTCCGCTACAGCGATGCGCTCTTTACGTGGATCTACTACGTAGATTACGTCTGGGATTGATTTCATATCACGGATACCGCCTAGGAACTTCACAAGACGATCGTGTTCTTTGTTAAGTTGAGAAACTTCTTTCTTAGGAAGGACATCGAATGTACCGTCTTCTTCCATTTTCTCAATTTGCTTCATTCGGCTGATCCGCTTCTGGATCGTACCGAAGTTTGTCAACGTACCACCTAACCAGCGTTGGTTAATGTAGTACATACCTGCACGTTCTGCTTCTTCTTTAATCGCATCTTGTGCTTGTTTCTTTGTACCAACGAAAAGTACTTTTCCGCCGTCAGCACCGACTTGGCGCATGAAGTTGTAAGCTTCTTCAAGCTTTTTAACTGTTTTCTGTAGATCGATGATGTAGATTCCGTTACGCTCAACAAAAATGAATTTTTTCATTTTAGGATTCCAGCGACGTGTTTGGTGTCCGAAATGCACACCAGCTTCTAGCAATTGTTTCATTGAAATTACTGACATAATTATTTCCTCCTGTTTGGTTGGATTCCTCCGTGAACTTCATCCGCTGAGCGACCTTCCGGCACCATCTCAATACGTCCATGCACGTGTGTAGTAATACCGCTTTCTAATATAACACAAGCCTCTATGCTTATGCAACAATTATCTTTTGAACTTCAAGATGAGCTCAACTTCCGTTTTGCCTTTTTTAAGTCGGCTTGCAATTTCGTCTATCGGCAATCCCTGATCATGCAATCGATATACTGTTTCAAATTCCGGTTCATGTTTAACTTCTGCGGGAGACTCTAAACTGTTCGCTGCAATTGGTTGCTGAAGGGACCTGTATGACTCCAAAACTTTCGAAGTAGGCGGTTTAGGATTGAAGTAAACAGCTGTTGCAGCGACTTCATCCTCACGGGGAACCAACGGTCTTTCCGCTTCAGGTTGAGTTCCGGTCGGTTTCTTTTTTTGTTGATGCGCTGTAAGTTCGCCGATTAAACGATCGTTTTCCTCTTTGACTTCAGTAATATAAACCGCCAGGCTATCTTCCATTTCCTTCATGAGCTGCCGCTGTCTCTTTTCTGTTTTATCCAATTTTGAAATTCTCATGTAAAGCAAGGCGATCAAATAAAAACCACCAATCTGCAAGACACAAAGTGCCGCAATCCAAAATGCTGTCATTTCATCACCCTGTATAGTCTACGAAGCCGCCCTTATATGGATGGCTTGCGTGTTTATGTTCCTGTTGTTGAGAAGCTTCCTGTTGGTCATTTTCCTCGGACTTCCCTTCTCCTGAGGAGTTTCTTGTGTTCTTAGTTTTTTCGGACTCTGCCGATTCGATGACTGCATTACGTTGTTTCATCACTTGTTGATCGGTTTGAGCTGCCGCTTGCTGATGGTTCAGCATGGACTGCTGATTTTTTTGTTCGGTCAGTTTTCCTGCATCAAAAGTTTTTGGAATCGCAATTTGAAGTTCTATCGATTTCAGACTCATAGTACTCTCCGATCCAGCACTTCAGGCAACAATAGCTTTCTCAGCTTGAAAAGCGCTTTTGAATGGATTTGTGAAATGCGTGATGTCGATAAGTTCAGAATTTCGCCAATTTCAGTAAGCGTCATTTCATCCGAATAAAACAGACTTAACACAAGTTGCTCGTTGTCATTCAAGTCTTTGATCTTCTGAACCATTTCACCTAATAATTCACGTTTAACCGAATGTTGTTCCGGAGTTGCCGTTTTTTCATCCTTTAAAATAAAACTTTTCCCTGAATCATCTTCGTCATCATTCATTCGTTCATCGATTGAGAGGACACTTGAAAAGTAATGCTCCTGGACAGTCTGATAAACTTCGGAGACGTTGATACCCGAATGCTCTGCGATTTCTTCCGGGGTTGCTGTCCGCATCAGTTTCTGTTCAAGTTTACTGATTTGTTCTTCTAATTTTTTAGATTTCTCTCTCGAAGAACGCGGCAGCCAATCCTCTTTTCGTAATCCATCGAGAATATTTCCACGAATCCGAAATGAAGCATATGTATCAAACTTCAAATCCCTGCTTGGATCAAATTTCGTGAGCGCATCAAACAATCCTTGGTACCCAAGACTTTTGACATCGTCTCTGGATACATTACGCGGTAAACCAGATCCTATGCGCTGGACGTGATAATTTACGAGCGGCATATATTTACGGACGAGCGCATCTCCGGCATCTGGATCTCGTTTGTTTAACCATAAGTCCCAATATGTCTCCTCCGACATGTCTTTTTTCGACATAGAATCCCTCGCTTCCGTACAACAATGTATATTCCGACACTATCATACTAATCATTATATCAAAGAATAGGGAGTAAAGACAGTGGCCGTCTATCATATTTTTATACAAAAAAACAGTAGTTTCATTTACTGAAACCACTGCTCCATTATTCAAATTTCCTTCGTTCCTGCGTTCACCGTGCGGACTTGTAGCGCGCCAACCCGAGGATCGAATTCAATTGTACGGCCATTGGATCCCCCAGTATCTTCAGCTATTAAAGGAATGGAAAGTCTAGCAAGCTCCTTTTTCACTGCTTCCACATTCCGAGGGCCGATACGCACCGTATCCCCTGATCCGAACTGGAACATCTGGGATCCGCCCGCAATTTTTGCTTTCAAAGACATTGGGCGGACCCCTTCTGCTTTCAGTAGCTCCATCAGAGAATAAATTCCTGTGTCTGCAAATTTTGCAACGTTAATGGAATCCCCTTTACCAAGCGAACTATCCGGCAACATGACGTGCACCATTCCAGCAATTTTCCGACGTTCATCATACAGTACAACACCAACACATGAACCGAGACCTGAAGTCCGGATCGTGTCCGGCTCCCGAACAATATTCATATCCGCAATCCCAACCCGAACTACTGTTTTCACCATTTCCATCTTACATGACTCCTAATGATTTGAAGATCGTGCTGTAAGATTGTGGATCGGGGAGTAAAAAGAAATGGCCATCTACACTCTTATCGTTTGCGTCTTCTTCCACAATCTTTGTATCGATCACGATGACTTCATCACTGTAATGGGATACCTCAATAAGTCCAAAGCTGACAATCGCACCCACCATGTCGACGCTTAATGAAGGGACTGTCGGAAAAATCTTCAATCCCGTGAAGTCGGACAGGGCAGATAAATAGGAACCGGACAAAATATTGCCTAGTTCTTGCATCGCAGAAATCCCGATTTCATTAATCGAATCCGGATTAGAGAAGTCAAAATGAGGATTATCTATTAATCTCCGGATAAAACGATTTGCAGATTCAATCGGAAGCACAAAAAACATGCTCCCCGATAGGTCCCCTTCAATTCTCAAGAAAATCCCGACCACTACATTTTCACTGCCCCCCGCAAGTTCGAACATGTCATCAAATGATACAAGCGCTACCTTTGGGACATGCATGTCGATTTTACGATGAAGCAGTTCAGACAGCGAGGTTGCTGCGTGTGCCGCTCCTATGTTGCCGATTTCTCTGAGAACGTCCAAATGCATATCAGATATATTCAGTTCAGTTTTCATCTGCATTCACGTTCCTAATCGGACGCAGTACGTGATCCAGGTTAAGCATCACGAGTAAACGTTTCTCGATTTTCGCAACGCCCGCCACAAATTCCGATTCTACGGAACCGACCACTTCAGGCTGGGATTCGAGTATGTTCGCAGGTATATCTATCACATCATTTGCTTCATCCACGATGAGACCAACATCATAGTTTTCAAGATTCACAATAATGATGCGAGTGTTATCATTGTAGTCCATTTCAGGTAAGTCAAAACGATTCCGCAAATCAACGATAGGCGTCACCATTCCACGTAAGTTAATGACTCCTTTAACGTATGAAGGCACCCCTGGAATACGCGTAATCGTCATGAGCAACAATTTTTCAATGGACTGGACAACGTCCACTTCAATCGCATACTCTTTATCGAGTAATTGAAAAACGATTGTTTTCATTACGTTATTTTCAGTTAAAGCTGTCATCGGATTCCCTCCTACTTATTTTATGAGCGCGTTGCAATCTACTATTAGTGCAACTTGACCGTTTCCGAGGATTGTTGCACCAGACAGTGCGAAAACGCTCTGTAAGTAGTTACCTAGTGATTTCAATACAATTTCTTGTTGACCGATGAACGAGTCTACGACAAGTGCAGCTAAACTTTCACCTTTACGAACGATAACGACAGACTTAAGTTCTTCTGGTTGTTCCGGAAGTCCTGTATCGAAAATCTCACGCAGGTCAACGAGGGGGACAATTTTTCCGCGGAAGTCGATGACTCGCTGATTATGGGCATTCAAGATATCGGCATTTTGAATAATAGCAGTTTCAATAATCGATGATAACGGCACAGCAAAAATCTCTTTTTGCATTTGTACGAGCATCACCGAAATGATCGAGAGCGTAAGCGGTAATTGTACTTGGAATAACGAGCCTTGACCTTCTTTCGAGTCGATTGAGATATGTCCGCCTAAAGATTCAATCGTGCTCTTTACAACATCCAGTCCTACTCCGCGTCCTGAGACATCCGTAAGTTTTTCAGCAGTTGAGAAGCCAGAAGACAAAATCAGCTCAGCTACTTGTTTGTCAGACAAGGTTTCCGCAACTTCTTCACTAACGATTCCGCGCTCAATCGCTTTGTTAAGGACACGAGAACGGTTCACCCCTGCTCCGTCATCTTCTAATTCAATGAAAACATGGTTACCGGAGTGGTAGGCACGTAATGTAACAGTTCCTTCTTCGGGTTTCCCCGCCGCTATACGTTCCGCAGGACTTTCCACTCCATGATCCAATGCATTTCGAATGAGATGGACTAAAGGATCCCCGATCTCATCAATAACAGTACGGTCTAATTCTGTCTCTGCCCCGATGATTTCAAGATTGATTTTTTTATCAAGATCCCTTGCTAACTGGCGAACCATTTTAGGGAAACGATTGAACACCGTCTCAACTGGCACCATTCGCATATTAAGAATGATATTTTGCAAGTCTCCTGAAATTCTTGTCATCCGTTCTGTTGTTTCATTCAGCTCTGCGTTCTGTAATTCTGCAGCGATGGACTGGAGACGTCCTCTATCAATAACCAATTCCTCGAATAGGTTCATAAGGACATCCAAGCGATCGATATTGACGCGTATCGTTTTGTTCGCTGAATGGGTATTATTCGAGCGTTTGGCAGCAGGTTCTGATTTTGCAACTTTTTCGGCAGATTGTGTATCCGGCGCTGCAATTGGGGATTCAGTTGTGATGGCAGCCTCTGAAGGGATTGAGTGAATTTGGACTGGGCGAACTTCAGCCCGGTCAAGTTCTGATACTTTCTGCACTTTTGCTTGTAGAACTTCTGCCTGTTCTCTCGTAACGATCACGACCGTAAATTGGCTGTCAAATTCTTCGTTCTCCAACCGCTCGACAGTCGGGTACGTCTTAATGATTTCCCCCGATTTTTCAAGGATTTCAAACACCATGAATACACGTGCCGCTTTCAGCAGGCAATCATCACGCAGAACGACTTTGAGTTCAAATGCGTTGAAGCCTTGTTCAATGGATTGCGAAACTACTGTTTGTTCAAAATCATCGTAAACAAGTCCAGCCGTATCCTCTTCGGATATTGTTTCCACCGGCTCTGTTTCCACAACATCCAATGGCGACTTGCCCGCCTCAATTTGGTTTAGCATCGTCACTAATTTCTCGACGTCTTTTTTACCGCTCCCCCCCTGTTCGATATCGATGACCATCTCCTCAAGGGCATCTGAAGATTCAAATACAACATCCAGTATTTCAGAAGTCACCCGGATTTTGGAATTCCGGATTGCATCCAGGACATTTTCCATCTTATGCGTCAGATTCGCAATGTCTTCGTACCCCATTGTTGCAGACATCCCTTTTAGCGTATGTGCAGCTCGGAATATTTCGTTGACAATTGCCAGATCATCAGGGTTTTTTTCAAGCTCTAGTAATTGTTCGTTACACGCCTGGAGATGTTCTTTACTCTCTTCCAGGAACATTTCCAAATACTGATTTGTATCCATCAAAATGCCTCCTTAAGACTTTACTTGTTCTATAAGTAACTTGCCGATATCTTGTACATCTGCTGAAATGTCTGCGAGCCCCGCTTCTTGTATAGCTCGTGGCATGCCATAGACTACAGCTGTTTCTTCAGACTCAGCAATCGTGAACGTTGTGCAGTGTTCTTTAAGAATTTTCATCCCTTGCAATCCATCATGTCCCATGCCGGTCATAATTGCAGTTACAAATTGGAGCTCGGGCAACTCTGAAACGGATTCCAGTAGCACATCGACTGCAGGCCTGTGGCCCATTCGGGGCGCATCCTGGTCATCTAAACGGATGGCGAAACTCACTCCTATCCTGGCCACTTTCATATGCTTGCCCCCAGGTGCAATGTAAGCAGTATTCTTCTCAATAAGCTCTCCGTTTTCAGCTTCTTTGACAGTGATACTGCATAGACTGTTCAAGCGGTCTGCAAGTGATTTCGTAAATCCAGCAGGCATATGTTGTACGATTAAAATGGGAACACCAATATTTCCAGGAAGTGAAACCAGCACTTGTTGGAGGGCTCTTGGACCCCCTGTCGATGTACCTATAATCATGAATTGCTTTACCGCAGAGCGTGGGAGTGCTCCTTCAGTAGGAGGAACGAACAAACGTTTTTGTGAAACCGTCAATTTTGTTCCAGTTGCCGCTACAGTAGGGCTGGGTGTTACCGCACTCGCTCTGCGGGGAAGGATTTTAACCATATCGATTTGTGAGGCATCCAAGACCTTTTCAATAATAACCTTTTCACTTTCACGTAAATTGAGCGATATCGCACCACCAGGCTTCGTGATAAAGTCCACTGCCCCATATTCCATCGCACGAATCGTATTTTCGGCGCCGTCTTTAGTGGTACTGGACAGCATGATGATCGGCAATGGGTTATCCCTCATGATTTGCTGGAGTGCCTCTAAGCCATTCAGGACTGGCATTTCAATATCAAGAGTCATAACATCCGGTTTTAATAGGCGGGCTTTGTCAACTGCTTCTTGTCCATTTCTTGCAGTGCCGACCACTTCAAGTGACGGATGGGATGAGATGATTTCGGATATTAATTTGCGCATGAAAGCAGAGTCGTCTGCAATGAGTACTTTCTTGGAATCGTTTACGACCACCATCACCCACGTCCCCTCGCAAATAGTTTTTTAAGTTGCCCAAGAAACGTACTTCCTTCTTTACTCTCTATATCGGTTCCTGAAGAAATATAATTAGCAGCAATTGCATTCATTCTTGGAGAAATTGGGGCATTTGGGTAGAGTTTAACGAAAGGCTGCTGTGCGACAACCGATTTGTGAACTGCAGCGTCTTCAGGAAGTGCTCCTAACAACGCTGTTTCTTTGTTCAAGAACTTCCTCATGGCAAATTGAAGACGTGTTATCGCTTCATTTCCATCTTCTTTCGGTTGTACCCGGTTATTTACAATGAAGAATTTCTTTTCGGGATCCCGCAGACAGATGAATTTCATCATCGAGTAAGCGTCTGTAATGGAAGTCGGTTCCGATGTGGCTATGACAACAATCTCATCTACTGACACAATCAGTTCTATTGCACTCTCGGAAGCTCCTGCCCCCATATCGAACAATATATAATCGTATTGCTGCTGCAACGTTTCAAATGCTTCGATGAGCCGTTTAAAACGGGTTTCCGTCCATTCCAATACAGTCTCCAGTCCGGATCCTCCTGAAATGAATTTTAACCCGCTGGCACTTAATGATGTGACTTCTTCCAAAGTCCGGTCACCTGTTAGATATTCCTTCAGACCATACTGAGCTGAAGCACCAAGCAAAATATGGACATTTCCCATACCGATATCCATGTCAACGATAATGACCTGTTTCCCTTGTGATTGTAAGCTATAAGCAAAATTTGTCGTGAAATTCGTTTTACCGACTCCGCCTTTACCGCTAATCACCGCAATGGAACGTGCTGACAGGCCATCCGCTTTCATCATTTTCAGTCGTAGTGCTTCTGCCTGATCACGCATGTGCGCCCTCCTCAAGTAAGAGAGTCAATATTTTTTCTACCGTTGCCTCTTCCAGATCTTCCGGAACTTCCTGACCATCCGCCACGTATGCAATTCCCATATTATAATCTCTCAACAGATTGAAAACCGGTCCGAAAGTTTCTGTTTCATCCAGTTTCGTGAAGATGAATTGTTTAATCGGAAATTCAAGGAATTGGTCGATGATTGACCGCATGTCTGATTCCTTTGTTGTAGCGGAAAGAACTAAATAGGATTCCATTTCCAATTTAAAATCGATGAGTTTCTTAAGATCTTCTACAAACTTCTTCTCTTTATAATTACGACCCGCCGTGTCAATGAACACAATATCTTTCGCACTCAAGTTCTTTAATGCCTCTTTGAAATCAGTGTCATTATAAGCCACTTCAACAGGTGCTTGAAGAAGATTTGCATAGGTCCTCAATTGCTCGATTGCAGCGATCCTATATGTATCTGTAGTAACAAACCCTGCTTTGCGCTTGTTTTCGATGAGTGAACGCGCTGCAATTTTTGCAATGGTTGTTGTTTTTCCTACTCCTGTCGGTCCGAGTACGTTGACATATTTCTTTTTAAAGTGAACCCCGCCGAACGGCAAGTCTGCAAGCTCTTCCTTCAAAATTTCACGTGCGATTTTTTTCTGTTCATCTGCTGTGAAATCGACCTTTTCAGCCTTCATGCGGGCAAAAATCTCACTGGCAATCTTTTGAATCGTTGCATCGTTCAGCTCTTGAGCACTTAATCTAGTCAACAATGCCTGCATTTCTTCAGGATATTGGTGAAACTCAAAAGGTGCATGATTCGCCTTAAGAAGCTGTTTCATTTCCTTCATTTCTTTTTTCAGTTCATCGATCATGGCTTCTTGTCCGCTATCACGTTTAACATGTTCAGTGAAAAGCGGAACTGTTTTTTCTTTAGGCGATATCGGTTCATCATATCCGGCAACAACTTCCACGCTCTTCTTTTTGAAAAGTCCTAAGATCCCTTTGGATTGGACAATGGTGGAACTCAGAATCACTGAATCCTCACCAAAGTCTTGCCGGATTTTCTCCATCGCTTGGACCATTGTATCTGCAGTATATTTTTTCATTTTCATGCGACATCCACCACCCCTACACTCTGTACTTCCACAGATGCTTCCAACTCATTATAAGACAAGATCGGGATTTGCGGGAAATAGCGTTCTGTAATTTGTCTCAAGTACATTCTGACTGCCGGTGAACAAAGGATGACTGGTGATTGGTCGAGTAATGCAACACGTTCCACTTCACTTGCAATCGATTCTAAGATGGCCTGGGAGTTTTGTGGGTCAATCGTTAAATAGTTCCCCTGTTCTGTTTGCTGGACACTATCTGCAATCAGTTTTTCAACTTTTCCAGAAACCGTCATGACCTTCAATGCTTGTCCTTGAGGCGTATATTGTTCCGTAATCTGACGGGCTAGGGACTGTCTAGCATACTCCGTCAACAAATCTACATCCGACGTATATTTGGAAGAATCTGCGAGAGTTTCAAATATGATTGGCAAGTTACGAATTGATATATGTTCACTTAGCAATTTCGCTAACACTTTTTGGATTTCTCCAACAGATAATGGCGTTGGTGTAAGTTCGTCCACAAGAATCGGATACGATTCGTGTACATGATCGATTAGTTGCTTCGTTTCTTGTCGGCCGATCAAATCTGAGGCATTTGCGCGAATGATTTCGGTCAAATGTGTCGAAACGACACTTGGCGGATCGACAACAGTATAGCCTAAGATTTCCGCATCCTCTTTCACCTCTTCGGTAATCCATTTTGCTGGAAGGCCGAACGACGGCTCGATAGTATCGATACCCGGTATGGAATCATCTCCTCCCGGACTCATTGCTAAGTAGTGGTCCAGCAATAATTCTCCTCTCGCCATTTCACTGCCTTTGATTTTTATCCTGTATTCATTCGGCTGAAGCTGAATATTATCGCGAATCCGTACCACAGGTATGACCAGACCCAGTTCAAGAGCAAGCTGTCTTCTGATCATGACTACGCGATCGAGCAGATCACCGCCTTGGGATGCATCAACAAGCGGGATAAGTCCATAACCGAATTCAAACTCCACTGGGTCTACATTCAATAGGTTGACAACATTTTCCGGACTTTTCAGACCTTCAGTTTGTTCACTTTCTTCAAGTTCCAGCAATTCATCCGGATCCTCATCTTTAGGACGGGACATCATGTATGCACTAACCGCAAGTGCAACGGCAATTGGAATGGTTAAAATATCATTAATAGGGGTTGCCAGTCCCAATAACAGAATCGTCACAGCAGCTACATATAACAATTTTGGCTGACCTAATAATTGGCTCGTGATATCCGATCCCAAGTTCCCTTCTGAAGCAGCTCGTGTAACGACGATTCCGGTTGCGGTAGAAATAAGCAATGCCGGGATTTGTGATACAATCCCATCACCGACTGTCAGTTTAGAAAATGTTGTTGCAGCTTCTGCAAATGGAAGTCCTAATTGGACAACACCAATAATCATCCCGACAAGCAAGTTGATCATGACGATGATAATCCCTGCAATCGCATCTCCCTTCACGAACTTTGTCGCACCATCCATTGCACCATAAAAATCTGCCTCGTTACTGACTTTTTCCCGGCGTTCTCTTGCTTGGGTGTCAGAAATCATTCCTGCATTCAAATCCGCGTCAATACTCATTTGCTTACCTGGCATTGCATCCAATGTGAATCGAGCCGCAACTTCAGAAACACGCTCAGAACCTTTAGTAATAACAATGAATTGAATAATAATCAAAATTACGAACACGACAAGTCCGACAATCACGTTTCCTCCGGTTACGAAAGAACCGAACGTGTCCACGACACCACCTGCACTCCCGTCACTTAAAATCGCACGGGTAGTGGAAACGTTAAGTCCGAGACGAAAGAGTGTCAGTAAAAGGAGCAAGGATGGGAAGATTGAAAACTGCAATGCTTCTTGCATATTCATAGCTGTAAGAAGCACTAGCAGTGCGAGTGTGATATTAATGATAATCAGGAAACTGAGCAACCAGTGAGGCAAAGGAATGACAAGCATCGCAACAATCATTATCACGGATGCGAGTACACCGATATCTTTAAACTGCATGTCATCCCCACTTTCTGTTGTTCATTTAAATTTTGCGCTGAATCCGGTAGACATACGCCAGTACTTCAGCCACTGCTTTAAAAAATTGATCGGGAATCCGATCCCCGATTTCCGTATCTGCATAAAGAGCACGAGCTAGCGGTCGATTTTCGACTGTCACAATATCGTTCTCTTTCGCAATGAGTTTAATCTTTTGCGCAATGAAGTCGACACCTTTCGCAACCACAACCGGTGCATCCATATCACCATCTGTATACTTAATGGCGATTGCATAGTGCGTCGGATTCGTAATGACCACGTCAGCTTGTGGGACTTCTTGCATCATTCTTCTCATAGCCATTTCTCGTTGACGCTGTTTGATTTTGGATTTAATCAACGGATCGCCCTCTGAATTTTTATATTCATCTTTAATGTCTTGTTTCGACATTTTCAAGTTTTTTTCATAGTCAAATTTCTGGTATAGAAAGTCGAGAATCGAAATGAATAATAAAACAAATGAAGCGGTTATTCCCATCAAAGCAACTAGTTCCCCAACAGTTTTCATGACAGCTGATGGCGTTTTAAAAGCTAGATTCAATACCTTATCAATATTATTGTAAAGAATTATGGAGGTGACTCCACCGATAAATGAGATCTTCAATAACGACTTAAGTAACTCCACAATTGCTTTTATGGAAAAAATCCGTTTGAGACCTTTTATAGGGTCTATTTTCTTCAAATCGAATTTTAATGGTTCTCCTGTGAATAGCAATCCGAACTGTATCAAATTCCCGGCAATTGCAGCTACCATCGCAATCAGCATGACAGGAAGCATGATGAATGCCATTTCTTTAATGACTTCCATGTAAATCATCATGGTTTGGTCGATGTCCAGCTTTTCCATCGTTATGTATGTATGAAACGTTTCCTTGAAAAACTTATAAAAACGGTCTTTCATGAATCCTGCTGCAAAAAACAAAAAAAGGAATACAGATAGCAGCACAATTGCACTGGTCACGTCCTGACTTTTTAAGACTTGACCTTTTTTTCGAGAATCTTCCCGTTTTTTCGGTGTCGCCTTTTCGGTTTTCTCCCCCGCAAAAAATTGAAGATCCAAGCGCAACATGTACTTATCCTCCTCCTAACAACACCATTAAATCCCTCATGCTAACCGCCATCACTTCAAATATTTTTTGCATCATCGCTACAATGACGCCTCCCATTATGAAGAGAACAAGGAATCCCACACCGATTTTTATCGGGAAACCTATGACGAAAATGTTGAGCTGAGGCACTGTCCGTGCAGTAATACCAAGCGCTAAATCGACCAAGAACAATGTAGCAACAATCGGGATGGCCATCTGAAAGGATATCCCGAAAACCGCGGCCATCGTTTTCAATACGTGCTCAGCGACACGTTCACTTCCGAATGTTGGCCAAAGTTGGTCTATAGGAAGAAATTGATAACTGTAAAATACCCCATCGAGCAACACGTGATGTCCATTCACCGCGAGTAGCAATAACAACGCCAATGAGTTGAAAAACTGCCCCATCAAAGGGGATTGCGTTCCTGTTTGAGGGTCAATGACATTTGCAATCGCGAATCCCATTTGAAAATCTATGAGACCTCCTGCGACTTGAATGGCAGCCATTACCATGAAGGCGATAATTCCAATAGTCAACCCTATCAAGGCTTCTTTTAGAACGAGCATGATGTATGCTCCATTGATTTCAAGGTCTGGCACGTTTAAAGTGAATACGAGCACCCATGCAAGCAGCGCAGCAAAAACAATCCTCATAACAGGCGGAATCGCTCGGTATGAAAATAAAGGCAGGGTAACAAAGAAAGCTGAAATCCTCGTCAAAACTAATAGATAGGTCGCAACATATGGCATGAATGCTTCCATCAGGGCTACCCTATATACCGCGTCAAATTATCAAAAATATCAGCAGCATACGCCGTCACTTTTGACAGCATCCACGGCCCGAAAAATACAATAGCAACGAGTACAGCAACAATCTTAGGTACGAATGCAAGAGTCTGTTCTTGGATTTGAGTGGTTGCTTGAAAAATACTGACCGCTAATCCGGTCACTAACGCTACAATTAGCAGGGGCCCTGCTGTCATAAGAATCACCCACACCGATCGCTCGGCCACTGCAATGATCATTTCTCCTGTCATTCTGAACCCCTCCTAAAAGCTTTGCAGCAGTGATTTAACGATCAGGTACCAACCATCCACTAAGACAAACAACAAAATTTTAAATGGCAATGAAATCATTACCGGCGGCAGCATCATCATCCCCATCGACATGAGAATACTGGCGACTATCATATCAATGACGAGAAACGGAATGAAGATCATGAATCCCATTTGGAATGCTGTCTTGATTTCACTCAATGCAAAAGCAGGCACCATCATTGTTAACGGGATGTCTTCCATTGTTTCTGGTCGATCTGCGTTATTATATCTTAAAAATAATTCCAAGTCTTTTTGTCGCGTATGTTTTCCCATGAATTCCTTGAAAGGGACACTGGCTTTCTCATAGGCATCATCCAAGGATATCTCTTCAGCAAACAACGGTTTCAGTGCTTCATCGTTCACCTGTTGAAAAGTTGGTGCCATGATGAAAAAAGTCAAAAACAAGGCAAGTCCTACGAGAACTTGATTTGGGGGCATTTGCTGGGTCGCCAAAGCTGAGCGAACAAATGATAAAACAATAATGATCCTGGCGAACGATGTCATCAGGATCAGAATCGCTGGAGCTAAAGACAGAACGGTCAATAGAAGAAGCATCTTTACGGATGTCGAAACTGCACCCGGATCACTATCCGAAAAAAATTGCATAAAGTCATTCATTCCGATTGCGCTCCTTCTCCGTCAGCTGATTGAGCTGACGTTTCCTCTCGTTCTCGATTTCAGTCAGCTTATTTTTAAATAGTTTTCCGAAATCATTCGGTTCCTCTTGCTTCTGATAGGGATTAGTCTTTCTCGCTTTAACACCGTTCACCAATTTCATGAAGAGGCTTTGCTGAAGAACTTGATCCTCTTCGGAATAATAATCAGCTAATTGAGCAATCTCTTCTGGATCCGATAGTTCTTTAAGCAGCCGAACATCTTCCCCAACACCAATCAGGAAATACTGGTTCCCTATTTTGACTAATTGAATCGACTTTTGCTGACCAAGAGATAAGCCACCCATGTTTTGCATAAGCTTGCCGTGTTGTGTCACCCGGTTGCGCGTATTGATGAACTTCACCATTCCATAGATCAACGCAATGACAAATCCTAGCGCCAAAAGGGTCTTTATATAATCCCATGCTGTCAAACCGACCGGTGAAGGTGATGTCTCCTTGTTCAGTTCCTCTTTATCGGGTGACTCGATTTTTTCAGCAGGAGATTCATCCTGTCCTTTATTGTTCTTAAGGTAATCGGTAACCGATGAATCCGTTTCTGCTTGGGCAGCTACAGGATTCAAACAGGAACAAACCAAAAGCGTAATGAGCAACAGAATACTGATGACTGAAAAGTTAGGTTTGTCAGCTAAGAGCTTTTTCAATTGCTTCTACAACCCGGTCTGCCTGGAATGGCTTCACAATGAAGTCTTTTGCACCTGCTTGAATTGCGTCGATTACCATTGCTTGCTGCCCCATTGCCGAACACATGATGATTGTTGCATTCGGATCTCTTTCTTTGATTGCTTTTAGTGCTGCGATGCCATCCATTTCCGGCATAGTAATATCCATAGTAACGAGATCCGGTTTTAACTCGAAATACTTCTCAACTGCTTGGATTCCGTCAGCAGCCTCTCCAACAACCTCAAAGTTATTTTTGGAAAGAATATCTTTTACCATCATTCGCATAAATGCTGCATCATCCACTATTAGAATACGTTTTGACATTTCCATGACCTCCAAGGTTTATCGTAAATTATTTAACCGTTCTGTTTGGCTCAAGATATCCGTAATCCGTACACCGAAATTCTCATCGATGACAACTACTTCCCCCTTAGCAATGTGTCTGTTATTCACCAGGATATCCACGGGCTCTCCTGCAAGTTTGTCGAGTTCAATAATAGACCCACTCGACATTTCCAATATCTCCTTAACGGAACGTTTCGTTCTTCCTAACTCAACTGTCACTTTCAATGGAATATCTAATAATAAGTTTAAGTTAGAAGCTTCGGATTGAGTTAACGATGGCGATTCAAAGCTTGCAAATTGTGCTTGTTGTACATTTGCATGCTGATTTTGCTGTTGCCTCTGTGGCAATTGCTGAGGTTCACTATAGCCTGGATTTGTTGTCTGCGCAGGTGGCTGTTGTTGAACTTCTTGACGCTGTTCGTGTTGTGGTGCAGCCTGCTGGGCAGGTTCCGCAACGGTTGGAGCTGTTTCAGCAGCCGTATCTCCGACTAGTGACAAGACAAGCTCTTTACCAAGACCGAGCGGGAACAACTGCATAATATTCGAGTCAATCAGCGTACCGACTTTCAAATTGAACGACACACGGATGAGGAGATCTTCATTGGGAATGCTTCCTGTGCCTTTGTCTTCTTGTACGTTCAATAGCTCAATTGTAGGCGGTGAAATATCCACTTTTTTATTGAACAAAGTGGACATCGATGTTGCAGCAGAACCCATCATTTGGTTCATTGCTTCTTGAACGGCACTTAAATGGATTTCGCCCAAATCCGTATTTGGAGTAAGTCCATCTCCCCCCAGCATGAGGTCTGCAATAATTGCAGCATCACTCTGCTTTATGACGAGCAAATTCGTCCCGCTCAGTCCCACTGTATATTCAACGCCTACCGCAACGTACGGATGAACAAATTCGGTTTCAAGGTCATTCCGATCAATAACAGAAATCGTTGGTGTCGTAATTTCAACTTTTTGACCTAGCAAACCGGATAACGCTGTTGCCGAACTTCCAAAAGAAATATTACCGATTTCACCTAAAGCATCTTGCTCCATGTCATCGAGATAATCATCAGTTGAGATGCCTGATATCTCCAGTTCTGATTCAGCCCCGGTATCAATGGATTCTCCGCGTAACAGAGCTTCTATTTCTTCCTGTGAAAGGATATTGTCACTCATCATCTTCGTCATCCCCTCCAATCAGGGTATCAAGTATTTGGACAGCCATTCGATTTCTTAAATGGCCAGGTTGAGCAGTGAACTTTGGAATGTCGCTCACTTCTATAATAAGGGGTGCATCATACGCTGTATCCAGTTCAATGACATCGTCAAGTTGTAAATATAGTAAGTCTTCGATCGTCATAGCTCCTTCACCCAGTTTAGCAACAACTGGTAACTCAGCTTTCTTTATTCTCTTTTCAAGCACGATACTTTGCTCAGGAGTCGGTTCCTTCTTATTCGTCTGCATCCAGTAGCGAACAGAGAGGTTTGGTACAATCGGTTCCAACACGACGTGTGGAATACAGATGTTGATCATTCCACTTGACTCCCCAATAACAATATTGAACGATATGACAACCACTGTCTCGTTGGGAGAGATCATTTGAAGAAATTGCGGATTCACTTCCATTTCAGCGAGAAATGGATCGATGTCCGCAATATTCGACCAAGCTTCACGCAGGTTGTCAAAAGATCGCTCAAACAAACCTGTAAGAATCTTTGTTTCAATCTCTGTCATATTATCAATTTTCCCCGAACTCTCACCATAGCCGCCCATCAGTCGTTCCAGCATGGAATATGCGACATTCGGATTGACTTCCATAATGATGTTTCCTTCAAGTGGGGGGACTTCAAAAATATTGAGGAGCGTCATGTTCGGGATCGACCGAATGAACTCTTCAAAAGGAATTTGGTCGACGGATGCTACATTAATTTGAATATACGTACGTAATTTTGCTGAAAAATACGTAGTGAGCAATCGAGCGAAGTTTTCATGAATTCTTGTCAAACTTCGAATTTGGTCTTTTGAAAAGCGCAGTGCCCGTTTGTAATCATAAACTTTTACTTTCTTGGTCTCATCTTCTTTTTTTATTTCGTCCGCAGTCATTTCACCTGTTGAAATGGCGGACAGCAGTGCGTCTATCTCGTTTTGAGACAAAATATCTCCCGACATTAGGCCACCTCCTTCTTACTAGTAATTGGCTGCATCATTATTGAATAATGTAGGAAACGATATATACCTTTTCAATCTTCCCTTCTTGCATAAGAGGATTTAACTGAGCCTTGATGGCATCTTCGAAAGCTTGTTTTCCAGTTTTCCCTTCAAAATCTTTAGCACTCTTCTCGGACAGTTCCTGGATGACGATGTTATTCACTTGGAAGTCGCGTTTTGTAAGTTCTTCTGCTGACTTTTTATTACTCGTTTGGATTTTCAGTGAAATACGGATGAATTGACGGCCGCTTAAATTTGTTGTAATTTCTGGAATGTCTACGGAGGACTCAATGATTTCATCTATGGTTGGCTCTTTTTGCGTCTCGTCTCCATTTTTCAATTGTAATGTTAGGATGAGACCCACAACCCCGATGAGTGTAATGCTAACTAATATGATTAAAGAGACTGTCAAAACTTTATTCTTCATCTTCTTCACCTCGCAAATGTGGGTTCGACAGCAGTTGAACTGATTGATAGAACTTAAGGATGCGGTCGTTCACTGTATCCATTGAATCGAGAACGACGTATTTGGTACCCGTCGTCAACGTAATGGTCGTATCGGGAAACGTTTCCACTTTTTCTATGTAGAGCGCATTCAAATGGAATGGAGCTCCGTTCAGGCGTGTCACTTGAATCATATGTAAAGGGCCAGGCACAAGAGCCGGCCCAACCCTCCTTTAACGAGCAGATTATGTGTTTCTCACTTTGATACTCGGATGAAACTGGATACTTCTACTGACCCCCGTTGTTTTCCGCTACAGACGGACGCTTTCCGAGGGGCTCGATCCGGAGTCGCCGTCTTTCGCTTCAAACAACCAGCATTTTTCGATTTCAATTTGAATATAAAATAATTGAAATAAGCTAATTATCGCTTCAAGTTTACGAGTTCTTGAAGGATTTCGTCAGACGTCGTGATGATCCGTGTGTTGGCTTGGAATCCACGTTGAGCGACGATCATTTCCGTGAATTCTTCAGAGAGATCGACATTGGACATTTCCAGGGAGCCGGATTTAACTGTACCACGGCCTGAATCCAATGGCTTACCTGTATTCGCCGTTCCAGAGTTAGCTGATTGCTGATATAGATTGCCTCCAACCTTTTCTAAGCCTCCTGGATTATTAAACGTAGCAATATTTAATCTCCCAGCTACTTGAAGTTTACCGTCTTGAACGTAATTCACTGTACCATCTTGTCCAATCGACATATTAGTAGCATCATTAGGTATTTTAATTGAACCATAATTAGTAGCATTATCAGCTTTCAATACAGTTGTTTTAACAGGCGGTGTCCCAGTAGTAGTTTCCACGTTCTGCAACCCCTGTACGAATCTTCCATCGCCATCAACTAAGGCCCCTTCATTATCCATGTAAAAATTACCAGCTCTTGTATATTGAACATCCGTAGTCTTCGCACCGCTTTGTACGATAAAGAAGCCATCTCCTTCAATCGCCAAGTCTAACGTATTCCCTGTGAATTGTGTAGAACCTGCTGTATGGAGTGTGTCAATTGCTGCGAGTTGTGAACCTAGACCTACTTGCTTAGGGTTTACCCCACCACGTGTATTTCCGACTGGTGCACTTGCCCCAGCAACTGTCTGTGAATACAAATCCTTAAATACCGTACGTCCCTTTTTAAAGCCATACGTATTCACGTTGGAAATGTTGTTACCAATTACATCCAACTTCGTTTGGAAATTTTTGAGTCCTGAAATTCCTGCATACATTGAGCGTAACATAATGTGTTTTCCCCTCTCGGATTGTAAGGTGCATCTGCCTCTGTCGGTCGGCAGTGCGGTGGCATCCTCATTTTTCAAGGTCCTGCCATTGTTCGTTTGTTAACTTAGGATAATCGTTCCATCGATGTTCGTGAACAGCTGATCTTTCGCTTCCTTACGATCCATCGCTGTTATGACAGTGGAATTTTTTGCACTGACAATGAGTGCGGCTTGGTCCAGCAGTACGAGTGAGTCGCGAATCCCTTTCGCTTTTGCCTCGTTCACTTTGTCCGTGACATGAGCCCATTCGGCTTCAGAAATTGTGATATTCCGTTCCGTCAAACGTTCTGTCGCATGTTTACTGACCTTTAGCGTTTGTGGTGCGAGCGCGTTGTTCAGTTGCTCGACAAAAGACTGTTTCGGTACGGACTGTTTCAATTGTCCGGGTCGTAGTTGCGGCTGCGATTGGAGACGCTGGATGTTGAGCTGTTCCATACAATCGCTCCGTTCTGACTAGTTATTTGCTTATTGAAGTGAATTTGTTCCCTTCGACCTTTTCTCCGTTTTCAAGAATGTACATTAGCTTTCCATCTTTGTTGGATACTGATGCAACTTTTCCTGTCTTTTCGGTTTCCCCGTCAAGATAGCCCACTGTCTTACCGATCAGCATGCTTGCTTCTACTAAACTATTCGAATTCCCTCCGCCTGAAAGTACCTCAGAAATATTACCCGGTGACAATTCTTGCCCATCATCCATTGTGAATACTACAGAACCATTCACATATTTAATGGATTTGATAGTTCCTGTGCCTTCTGTAATGACTGGTTTCCCGTCTTCATCGGGCTTTTCCGCCACTTTGTGCCATTTAATATCTTTACCAACAAACGAATTGTACTGGATCAATTGGCTTTGATTTTGGGATTCCGCGAACTTCTCAAAAGCCTTTGTGAGGTTCATAGTTTGTTCCAGTGCAGAAAACTGCGCCATTTGTGCGATGAACTCGTTATCTTTCATCGGGTTAGTAGGATCCTGATTCTGCAACTGCGCTATGAGAAGCTTCATGAAGTCATCTTTGCCTAATGTACCTTGACCTGTTTTGCGTTCATCCCTCTGCTTATTCACAAGATACATGGAATCTGTGATCAGTTTTTGTCCTTCTACCATCTGCTACACCTCCACATCCAGCAAATATTCTTGGAATGATTGCTGTTCATCAAGTTCCTCTTCTTGCGTCTCTTGCTGGTCGCCTTGCCCTGTAAACTGTTGATGATTAAAGTTCTGACTTCGCTCATTACGCGTGGCATCTTGAACAGCTTGCGTCACGTCAATCCGATCCACTTGAATGTTTTGCTGGCTGAACGACTGCCTTAACTGATGCAGTTGGCTGTCGAGCATTTCTTTTCCTAATGCCGTCGATGCAAGGATTCTGGCAGTCATAACTCCGTTGATCTGAATGAGTTCAATTCGTATTTGACCAAGTTGCTCAGGATTCAGCTTGACTAACAAACGATTTGTGCCGCCCTGTTGACCAAAATTCGTCTGTTTAAAGAGCCCTTGTAATTTTGCAAGCAACGCTTCAGATTGACTTACCGGACGTGATTCGGGCGTCTCCGCTGAAAAAACATTCTTGGATACTATCGGCTGAGCATTGATATTTTGAAGGTGTTGAACTTGATTTTGCTCGCTTTTTCCTTCATTGTGTGACTGTTCGTGACTACTTTTTGACATAGATAACGTTACACTCGCAAAAGCAGATTGTGAATGAGGTTGAGTCCTAGTATCATTCGCTTTAAGACTGGCTTCACTTTCAAGCATACCTTTCAACTGTAAACCCAATTCTGTCAAACTTGTTTGTTGCCAACCGAGCAAGTCTTTATTCGGCAGCACTGTTTGAACTGTTTTCAACAGAGCTAGAATGTTTGTCGCTTGTTGTTGAGTAAGTTTGTCCTTACCATTGAGCATCTCTTCAAGTTCAGCGGATAATTTAGGCGCCTGTTCGTTAGTAATAGTCAACAGGGTCCATAAATCGTTAGCATACATGACTTCCGCTAGTTCTTCTTTAGAAACACCCGCTTCTTCCAACAATTTGCTTATGGTTTCCATTAGCTCTGTCAGATCAAGCTCTAAGACTTCCGCCCACTCTTCAAGCGAACTGGCTTGGCCAAGATTACCGAGACCACTCACTAGATCTTGTTTTGGTATCTCTGTCAGATCTTCCAATGCTTTAGCAAGATCCTCGACAGTCGCAGCAGATAAGACATCATAGATTGGTTCTGATGAAGACCCAGTCTGAGTGCTTGAAACAGATGTTTTTGGTGTTTCGACACTTTTCATCATTCCCGCAAACACAGAACCGAATATCCCCCCGGATTCCCGAGTTGTTTTTACTGCCTTTCCAGATACAGCAGCGGGTGTTGCTATTGCTACTGGCACTGAATTAATATTCATTTTTTCACCTCCTAAGTCATAATCTATTACTTTATGATTATATCATCATTTAGCTAAAAGGGCAGTATATTTAGCAGCATCTTCCGGTGACATTTTTTCAAGAACTGCTGCTAGCGTATTTGCTTTCATTTGTGATAGAAGCTGGAGCGCTTGGTCATCTTCCATCTTTGTAATAACAGGAGCTGCTGATTTTGCGGACATCTGTTCAAACGTTGACACTAGCTGTCCTATTTCTTTTTTGGAGTCATCATTCGTTCTCTGCAGAACTAAAATTTCAGCTTGCAACTTTTCTTGCGCAAGAGTCAACTCTTCATTTTTCGCATTCGACTTCTTCAAGTCTTCTTGGATGTCCATCAATTGCTGCTCCTTTTGTTTCAACTCTTCTTTCATGGCCACAACACGATCCGCCAGTATTTTTTCATCTTTTTTTGTCGAAGAATCTTGCTTTTTCTGTTCCAGCGCTGGTATTGAGGCTGTCCATTCTTTCGCCTTATCCGCCACATTCACGTCTGCAACTTTCGCAATAATAAGCAGAACCGCAATCGCAAAAATAAGCGGAATCACAAACCAAGCGAGTAACATTTGAAAGAAACTTCCTGCCTTACGCTCGTCTTGATAGGAGTCTGGCGTCTTATTCTTTTTTTGCTTCACCGGCTTACCACCCATTTTCTTTTTTGCGGAATTTCAGTGTAGAAAGTTCATCCAATCGTTCTGCTTCTTTATGTTCCATTTCTTCTTGATAAGCATCCTGATCTTTCTCCCGCATTTTTTCGTATTTTTTCACTTCAATCGTTTTTTCCAACAACCGTTCTTCATACCAACTCATTTTACTACGTGCTTGAATCACTTGCTGTTGAACGGAATGGATTTTCGCTTCAATACTTTGTATGAATCTTGCATAGTGATGAATCTCATTCACTGAAAATCCTATTGCCATTTTCTTTTGCTGCTCCACCAGGATATCTTCTTTCTTTTTCAACAAGTCATATAGCTGAGTGGCAATCTTTTCAAATGACTCGACGGATTCCTTATAAGCGGATTCTGTCTCATTCTTCTCTTGCTCTCGATACGTTAAGACTTTGTCAAAGCGATAATGATATGATTTCATACGCGACTGCCTTCTGAAGCCAATGCAATCAGTTCTTCAATGCTTTCTTCCATCGAAATATTATCTTTGTATCCCTGTTTCAGGAACTTTGTGATGAGCGGCTCGTATTCAATTGCTTGATCGATTTCTTTAGATGTGCCCCGTTTGTATGCACCGATATTGATGAGGTCTTCAGATTTGTCATACGTATAGTATAATTCACGTAGTTTTTCCGCAGCTTTTACGTGTTCCGGATCGGCAATGTGGTTCATTAACCGGCTAACACTCTTCAGTACATTGATAGCGGGATACTGACCTTTGTTCGCGAGTGTCCTATCTAAAACGATATGACCATCCAAGATTCCTCGAACCGCATCCGCGATGGGTTCATTCATATCATCACCATCGACCAAGACCGTATAGAAAGCGGTGATTGCCCCGAATTCATTTGTACCGCTTCGCTCAAGCAGCTTCGGTAATATCGCAAAAACGGATGGGGTGTATCCGCGGGTAGCAGGCGGTTCACCTACAGCAAGTCCTATTTCCCTTTGTGCCATCGCAACCCGTGTTACCGAGTCCATCATGAGCATGACATTCATGCCTTTATTTCTGAAATACTCCGCGATAGCTGTCGCTGTAAATGCACCCTTTATCCTCATAAGCGCAGGTTGGTCAGATGTCGCCGCAACAACTATCGTACGACTTAACCCTTCAGGGCCTAGGTCCCTATCGATGAATTCACGAACTTCTCTGCCCCGCTCGCCTATCAGTGCAATGACATTAATGTCAGCGGTTGTGTTGCGGGCAATCATACCGAGAAGGGTACTTTTACCAACACCCGAACCAGCAAAAATACCTACGCGCTGACCACTGCCGACTGTCAGCATTCCGTCAATCGCTTTCACTCCGACCGCTAATTTGTCATTGATAGTGGGTCGAGTTAAAACATTTGGAGGACTTTGTTCCGTCCGAACGGTTGCAAGCCCTTTCGGCAGCGCAGAGTTGTCAATTGGATTGCCCATGGAGTCTAGTACTTTTCCGATCAAGTTCATGCCCACTTTTACTTCAAGCGGTTTTCCTGTCCCCTCCACTAAGCAGCCACTGGATATTTCGGTGACATTCGTAAAAGGCATAAGCATAACAATCTCTTCGCGGAATCCGACCACTTCCGCTAAAATTTTCGACTCTGATTTAGTTGTGTGATTCAAGTGAATGATACATAAATCACCGATTGAGCTTTCAGGACCTTTAGACTCAATCATTAACCCAACAACCCGCGCAACTCGACCATATTTTTTGAAGGTGTTAACACTGGTTATTTTGTTGGATAGTTCTTCAGCTTTTTTCATGATCAGCCCCCGCTTTCCAGTAGTTCCACAAGGCGCTCTTTCATCTCATTCAACTGTTCGTCGATGCTCACGACGATTCTTCCATGGTTTGTTTCGATATAACATTCGGTATCTTCGAATTCATCGTTAACGAATACCAGCATCGGTACGTCCGGCGGGAAGATCGAAGCAAGTTCTTCACGGCTATCTGAAACTAACTTATAATACTTGGGGGATACATAAACTTTCACTTCCCGCATTTCGCGTACTTCTTTCAAACCTCGCTTCACAATGGACAAAAACAACTCTGAATCCTCATTCAGTGCGTGACCAAGAATACGTTCGGCGGATTTCATCGCAATCTCCAGAATCAACCGTTCTTGTTGGTCCAAGTAGGACTGACCATTTTTTCGTGCCATTTCTATCGTATCATTGGCTTGTTCAATCGTGTCTTGCATATCTGAAATACTTTTTTTAGTACCTTCTTCATACCCGACTTGGAACGCTTCTTCGTAAGCTTGTTGCTGAAGTTCCGCCTTTTCGGATTCCCAAGCATTTCGCATGGCGTCTATATCGTCCTGCGCGGTCTCTCGCATCTGTTCAATTGATGCCTTTTCAATCCCTGCTTGAGTGCGCGCCTCGTTCATAAGACGATCCCGTTCCATTATGATTTCCGCTAAATTCAGTTGGGGAAGTGTTGAAGTTTCTGCGGATATCTCGTTCACAGTTCGGAGATTACGAATTCCAATCTTCTTCACACCTGTCACTTGGTTCGTATCAGGTCTGTAGATATTAGACAATCACATCATCTCCTCCACCACGTGCAATAATAATTTCGCCTGCATCTTCCAGTCGACGGATTGTCGCAACAATCCTCGATTGTGCTTCTTCCACATCTCGCAGCCTGACTGGTCCCATGACGTCCATCTCTTCTTTGAATGATTCCGCCATTCGTTGAGACATATTTTTGAAAAGGATATCTTTAACCTCTTCACTCGACACTTTCATAGATAGAATGAGATCTTCATTTTCACAATCACGGATTACACGTTGGATTGAGCGGTTATCGAGTGTGATAATATCTTCGAAGACAAACATCCGTTTCTTGATTTCTTCTGCAAGTTCAGGATCCTGGATTTCGAGTGCATCGAGTATCGTTTTTTCAGTTGCTCTGTCCACTCCATTCAGTACCTCGACAACTGCATCCACACCACCGGTATCCGAGTAGTCCTGAGTAACAGTTGAAGATAGTTTTCGTTCGAGGACTGCTTCAATCTCACTAACGACTTCCGGAGAGGTGGATTCCATTTTAGCAATCCGTTTCGCGATGTCCGCTTGGACTTCCTGTGGCAAGGAAGACAGGATTATCCCCGCCTGTTCAGCTTCCAAGTAAGACAAAATGAGCGCTATCGTCTGAGGATGTTCATTTTGGATGAAATTCAAAATCTGACTCGGCTCCGTCCTTCTTGCAAAGTCAAAAGGACGGACTTGCAAGGAAGACGTCAAGCGATTAATGACCGCTTGCGCATGTTCTTTACCTAACGCTTTTTCTAGAATCGTTTTCGCGTATCCGATACCGCCTTGAGAAATATAATCTTGTGCGAGCGCAATGTTATGAAACTCCTCAATGATTTCTTCCTTCACTGAAGCTTCCACCTTACGAACGCCTGAAATTTCGAGTGTCAATCGTTCGATTTCGTCTTCCGCTAAATGCTTGTAAATCGCTGCGGATACTTCAGGACCGAGAGAAATCAGAAGGAGAGCCGCCTTCTGCTTCCCGGACATTTCTTTATCTTTTTTCACCATGTCTGATCTCCCCTTAGTCCTCTGCTATCCACGTGCGTAACAATTTCGCGAATTCTTCCGGTTTATCTTTCGCCATTTTTTCCAATTGTTTTCTGCGCATCGTCCCTTCGGTTTCAACTTCTCCATTAATGTCGCTCACTTCAATTGCTTGCAATTGTTCTTCCAGTGCACGTGCTTCTTCAAATGCAAGCGCTTCGTCTTTTCGTCGTTTCCGAATATAGAGGATGACTAAAGCAATAATCACTAACAGCAGTACGCCACCGGCAACATATACCCACCAAGGAATCACAGTGCGTTCTGTATCGAAATCAGCTTGTTTACCACGAATCGGCTGAATGGAAACAGCGATTTTCTGAGCCAATTGCTCTTCGGTCAATTCACCTACAGAAACTTTATCAATCGAAGTCCTTACAATCGTTTCCAGAATTTGTTTGATGTCCTCTTCAACACCAGGGTCCATTGATCCAGGATCACCTGCAGTCGGTGGCTCAACCATTACTTGGAGACCAATATCCCGTATTTTATAAGGACTTTCGACAATGTTTTTACGGATCCGGTTCACTTCATTATTAATCGTCTCTTCCACTCGTTCATAATCTCCATTACCAGTTGATCCTTCAACTATAGTAGTGCGGTTATCTGTCGGATCTTCCCCTTCCGGAATCCCCCCAGGAACGGCACCGTCACCAGTAAATGTTTCTGTGATGCGCTGTACACTTAATGCGATCCCTTCCATACTCTCTTCATCAACGGGTGTAACTAGGTTTTCTTCTCGATTTTCCTGTTGGAAGTCGATATCCGTTGTGACTGAAACAACAACTTTTTCTTGTCCCATCATGGAACCTAACATCATTTGGACTTGACGTTGAAGATCACGCTCAATAGATTTTTTAATCGACATTTGGTCAGCAACATTCGTACCGAACTGGTTATTTTCATGGTTCAGATCGTAGTACTCGAAATATTGGTTCATCACCACAATATCCTCAGGCGCTAAGTTCGGAATACTTTTAGAAATCAGGTTGTATAGCCCTTTTATTTGGGGTTCACTGAACTCCTGACCCGGTTCTGTTTTTAGGACAATGGATGCGCTTGCTGCTTGTACATCCTCTTTGACGAAAACTCCTTGCGTCGGGAGTGTGATCATGACTTTGGCATCTTGCACACCTTCAATACCAGTGATCAATTTAGCAAGTTCATTTTGCATCGTGGCAAGCTTGATCATATTAAATTCATTATCAGTAGTTCCAAATCCCGCATTTTCCGAGAAGAAAGAATAATCGATTCTCCCTGAATTCGCAAGTCCTTGGGACTCAATGGATACAAGCAAATCATCTACTCGTTCTTCAGGAACTAATATGGATGTCCCTCCTGGCGCAATTTGGTTCGGGACTGCCTGCGCATCTAGCTCTTCTTTTATTCTACCAATATCTGAACGGGATAAATCTTTGTATAAAGGCACATATGTTGTACGAGATAGGAAAAAAGTAAGGAGTGCTGCAACAAGGATGATCGAGGCTGCAATACTTACATACAAGATTTTCTGGTTTTTTGTCCGGTTTGACCAAAACGCTTGAAAATCGCTTTTGATCTTTGTCAATCTCTCTTTCATTCTGATCCTCCGGTCGGCAAACGTCATCCGTACTGCTTATGATGGATAACGGTATATTTTTCTTACACTGGCATACGCATAACTTCTTGATAAGCTTCGATTACTTTATTTCGCACTTCCATCGTGGCACTCAATGCAACTGAAGCTTTTTGAGCAGTAATCATTACATTATGTAGATCTACATTATCACCACGAACCAATTTTTCAGTCATGACATCCGATTGAACTTGAGCTGCGTTCACGTCTTGGATAGCATCTTTCAAAAAACTGCCAAACTTCTGTTGTGAGTCAAATGTCGTTGGCGAAGTTTTTGTGGCATCGGTCGAAATACCCGGTGCCATCGCCAGGATTGATGATATGGCCATGCGGACTCATCCTTTCTAACTGTTATTTTCCGATTTCAAGTGCTTTCATCAGCATTGCTTTGTTGGAATTGAGGACAGTAATGTTTGCTTCATACGAGCGGGTTGCAGACATCATATCGATTGTTTCACGTAAAGGATCGACATTAGGCATTTCTACATACCCCTCTGCGTTAGCATCCGGGTGTGTAGGATCATAGACTTGTTTAAAAGGGGTTTCCGTATCTTCTTGGATTTTCGAAACCGTGACACCATTACCGACAGAACCTCTTTCACGTGTACCCATCGCAACATTCAGGAAGTTTGAAAACTGTCCTTGCTTCGGTTCAAATGAAACCGACTTTCTTCGATAAGGCTGCCATTCCCCTTCTACTAACTTACCACGAGTGGTATCTATGTTTGCCATATTAGAAGAAATGACATCCATCCGGAGCCGTTGCGACGTTAGTGCGGAAGCTGCAGAATTCAAGCTATGGAAAATAGACACAGTTAACGTCCTCCTTTGATGACATTATTGAGTGAGTTGAATTTACTGCTGATCCGATCAGCGAGCGCATTATAATAGATTTGGTTAGCCGCTAAGTCCGCTTGTTCCTTATCCATATCGACACCATTACCGTTTTGGTTGTATTTGAAATTTGAATAAGTGTGGGTTCCTGAACCGGAAGTCGTTGGAGAAAATTTCAAATGGCGTGAATCAGTACGTATTGCTTCTAATTGAGCTGACTTCGCTTCATGTAAGTAACTCTTGAAGTCTACTGTTTTAACTTGATAGTTTGGTGTATCCACATTCGCCACATTTTGCGAAATCGCTTTTGATTTGTCAGCAGAAAAATTGAGACCTCTTTCTAAAGCTGAAATCGTTCCTCCATAAAGGTCCAAATTACTCTCCTCCTTCATGTATAGTTGAGAATTATATTAAATTCGACATAATATCCTAAAAGTCAACAATTACTACTCATTGTATCGGATGATGAACCATTTTGTCTAGACATATTATATTAAAAAGGAAGAAACATTCCTTATAATATCACAGTCGTTCACAGGATTTACCAAGACTTTTGAGTCTTAAGTACCTGTTCTTTTAGAATTAGATGTTCTTGTATTATCATTGGGAATACTTATTAATTTAGGCTCAGTAAATTTTCTTTCTATAAATAATAGAAGTTCCTTTATTTTTTATAGAAAAAAAACGAGTAAAAAGCGATATCCGCTTTTTACTCGTTTTTAATCATGCACTACTTTAAGCATTATGACTTTTGCTTTTCAAGTTCCTCTAGGAATTTGCTGTTCAACACTTTGATATATGTGCCTTTCATTCCAAGTGAGCGCGATTCAATCACACCAGCACTCTCGAGTTTACGAAGTGCGTTGACGATAACTGAACGCGTAATACCAACACGGTCTGCAATTTTAGATGCAACGAGTAGTCCCTCATTACCATCTAACTCATTGAAGATATGCTCGATTGCTTCATGCTCACTGTATGAAAGTGAGTTGATAGCCATTTGTACGACCGCTTTACTGCGAGCTTCCGTTTCAATTTCTTCAGATTTCTCACGAAGAATTTCCATTCCTACAACTGTTGCACCATACTCCGCTAGGATAAGATCGTCTTCTTTGAAGTCATCACTCAAACGTGCAAGTATTAGTGTTCCAAGACGTTCACCACCACCAATGATTGGAACGATTGTAGTTAAGCCGCTTTTGAAGAGTTCTTGGTTTTCGACAGGGAATACAGTGTATTCACTTTCGATTCCAATGTTCGGAGAAGTTTCGCGTATCTCAAAAAGCTGTTTAGTATACGCTTCAGGGAATTTACGATCCTCGAACATTTGCTTCATACGCTCATTTTCAATTTGGTGATGAATTTCAAGTCCAAGCAGTTTTCCTTTTCGACTTACGATAAATGCGTTACAGTCGATAACTTCACTTAGCTGCTCCGCCATTTGCTTGAAATTCACTTGCTTACCCGCAGTTTCTTGAAGCATTGCATTAATTTTTCTTGTTTTTTCTAACAGTGACATTATATTTTCCTCCTCATAATTATAGAACTGATAAGAATATTCTAAAGGTTTTCAATTATTAAATAAACTACTTTGTCTCCATTATAGAATGAAATGTGACAAATCTTTGTCTTTTACGATTCCTTGCAATTTTTCGTCGACATATGACGGTGTGATTTTTATACTTGTAGGACCAATATCAGACGCTTCAAATGAGAGTTCTTCCAGAAGACGTTCAACAATTGTATGAAGTCGTCTCGCACCAATGTTCTCGGTATTATCATTCACTTCGAATGCAATTTCAGCAATTCGATCGATTGCCTCATCCGTGAACTCTAACAGGACGTCCTCCGTTGCCAGAAGTTTCTCGTATTGTCGAATAAGAGAGAAATCAGGTTCTTTCAAAATACGGACGAAATCCTCTTTGGTCAATTTGTCTAATTCGACGCGAATCGGGAATCTCCCTTGCAACTCAGGTATTATATCCGACGGTTTCGCCATATGGAAAGCTCCCGCAGCTATGAATAAGATATAATCGGTTTTCACCGATCCGTATTTCGTATTTACGGTTGAACCTTCTACAATCGGTAAAATATCTCGTTGAACCCCTTCACGGGAAACATCAGCACTAGAAGATCCGCCGCTCTTACTTGCGATCTTGTCCATTTCATCAATGAAGATAATTCCGGATTGCTCCGTTAACTGGACAGCTTGCCGAGCAATTTCATCATGATCAATTAGTTTGTCCGCTTCTTCAGCTTCTAATACCCTTCTCGCATCTTTTACGGCCAGCTTACGCAATGTCGTTTTTTTAGGCATAAGTGAGGAAAGGGCATCTTGCATGTTCGACCCCATCTGTTCCATACCTGAACCTTGAAGTGCATCAAACATGGAAGGCTGTTGAGAAGCGACTTCAACTGTCACTTGCTCATCTTCCAGCTTCCCCTGTTTAAGTAAGACTGCAACTTCACTTTTCTTTCGAGTCATCTCTGTTACTTCTTCTTGTTGATCAGCGTCACTCTCATTGTTTTGCCCACCAAACAGCATTTCAAACGGATTTTGCATAGATCCCTTCTTTTTCTTAGAAGGTACGAGCAATTCCACTAAGCGTTCTTCTGCTTGAACGGCTGCTTGATCTTTCACTTGAGCGCGCTGTTTTTCTTTAACAATCCGGACACCTGTTTCAACGAGGTCACGTACCATGGATTCAACGTCACGCCCGACGTAGCCTACCTCGGTAAATTTCGTCGCTTCGACTTTAACAAACGGAGCATCCACGAGTTTCGCAATACGTCGTGCGATTTCTGTTTTACCTACACCGGTTGGTCCAATCATTAAAATGTTCTTCGGGATGATTTCATTCTTCTCTTCGTCAGATAACAAGTTACGTCTATAGCGATTTCTTATGGCAACCGCAACCGCACGTTTCGCTTTGTCCTGCCCTACAATATACCGGTTTAAAAATGAGATCATTTCTTTGGGCGTCAGTTGTAATGAAGTCATTCCCCAAGCACCTCCACGATAATCTTGTCGTTTGTAAACACACAAATTTCAGAAGCCGTTTCTAGTGCTGCACGTGCAATCTGTTCAGCAGTCAACGATTCGCCAGCATATTTAGCAAGCGATCTGCCAGCTGCTAACGCATAGTTCCCACCGGATCCAATCGCAAGAATGCCATCATCTGGTTCAATCACTTCACCTGTTCCCGACACAAGAAGGAGAGTGTCTTCGTTCATCACAAGCAACATCGCCTCGAGTTTCCGAAGAATCTGATCGCCTCTCCATTCTTTTGCAAGTTCTACAGAAGCCCTCTGCAGATTTCCGTTGTACTCTGTCAATTTATCTTCAAAAAGATCAAACAGCGTAAATGCATCGGCAACAGATCCTGCAAATCCTGCGAGTACGTTTCCGTTAAATAACCTGCGGACCTTTTTTGCGGTGTGTTTCATAACTACACTTTCTCCCATGGTGACTTGACCATCACCGGACATTGCACAAACTCCCTTATGCCGAATGGCAAAAATCGTGGTTGCATGAAATTCCATTTAAATTTCCTCCTAAGCACGCGGATGCGTATTCATATAGGTTCTTCTTAAATGCTCTTTCGTTGTATGGGTGTATATTTGTGTCGAAGACAAATCACTGTGCCCCAAAAGTTCTTGGACAGTACGCATATCTGCTCCAGCAGATAATAAATGGGTCGCAAACGTGTGACGTAACATATGCGGATAAACATTCGATTGTATGGAAGCTCGCTCAACAATGGAATCCAATACGTGTCTGACACCTCGGTCAGTAAGCGGTCCACCTCTTAAATTGACAAACAATATTTCATGCTTCGTCGATTTCATTAGAAAGTGTCGACTGAATTCGATATATCGCTCAATTGCTGATTGCGCAAAACTTCCGAATGGGACGTAGCGTTCTTTCCGACCTTTCCCCATTACCCTCACAATCCCCAAGTCGTTGTCAATATCACTTAAACGAATCGATGTGAGTTCGCTCACGCGAATTCCTGTTGCGTAAAGTAGTTCAAGCAATGCACAATCCCGGAGATCCCTAGGTTTTTCACCAAGGCACGCACCAAAAAGCTTTTCTAGTTCCTCCACATAAAAAAAAGCAGGAAGACGCTCTTCTTTTTTAGGGTGATGCAGTAAACGGAATGCTGTATCATTAATCCCGTAACGGGCATTAGCAAATCGGAAAAAGGAACGGACTGATGAAATTTTCCTGGAAATTGTTGCTCTCGATAACTCTCGATCATACAGGCGCGAAGCAAATAGTCGTGCTTCTTGATATGTAATGCTCTCTATCGTGAGAATGCCTTCGGTTTTTATGAACTCAAGAAACTCATCTACATCTTTTTCATATTCCGTTACAGTGTGCACTGAATAGTTTTTCTCCAAACGAACGTATGTTATATACTCATCACGAATTTGGAAAATCTCTTTATCCATTTCAGACACCTCCTGGAAAACGAACAAATAATCATCATTTTAACGCTCGGCAAACAGCGTATTCGATTATCCAAAATAATTGAAAATGCCGACTACTCCTTAAATTCAAATTCATCCACGATTTACTATACATGATTTACAGGTATTTCTTCAACTATCAGCATCCAGGAAGTCTGACCTCTTAGTATTCTTTTTAAATATCGACATGAAATGTACACATTTACTTCATACTTTCCCATCAAAAAGAAGAAGAGAGGCTTGCTCTCTTCTTCTCATTGGGAACTTATGTGATTTTCAACTTTAAAAGCATCAAGTGCTTCGAGTGCTCGATTGGAGTGTTTTTCAGCTCTTTCCAATTTAGAACGGACGCGCTCTCCTAAATCCGGGAACAAACCGAAGTTCACATTCATCGGTTGAAAATTCTTCGAATCGGCTTCAGTAATATATCTCGCCAAGCTCCCTAAGGCCGTCTGATTAGGAAGGATATAAAGTTCTTCCCCTAAAGCCAGCCGTGCTGCGTTCATGCCTGCAACTAAACCGGATCCTGCGGACTCGACATATCCTTCAACCCCAGTCATTTGACCTGCGAAAAATAAATTCGGATTCGCCTTTAACTGATAGGTCGGTTGTAAAACTCTCGGTGAATTGATGAAGGTGTTTCTATGCATCACACCATAACGAACGATTTCTACATTTTCCAGACCAGGAATGAGCCGCAAGACTTCTTTTTGAGCTCCCCACTTCATGTGTGTCTGGAAGCCGACGATATTGTATAGAGTCCCTGCCGCATCGTCTTGACGAAGCTGAACAACAGCCTTAGGTCGTTTACCAGTTTTAGGATCTTCCAACCCAACCGGCTTCATAGGACCAAACAACAGCGTTTTCTCTCCTCGACTTGCAAGAACTTCAACTGGCATACAACTTTCGAAGTAAACTTCTTTTTCGAATTCTTTTAGTTCTGCAACTTCTGCGTTTACTAACGCTTCGTAGAATGCAGCAAATTCATTTTCATCCATCGGACAATTGAGATACGCCGCTTCACCTTTGTCATAGCGTGATTTGAGATAGACTTTGTCCATATCGATAGAGTCTTTTTCAACGATAGGCGCTGCCGCATCGTAAAAATACAGATACTCTTCACCCGTAAGCTGACGGACTTTTTCTGCTAATGCTGGAGAAGTGAGCGGGCCCGTTGCTATCACTGTGATGCCTTCCGGGATTTCAGTCACTTCTTCGTTAATGACTTCCACGAGTGGATGATTCCGTACTTTATCCGTCACATGCGCAGAGAACTCATGACGATCGACAGCAAGCGCTCCTCCAGCAGGAACGGAGCAAGCATCCGCCGCTGCAATAATCACGGAATCCAGACGTCGCATTTCTTCTTTTATGACGCCTACAGCATTCGTTAGTGAGTTTGCACGCAGAGAATTACTGCAAACCAGCTCTGCGAATTTGTCTGTATGGTGTGCTGGAGTCTGCTGGACAGGACGCATTTCGTATAAGCGGACTTGTACCCCTCGACTTGCAATTTGCCAAGCTGCTTCACTTCCCGCAAGTCCAGCGCCGATGACATTTACAATTGGTGTCACTTTGAACCCTTCTCTCTAGCTAATTTATTCTTGTGGTTTTTCTTTGTAGTCACATTCCGTGCACTGGATCTGCAGACCTTTTTTCAAACGTTTTTCAACGAGTGTGCTTTCACACTTAGGACACGGTCTCGAGATTGGCTTGTCCCACGAAATGTATTCACATTCAGGATATCGGTCGCACCCATAAAAAATTCTGTTTTTCTTACTCTTCCGTTCTACCACTTCCCCTTCTTTACAAAGCGGACAGGCCACCCCGATCGGTTTAATGATCGCTTTTGTATTACGGCAATCCGGGAAGTTCGAGCAAGCCATGAATTTGCCATAACGCCCCATCTTATAAACCATCGGAGATCCGCACTTTTCACAATCTTCTCCAGCCGGTTCGTCTTTGATTTCGATTTTTTCCATTTCTTCATCTGCAATTTTCAAATGCTTTTCAAAGTCTTTGTAAAACTCATCAATGACTGAAACCCATGGGATTTCGCCGAGTTCGATATGGTCTAGACTTTGTTCCATTTTTGCCGTGAATTCGGCGTTGGTAATATCTGAGAAGTATTGGTTGACCGCCGCGTTGACAATACCACCTAATTCAGTGGGAACAAACCGTTTGGCGTCTAGCGTGACATATCCTCTTTTTTGGATCGTATCCAATGTTGGAGCGTATGTCGAGGGTCTTCCTATTCCAAGTTCCTCCAAAGTCTTGACAAGACGTGCTTCTGAGTAACGGGGCGGCGGTTGTGTGAAATGCTGCTTCGGATCAATCGATGAACACTTGACCGTCTCTCCTTCAGTAAGTGGTGGAAGAACATTATCCTTTTCCTCTTCTTTATCATCATGACTTTCAATATACACTTTCATGAATCCCGGGAATTTCACTTGCGACCCCGTTGCTCTGAACTGAACATCATTATTCAGCAAATCGACAGTGACCGTATCAAGGATGGCCGGTGCCATCTGACTTGCTAGAAAACGCGACCAGATGAGTTTGTATAACTTCATTTGGTCTTTTGATAAAAACGCTTTCATCGCTTCAGGTGTACGTAGGACAGACGTTGGGCGCACCGCTTCGTGTGCATCTTGAGTTTTCGCAGCGGAGGATTTGCTTGCTGCTTTTGTTTTTTTCGTAAACTCTTCACCGTACATTGTTTCAATATGCGACTTCGCTTCAGTTTGTGCCGTTTCTGATGTCCGCGTTGAATCCGTTCGCATATACGTGATGAGTCCAACGATACCCTCTTTGCCAATCGTAATCCCTTCATACAATTGCTGGGCAATCATCATCGTCTTCTTCGCACGGAAGTTCAACTTACGGGCTGCCTCTTGTTGTAAAGAAGATGTGGTGAACGGTACTGCAGGATTACGTTTACGTTCCTTTTTCACGACTTGATGAACCGTAAAGTCCTCACCGTCCATGCTCGAAAGAACTTCATCCACTTGCTTTTTGTCCGTCAGTTTAACTTTCTTACCAGCTGTCCCATAGAAAGAGGCTTCAAAGTCACCTTCTTTTTTACTGAATCCAGCTCCAATTGACCAGTACTCTTCAGGTACGAACGCTTTAATCTCTTCTTCGCGATCAATAATAAGTTTTAGAGCTACAGATTGAACCCGTCCAGCTGACAAGCCTTTTTTGACTTTCTTCCATAGAATTGGACTAATATTATATCCGACAAGACGGTCCAGAATCCGGCGTGCTTGTTGGGCATCCACTAAATCAGTATTGATGGGACGAGGATTTTTGAACGATTCTTTAATCGCGTCTTTTGTGATTTCGTTAAAAACGACGCGGCAGTCCGAATTGTCATCTACGCCGAGCTGATGAGCAAGGTGCCAGGCAATCGCTTCCCCTTCTCTGTCGGGGTCAGCCGCGAGAAAGATTTTTTTCGCTTTTTTCGCTTCTTTTTTCAAATCTTGTAAAATCGGGCCTTTTCCCCGAATTGTAATATACTTCGGTTCATAGTTATTTTCAACATCGACGCCCATTTGACTGCGGGGCAAGTCCCTCAAGTGGCCAAGGGAAGCGCGCACTTTGTATTTCTTTCCTAAATAACGTTCAATCGTTTTCGCTTTTGCTGGTGATTCCACGATTACTAGGTAATCTGCCATTCTAAAATGCCCTCCTTAAAGAGGTTCTTTGTATTTATTCATCTAAAAGAATATCTGTTGCAAAATGTATAACAGTTTCCATGGAAAAGCAACTATTTTAGTGAAAAGACATTTCTTTCGTCACGATTCGACAAGAGTTTCAACGATTTGAAAGCCATTCCAGATCGGCCGGGCTCCTTCATCTAATAGTTTGTTCGGTCCTAGTGATAATGGTGAGTCAATGGGGCCCGGAACAGCAAATACTTCTTTCCCATGGTCAAGTGCGTGTTCAATTGTACTCATTGTTCCGCTCTTCACAGCGGATTCTGTTATGACTAGGGTACTGGATAAGCCGCTTATAATCCGGTTCCTCATAGGGAACGTCCATTTAGCAGGTGCATGATATGGCGGATATTCCGTTATTAATAGATGCTCTTTTGCAATCGTTGTGGCAAGTTCCGCATTTTCTTTCGGGTACAGATGAAAAAAACCATGTCCAAGTACCGCTATTGTCTGCCCCCCATATTTAATGGCTGCTTGATGCGCCATAGTGTCTGCACCTTTTGCAAGTCCTGACACTATGACAGAATCATGTTGTACAAGTGGCGGAACAATCATATCCATGGCGCAAATCGAATAGTCCCCCGCTTTTCGGGAACCGATTATAGCGACTTTATTTGTTTTTTTCAACAAACCAGGATTTCCTTTTGCATAAAGGACTGCTGGTGGATCGATTAGTTGTTTCAGTTGATCGGGATAGTCAGGATGTGTATAAGGTATGGGGATGATCCCTTTTTCGAGCAGCATTTCCAAGAGGGGGAGAGGGGATAGTTGGGCAAGTTTCTTATTCAGGATTGTACGCTGCTTTTGTGATAAATTCAGCAAGTATTCGTGTCCATATTTATTTTCAAGCAATTGAACAAGTTTCGGGTAAGGTGCCGGCCACGCATAATGGAGTTTCAAAAGCTCGTGTTCTTGGGCGGTTAGCTTCATTAAATACCTCCTCATTATATAACAAAGATGCAGCGTATCCATTGAATACGCTGCATCTACTATGTTAGTGGGTTTTACACTTTTCGTATAGCCCTTTTTCTTTAATCACTTTAATCAATGTCTCTCCGATAACGGATGGCGTTTCTGCAACCTCTACGCCTGCATTATTGAGCGCTTTGATTTTTTCGTCAGCAGTTCCTTTACCACCGGAAATGATGGCACCAGCGTGACCCATACGCTTTCCTGGAGGTGCTGTTTGTCCGCCGATGAAACCGACGACCGGTTTCTTCATGTTGGCTTTGATCCACTCAGCTGCTTCTTCTTCAGCAGTTCCGCCGATTTCACCAATCATAACGACAGCGTACGTGTCTTCGTCTTCATTGAATTCCTTCAATACGTCGATGAAGTTTGTCCCATTTACAGGGTCCCCACCAATACCGACAGCAGTTGTCTGACCGATACCCGCTTCAGAAAGTTGGTGAACCGCTTCGTACGTCAAAGTACCTGAACGGGAAATTACGCCTACGTGGCCCTTTGTGTGAATGTATCCAGGCATAATACCGATTTTGCATTCTTCCGGTGTGATAACACCCGGGCAGTTCGGTCCGACAAGACGCGTCTTTTTGCCGTCCATGTACCGCACTACTTTCACCATATCCAGAACGGGAATGTGCTCTGTAATACAGATAGCCATATCAAGTTCAGCGTCTACCGCTTCCATGATTGCATCTGCTGCAAAAGGTGCCGGAACGTAGATTACGGAAACGTTAGCGCCAGTTTCTTTGACAGCTTCTTCCATTGTATTGAATACAGGAACGCCCTCAACTTCTGTGCCGCCTTTACCTGGTGTTACACCGGCAACGATTTTCGTTCCGTATTCAAGCATTTGCTGGGTATGAAATTTTGCAGTCCCGCCAGTGATACCTTGGACGACCACTTTTGTATTTTTATCGATATAAATACTCATCGTTTGTCCCTGCCTTTCTTAGCCTACGATTTCAACAATCTTTTGCGCGCCGTCTGCCATGGAGCCAGCTGCAATGATATTAAGTCCCGATTCGTTCAGCAATGCTTTACCTCTTTCCACGTTTGTTCCCTCAAGGCGAACAACCAGTGGTACTTCAAGGCCAACTTCTTTCGCTGCAGTAATGACACCTTCAGCGATAACATCGCACTTCATGATTCCGCCAAAGATGTTAACGAAAATCCCTTTAACATGCTCATCTGAAAGGATGATTTTGAACGCTTCAGTTACTTTTTCAGCAGTCGCGCCGCCCCCAACATCAAGGAAGTTTGCGGGTGATCCGCCGTAGTAATTGATCGTATCCATTGTAGCCATGGCAAGTCCAGCACCATTGACCATACAGCCGATGTTGCCGTCTAAAGAAATATAGCTCAAGTCATACTTGGAAGCTTCGATTTCTTTTGCGTCTTCCTCTTCAAAGTCGCGCAATTCGACGATGTCCTTGTGACGGAACAATGCGTTATCGTCAAAGTTGAATTTCGCATCAAGTGCAAGAACTTGATCATCACCAGTGACAACAAGCGGATTGATTTCCACGATAGAAGCATCTTTTTCAACGAATACTTGATAAAGACCTGTCATGAATTTCGCTGCTTTGTTTACAAGATGCGCAGGAATATTCATATTGAACGCCATACGACGTGCTTGGAAACCAGTCAATCCCGCTACAGGATCGATGACTTCGTGGAAGATTTTTTCAGGAGTCGCTTCTGCAACTTCTTCAATGTCCATTCCGCCTTCTTCAGATCCCATTAGCGTAACACGATCCGTTGCGCGGTCTACGACAAGACTGATGTAGTATTCTTTTTTGATGTCAGCGCCTTCTTCAATAAGTAAACGCTTGACCTCTTTCCCTTCAGGACCCGTTTGGTGAGTCACCAACGTTTTGCCAAGAAGTTCTTTTGCGTAAGCACGTACTTCGTCAAGATTTTTTGCAATTTTGACGCCGCCCGCTTTCCCGCGGCCACCTGCATGAATTTGCGCTTTCACGACAAATACTTCAGTACCGAGCTCTTTCGCTGCTTTTACTGCCTCTTCCGGAGAAAATGCTGCAATCCCTTTTGAAGCTGCAACTCCATATTCACGAAGCAGTTGTTTCCCTTGATATTCATGGATATTCATCTTATATCCTCCAATCAAACTGATAACTATTCTATACTGCGTACTCTATTGTAGTAAACTTGTCATACTATGTCCATATTTGTACTCGATTCGTGCGAAATTTCTGTTCTACTACAGACATGAGCTGTTTACTTTATGCTCTTAGAACGATCTAATCTGTAAACATATGCCAGAACTTCCGATACAGCTTGATACAGTTGGTCGGGTATCGTCTCATTCACTTCTAACTGACCAAGCAATTCCACTAGACTGGGATCTTCTTGAACAGGTACACCGTGTTCTCGAGCTTTTTCGAGTATATTTTCCGCGATTTGCCCTTTTCCTTTCGCCGTCACTTTCGGTGCTTCATTGAGTTCCGGCAAATAGGTCAGCGCGACTGCTTCACGGCGCTTATAACGCTTTTCACTCATATCCTAAAATCGACTCCTTGCGTTCCGTTATCTGTAGGTATGATAGGCTTGTTTTGAGTGTTCACTTCCTCTTGGAAGGGTTTGAATCGAACGGCCGAAAGACGGTAACCTTCTGCACCCAATCCTTCCGCCAGCTTGTCCTGAAGTATTCCCCCCACTGTTTTCAATGTCGGATCTTCATTGAAAATGGTCAATGTCACTACTTTGTTCTGCACTTGCATGTCTACGATTGTTTTGTGGATTGCTTCTAAGTCTAGGTAAAATAAGACACGTGCATGATCCGGGTCAATTTTTCCATCTTCTTTCATCCGACCGTTCCATTCTAGCGTTGCGTCAATTCTCTTCCCCTGCAGCTGAAGAGGCACTTGCATGATGATCTGTTGCTGAACACCTGATTCACTGGATTGCAGAGGCTGGCCGTTCAGTCTGGAAACGACTGTTTCCGCCGCTTCCCGAAGTGCAGTACCAGCCACTCCCTCTTGTAATAGCGCGACGAGTTGGGGCTTCAAGGAATCCTGAATTTGCGAAAAGTGAGGCTCTTTCGATGCAAGGCCCGCCTCGTAGTGCACGCCAAGCCTAGCTAACACCGACTGTATTGCTTGTTTGACAATGCTCCCTGAAAGCTCTTGACTTGTCGCCGCTTCAGCTGCAGCAACGAAGGATTGAATGACTGGCGCATTCGATTGTAGCGCTTGTTTAACTAGTACAGAAAGTTTATCAGGTCCACCATGTGCCTCAAGTATCGCCTGCAGCAGAGCTGGCATACCTGCTTTGGCCGGAGCCGGAATCGTGTTCACCGCCAGATTGGAAGTTGAAATGTTTAGATTCTGAGAGGACTGAGCGGTAATTTGGCTGGGCAGCATCTGTTTTGCAGCGTCACTGAATAATGTCTCACTGAATTTCGAAACCAACGTACTTGCAGATTCATTCGTTTGTGAATGTGCTGTTAAAAGGCTCATTAACTGGGGCTTCACGTTTCCAGGCAGTTCACCCTGTTGTATGATCCGCTGAAGTTCTGCGGACCGTTCAGGAGATAATTTCGTTGTGCCAGTCACAGCTTGTTGGAGTGCTGTCAATAATTGTTTCGAGTCCAGTGCAGGCGTATTTTCCGGAGCCGCTAGTTGGACGGCTAGGTTCCCTGCAACTTGAGCGTTTTTGGATGAATTGACGAGACCTGCCAACACAGTTGACAAATTAGCTAGTGAAGTCTGAGCAGGTAAAATGTCTGCCATCTTCAGAAGTTGGACGGCTTGAAAACGAAGTTCGGGAAGAGCCGACTTGTCCAGTGCAGCCGAAAGTGTTTGCGCCAGTAGTTTTCCTCCGTTAGTTTCCAATAACGGCTGCTTAACCTGCTCCAGTATTGTTTGGATATCCTTTTTCTGAGTAAGTGATATTTCACTGTCTTCGGAGACCGCTTGCTGAAGTGCATCAAGTACGCCTCCAAGACCTGCCTTGGTTTCAATACCCATCATCGCTTGAAATAGTTGTTGTGTGATCGGTAACTTAAGGGACACTAGCTTGCCTATCGATTGTAGCGCTTCTTGATGCTGCCCATGAGGCGCCCCCTTTAATAGCGCTTCACCTGCCGCCAATGATTCCCGTGTAATAGGGATCTGCTGTTTCATGAAGAAATCCACGAGTTTACGCATTTCAGGTGTCTTAGTAAGATGCAATGTATCGAGCAGACTGCCTATCTTTGCACTTTGACTCTCCCCTTGGGGATGCGGTCCTGAGACTAATTTCAATTGCAGTTCAGGATCAGTCGACTTCACTTGGAAGTAATATGAGTCGCCCGCCTTTAGCGGAACTTCCAATTTTGCATTCAGCTTCTGACTTCCGATTTGGACTTCTGCCATTTCCCCTGGATACAATTGTTTGATCGTCCCATGGAAAAGTTGTCCTTCACGTAATTGCGCGGGCTGTGACATTTGTGCGTTCTTCATATTGGCTGGACTAAGATTCGGGATTATAGACGGATTATTCATAAGTCAGCCGCCTTTCTTGCGATCATTGTTTTGATCGGTTCGAATGTTTTCCGGTGATGCACGCTTGGACCATAATTTTCGAGTGCCCTTAAGTGTTCCGGCGTACCATAACCTGCATGGTTATCAAATCGGTACATAGGATATTCTTCGTGTAACTCATCCATCAACTGATCCCTTGTCGTTTTCGCAAGTATGGATGCAGCTGCTATCGCTAAACTTTTAGCATCTCCCTTCACAATGGAGACAGCCGGGCAGTTTGCAGTCAGCGGCATCGCATCTGAAAGGACTTGATCGGGTTCAACAGGCAGCGTCCGGATCGCCTGTTCCATCGATTCACGTGTAGCTGCGTAGATATTGATTTCATCGATACGCTCAGCAGGCTGCACATGAACAGACCAAGCCAAAGAAATTCTTTTGATAATTTCTGCGAGGCGCTCTCGTTCTTTCTTCGATATCTGTTTGGAATCATCCAAACCGATCAACTCATCTGATCCAAGCGGAAGGATAACTGCCGCAGTTACAACGGGACCTGCTAAGGGACCTCTGCCGGCTTCGTCTGTCCCCGCTACTTTAGCGCCTTCAAACGGCGCGAATGATAGATCAAATTGCTGTTTCCCAATATGGTCAGCCTTTGAAACACAACGTTTATCGTACGCTCGATTCCAGCTATTGAGCGCCTGCTGAACTCCTTTACGTGAATCCTTGGTCAACTCTTCCATCCATGGCTCGCGTTCGTTCGTTTCTCTTAGCTGCAATTTGATTGCTTGTATTGTTTTCACACACTCCCACCTTCCATCACACGTCAATTCCATATGTCTATTATCGGTCAACCCATACATTTTTAGATATACAAAAGCCGAAGCCGGTTGCCGGCTCCGGCTATATCATTCCTGTTCTTCTGTCCAATCGAATGTCAATCTTCCAAAATTACCTGATCTGACATCTTGGATGATCAGCTCGGCAACTTTATCGTAGTCGATTTCTCCACCCGACGTATAGGCTCTACGACGTGCTCCGACCGCATCGAACAGCTCTGCTGTGTTATCCTCCACTGTAGCAAAACCATACCGTTCTTTTAATCGATCAGAATACCGATTCGATAAGAACGTCAGTCCATACAACGCCAGATCTTCCATGTTCACAATAGTATCCTTAATCGCTCCAGTCAAGGCAAGCTTTTGACCAGTTTCGGGATCTTCGAACTTCGGCCATAGAATACCCGGAGTATCGAGCAGTTCCAATTCTTTTTCATATTTGATCCATTGCTGAGCTTTTGTGACGCCCGGTTTGTTCCCTGTTTTGGCTATGTTCTTATGAGCGAGTCGATTGATCAGCGTCGATTTTCCAACGTTAGGAATACCCACGATCATCGCGCGGATCGCTCCAGGTCGAATGCCGCGTCTTTTCATCCGTTCGATTTTAGGGGCCAACACTTCCTTAGCTACCTTTGTCACGGACTGCAACCCTTTTCCTTCGAATGAGTTAATGGCAACAGCCCGAATGCCTTGGCCGTCAAAATAGCGGATCCATTTTGCGGTTTCATGCTCATCCGCCAAATCCATCTTATTTAATATCAATATTCTTGGTTTTTGATGAATGACCTCATCAATCATCGGATTACGGGAAGATAATGGAAGTCGTGCATCTACAAGTTCAAATACAATATCCACAAGTTTCAACTGCTCGGTTACTTCTCTTCGGGCTTTCGCCATGTGACCGGGAAACCACTGAATGGTCATCTGCTCCCCCTACTTTCTCAATCCACTAGTCCGATCTCATCCATCGGCCAGAAAACAAATTTTGTCGTACCGATAATATCTTCTATACTGATGACGCCAATGTGTCGGGAATCGTTGCTTTTCCTTCGATTATCCCCCATGACAAATACGTGTCCCTCTGGAATGATTCGCTGTTGGATTTTCTCATCGAGCGTAAAATCTTCAGTCAGTGTACCTTCTGTAATTTCTTTTTTATACGCATCCAGATAAGGTTCCGGAAACGCTTGATCATTTATATATAGAACATCATCTTTATACTCTACGGTTTCGCCAGGAAGCCCGATGACGCGTTTAATATAATCCTTTTGCTCCGGCGCATGGAATACGACGATATCGAAACGATCAGGCTCACCAATTGAATAACTGATTTTGTTCACGATCATTTTATCGCCATCTTCTAATGTCGGCATCATGGAGACTCCATCTACAACAATTGGCGTAAAGAGAAAAACACGAATGACAGCTGCAATTCCAAAGGCAATAAGTAGCGCTTTCACCCATTCAAAGGTTTCATTTTTATTTTTCTTTTCATCCATCCCATTGCCCCCTGTAGTCTAATAATTATATTGTACCTTCAATGCGACTTAGAGGCAAAAAGAAAGGAGGCCGCATAAACGGTCTCCTGATCTTTCTATACTTATCGAAGTTCTTTGATACGTGCAGCTTTTCCGCGTAGGTTGCGAAGGTAGTACAACTTCGCACGACGTACTTTACCACGACGAGTCACTTCTAATTTTACGATTTTTGGTGTGTGTACTGGGAATGTACGCTCCACGCCAACACCGTTGGAGATTTTGCGAACTGTGAATGACTCACTGATTCCGCCTCCACGACGCTTGATAACGACACCTTCAAATAGCTGAATACGCTCGCGCGTTCCCTCAACGATTTTTACGTGCAAACGCACTGTGTCTCCCGGACGGAATGCCGGTAGATCGCTTTTAAGCTGATCTTTTGTAATATCTGCAATTAGTTGTTGCATGATTTTTTCTCTCCTATCCTTAGAGGCTCTTGCGATAAATGACCGCAGCGGAACATCAGTTAAGTATGTGCTTACATAGAAGCACGTATATCATACTAGCATAAATGTACGAGTAGCGCAACACTCATCGATTGGATTTCAGCCGCTTCAATATCTTTTCCTGATCAGCCGTCAGTGATAATTCATCTAACAGATCAGGACGGCGTTCGAGTGTCCGTTTTAACGATTGCTCCATACGCCACTTGTCAATTTCGCCATGATTGCCTGACAATAGAATGTCTGGTACTGAGAGACCTTTGTAAGTCGAAGGACGTGTATAGTGCGGATGCTCAAGCAATCCTGTTGAAAAGGAGTCTTCAACCGATGATACGTTATTCCCAAGGACTCCTGGCAACAAGCGCACGACGCTATCAATGATTGCCATCGACGCAACTTCTCCGCCTGTTAACACAAAATCCCCAATGGAGAGTTCGTCTGTCACGAGATGCTCGCGGATTCGCTCATCATACCCTTCATAATGGCCGCAGATGAAAACCAAGTTCTCTTCCGATGCCAGCTCCTCGGCTTTAGCTTGGGTGAAGCGTTCTCCCTGGGGACACATCAAAATAATCCGCGGCGGCTTTACAGCGTCCTTTGTGACAGCTTCAACAGCGTTAAAAAGCGGTTCCGGCTTTAACACCATCCCAGCACCACCACCATACGGATAATCGTCCACTTTGTGATGCTTGTTCTCCGAGTAGTTTCTGAAATCAGTTACTGTAAACGAGACCGCTTCGTTCTCTTGCGCCTTCTTCAGTATCGAGGTATGAAGAACCCCTTCGAACATTTCAGGGAATAACGAGAGAATACTGATGTTCATCATGAAAGAAGTCCTTCCATGAGCTCAATCGTGATTTTCTTATTTTCGATATCGATCTCTTTCACAATATCTTCAATATAGGGAATATAGTGAGGTTTCCCTTGGGCTGGCGTGACTGTCCAGACGTCGTTTGCACCAGTTTCCAGGATGTCTGTAACCGTGCCGATCGTTTCGCCTTCGAGTGAGATGACATCGCATCCGATGATTTCATGATAATAGTATTCGTTCTCTTCGAGTTCACCGAGCTGCTCCTCTGATACTTTCAGCATGCCCGTTTTGTATTTTTCCACATGGCTGAGATTATAATGGTTTTCAAAAGTGAGCAAGTAGAAGTTTTTGTGACGGCGTGCTCCTGATATTTTAAGCTTGATGGGCGTCTTTTCATCCGGCATGAACAGGAACAGTTCATTGCCGATTGCGAATCGTTCCTCAGGAAAGTCTGTCCGAGGTGTGACCCGTACTTCACCTTGGACTCCGTGTGTATTGACGAGTTGTCCGACGTTAAACCATAACATGGTCCTTTCACTTCCTTTGTTCGATTATAGGGTGAGGAATTCTTTGATATAGAAAAAGAGAGGAACCGAGGCTCCTCCCTTTACGCAGTGTTAGTCAACGATATCCAGGTAAACTCGTTTACCTCGGTGGCTGCCTGCAGCTGATGTAACAATTGTCCGTATCGCACTCGCGACACGTCCTTGCTTTCCAATGATCTTCCCCATGTCTTCCGGGTGTACAGAAAGTTTATAGGCAACCCGATTCGCTTGTTCGTCCTGTTCGATGTGAATCGCTTCAGGATAATCGACTAACGGTTTTACGATTGTCTTAATCAGCTGCTCCATGAGCGCACCTCCTGATTACTTGCTAAGTTTAGCGTTATGGAATTTCTCCATGATGCCTTGTTCTGAGAACAAGTTACGAACTGTATCAGATGGCTTAGCGCCTTTCTGCATCCAATCCAAAACTTTTGCTTCGTCAATTTTCACTTCAGCCGGCTTTGTAAGCGGGTTGTAAGTTCCAACTGTTTCGATTTGACGGCCATCACGAGGAGCTCGTGAATCTGCTACTACGATACGATAGAAAGGTGATTTCTTTGCACCCATACGTTTAAGACGAATTTTTACTGACATGTTTAGTTGCACCTCCGAATAGTTTCACACAAGATAGTATATTATCAAGCTTTTTGTTGTTTGTAAAGTGTTTTTTCTTAACACCTTGTTTTTTGAATGGATTTACTTGAAAAAGGCATCCATTCCCGGCATTTTCATCTTCTTTTTACCGCGTTGTTGTGCCCCGGTCATTTGCTTGACCATTTTCTTCATCTCTTCAAACTGCTTCAGTAATCGGTTGACTTCTTGGATCGAAGTTCCAGATCCTTTGGCAATCCTCTTTTTACGGCTGGCGTTGATCATTTCAGGAGTGGTGCGTTCTTGAGTGGTCATCGAATAGATGACCGCTTCCACTTTCCCCATCTGGCTCTCATCGACTTTGGCATTGTCCAAACCTTTAATTTTATTGAATCCTGGCATCATCTTCAATATCTCATCAAGAGGTCCCATTTGCTTCACTTGTTGCAGCTGTTCAAGGAAATCATCCAATGTAAAGGTTTGTGTTCGCAGCTTTTGTTCAAGTTCTTTCGCTTTGTCCTCATCGACATTCTCCTGAGCTTTCTCAATGAGGGACATGACATCTCCCATGCCGAGAATACGGGACGCCATACGTTCAGGGTGGAATGGTTCAAGCGCGTCCATTTTTTCGCCCATCCCTACATACTTGATCGGTTTTTGAGTGACTGCTCGGATTGAAAGCGCTGCACCACCACGTGTATCTCCGTCAAGTTTAGTAAGAGCGACTCCAGTAATTCCGATTGTCTCGTCAAAGTTTTTCGCTACGTTTACAGCATCCTGACCAGTCATCGAGTCTACAACAAGGAAGACTTCATCAGGTGATGAAAGTTCACGAATATCTTTCAGCTCCTGCATCAAGGTTTCATCAATATGCAAACGCCCCGCGGTATCAATGATCACCACATCATTATGATCCTCGTCCGCTTTTTTGAGTGCTTGACGAACGATTTCGACCGGAGACACTTCCGTACCCATTGAAAATACAGGAATGGTCAATTGCTTACCGATCGTTTCCAGCTGTTGAATCGCTGCAGGTCTATAAACGTCCGCCGCAACGAGCAATGGAGACTTGTTATTGCGCTTACGTAAGGAATTTGCAAGTTTTCCGGACGTGGTCGTTTTACCTGCCCCTTGTAAACCGACCATCATAATGACAGTCGGTGACTTACGGGCAAATTGAATCGCTGTTTGTTCTTCCCCCATCAACTTTGTCAGTTCATCTTTTACGATTTTCACGACTTGTTGACCGGGCGTCAGACTCTTCATGACGTCTTGACCGACTGAACGCTCACTAACAGTCTTGACAAACTCTTTAACGACTTTCAAATTGACATCCGCTTCAATTAACGCAAAGCGGACTTCTCTCATCATTTCTTTAACATCAGCTTCACTAATTTTACCCTTGCCTGTGATTTTTTGAAGCGTCCCTTGCAGGCGCTGCGCTAATCCTTCAAAAGCCATGCATAGAGCCTCCTTAGTCGTGTTCTTTGATTTGGTGTAATAACTTTTGCACTTCATCGGTCAGCGCTTTTTCAGTGGAAAGCCGCTGCTCGATCTGCTCGATTAACTCAGAGCGTTCTTGAAATTTATGGAACAACGATAGTTTTGCTTCATAGTCTTCGAGCATCGCTTCTGTTCGGCGGACATTATCATAGACAGCTTGTCTGGATACGTCATATTCCTCTGCGATTTCGCCTAATGACAAATCATCCAGGTAATACAATTGCATATAAATCCGCTGTTTATCCGTCAACAATGATTGATAAAAATCAAAGAGGAAGTTAACACGTGTCGTTTTTTCCAGCATGCACAATTCCTCCTCGGACCTTCTCTTTATAGTAGCTGTTGCTCTTACCTCCGTCAAGGTATTTTACTTGTCTTGATGCTTTTCGACGTCATAATCTGCTTCCATTTCCAGTCCATCTGCAAACAGACCGTACACATACTTCTCAGGATCAAATGGCTGCAGGTCATCAATACCCTCACCTAACCCGACGAATTTGACTGGAATGTTCAACTTGTTGCGGATTGCTAGAACGATTCCCCCTTTGGCAGTTCCGTCAAGCTTCGTGAGCACAATCCCCGTCACGTCAGTCGCTTCTTTAAAAGTTTCTGCTTGGATCAATGCATTTTGACCCGTAGTAGCGTCAAGTGCGAGTAGCACTTCATGAGGCGCTCCCGGAATTTCACGGCCGATGACCCGATGCACTTTTTGCAATTCGTTCATCAAGTTGACTTTGTTTTGCAATCGGCCTGCTGTATCGCAAATCAGGACATCCACATTACGTTTTTTAGCAGCATTCACAGCGTCAAACATGACGGCTGCAGGATCGGATCCTTCCGACTGACGAATCACTTCAACTCCAGCACGCTCTCCCCAAACAACTAATTGCTCAATGGCTCCAGCACGGAATGTATCTCCCGCAGCAAGCATGACGGTTTTTCCTTCGGCTTTCAGACGAGATGCCAGCTTACCAATGGTCGTAGTTTTCCCTACACCGTTCACTCCTACCATGAGCAGGACTGTAATTCCGTCTTCTTGGATATTCAAGCAATTGTCACTTTCTCCTTGTGAATTATAGATTTCTACAAGTTTCTCAGAGATAACCGTTTGAATACCAGCAGTATCTTTAATATTTTTGCGCTGCACTTCGACTTTCAGCAGATCGATCAATTCCATTACAGTTTCGTATCCTACATCGGCTTGCAGCAAGACCTCTTCCAATTCTTCGAAAAACTCTTCATCAATCTCACGGAAACGGGCGACCAGATCATTCACTTTTGAAGTGAATGAATCGCGCGTTTTAGTTAAGCCATCTTTGAATTTAACAGTGACTGAATCATTCGTGCCCGTGATTTTCTCTTTCATCTTCTTGAAAAAAGACATTATTCTCACTTTCCTTTCTTAAATCAGGATGTGCTCAACGCAGTTTCGGGAACTTCGGACATTTTTACGGAAATTAGGCGGGATACTCCAGACTCTTGCATCGTTATTCCATACAAGACATCAGCACCTTCCATCGTTCCTTTCCGATGGGTGATGACGATGAACTGTGTATCCTCCGAAAACTTTTTCAAATAGCGGCTATACCGAATGACATTCGCTTCATCAAGCGCAGCCTCAACTTCGTCCAATATACAAAATGGAACGGGGCGGACTTCGATAATGGAAAATAACAGGGTAATTGCTGTCAACGCACGTTCTCCGCCTGAAAGAAGGCTAAGATTCTGCAGCTTCTTCCCAGGTGGTCGGGCGATGATATCCACACCTGTTTCCAGTAGGTTATCGGGATCCGTGAGAACGAGATCCGCTTCCCCGCCACCGAACATTTCCTTGAAAACCGTGCGGAACCGTTGTTGTACTGCGTCAAACGTAGAAGTGAATCTCGTTTTCATCTCCATATCCATTTCGGACATCGCTTCTTCCAACGTGGTTTTCGCTTCCAGAAGGTCGTTCCGCTGGTCTGTAAGGAACGTATGCCTTTCGAGTACTTCCTTATACTCCTCGATCGCACCAGGATTCACCGGGCCTAAAGATTCAACCTCACGTTTCAGCTGTTCCACGCGTGCTCTTACAAGTGAGGCATCGAATACATCAGGTACTTCATAATCAGGATGAAGTCCATAGTCTTCCAACAACCGGTTGAGAATAGACTCCAATTTCACTTCATTCCGAGAAAATGAAACCTTCAAATCACCGAGTTCTGAAGTGATGATCCTAATCCGGTCAGAAATCTGCTTCAATGCAGCCTCCTGCTCTTCGCAAGAGCGTGCGAGTTTTTCCTGTTCCGCCCGTTTAGTGAGTAATTCCGATTTCACCTCGGTTACAATATCTGTCTCTGCAGCTATACGCTGTTCGATTTCTTCAGGGGTTAGAACTTCCCCTTCTTCTTGACTCGCCAGAAATTGAAGTTCTTCTTCTGTTTGAGCGAATTTGTGTTTTGTATCTCTAAGTTCAAGTTCCGCTGCAGTTACTAAAGAAGCCCGATTGGTCAGTTGTTCACGCAGGATCGCTGTTTCTTCACGCAGTTCACTATAACGCTCACGAAGTGCCTGTTCTTCGTTCCGGCGATCTGCCGCCAAACGTTCTAAAGAAGCAACTGACGTTTGAATTTCTTGTTGCTGCGCTGTCAAACGTTCCCGTTGCAGCTGTAGTTCCTCACGTTTTGCAAACAGTGAACTGCGAGTATCCTCGGACCCTTTTCTTCCTGCTTCAATCGTTTTCCATTCAGTTTCAGCAGTTCGGATTTCAAAGGTAGTCTCTTTAAGCGTCGAGTCAAGACGTGTTACAGCAAGCTGAAGCTGCTCCCTGTTTTGCGCGGAAACGGAAGCTTTTTGCATCTCACCGGCAATCGACAGTTTAATGGCACTAAGCTTTTCTTCTGCAGTGCCAATGGAATGATTCAGCTGGTCAAGTTGGCTTGTCAAAGTCTCCAGTTCAGCTTTCCGGGAGAATACGGTCGATTGAACTTTTGAACCTCCACCTGTAAGGGAACCCCCGGCATTCACGACATCACCATCTAACGTGACAATCCTGAATCGATAGCCGGCAAGTTTTGCAATTTCAGAAGCACCATTCAGTGTGGTTGCAACAATGGAAGCTCCCAGCAAGTTTGCTGTCACATTTCGATACGCTGGTTGTACCGTGACAAGCTGGTCAGTTGTGCCAACAAAGTCAGGGTGATGATTGACTTTTGATAATACATCTTGAGGAACGGAACGTGCCTTCATCACATCGAGTGGTAAAAATGTTGCGCGTCCCGCATTCTTCTTTTTCAAAAAGCCGATAGCAGCTCTCGCGTGGCTTTCTGATGTGGTGATAATATGCTGCATCGCTCCGCCGAGCGCAGTCTCCACGGCTTTAATATGTCTTTTGTCCACAGAAATAAGTTCGGCTACAGCACCTTCTATTCCTTGGAGTGTGCCTGCTTGTTTTGCGACCAGGACCTCTTTAACACCCGAATAAAATCCAGAGAAATCCGCTTCCATACTTTTTAAAGCACGAAGCCTCCCTTGAAGTTCATACCGTTTATTAACAGCTTGCTGATGCATTTTTTGTGTCTGTTCGAGCTGTGCTTCTGTATTCTGCAACTGTTCGCGATTCGTTGCCACTTGTTTCGTAGATTCTTCCACGCGTTGGATAAGCTTTCTGAGTTCAGCAGTCTGCTTTTCTTTCAATTCGTTGAGTGTGCTGAGCTTGGATCGAATTTCTTCTGTTTGCTTGCTCGTCTTTTCTGATGAATACTGCTCACCTGTCAGACGTTCTTCAATATGTTTTAACTCATTACGCACAGTAGCTTCTTCGTTCAACACTTCAATATAAGTGGATTTGAGGTCTTCAATTTCACGTTCAGTTTCCGCAAGTGAACGTTTCAATTTTCTCGATATCGATGTCATTTCTTCGGTCTTGCTGGATAGCTGCAATTCAGTTTCATGATTTTGTTCAGTGAGTTCCGCTTTTTTCGCTTCCAGTTGCCCAAGCAATTGCTTCAAGCTTTCCGAGTCCGCCGTTAAACGCTTGGAACGATCTTTAACGTTCCGTTGCTTTTCTAAAGAAAGAAGTCGCCGCCCCTCCCACTTCTCAGCTTCCGAGCTCGATACGACATGCTGTTCTTGCAGCACGGAAATCTTCTGATCTAATACAGCAAGCGCGGCCTTCATATGTTTCAGCTGACGTTCAGCAGTATCCCCCTCTTTTTCCAGGTCAGCTTTAGTTTTCGTTTTGTTTTCTACAAGTGTTGTTGTGTCCAACAATCCCGTTTGCAACTGGGATGCCTCCACATTCAAAAGACGCACATCGGAATCTCTCAGTTCAGTTACAAGTTTCCCATACCGTTCAGCAGAGCGGGCATTCACAGCGAGCGGTTCCATCCGGTCATCTAGTTCTTTTAAGATATCTAAAATCCGGTCGAGATTGTCATCTGTTTCAATGAGCTTGAACTCTGCTTTCTTTTTGCGCATCCGATACTTCAAAACACCTGCAGCTTCGTCAAATATGCTTCTTCGATCTTCAGGCCGGCTATTCAGTATTTCATCAACACGCCCTTGGGATATGATTGAAAACGCTTCTTTTCCCAGACCGGAGTCAACAAAGACATCGTTAATATCTTTCAGACGGCAGGCTTGCCCGTTTAGCTGAAATGAGCTCTCACCTGAACGGAACACACGTCGACTTACACTGATTTCAGTATAATCCAGAGGGAATAGCCCTGTTGTGTTATCTAAAATCAGTGTCACTTCTGCAAAGTTCAAAGGTTTTCTTGAATCACTGCCAGCAAAAATGACATCTTGCATTTTCGCTCCACGCAATGATTTGGCAGACTGCTCACCGAGCACCCATCGAATGGCATCGATAATATTACTTTTCCCGCTGCCATTCGGACCGACTACAGCTGTGACACCTGGTACAAATTCAATGGATACCTTTTCGGCAAATGATTTAAATCCGATAATTTCAAGACGTTTTAAAAACACGTTCAGCTCTCCTCTTTCGTATGCTCATCCAGTAACTGCTGGATCGCCTGACGAGCCGCTTCCTGTTCCGCTTCTTTTTTCGATCTGCCGATACCTTCTCCCAGTTTTACGTCGCCAAGCTGAACGTATGTAAGAAACTTTTTCGCATGTGCAGGACCTGATTCCTCAACTATCCGGTAGTTCAGCTGTCCATGATTCGTCTGTTGGACAATTTCTTGTAACCGGCTTTTGTAATCCATCACATGCGAAAAAGCTCCAAGTCCGATTTTCGGGAATACTGTACGTTCCAGAAAGTCAATCGACACGTCAAATCCTTGATCGAGGTAAAGGGCTCCAATGAATGCTTCAAATACATCTGCCAGCAGAGCGGGTCGTGTGCGTCCGCCAGTCAGCTCTTCTCCTTTTCCTAAAAGGATGTAATCTCCAAAGTTAAGCTCCGTAGAGAACGTTACAAGTGACGGTTCACAAACAATCGCTGCACGCAATTTCGTCAGTTCTCCTTCACTTTTGTTCGGTTCCGTTGAAAACAAATACTGCGACACAGCCAGTTCAAGGACAGCATCCCCTAAAAACTCCAATCGCTCATTGTCCGAGAATTTCTTAGCACGATGTTCATTCACATAGGATGAATGAGTAAAGGCATTATACAGCAAGGATACATTCTCAAAGCGGACTTCAAGTCGGTCTTGCAGTTCTTCAAATTTTTTCCGGACCGCTGCAGGTAATACGGTCTTAGCTGGCTTATCATTCAGTCTTCTATTCGCTGCCATTCATTAAATCCGCCCTTCTTTAACAAGTTCCTCTCCATTCTACCCTGTATGCTAGTGTAGTGCAAAATGGAAAAGAGACACTCCCGACCGTTTAAGAAGGGTCGAAAGAGTCTCTGTGCTAAACTCATTTAGTTTTTTCTTCGATGTATGAGACAGCACTTCCAACTGTACTGATTTTTTCAGCATCGTCATCAGAAATTTCCATGTCGAATTCGTCTTCTAGTTCCATAACCAATTCAACAACATCCAATGAGTCTGCACCAAGATCATCAGTGAAAGAAGCTTCTGGTTTCACTTCACTTTCATCGACTCCCAAACGGTCGACAACTACCTTTGTAACACGCTCTAAGACTGTAGCCACTGTATTCACCTCCTCTCACTGAATAGGACATAATCAAATCCAAAAACATCTTCCGCTCGCCACCGTCGATCTCCGTTGCAGGCGGACGCTTTCCGAGGAGCTTGATTTCAGCCTCCTCAGTCGCTTTGCTCCTTGCGGGGTCTTCAATCTTCACTGATCCCTCCGGAGTCGCCGCCTTCCACTCCAATCAACTAATATTCAGCATAGAGAGTCCAATCAAATATGTTATAAGAGCCGAGTTACATCACCATGCCGCCATCTACATTCAGCACTTGTCCAGTGACATAGGACGCATCTTCGGATAAGAAGAAGGCAACCGCTTTCGCAACATCTTCAGGACTTCCTAGTGAACCTAAAGGAATACCGCTGAGCAGCTGCTCTTTCATGTCGTCTCCTAAAGCTTCTGTCATGTCTGTTGTGATGAACCCGGGAGCGACTGCATTGACCGTGATTCCGCGTGATGCCAGTTCCTTTGCCGTCGTTTTCGTCAATCCGATCACACCGGCCTTCGCTGCAACATAGTTTGCTTGACCTGGATTGCCTGCGATTCCGACAACTGATGCCATATTCACGATGCGACCTGCACGCTGCTTCATCATCTGTCTGGATACTGCTTTTGTGCATAAGAAAACACCTTTTAAATTCGTATCGAGAACTGCATCCCACTCGTCTTCTTTCATACGGATGAGCAAATTATCTTTCGTAATCCCTGCGTTATTGACTAGGAGATCAATCGAACCGAACGTCTCAAGAGTTTGATCCATCAGGGACTTCACACTCTCCGCTGATGTGACATCCGCTTGGACAGCAATCGCTTTACCGCCATCCGCTACGATTTCTTGTACGACTTGCTCTGCACGTTCCTGACTGCCGCTATAGTTAACCGTCACATTCGCACCTTCGCGAGCGAGTAATAACGCTACCTCACGACCAATCCCTCTGGATGCACCTGTTACTACCGCTGTTTTCCCTGTAAATTTCCCCATCAAGACCACTCCTTCGAAGCTTCTACAACAGCACTCAATGTCTCTTCATCGTATACCGGCCAAACCGTTGCGCTTCTGTCGATCTTGCGGACAAGACCACTCAACACTTTACCAGGACCGCACTCTATGAATTGCGTCACTCCTGATTCCAGCATATGACGAATGGATTCTTCCCAACGGACAGGAGATGACAATTGTTCGATCAACAACCGTTTCACTTCGGTGCTTTCTGTTACAGGCAGCGCCGTCACATTAGCGATGACAGGGACATGCGCTTCATTCATCCCTATGCTTTCTAGCGCTTCTCCGAGTTTTCCTGCTGCCGGACGCATCAGTTCAGAATGGAACGGCCCGCTAACATCCAGCATCAGTGCACGTTTAGCTCCAGCTTCTTTTAAACGGTCACACGCTTCTTCCACACCTGCTTTCGTCCCGGAAATAACAACTTGTCCAGGGCAGTTGAGGTTCGCCGGCTGTACAAGTTCCCCCTCGGAAGTGACCGCTTTTGTCACTTCTGTCAGTGTATCCAGATCCAGACCAAGGATGGCTGCCATTGCCCCTTGACCTGCAGGCATTGCTTCGTTCATGAACAGCCCGCGTTTGTGAACCGTTTTGACTGCATCTTCAAAAGATAAAACTCCTGAAGCGTAAAGCGCTGTATACTCTCCTAAACTATGTCCCGCCGTATAAGAGGGCTGAATACCCGCTTCTTTCAAGCGATCCGATATCATAGCCCCCACAGTCAACAATGCGGGTTGGGCATTATAGGTGACTGTCAGTTCTTCCTGAGGTCCTTCTGTCATCAATCCGCTTAATGCGAATCCCAATTCGCGATCTGCTATTTCAAAAAACCGCTTACTTCCTTCTTGTGCCGCTAACTCAACACCCATGCCCACTTTTTGCGATCCTTGGCCTGGGAAAAGAAAAGCTACCTTTGTCATCGTGTCTCCTCCTCTTTAATGGTTTCACGAATGGTTTCGCTCACGTGATGTTCAGCCATGATCCTTGCTTGACGGATTGCATTTTTCACAGCATTTGCGTTGGACGACCCGTGCGCCTTAATAACGGGTGCGTTCAGTCCGAATAGACCTGCTCCTCCATACTCCGTATAATCCATCTGCTTTTTCAAGCCACGCATATCGTCTTTAACGAGTGCAGCAGAAATTTTCGTTTTAATGGATGAAGCAAATACATTTTTAATCATTGAGAACAAACCTGAAGCTGTGCCTTCAATCGTTTTCAGTACCATGTTCCCTGTAAATCCGTCAGTGACAGCTACGTCAGTAGTACCAGTCAACAAATCGCGGGCCTCAATGTTCCCGATAAAGTTCAGGGGCGCTTTCATCAACTCATCATATGCCGCTCTCGTTAAGTCATTTCCTTTTCCTGCTTCAGTCCCGATATTCAACAAACCAACTCGCGGATTATGAATACCACGGACTTTTTCCGCGTATATGCTTCCCATGATCGCGTATTGAACCAGTTGACTCGGTTTCGCATCCGCATTCGCCCCTACATCCAGCAACACGAATCCTTCTCCCCCGATTGTCGGCAGCGTAGGCGCAAGAGCAGGTCGTTCAATCCCGTCAATTCGACCGACGATGAATAACCCTGCTGCCATTAATGCACCCGTATTTCCTGCTGATACACAAGCATCTGCTTCACCCTCGCTCACCGCTTGTGCCATGCGGACCATAGACGCATCTTTTTTCCTCCGAACCGCCCTTACCGGCTCATCATCCGGTTCAATCATCTCCGTGCAATGGTGAACGGTTAACCGTTCATGCAGTTCTAAATATGGCTTCATCGCCGCTTCGTCACCAAACAGCTGTATATGTATATCATTAAATTCACGAAGACTTTGCAAAACGCCTGCGATAACTTCCTTAGGGGCGTGATCGCCGCCCATCGCGTCTACTGCGATTTTCATTCAACATCCCCCTGACTCGTCCCTGTGGAGCGATACATTTGAAACTCACCACTGAAGACCATTTCATCCCCGACTGTAGACGTCACTTCGACAAAAGTCCGATTGTCCTTTTTCCCATGGACAATGGCTCTGGCTATGACGCGATCTCCTGCTTTAACCGGCTTGACAAAGTGTAGCACAGACTTTGCAGTAAGTGCGAGCTCATCGTCAAGAACTGCAACAGCCAGTGAGTTGGCTTGTCCGAACAAATGATGTCCACGAGCAATACCACTTTTTTTGAACACATGAAGAGGAGTGATATCGAGGATCGAGATCGCTTTATTGTCCAATTCGATATCAATGATTTCACCAATCACTTCTTCTTGCTGCAGCGCTTTTACTTGACCCGCAATTGTTTCGTTCGCCGCCGTCCTCATGCGTTCCCTCAACTCAGGTATTCCACATTCAAGACGATCCAATCGAATGGTCTGCACGCTCACGCTGAAGTGTTGTGCGATTTCCTCATCCGTCAAAAAAGGGGTCGTGTCTAACAGCTGAGCCAGCTGATGCTGACGATCTTTTTTAGGTACACGCACCATAGTCACTCCTCAAGTTTAGCACTTGGTATTAGTAACAGTATATAAAGATAAAAAAAAGAATGCAAGAGGGGACATGCTCTTTGCATTCATAAAGTCAGCTGTCAGACAACTCACAAAAATATAATCAACTTGCTGTTATCAATCGATGCGCTCATTTTGCAATACTCCGGATTCTTCCACTGTTATCCGGAGGCTCTTATAATCGGGATCTGTCCAGAATGATTCCATTTCAAGCAGCTGTTCCGCATCTTGCCGAGCCGTTTCCAATGCCCGATAATCATGAATCAGATCCGCCATTTTAAATTCAGGCAATCCACTTTGCTTCTTCCCGAAAAAGTCACCCGATCCACGCAGTTCCAAATCTTTTTCAGCCAATAAAAACCCATCATTCGTTTCCGCCATCGTTATCATGCGCTCTTTACCTTCTTCAGTCTTCGGATCAGCCAGCAGTACACAATACGACTGGTCCGCGCCGCGACCGACCCGTCCTCTCAGTTGATGGAGCTGAGCAAGACCGAAACGTGTCGCATCATAAATCAGCATAAATGTCGCATTCGGTACGTTCACGCCGACTTCGACAACAGTCGTCGATACTAGACAATCTATTTTGCCTTCACTGAAATCACGCATGACTTCATCTTTTTCATCCGAATGGAGTCTTCCATGCATCAGCCCCACTGTAAAACGTCCTGCAAAATACGTCGATAGCTGTCCGAAGACTTCAACAGCGTTCTGAACATCCAGTGCATCGGACTCTTCAATGAGAGGACAAATGACATACGCTTGCCTGCCCGCCTGCAATTCCTTTTCCATCCGACGTAGGACTGGAGCGAGTGATTCCTCTTTCAACCAGTAGGTTTCAATCTCTTTCCGTCCTGCTGGCATTTCATCGAGCAACGACACATCCATTTCACCGAACACGGTAATTGCCAGAGTCCTCGGAATCGGTGTAGCGGTCATGAAGAGCACATCAGGGCTTTCCCCTTTGTCTCGTAGTACACGGCGTTGCTCCACCCCGAAACGGTGCTGCTCATCTGTGATGACTAAACCAAGATTATGGAAATTCACGTCTGGCTGAATGAGCGCATGTGTCCCGATCAATAAATCGATTTCTCCCTTTTCAAGACGTGCGACAATCTCCCGGCGTGCTTTCCCTTTCGTAGATCCTGACAAGAACGCAACCGTCACGCCCGCCGGCTCGAGCCAGCCAGCCAATGTTTCCGCATGTTGTTCAGCCAGAATTTCCGTAGGAGCCATGAGAGCCCCTTGGAAACCTGCTGTGATAGCGGCGTATAGCGCAATGGCTGCTACAACCGTTTTTCCTGAGCCAACATCTCCTTGTAACAAACGATTCATGCGCAGTGGGCTTTTCAACTCAGCGCACAACTCATTGACCACCCGTTTTTGAGCGCCTGTCAATTCAAAGGGCAGACTCGCGATGAAATGCTTTAATTTTTCCAGATCATATATGATTGTTGTGCCTTTCCCTGCAGCTTTCCGTACTTTTTTGAGTGCCGCCATTTTCAGCTGGAAGTGCAGTAACTCTTCATAGACGACACGGCGTCTAGCCTGCTTCACATCTTCTGGACTGTTAGGGAAATGCACCATTTCAAGAGTTTCCGCTATAGCTGGAAGTTTATATGCGTCGAGTAGCTGTAAAGGCAAAGTCTCCGGAATTTCATGCACGACCTCATCCAGCGCTGTCCTCATCCATCGGCGGAATGTCGGCTGCTTGACAATCCCCTTCAAGCTGTAAACCGGTTCGAAGTCTGCTTGACCGATTTTCGGACCCTCTTTAAAATTACTCACATTGATGAGTTGTCTGCCTCGATCCCATTTGCCTGTAATGGTTACGATTTGTCCTGGATTCATTCGATCTTTCAAATAATGCTGATTGAAGAAAACTGCTTTCACAAGATGATTTCCGACTAACAATTGCACTTGTAAGCGTGAACGTTTCTTCCCGGTAAACAGGACGGATGGAACACTCTCCACCCGTCCTTCTATCGTCACTCGTTCTTCATGAGGAGTCTCTGACAAATCTTTGAGCCTGAAATCTTCATGCCTATAAGGAAACATCATAACCAACTCTTCAATAGTTTCAATACCTAACTTTTCCAGCTGCTCGCCAGCTGACTTACCTATTCCTTTTAGGACGGTAACGGGCTCACTTAGTGACCGCGTCACGCGATTCCTTGTCCTTACCGAAAATTTTCGCTTCCAATGCCTTACCAGTAGGGGTAGCAGCGAGACCGCCTTTTGCGGTTTCTCGCAGAGCCGACGGCATGGATTGACCGATTTTGTGCATCGCTTCAATGACTTCATCGGTTGGAATAACACTCACGACTCCCGCAAGCGCCATGTCTGCCCCAACGAGTGCTTTTGCTGCACCCATTGCATTACGTTTCACGCACGGCACCTCGACGAGCCCTGCGACCGGATCGCAGACGAGACCGAGCATATTTTTCATGACAATTGAAAAGGCTTCCGCACTTTGTTGCGGCGTCCCTCCAGCCATCTCAACAATCGCAGCTGCTGCCATCGATGCAGCAGAACCTGTCTCCGCTTGACACCCTCCTGCAGCACCGGAAATGGAGGCATTATTCGCTACGATAAATCCGAATGCCCCTGTTGTAAACAAATACTGGACCATCTGTTCACGTGTCGGATTCAATTTGTTCTTCACAGCGAATAATGTACCGGGGACAATCCCTGCAGCACCCGCAGTAGGCGTTGCGCAAATCAGCCCCATCGCAGCATTCACTTCATTCGTTGCGACCGCTTTACTGACTGCATCCAGTAAAAGCTCCCCGGATAAAGACTTGCCTGTTTTCATATAATTTTGGATAAGCACTGCATCGCCGCCCGTCAAACCAGACGGGGAGTGGACACCTTTCAATCCATCTTCCACAGACTTTTCCATCACTGCTAAGTTGTTCTCCATTTGCGCCACAATATCTTCACGCGATCTGCGAGTTAACAGCATTTCCTGAAGAATCATAATTTCGGAAATCGGTTGTTGTTCTTTTTCAGCAATTGCGACGAGTTCTTTTACATTTGAAAATAGAATATCCATTTTTGTTTGCCCCCTTAGTTTGCCAATGTCGATACTTGTGTGACGTTGGGAAGTGCTCTCAATTCCTCAATGAGTTCATCGTTGACAACTTGATCGACTTCGATGACCATGAGCGCCATTTGGCCCTTTTCTTTACGTCCTACTTCCATATGGGCAATATTCATATCTTGAGCAGCAATCGCGTTCGATACATTTGCAATAACGCCCGCACGATCGTCATGGACTACGAGTAACGCAGGGAAATGACCGGATAAGCGAAGCGGGAAACCATTCAGTTCAACAACCTCCATCGTCCCGCCGCCAATAGAGATTCCGATAAGTTCCATGACGCCTTCTTTGTCTCCAATAACTAACTTTGCAGTATTGGGATGATCCATCTCCTCTTCTTCAGCGATGAAGTCAAAAGACATACCAAGCTTTTCCGCGTCCTCGAAAGCCGTACGGATCCTTTCGTCGAATGTATCGTATCCAAGGAGTCCGCCGATAATTGCAACATCAGTCCCATGGCCTTTATAGGTTTCGGCAAAGGAACCATATAAGTGGATTTTCGCCCATTCAGGTTGGCGCCCAAACAAATCTCTTGCTACAAGTCCAATACGTGCAGCTCCTGCTGTATGTGATGATGACGGTCCTATCATGACTGGCCCGATAATTTCAAAAACTGATCTGAATTTCAACAAAAACTCCCCCTTTTGCCCATTTTCCTAGTATTCATTCTACACGAACAGACGCTAGAAAACAAAATTCATAACTGATATCCAAACGGATGAAAAGCGCCAACGGCTAGGAGCCGCGGCGCTTTTCATCGTCTGTTATTCCACTGACAAAATATAAGGATATAACGGCTGTTTCCCGTTATACAATTCAATCTCGACATGGTCGAACTGACCTTCAATATAAGCAACCATCTGTTTTGCATCTTGTTCAGAAACGTCTTCACCATATATCACTGTTACGATTTCATCATCTTCGGTGATCATATCGTCAATCAGGGACTTCATTGTCGTCTCCAATGATGGTGTAGCAACCGTAATCTTCCCATTCGAGATTGCCATGTAATCATCTGTATGAATCGCCACGCCATCAATCGATGTATCGCGCACTGCAGTTGTCACCTGTCCAGTTTTCACGACAGAAGCTGCTGTGTTCATGGATTTCGCATTTGCAGTCACATCCGCTTCAGGGTTAAACGCTAAAATGGCAGCGAGTCCTTCAGGTACCGACTTCGTAGGAACAACTGCAGCTTCAATTCCAATTACTTCAGCCGCCTGTTCAGCAGCTAACACGATATTCTTGTTGTTCGGCAAAATCAGAACGCGTTCTGCCCCCACTTCTTGAATCGCCTTGACGATATCTTCAGTGGAAGGATTCATCGTTTGTCCGCCTTCAATAACGTATGACGCCCCGATACTTCTGAGCAGCTCCGCAATTCCTTCACCCATCGCAACTGTAACAATTGCATAAGGCACTTTCTTAGCGGTCGTTTTTTTGGGCGTTGCTTGGTCACCTATGATGTCCATGTGCTGTTGACGCATATTTTCGATTTTAATGTTGATGAGGGAACCATACTGTTGACCGCAAGATAACGCATTTCCCGGGTTTTCTGTATGGATATGTACTTTCGCGATCTCCTCATCAGAGATGACTAGTAATGAGTCACCCATTTCATTCAATTGGAGTCTGAAGTCGTTTTCATCGAAAGGATGATCATTCGTCTTGTCGTCTTCGAATCTCACCATGAACTCTGTACAATATCCAAATTCAATATCGGCAGTATCCATGAACCCTTGAACATTTCGGTGGTGTTCTGCATTTACCAGTTCGTCCATTGACTGAACAACCGTACGTTCAGGTAATTCCTCACCTTTTAGACATGCTAAAAACCCTTCATACACGTAAACGAGACCTTGTCCTCCACTATCTACAACGCCTACCTCTTTCAAGACCGGCAATAGGTCAGGCGTCCTCTTCAGTGAAGCTTTTGCTTCTGTAAGCACTGCTTCCATCAACTGAATGATGTCCGTTTCAGTTTCTGCCGAGTTTACTGCAACAGCTGCTGCATCTTTCGCGACGGTTAAAATCGTACCTTCCACAGGCTTCATGACCGCTTTATAAGCGGTTTCTACGCCATATTGAAGCGCTTCTGCAAATTCACTAGCAGTCAGCGTCTCTTTTTCTTCCACCATTTTTCCGAAACCACGGAATAATTGTGATAAAATCACACCCGAATTTCCACGTGCCCCCATTAAAAGACCTTTGGATAACGCTTGTGAGGTCTTGCCAAGGTGAGCCGAAACGTTCGCTTCCGTTTCTTTAGCACCCGATGTCATTGATAAGTTCATATTTGTCCCCGTGTCTCCATCTGGTACCGGAAAGACATTCAGGGAATCCACGTAATCGGCATTTTGTTTTAGGTGGTATGCGCCCATCTTCACCATCTCTGCAAATTGTAGTCCATCCATCGACTTCATAGAACTGTGTTCCTCCTTCACGGGTTCGTCACACGAACGCCCTGTACATAAATATTGACGGAACCGATTGTCATCCCGAGTGTTTTTTTAAGTGTATATTGCACTTTGGATTGCACTTGGTAGGCAACTTCAGTGATCTTTGTCCCGTATCCGACAATAATATATAGATCAATCTGTGTGTCAGCACCTGCGTTCCTAACAATGACACCTCTGCTGAAGTTCTCTTTTCTCAGAATTTCTGTCAGTCCGTCCCGAATTTGATGCCTGGAGGCCATTCCTACAACCCCGTAGCACTCTATTGTAGCTTCACCGACGATCCGGGCGATTGTCTCATTCGTTATATCAATTTTCCCATATTCGTTTTCCATTTGAATTGACATGCCGTTATCCCTCCTGAATCCAGTTTCACTGTTCACATTGTACTATATACAAGCTTATAAGAAAAGAAAGCAAGCGTTTTCTTTAACGTGTAAAGGAAAATTGCTTGAGAGAACAGAGAAAAAAGCTTGCATGGGATAGACGGATATGATAAATTAATCTAGTATGCGAATTATAAGTGAAACGCTTAATCATCATTCGCGAGGAGGTTATAAAATGGCTAAGGAATGTGTAATTACTGGTCGCAAAGCACGTGCAGGGAATAATCGTTCCCACGCAATGAACTCTAGCAAACGTACTTGGGGTGCGAACCTTCAAAAAGTCCGTATTCTTGTAAACGGCAAGCCGAAGCGTGTTTGGGTTTCTGCCCGCGCACTTAAATCAGGTAAAGTTCAACGCGTATAATAGACCATAACCAATAAAAACGTCAGGCTGAAGTTCAGCCTGACGTTTTTTCTTGTCGCTTTTTCCGTTTTTTCGATGCTGCCGTGGAAGATTTCACTTTCGCTGTATCCTCCTTAGAAAAAACGACCATGCACTTTCGCACAATTCCACTTACAAACTTAGGCAAAGTAAATGTATAAATCCGCAACTCCCCACTCCTTTCAGGAATCTGAGCTCCTTACCATTAAACATATGCCCGCTTGCATGGAGATAGTACAAGATGGTGCAACAATCTCGTTACTTGTGAAGCGAGTATCTCCAAGATGTAGGTCTTCCGAAAAGACTTCATACTTCACCCCTGTCAGTGTCAGTGCCTTCACTTCTTCTGTCACACTATAAAATGATAGATAAGGGAACTGCTCATTCTTTTCGAAATGATAAGTCCCTTCCCGAAGAAGTATCAGTTCATTTTGTCTGTTCGCTAAGATCAATTGCGTCGATTTATGATCCCCTGCATTGCGGACAAGGAGTTGGACTGCAGAAAACATATGGTCAAGACGTCCGCCTGTCACCCCAGTCAGTATAATCCTCTCCGGATTCCAAGAATACGCAAGATTTAATGCAAGTTCAGTATCGGTCTCGTCTTTCTCGGTAGACCGCCTTTCTATGAAACAGCCACTTGACTCGATCCGCTTCATTTCCTCTTCACTTACGGAATCGAAATCTCCAACAGCTGCCGATGGAACAATTCCTGCATCAAGCAGTTGGAGCGTGCCTCGATCAGCACCTATGAACTGTGTCTCTTCATCTGAAAAGAGAGCCAGAGGGATAATTTCTTCCTCTGGCCCCCCCGCACATATTATGATCGTCTTCACTTGACTTGTACCTTTTCCCCGGCATCCCGGATGTTTCTGATTGCTGCAGCACGGTCTTCCTGATTATAAACCGCTGAACCTGCAACAAATACAGTAGCACCTGCCTCAACACACGCACCAATCGTATCTGGCGTTATCCCACCGTCAATTTCGATCTCGATGGACAAGTTCCGCTCTTTAATAATGTCCGAGAGCTGCTGGACTTTTGGAACGACAGAAGAGATGAATTTCTGCCCGCCGAAACCAGGATTCACTGTCATGAATAGCACAAGGTCGATATCTTCCAGAATATGAAGAATGGTTTCGACAGGGGTATGCGGATTCAGAACAACGCCAGGTTTCACGCCATAGGAACGGATCAGCTGGATCGTCCGGTGGAGGTGACGACACGCCTCAACATGCACTGTAATATAATCCGCCCCTGCTTTGGCGAATTGTTCAATGTAGCGGTCCGGTTCTTCGATCATTAAGTGGACATCTAATGGCAAAGTGGTAACAGGACGGATTGCTTCAACGATCAATGGTCCGATTGTAATATTCGGTACAAAATGACCATCCATCACATCGACGTGAATCCAATCGGCGCCTCCTTGCTCCACTTCTTTGATTTCTTGCCCGAGTTTTGCAAAATCCGCTGATAAGATAGAAGGTGCTATTTTGATCATATTCTTCAATACCTCGGCTTTCTGTCAGTTATTTCCTGAGAAAATTGTAAGTAGTGATTATAGCGGCTTTGAATGATCTCGCCTGATTCCACTTTTCTTTTCACCTCACACGAAGGTTCTTTCAAGTGCAGACAACCTCTGAATTTACATTGTTCCGATGCTTCGAGGAACTCCGGAAAACAGCTTCCTAATTCCTGTTTTTCAAGAGTGTCAAATTCCAAGGAACTAAATCCAGGTGTGTCTGCAACTAATCCCCCGGCCACTTCATGTAATTCAACATGGCGTGTCGTATGCTTACCGCGTCCGAGAGACTCGGAAATTTCACCGGTCTCAAGTGACAGATTTGGTAAAAGCGTATTGAGCAATGTCGACTTGCCAACCCCCGACTGCCCCGCAAGAACCGTAGTATTCCCCTCTAAATGAGGACGCAGCTTCTCAAGTAGGCCAGGTTCGTCAATCGCAGTCATTAGGACGGAGTAACCAATCGATCGGTAATATGCAGCTGCTTCTTCCGCAGCCTGCAGTTCCCTATCATTCGCTTTGTCTTTTTTCGTTAAGCAAATGACTGGCTCAATTTGGTGGGACTCGACCAGGACAAGAAATCGATCCAACAAGTTAGAACTGAATGTGGGCTCCACGATTGAGACCGCAAGTAGCGCCAAGTCGATATTGGAGACCGGTGGACGCACCAATTCATTTTTCCTAGGATGAATTTCATTAATTGTTGCATCTTCCACACCTTCTTGGACGTAGGTCACCCAGTCCCCTACGAGTGGAGTAATCTTGCGCTTTCTAAATACGCCCCTGCCTCTGCAGCGCACTGTCCCGCCATCGTACTTTACATAATAAAACCCGCTTATCGCCTTGCGAATTTGACCTTCTGGCATCCTATCCCCATCCTTATTGAATATCTTTGTAGTCAAACGTCTTTTCTTCGATGATTGTCGTTCCTCGAAGGATTTTATATCCGCCCCGTTGACCTTCTTCAAGTTCTATTGTAATTTGCTCCTCAGTGTCCTCAGTAATTTCAAATTCCTTAATCGGATCCGTCATGGAATTTTCGCGGTCTTGAATGTAGATCCGAACAGTTTGGGGTACTCTTTCTTCTCCCGCTTCTCCTGATGACCCATCGCCTTCCATCACTTCATAAGGGATTTTAACACGCTTCACAAAAAGTTTTACAGGCTTTTGAGCAGGACCTTTTGATACCGTCACGCTAACTTCAGATCCTATAGGTAACGACTGCCCAGCAGTGGGATCCTGTTTCATAACTTGTCCTGCAGGAATCGTATCCGAGTTTCTTTTTTTCACAACCGTAATATTGAAACCAGAAGAGCGTGCGTACCTTGTCAGCTGATCATCCGTATAGCCAATCAGACTTTCCAAAGTTCTCGTTTCCTGGCCTTTACTTACCGTGAAGATAACATCCGTTTCACTTGGAACAACTTCTGAATCGGGATCAGGATCTTGTCTCAAGATGGTCCCTTTCGGTTGATCGTCAAAGACTTCTTCAGCTTTAATCGACTTGAATTTATAAGCGGTCAGACGTTCCTTAATGGAATCGTAATCTCTTCGGGTATAGTCACTGAAGACAACTGTCTCTTTCCCTGTACTGATGTATAATTTGACTGCACTTCCTTTATCGCGTACTTTGTTCGCTTCAGGGATTGTCCGGAAAACTTCCCCTTTTTCATACTTCTCCGATGGCTGCGGTACTTTGTCGTCTACGACAAACCCACTTTCTTCGAGAAGCGCGATCGCATCTGCTTCGTCTTTCCCCAGTACGTCAGGGACAGTCACTTGCCGATCGAACACACCTGTAAGATAGAGTACAGCAATTGCGGCAGCGATCAGAATCGCAATACTCGCAACAATTGGCCACTTTTTACGTTTATTCTTTTTTGGGACCGGCTCTTGTTTCACGGGATCTGGCTCTATCCGAACCGGCTCGATTTTCACCGTCTGTTCAGAATCGAGTAAGCTCGGTGCATCTTTAATGATGGGAAGGGCACGTGTTTCATCCTCGTCAAACGGGATAACGAACTTAGGCTCATCAGCACGCGAAGGATTGAGTGCTGTCAGCAGATCATCATACATCGCATCTGCTGATACGTAGCGATGTCTCGCGTCTTTTGCGGTTGCTTTTAATATAATATTTTCCACACTTTGCGGGATGGAAGGAAAATCGGCTCTGACAGAAGGGGTTTCCTCTTGAAGATGCTTGAGTGCAATCGCTACTGCAGATTCTGCTGAGAATGGCAGCTTCCCTGTAAGCAATTCATAAAAAACGATCCCTAACGAATAAATGTCGGATTTCTTCGTTGCCATTCCGCCTCTTGCTTGTTCAGGCGAAAGATAATGGACTGTTCCGAGCACCGAATTCGTTTTCGTATGGGAGGTTGCTGTAAGCGCCATCGCAATTCCGAAGTCCGTGATCTTCACGTCCCCGTCTTCATCCATTAAAATATTTTGTGGTTTCACATCACGATGGATGATTCCGTTATGATGGGCATTTGATATGGCTGAAACGAGCTGCAGCATGATAGGAATGGCTTTTTCAGGCTCAAGTGGACCATTCTCTAAAATGAAGCGCTTTAACGTCAGGCCCTTCACATATTCCATCACCAGATAATGCAGCTCATCTTCTTCTCCCACGTCAAAGATATTAACAATGTTCGCGTGAGTCAAACTGGTAGCAGAAAGCGCTTCACGCTGAAATCTGCGCTTCAACTCTTCTTCGTTTGCAAAATCATAATTCAGAACTTTAATCGCGACATCCCGATCCAAAATCACGTCATGCGCTACGTATACTTTAGACATCCCGCCTTCACCGATTGTGCCGATGATATCATAGCGGTCTCCAATTCGATTACCGATCATACAGCATCAGCTCCAGGATCGGTGGACGCAAGCAAAACTGCAGTAATGTTGTCTTCCCCGCCTCTTTCGTTAGCCAGATCTATCAGTTGAATCACTTTTTCTTCAAGAGTGTCTTCAGTGACAATGATTTCCCTCATTTGTTCGGCTTCAACTTTGTTACTCAGACCATCTGTGCACAATAACAAATAGTCTCCTTTAGTAAACGGGACATGATAAAATTCCGGCTCGATATTCCGTTCAGAACCGACAGCCCGCATAATCCAGTTTCGCTGAGGGTGGACTTCCGCCTCTTCTTCCGTAATTTCACCACTCGCGAGAAGTGCATTTACATAGGAATGATCTTTAGTCAGCTGAGTGATTGTCTGAGAAGTGATGGCATAGACCCGACTATCGCCAACATGTGCAATGTAACAATTTCCTTCTGCTATGATGGCTGCTTCAAGCGTCGTTCCCATGCCCTCATGTTCAGGGGACGTTTGTGCTTTTTCAAAAATCAACCGGTTCACTTTACGAATAATGGAATTGAGCCATGCATTCCACGTTTCCCTAGATTCTGGCATGGTTTCGTTCAGCTCATTGAAATGCTCTCCCATTAGGCGCACCGCCATCGCACTTGCGACATCCCCACTGCGATGTCCACCCATGCCATCAGCAATGACAACGAGTGCATAGCCGTTATCCAGTTCAAATACAGCAGCTTGGTCTTCGTTGAACGTACGTTTCCTGCCTATGTCGGTTTGTACACTGAAATGCATTGTGTTTCCCCCATCCCTGTACGTGTATTAGTCAGTACTTTCTGGTTTTTGTAATGCAGCTGCAAAGAATCCATCACTGCCGAAGTGTTGTGGCAAAACTTGGAGCATTCCGTTAGACGTCGCGAGTCCTGCTTTTTCGAAAAACTCTGGAACTAGCTTTACAGCTTCCGGATGACGTTCTAAAAATTGTAGGACAACCCCATCATTTTCGGTTTTATCGACAGTACATGTGCTATAGACAATTTTACCGCCCGGCTTGACGAGTGACCAAGCGGTTTCAAGGAGCTCCGATTGAATTTTCGTTAGAGATTCAAGGTCCGCTTCAGTTTTGTTGTACTTGATTTCCGGTTTTCTGCGAATGACACCAAGACCGCTGCATGGTGCATCCACTAAAATCCGGTCAAATGTGTCCGGTTCATACGTGTAGTTCAGTTCACGGCTGTCCCCGCTTGAAGTCCAGATTGACTTAAGTCCCAATCTTTCCGCATTCTCTTCGATCAACTCAAGTTTGTGCTCATGCAGGTCGTGTGCATGCACTTCTCCTGTGTCCGCCATGTGTTCAGCAATCTGCGTCGTCTTGCCGCCAGGTGCTGCACACATATCGAGCACTTTCATTCCCGGATGAAGATCCAATGCATAAACAGGCAGCATGGAACTTTCATCTTGAACTGTTAGCCATCCTTTTGTATAGGTATAGGTGTTTGCAATATTACCAGAGTGGCAATAAACCGCTTCAGGGACCACTTTACCCATCTCCACCTTTGCCCCTTCACTCTTCAGCTGGTGCAACGCTTTTTCTATAGTTGTCTGCACGGTATTGATGCGGGCAGTATTCGTAGGGGGAACATTATTGGCATGTGCCATCTCCGTTGTATCCTTCATGCCATATTGGTCAATCCAGCGACGGATCAGCCATTCAGGGTGACTCGTTTCAAGTGCCAGCCGTTTGATCTCATCCGTTTCTTCTTCGATAGAACGGACGCCTTGTCGCAATACCGAACGAAGAACACCGTTTACAAGACCCGTAGTCCCTTTATGGCCACGCCGCTTAGCGATTTCCACTGCTTCATTGACCGCTGCGTGAGGTGGGATTTTAGTTAGGTAAACAATTTGATAGAGTGACATACGCAACAGTTCACGAACCCAGTCATCCAATTTCCCTTTGATAAAAGGCTCGAGATAATAATCTAATGTGAGTCGATTTTGTAGAGTGCCGTATGTCAAATTCGTCAATAACGGCTTATCCTGATCTTTAATGGCATAGGTTTTCATCGTCCGTGTTAATAGTAAATTACTGTAAGCCTGGTTACGGCTGACTTCTAATAGGATGGAAAGTGCCGCATCACGGACGTTCCCTCTCCAAATATCCTTCTTCTTTGCTGTCATAGGAACAGATCTCCTTTTTTCCACTGGCTACCAGATCCGTTCAAAAAGACGGTTGCAGTCATTCGTTTTTTTCCGGAAGGCTGTAACTCAGTTATCGAAATCGCTGTGTCATCACCTGTTTTCACAAGAATGTGGTCCTTCGTTAACTCGATGATTTCGCCTGGCTTACCCTCACTTACAGTTGGTACCGTTTCCGTCTTCCAAATTTTCACGTTTTCACCATTGAATGTCGTATAAGCTGTCGGCCACGGTGTCAGTCCTCTTACTTGGTTATGGATATCCGTTCCGGGACGAGTCCAGTCAATCCGCTCTTGTTCACGTGAGATATTTCTCGCAAATGTAACAAGCGATTCGTCTTGTGGAATACGTGCATTCGACCCTTCCAAGATAGAAGGAAGTGTCTCTTTTAACAACTTTTCTCCTGTAAGTGATAACTTTTCAAACATCGTCCCTGTATCATCGGTTGATGAAATAGGGGTCGTCGCTTGTGAAATGATGTCACCAGCATCGAGTTTTTCCACCATGTACATAATCGTGACACCGGTTTCGGTACATCCGTCCATAATAGCTTGATGGATAGGCGCTCCTCCTCGATAGGCGGGAAGCAAGGAAGCATGGACATTAATGCATCCTAATCTCGGAACATCCAGCAGCTCTTTCGGCAAAATCTGTCCGAATGCTGCTGTAACGATCAGATCCGGGGCGAGTGCCTTGATCTCTTCCAACTCCGCGGAGCCCCTCAATTTTTCAGGCTGGATGACAGGAAGTCCAAGACGCAACGCTTCGGCTTTTACAGGGGGCGGCGTCAATACACGCTTACGTCCAACCGGCCTGTCAGGCTGCGTTACAACCCCTACAATTGAATACCCTTCTTCATGAAGCATTCGTAGAATCGGGGCAGAAAACTCAGGTGTCCCCATAAATAAGAGCTTATTCATTTCCTTCACCTTCCTTTTCCAGCTGAACAAGTTCCTCGTCTAATTCCTCAAATTCCGAAGCATCGACAATCCGGCTGATTTTCGTGTTGAACAGGATTCCGTCCAAGTGATCGATTTCATGCATGATTGCGCGTGCTTCAAAGCTTTCCGCTTCCAGTTCGTAGAGTGAACCATCCCGTTCCTGGGCTTCCACACGGACAAAGAAAGGACGCTTTACTTCACCGTACAAATCCGGGAAACTGAGACAGCCTTCCAAGTCCACATCTTCCCCGCCAATCGCAGTGATGACTGGATTGATCAGTTCAATCGGCGGATCTCCTTCACCGATATCTACAATAGCAGCACGGATGGAATGCCCAACTTGAGGCGCAGCGATTCCTACACCGTCTGCTGCAATCATCGTTTCCATCATATCGTCCAACAACCGATGTAAGTTCCGGTCGAATTTCGTCACTTCTTTTGTTTTTGTTTCTAATATTTCAGCGGGATATTTAACAATTTCTAGTACAGTCAAACGAATTCCTCTTTTCAGTTCGTTATTCAATAAATAACGACAGGTGATTTATCAACCGATAGCAGCAATCCGTCTTTTATCCAATCAGTTCGGTAATAGCGGATGAGCGCTTGCAGCGTATCAGTCAGTTTCGGTTCTTTTTTGTATTTTATCAAACATTGATAGCGATATCTATTATTCACCCGACTGATTGCAGATGCGGTAGGTCCGATAATAACGCTTTCCGGACTTAACCCTTCTGCTAAAAATCGTGCGGCTTTTTCTGCATATCCGACCACTTTCATTAAGTCTTCGTGGCTGAATTGAATATTGACTATAAAGAAAAACGGCGGATAGCCGTATTGCTTCCGGGAAGTCATTTCCATATGATAAAAAGGCTCATACACTTGGGCTTTCGCAAGCTCAATCGCATAATGTTCAGGGGTGTACGTTTGAACGAAAACCTCCCCTTCCAATTCATGGCGCCCCGCTCTGCCGCTCACTTGTGTCAACAACTGGAACGTTTTTTCCGCTGCTCTGAAATCTGCCAGATGGAGTGTCGTATCCGCTGCCAAAACACCAACCAACGTAATATTTGGAAAATCGAGCCCTTTGGCAATCATTTGGGTCCCGAGCAAAATGTCTGCTTTGCCCTCACTGAATTTCTGGAGCAATCTGGCATGGGAGCCCTTCTGGCGCGTCGTATCCACATCCATCCGAAGTACACGTGCTTCCGGGAAGAGTTTAGTGATCTCCTCTTCCGCCTTTTGGGTACCTGTTCCGAAAAACCGGATGTGCTCACTTTCGCATTCCGGACAGATGTGAGGCACTCGTTCTTCATGACCACAGTAATGACATTTCAAATTCTCGGTCACTCTATGATACGTCAGTGAAATATCACAATTCGGACATTGGATCGTCGTTCCGCAATCTCTGCATAAAACAAACGAGGAGAAGCCGCGTTTGTTTAAAAACAATACGGTTTGTTCCCCTTTGTCCAATCGATTTCGTACCGCTTCCGCCAATGGGACAGAAAACATCGATCGGTTCCCGTCTTTCAGCTCTGCTCGCATATCGACGATAGTGACGTTCGGCAGCGCCTGGTCTTTTGCACGTGCAGGCAATTCGAGTAGATGGTAAACTTCTTTCGATGCCCGCGCATAGGATTCAAGTGCTGGGGTAGCACTCCCGAGAATAACAGGGCACTGATTGAATTGCGCTCGCCAAATAGCGACGTCCCTGGCGTGATAGCGCGGAGAGTCTTCCTGTTTATAAGTGGACTCATGCTCCTCATCTAAAATGATGATTCCCAGTTTTTCAAAAGGAGCAAAAATAGCAGATCGCGCACCAACGACCACTTTCACTTCTTTTCTATGGATTTTACGCCATTCATCATATTTTTCACCTGCAGACAGGGCACTATGCATGACTGCGACTAGATCGCCGAAACGTTCTTTAAATCGGGAAGTCATTTGAGGCGTCAAGGAAATCTCCGGTACGAGCACAATTGCTTCTTTACCAGACGACAATACCTCTTCGATCGTACGTAAGTAGACTTCAGTCTTCCCGCTCCCTGTAATTCCGTGTAATAGAAATGTTTTGTCAGAACCTGTCCGGAATGCTTCAAGTACTTCATCCACTGCATGTTGCTGATAGCTCGTGAGCTGTTTCGGAATGGCAGTATCGCGTAATTCCAAAGCTTCCGGTTCACGATATACTTCCGTTTTTCTTTCCTGGGCAGCCCCTTTTTCAATGACCGTCTTCAAAACGGCGGACGATACACCGGATTCCGCAATCACCTTCCCGGCTTCAATCGATTGGCCCGCATGGGTGATCATCCACTCCAATAATTCACGCTGTTTGACCGCTTGATTACTAACCGTGCCTAGCAGCTGATGCAATTCTTCAGTTTGGGCAATATGAATCGTCCTGACCTTTTTCACTGCCGTCTGTTGTTTAACGAGCGTATCCACTCGGACTGCGCCACTATCCACATAATTTTTCAGCTGCTTCAACAGCTCTTTCGTATCAGCTAACTTCAGCGGAATACGGTCTCTGCCACGCAATATGTTCGTGAATTCAGTGTCTGTGATGGCTTCAGGTTCCTCGACTTGGATGAATTTCTCGTACTTTGCACGCATGGCTGCTGGCAACATGACTTGGAGTGCTTCTATACGATAGGCAAGTGTATCTGTCGCAAGCCACTCCGAGAGTTCAAGTAATTCCCGAGACAGGATCGGTTCAAAATCGATAAGTTCGTCTAATGGTTTTATCTTACCGATGTCCAAGTCACTTTCTTGTTTTAAAGCGATTACATACCCTACTACTTTCCTCGGGCCAAAAGGGACTTTCACGCGCATACCCGGTTCCACAAATCCAGCAAACAGCTCGGGGATCTTATAGTCAAACGGTCGATCTATCGGGTATGCTGCAACGTCCACGATCACTTCAGCGATCATAGGGAATCATGTCCTTCTCGAACTATTGTTGTAAGGAGTTCTTTTGCAAGCTCCTTTTTCTCCATAGCTGGGAACGGAAGCTCAACGCCTGCCCGGGAGATCAGAGTAACCACGTTGACGTCACTACCGAAACCACCAGATGGATCCGTGACATCATTAACAATAATCCAATCGAGATTTTTCGATTCCAACTTACCTTTTCCATATGTAAGGGCATCTGTCGTTTCAGCAGCAAATCCGATGAGCTGTTGTGTGGTTTTCCTCTCGCCTAACGTTTTCAGAATATCGGTTGTCCGTTCCAACTCCAATGATGTGGCGCTTTCTTTTTTCTTCATCTTTTGGGTATGGACCATTTTCGGTCGATAATCTGCAACCGCCGCAGCCTTCACTACATAATCCGCATTTGCGTAGTGTCCTAAAACGGCTTCGAGCATTTCAGAGGCACTTTCAACACGTACAAGCTCTATGCCTCGCGGTGGGTCCAGTGCAACAGGACCCGAAATAAGAACCGTCTCAGCTCCTAATTCGGCTGCAGCTTGCGCCATGGCATACCCCATTTTCCCGCTTGAGAAATTCGAAATGTATCGGACGGGGTCAATCCGTTCTAATGTCGGCCCTGCGGTAACGACAACTTTTTTCCCAGAAAGCGGAAGTTGTTGTTTTTCATTGAAAAAAGAGTAAACTAATTCCACAATTCGCTCAGGCTCTTCCAGACGCCCTTTCCCAACATAACCACATGCTAAAAAGCCCTCGGATGGTTCGATGAATCGAACGCCGTCCCGATACAGGCGATCGATATTCCGAAGAACCGCTGGATGCTCGTACATATGGACATTCATTGCAGGGGCGATCCAAACAGGAGCAGTCGCTGCAAGTAAGAGGGTGGATGCCATATCATCTGCTATGCCATTTGCTAATTTCCCGATGAAATTTGCTGTTGTCGGGGCTACGATAATAAGATCAGCCCAATCCGCAAGGTCGATATGGGCAATGACTGATGAATCCTTTTCGTCAAACGTATCGAAATAGACATCGTTCCTCGACATCACTTGAAACGATAATGGCTGAACAAACTCCATCGCAGAACGAGTCATGACAACTTTCACCTGCGCCCCGGATTGACTCAATTTACTAACCAGCGCCACCGCTTTGTAGACAGCAATGCCACCCGTCACACAAAGCAAAACTTTTTTATTGGCTAACAACATCTTCATCCTCCCCGAAAATGACAAACTCCCTAAGAAAGTACTTTTTCTAAGGGAGCCTCCATATGTGTATTCAACTCAAGTACATTTAAATTTCGTCCTCATAGACAACGGAAGCGTCCGTCTTGCGTTTGTGAAGCATGCCAGCTGCTACTTCTTCAAGTGCTTTCCCGACATTCTTATAGGATGTGTAGGATACCAATTGTTCGTCCTTCTTCTCTTGCATTTCACGAGCTCTCTTTGCAGCGATAGAAACAAGAGTGTACTTTGAATCGATCTTCTCTTTTAGTGAATCAACAGATGGATATAACATTGTATTATTCCCCTTCCAACATAGCTAAATAACGTTCTTCCACACGTTCTCTACGGCAATGCTCAGCCATGACAATTGCATTGATGCGATCACACGCTTTCGTCACCTCATCATTTTCTACAACGTAATCATATAAGTCCATCATCTCCAGCTCGTCACGCGCTTTTGCAACACGTGATGCGATGACTTCACGAACTTCTGTCCCCCGGCCGACAAGCCGTTGCTCTAAATGCGAAAGACTTGGCGGCGCCAAGAAGATGAATAGCCCGTCCGGCATCTTTTCCCGCACCTGGGCAGCACCGACCACTTCGATTTCCAAGAAGACATCTCTTCCGGAATCGAGTGTTTCGTTGACATAGTCAAGTGGTGTCCCATAATAATTCCCGACGTACTCCGCATGCTCAAGAAGTTTTCCTTCTTCAATCAATCCTTCGAACACTTCACGCGGACGGAAAAAATAATCGACGCCATCCACTTCGCCTTCTCTTGGCTGGCGTGTCGTCATCGATATCGAATATTCATAATTGGTGTCCGGAGACGCAAAAAGCTCTTTCCGGACAGTTCCTTTCCCGACTCCTGATGGGCCGGAAAGAACAATCAAAAGTCCTCGTTGTTTAAACATGCAATCCCTCTTCTAATGTAGTCTCTCCAATCAAATCAGCCCTAATCCAGTTCGATCCGAAGTTTGTATTCGTATTATACCATATGTTAGCCGTGTAGTGCTAAAATGGAGGAAACGAAAAGAAAGAGGAATTCACATGGCATTTGACGGGTTATTTACAACCGCGATGAAACGCGAACTACAAATGATGGAAAGTGGTCGGATCACAAAGATTCACCAACCGAACGCGCAAGAAACCGTTTTCATTATCCGTGCAGGCGGTCAAAACCGAAAATTACTTTTTTCGGTGCATCCTTCATATGCACGTGTACAATTTACAGAAGAAACGATTCAAAACCCGAAAGAGCCGCCAATGTTTTGTATGACACTCAGGAAACACTTGGAAGGCGGGACCATTACAGCAGTTGAACAAATAGGAACCGATCGGATCTTGAAGTTTACGATCCGCTCGAAAAATGAAATTGGAGACGATATGGAACGGGCGATCATTTTTGAAATCATGGGCCGTCACAGTAACTTCTTACTGCTTGATCCGGAACGCAATATGATCATCGACAGTATGAAACACTTACCGCCGAGCGTGAACAGCTATCGCACAATCATGCCTGGGCAATCGTACATCCCAGCTCCTCCTCAAGATAAACGGAACCCTTTCACGCTCACTGAAGAAGTCTTTGAGCAATTGCTCCCGACATTCGAGACACCAAAAACGATCGTTCAGGAGCTATCAGGATTTTCGCCCATCCATGCGGAAGAACTGTTGTATCGATTAACCAATTCGGCAGAGCAATCGGCGTTTCAAACCTATCAGTCTTTCGTTCAGACATTCTCAGATGGACCATTCCATCCGAACACTGTTGAGAAAGACGGCAAGTTATTATTTTCTGCAGCTGAGCTGACATTTACACAAGAAGCTGAAATTTTATATCCGACATTGGGTGAATTGCTCGACAAAGTCTATTTTGCTCGTGCAGTGAGAGAACGGGTGAAAGCGCAAGCAGCGGATTTGGAACGGTGGCTCGATAACGAAATTGCGAAATTGAAGTTAAAAGTCCAAAAGTTGGAAAAGGAGCGCAATGATGCGGGACGCCTTGATACGTTCCAACTTTATGGCGAACTTCTTACAGCAAACAGTTATGCCATTGAGAAAGGGCAAAAAGAAGCTGTTGTGGATAACTATTACGAGCAAGGAACGACTGTCACCATTCAGCTCGATCCCCGGAAATCCGTGATCGATAATGCACAGCGCTATTTTTCCAAATACACGAAAGCGAAGAATGCACTGATTCAGCTGGCAAGTCAGTTGGAAAAAGCACACGAAGACATCGAGTATTTTGAAATGGTGAAACAGCAAGTCATGCAAGCATCTACCGATGATATCGATGAAATCCGTGACGAACTCGCGGAACTCGGTTTCATGAAAGCCCGTAAAAGCAAGAAAAAAGTGAAGCCGAAGAAGCCCATGCCGGAATCGTATGAATCGACTGACGGTGTAAAGATTTCTGTAGGGAAAAACAACCGCCAAAATGATTGGCTGACTTCCAAGCTCGCTGCGCGCAATCACATATGGCTCCATACAAAAGATATTCCAGGATCACACGTTGTGATTCACGATGAGGAGCCGAGCGACGCAACGATACAAGAAGCTGCCACACTCGCGGCTTACTTCAGCAAGGCTCGCGGCTCCTCGGCTGTACCTGTCGATTTCACTGAAGTGCGCCACGTGAAAAAGCCAAATGGTTCAAAACCTGGTTTTGTCATTTACTTTGAACAAAAAACGATTTTTGTTACGCCTGATGAAGAAGTCGTACGAAAATTGAAAGCATAAACTGAACCAGCAAGGCTTCGCGCCTCGCTGGTTTTTTTATATGGTTCTAGGAACCGCTCATAATTTGTTGAATTCGCTCATAAATTCAAGAAAATGATCATAAATAAGCGAAAACGCTCATAAATCACAAATTATGATCATAAATTCCTGATAGTGATCATAAAACGACAAAATCGCTCATAACCTATCCCTTAGCTTCAAGAAACTCCCCAATTCATCACGATTCACCATACGAATCCGCTATACGCCACCAAACGACACCTATCGAATACTGTCGATTAAAAAAACAGCAGCAAAAAAGAAGCATAGCGTAAAACGCCAGCTTCCGTCATTTACTGCAATGTGCCTGATTTTAACTTTTGGTGCCAATCCAGAAGGGAGGCAACGGATTCTTCCCGGATTGCTCCGGAGCGGGTTGCCACTTCAGCGAGGGCATTAAAGTCTGTAAGACTAGTATACGATAAACCTGCCTGTGCAAATGCTTGGTCTGCACTTACCAATCCGTATGTAAAGATGGAGACGACGCCTTCCACTTGAACGCCAGCTTCTAGCAGAGCGTCCGCTGCTGTCAAGCTGCTGCCCCCTGTAGAGATTAAATCTTCTACAATGATCGCACGGTCTTCCGGCTTCAATTTCCCTTCAATCTGCTTGCTTCTACCATGACCTTTCGCTTTAGAGCGGACATATACCATCGGCAACCCTAAAATATCCGCAATCCAAGCCGCATGAGGAATTCCAGCTGTAGCAGTTCCCGCGATCACAGTCGTTTCCGGGTAATTCGCTTTGATGGAGCTTGCCATTCCTTCAGCAATCCGTCGTCTTCCGCCTGGATCGGACATGATGAGACGATTGTCACAATAGATAGGCGATTGAATACCTGAAGCCCATGTGAAAGGCTCGTCTGGACTAAGTGTTACAGCACCCACGTGCAATAGAATTTTTGCAATTTCCTGTTTCGTCATCATTCACTCAGTCCTTTCCACTGTCGTGCTATTTCCTCATATGCCGCTAATGGCTCCGATGCCCCAGTAATCGAGCGACCCACCACTATATGTGTCGATCCCATTCTTTTCGCTTCAGCAGGTGTTGCGATTCGCTTCTGATCATGTGCTGCGTCATTTGCAAGACGAATTCCCGGTGTCACTTTCAGAAACTCGCGTCCACACACTTCAGCAATTGAAGTAGCTTCTAAAACGGAGCATACTACGCCATCCAACTTTGAAGCTTGAGCAAGTTTTGCATAGTGAAGGACTGAATCGTTCAACGACGTTTGTATGAGCTGCTCCCGTTGCATCTGCTCTTCCATTGTCGACGTCAACTGAGTGACCGCAATGATTGATGGCCGCTTGTTACCCGTTGGAGTGCCTTTATCCAACCCTTCAAGGGCTGCTTCCATCATGGATGAACCGCCTGCTGCATGTACATTCACTAAATCTGCACCTACGGAAGCAAGAGACATCATCGCAGACTTAACAGTGTTCGGGATATCATGTAATTTTAAATCTAAAAATACGTCGAACCCTTGCTCTTTGAGTCGATACACAATACTCGGACCTTCCTTATAGAAAAGTTGCATGCCTACTTTGACAAATGTACCGCTGGCAAACGGGGTGAGAAAGGATAATGCGGATTCTTGATGTTCGAAATCCAATGCAATGATTGGGGAGATGTTCATACCGCATGACTCCTTCCGATTAAATCTGTAATAGTTTCGAGCCCTAATTCATCCAGCAATGCGGGCAAAGCTTGAATAATCTCCGGACAGACGAATGGATTGACAAAATTTGCTGTACCAACTGCTACTGCACTTGCTCCAGCAGATAAAAAGTCGATGACATCGTCTGCATCAGCAACTCCGCCCATTCCGATGATCGGTATATTAACCGCTTTACTTACTTCATAGACCATTCGGATGGCAACCGGTTTCACTGCTGGTCCCGAGAGTCCACCTGTTCCGTTCGCTATGACCGGCTTTCCTGTTTTCCGGTCGAGGCGCATGCCGACTAAAGTGTTGATCATCGTAATCCCATCAGCTCCAGCATCCTCAACCGCTTTCGCAATCACTGTAATATCCGATACATTTGGCGATAATTTCACATATACCGGAACACTCGATACTGCTTTTACAGCTGAAGTCAACTCCGCTGCAAGTTGGGGGTCTGTCCCGAAGGCAATCCCGCCACACTTGACGTTTGGACATGATATATTCAATTCCAGCGCGTTGACGTTGGGTGCTTTAGAAATGGCCTCTGCTACTTGCACATAATCTTCCGTTTCAGAGCCTGCCACGTTTGCGATTATCGGAACGTCATGTTGAGCAAGTCGCGTCAACTCTTCTGCCATCACCCGATCCAATCCTGGATTTTGAAGACCGATAGCATTCAACATACCAGCGGCCGTTTCCGCTACACGAGGAGTTGGATTGCCAAAACGGGTTTCCAGCGTCGTCGCTTTTATCATGATTGCCCCAAGCTGTGACAAATCGTACAAATTTCCGTACTCTTTCCCGAACCCGAAACATCCTGATGCAGGCATGATCGGATTTTTAAGTGATAAACCGGGTAATTCAACAGCCAATCGGTTCATATCGCCACCACCCCCGCTTTAAATACAGGTCCATCCGAACAAACTTTGACGTATGGTATGCCTTGCCCTGGTTGGGTTTCACATACACAAGCGAAGCACGCGCCGATGCCACATCCCATACGCTGTTCGAAAGACAGGAATCCTGGCTGGTTTGGAAATGCCTGTTGCACGGCATGGAGCATCGGTGTCGGACCGCATGTGTAATACGTGGTGAAGTCAACAGGATTCCTTACGAGCGAATCCGTGACAAATCCTCGCTCACCTGCACTGCCATCTACGGTCACAATTCGTGTTTCTCCAAGAGCAGCGAATTCTTCTTCATAAAACACGGCATTGGCGGATTGAAATCCGAGAATATGTACACATTGCACTCCTTTAGCAGTCAATTCTTTTGACAGCTGGAACAAAGGAGGCACACCAATTCCTCCCCCGATCAGAAGGGCGGTCTCCCCTTGTGCGGAATTATGTGCCGAGAAACCGTTTCCGAGCGGTCCGAGGACATCCACTTCGTCTCCAATATGCTTTGCAGCCAATAACTGAGTGCCTCGTCCTTCCGCTCGGAAAATGAGAGTCATCTGTTGCTGCCCTTTATCATAAGAAGCGATTGAAATGGGTCTTCTTAATAACGGTTCAAACGTATCGGAAACACGTATATGAACAAATTGACCAGGTGAGGCGATCTCATTCACTAATGTCCCTTCAAGAACCATTTCTATAATGTTATCGGCGAGTTGTCGTGTTGCGCATATAGCCATTCTGTTCTGCACAATCATGCAAGAACCCCCTTCTATTTCTATCGATCGATCCGGTCCTCACTTCTGCTCTGAAAAGACTGTTTCTCCTGCGTACAATGTCAGTACCGGCCATCCAGTACATGTCACTCCAGTAAACGGTGTGTTTTTACCTTTGGATAAAAATGTAGTTGGATCAATTGCCTGCTCTGTCGTCAAATCGAGTAATACCAGATCAGCTAGAGCCCCTTCTTCGATTGAACCATATGGAAGGTCGAAAACGTCACAAGGTTTTTTAGTAAACCAATCGACAAGTTGCTTCAATGTCCAGTCGCCATTTTTTACAAAATTTGTATATAGTAACGGGAAGGCCGTTTCGAAACCAGTGATGCCGAACGGAGCTTTCTTGAACCCTGCAGCCTTTTCTTCAGCACTATGAGGTGCGTGATCCGTTGCGATGAAATCAAGCGTTCCGTCAAGCAGTCCTTCACGTAACGCAGCCAAATCCTCGTTACCTCTTATAGGCGGATTCATCTTCCAAACTGCATCATCTTCAGGAATATCGTGTTCCGTGAGCAATAAGTGATGAGGTGTGACTTCTGCCGTTACACGGATCCCCGCACGTTTTGCATCGCGGATTACGCGAACGGATTCTTTTGTACTGACGTGGCACACGTGATAGTGTGCACCCGCTGCCTCAGCCAGTAAAATATCCCGTGCGATATGAACCGATTCTGCAACAGACGGAATCCCCGGTATTCCGAGTTCCTTGTTGCGGATCCCTTCGTGCATCGCGCCCCCATAAATAAGCGTATTATCTTCACAGTGAGCAACGACTGCCATGTTCAACTTTGCAGCGTCTTGCATCGTTTCAAGCATCATTCCTGCTTCTTGGATTCCAACACCATCATCCGTAAACGCAAATGCTCCATGCTCTTTCAACTCTGCCAGATTCGTGCGTTCCTTTCCGGCCTCCCGGATTGTAATGGATGCATAAGGTAATACACGGATGACTGCATTCTTTTCGATTAATGCATTTACATGTTCGAGATTTTTAATCGTATCCGGAACAGGTCGGGTATTCGGCATCGCACAGATTGTCGTGTAGCCGCCTTTTGCAGCCGCTTTCGTTCCACTTTCAATCGTTTCCTTATGTTCACCACCCGGCTCACGTAAGTGCACATGAACATCGACAAATCCAGGTGCCAGGCAAGAACCGTTACCGTCAATCACTTCAGCATCCTTCACCTCAAGATTTTGTCCGATTTCTGCAACCTTGCCATCTTGAATTCGTACATCCTTTAACTCCTGTGGCGATTCGTCATATAGCCAAATATTTCGGAGCAGCTTGTGCATGAACATTTCCCCCTCTTAAAATCATTTCCATCGCAGCAGCACGGATATAAACTCCATTTTCTACCGCTTCATACACTCTTAACTTTGGATGAGTCGACAAGGATTCTGCAATTTCCACTCCCCAGTTGATCGGTGCAGGATGCATGATAATCGCATTTTCTTTCATCATCGCTGCTCTTTCAGCAGTTAATCCATATTGTGCGTGATACTCTTCTTTAGTAAAGCTCATCTCTTCGTCGTGACGCTCATGTTGAACACGCAGCAGCATGACCACATCCGCTCGTTCGATTACACCGTCCCAGCTTTTAACTGTTTCATAATCCCCGGACCATTCATCCGGACAGAGGTATTGCACGTTTGCACCAAGTTTTTGTAACGCTTCAGCGTTCGATGCAGCGACCCTGCTGTGTGATAGATCTCCAGCAATGACTACGTTGAGACCTTCGAAGTAGCCGAACTCCTCTTTGATTGTAAAGAGGTCCAATAAGGATTGGCTTGGGTGTTGTCCTGTACCGTCACCGCCATTGAATACAGGGATTTTAATTCCTTCAAGCTGCTTGTAATACTCTTTTTCCGGGTGACGGATGACCACTGCGTTAACTCCAAGTGCTTCCAGTGTTCTAACCGTATCGAAAAGCGTTTCCCCTTTCGTTGTACTTGAGTGGCCCGGATCGAATTGGATAATTTCCAACCCCAATTTCCGCTCAGCGATCTCAAAGCTTAGCTTTGTGCGTGTACTTGGTTCAAAAAACAAGTTGCTTACTAAATATTTCCCGGGCAATTCCCGAATACCATGACGCTTCAAGTATTCTGCATAGTTCAAGATTTCCATAATATTCTCTTCGTTAAATTGTTTCATCGTAAGTAAGTTATCCATTCTTTCGTCCTCCTCTTAGGTAGGGGAAGGTTTTAAAAAAACCTTCCCAGCATATAGGAAGGCCATTTATGTATGCAGGTCCCTTAAACAGTTCCTGTCACATAAACCTTTCCTTGTCTCTCTGTACAATGTTAAAAGGTCTAACGTATTCAGTTTTCCTTATCCACAAGCAATGGATCTTCTTTGACATCATCCATTGAATTCTTTTCACGGCCTGGTAGTGCCAGGTTCAGCACGACACCCACGATTGCGGCTAAAGCCATTCCTTCGATGTGGAAGGTTTCGCTGAAATTGATGGATGCACCGCCGATTCCAATGACGAGGATGACCGATGTGATGACGAGATTCCGCTGCTTATCGAAGTCCACTTGATGATCGACGAGCATGCGCAATCCGGATGAAGCGATAATCCCGAAGAGCAGGATTGAAATTCCACCAAGTACAGCTGTAGGTATGGTTGCAATCAGTGCCATGACTTTCCCCATGAAAGAGAAGAGAATCGCGAACACTGCAGCTCCAACAATCACGTAAACACTGTACACTCGCGTAATTGCCATGACCCCGATATTTTCGCCGTAAGTCGTTTTCGGCGGTCCGCCGAGCAACCCGCTTATGAGCGTACCGAGCCCGTCACCTAGCAATGACCGATTCAATCCAGGGTCCCGGATGAAATCACGGTCCACTACTTTTCCAAGTACAAGCTGGTGGCCGATATGCTCTGAAATCGTCACAATCGCAATGGGTACTATGACGAACAACAGAGTAGGAGTAACCACAAAGTCATAATCGATTCCTGGTATTAGGAACTCCGGAACCGCAAACCACTTTGCTTCAAGCACCGGTTGGAAGTTTAAAATACCGATGGCTGCTGAGTAAAGGTAGCCTACTATAATTCCGATCAACACCGGCATCAGGCTGATGACCCCTCGGAAAAACATGAGACAGATGATGGCAGCTGCTAATGTGACGAGTGCTGCGGAGAAATGCAGGAGGCTGTAAGTTGACACCCCCTCAACATCAATACGGCTGGCCATCCCAACGGCCGTCGGTGCAACCGCAAGCCCGATCACCATGATCACCGGACCAACAACGACTGGCGGCAGGATATTCATGATCCAATGATGTCCGGTCTTCCATATGACGAGTGATACAATCGCGTAAACGAGCGCTACAAACATACTTCCGATCATCGCGCTTCCGATCCCGCCTGTTTCAGTTGCGACTTGGATCGGAACGATGAAAGCGAAGGAAGAGCCAAGGTAAGCCGGAACTTTACCTTGTGTAACGACAACAAAGATGAGTGTTGCAATACCACTCGTAAGTAGTGCAATTGCCGGACTAAGTCCTACAAGCTGAGGGACTAGGATTGTTGCCCCGAACATCGCGAACATGTGCTGGAGACTTAATGCAAGCCATTTTCCACTTGCTGGTTTTTCATGTATATCCAATACTTTTTCTGCCATTTCAAGTGCGCCTCCAAGCGGTTTTCATTTATCGGGAATGGATGGTTACGCTGTCTTCCGAATCCGTTTCAACTAAGTTCACAACCACTTTTTCTTCACTTGAAGTAGGGATGTTCTTCCCGACGAAGTCTGGCCGGATCGGCAGTTCGCGATGTCCGCGGTCTACGAGGACGCCCAATTGGATGGATGATGGTCTTCCTAAGTCCATAACCGCGTCCATGGCTGCTCGCACTGTACGGCCTGTGTAGAGGACGTCATCGATTAAAACAACTTTTTCATCTGCTAAGCTGTAGTTGATGTCTACCTGTTTGACTAACGGCTCCTTGTTTTCGTATTTCAGCCCGAGATCGTCTCTGTAAAGGGAGATATCCAGTTCTCCTATACGGATCGGTTTGCCTTCGATTTGCTCAATCTTTTCTGCTAGCCGGTTCGCTAGAAAAGCTCCCCTGGTTTTGATACCAACTAAGATACAATGATCGATTCCTTTATTCCGTTCAATGATTTCGTGTGCGATGCGTGTAAGTGCACGGTTAATGGCACTTTCATCCAAGATGTTCGCTTTTTCTGCCATTTTAAACGCCTCCTTAAAATTTCAAAACATACTTGATCCTTAGTATTCCCACTAAGTCCAATTACTCACTTCCAAAGATTTCCCCATACAAAAAACCTTCCGGCCGTCTTTCGGGCAGGAAGGTTTGCGTGCGTGAATATAATCCAGCAGTCAACGCCCGCAAGCGTGACTTCTGAAAAACGTGCATCCTTCCCAACCTCTCTGGATTGGCGTTAAAGGTTCGCTATTAAGTTTCTATAATAAGCATACAGGTTGGATTTCTTTACGTCAACCTTTTTCAGCCTTCATCTCGCTTAGCAACTGTTTGAAGTCTTCCGGCAATGGCGCTGTGAACTCCATGTACTCTTCTGTGACTGGATGTACAAATCCTAGTGTCCCTGCATGAAGGACTTGACCATCATATTCAATAGTTTTTTTCGGACCATATTTCGGATCACCCGCAAGCGGGTGACCGATATATTTCATATGAACACGGATCTGATGGGTTCTTCCTGTCTCCAAACGGCATTCGACAAGCGTAAAGTCCCCGAATCGCTCCAGCACTTTAAAGTGAGTAACCGCATGCTTGCCTGTGTTTTCCACTGACATGCTTTGGCGATCTTTTTGGTTTCTTCCAATAGGTGCATCGATGGTTCCATTATCATGAGGAATATGTCCGTGGACGAGTGCCGTATAAACACGCGTTACAGATTTTTCCACGAGCTGATTGACGAGTGACGTGTGGGCTTTATCATTTTTAGCGACCATGAGCAGTCCGGACGTATCTTTATCGATACGGTGGACAATTCCCGGTCTCATGATTCCATTGATGCCTGACAAATCTGTGCAATGGTGCATCAGTCCATTTACGAGTGTTCCTGTTGTGTGTCCAGGTGCTGGATGGACCACCATCCCGCTTCTCTTGTTGACAACTAGGACATCGCTGTCTTCATAGACAATTTCAAGATTCAAATCTTCAGCTGGCATATTGAGTTCTTCAGGCTCCGGCTCATCGACTGTAAGGGTGTCCCCGGATTTCACTTTATAATTCGGTTTCACCGTACTGCCATTCACTAAGACAATTCCTTCTTTTACCCATTGCTGAATGAGCGTTCGGGACCAGTCTGCATTTGCAGATGCCAGGGCTTTATCAATCCGTTCACCTGCTGTATTTTCTTCAATCACGTATTGGAACTGTTCCATTATGCCACCTTATCTTTCTTGTTCTTTTTTTCTTCTAAAATCAAATGAAGGATCACCAGGACAACACCGGCTGTCAGGGCCGCATCCGCTACATTGAAAATCGGGAAATCATAATTCATGATCGGGATAAGCACGCTGACAAAGTCCACCACTTCGCCCCTGACCATTCTGTCAATAAAGTTTCCGATAGCCCCACCAAGCAACAGCATCAGACTCCACGCGAATAACGGTTCGTCCTTTCCTTCTTTTTGAAAGTAGTAAACGATTCCACCTACAACGGCAATCGTAACAATTGCAAATAACCACATTTGACCTTCAAGCATGCCCCATGCCGCACCACGATTCCGGTGAGACAACAAGCCTAGATACGGTTCGATTAAAGGAATTCGTTCTCCGATTTCCATATTAGCAGCGACCCACCATTTAGTCAGCTGATCTACCAAAATAACAAGCGCCGCAATACTATAATAAATGAACAACCCGGTTCCCTCCGTCCTGCAGTGTCTCTTTAAGTTTATCATACCCTAACCCGTCACGCGCAAGTCCAAACAGGGATGAATGAAAAAAGACGCTGCAAGACCCGAATAGACGGATTGCAGCGCCTGTTTAAATATTATGCATAATGATGTGCTACAACGTCTGCACAGCGTTCACACAACTCAGGATAGTCAGTGCTTGAATCGACTGTCTCTGAAATCGTCCAGCAGCGTTCACATTTTTCTCCCGCTGCTTTTTCAACAGCTACAAGACCTGTCGAAAGTGAAACTGCATTTTCAGGGATGTCGGATGAGGCAACAACGCTGAATTTCGAAACGATGAAGAATTGAGCGAAATCGATTTGCTCTGTTGCAAATAGCGGCGCCAATTCATCACGGACAGCTACCGTTACGTGCGCTTCCAATGATTTACCGATTGTCTTATTGTTGCGAGCTTCTTCCAGTGCTTTCAATACATCATCACGGACAAGCATTAACTGGTCAAACTGTGTACGCAGATCAGATGCTTCCAGTTCTTTTGCTTCCGGCATATCCGTTAGCTGGATGCTTTCTGCAGTTTCATGCTCCAAGTAAGCCCACATTTCGTCTGCTGTATGCGGCAAGATTGGCGCAACTAGCTTCAATAACGCCAGAAGTGCATCATACATCACGGTTTGCATAGCACGACGGTGTGGATGATCGGCAGCTTCGATGTATACAACATCTTTTGCGATGTCAAGATAGAACGAGCTCAATGTACCCGTACAGAACGAATTAATGGCATGATAGACAGTTGCGAATTCATATTGCTCGTAAGCCGTTCTCACATCACGGACCAAATCCTGAAGCTTCACATACACATACTGATCCACGGGGCGCAGCTCTTCAAATGCAACCGTATCTGTGCCTGGCGTGAAGTCTGATGTATTTCCGTGAAGGAAACGGACGGTGTTACGGATCTTGCGATATACTTCTGAAACTTGCTTGAAGTTTGAGTCGGAAACTCGGACGTCAGCAGTATAATCCACTGAAGATACCCAAAGACGCAAAATATCCGCTCCGAATTGGTTTGTCACTTTAGATGGGAGGATGACATTACCGATTGATTTACTCATCTTGCGTCCTTCACCGTCTAATGTGAACCCGTGGCTCAATAGGCCTTTATATGGTGCAATTCCATTGATTGCTACACTTGTTGTCAAAGAAGAGTTGAACCATCCTCGGTACTGATCAGATCCTTCTAGATAGAGATCTGCCGGATAGGACAGGTCATCACGTTCTTCCAGGACACCTTGATGGGTAGATCCTGAGTCGAACCATACATCCATGATGTCCGTTTCTTTCGTGAACGTACCATTCGGACTTCCATTATGAGAGAAATCTTTCGGAAGTAGCTCTTTCGTATCCCACTCGAACCAGATGTTAGACCCATGCTCACGGAATAACGCGGAAATATGGTCGATGGTTTCATCCGTAATGATGGGCTCGCCGTCTTCAGCATAAAACACAGGAATCGGAACACCCCAAACGCGTTGACGTGAAATACACCAGTCGCCGCGGTCACGGATCATATTGTAGAGACGGGTCTCACCCCAAGAAGGCGTGAATTCCGTCTTCCGGATTGCTTCAAGAAGCTCATCACGGAATGATTCAATCGATGCAAACCATTGGGCTGTAGCACGATAGATAACCGGCTTTTTCGTACGCCAGTCGTGCGGGTATGAGTGCGTGAAGAACGAAAGCTTTTCAAGCGCTCCCACTTCTTTCAACTTCTCTGTCACGGCTTTGTTGGCATCTTCATAGAATAATCCTTCAAATAATGGGGCTTCAGCCGTCATAACACCACGATCGTTAACTGGAGACAGTACTCCTAAACCATATTGTTTTGACACGTAGAAGTCATCTTCACCATGTCCTGGAGCGGTGTGAACACAGCCAGTACCAGCGTCTGCTGTTACATGCTCGCCTAGCATAACGAGTGATTCACGATCGTAAATCGGGTGACTTGCAGTCATGCGTTCAAGTTCGCGTCCTTTGAATTCCTCTGCTGTCGTGTAGTTTTCCCACCCTAACTCAGCAGCTAGGCTCTCAACTAGGTCTTTGGCTACAAGGAACTTCTTACCGTTTGCTTCTACAAGAGTGTATACAAAGTCAGGATGTACGGAAATCCCTAAGTTTGCTGGAATCGTCCAAGGAGTTGTCGTCCAGATCAAGAAGTTAACATCTGTATCCAACACGCCTTTACCATCACGAACCGGGAAGCTGACGTAGATGGAAGGAGATTTTTTATCCTGATATTCAATTTCAGCTTCAGCTAGAGCAGTTTCAGATGAAGGGGACCAGTAAACTGGTTTCAACCCTTTGTAAATGAAGCCTTTTTTAGCCATATCGCCGAACACTTTAATTTGACGGGATTCAAATTCAGGTTTAAGCGTGATATACGGGTTATCCCAATCGCCTCGAACACCCAGACGTTTGAATTGTGTGCGCTGGTTGTCAATTTGAGTCAGTGCATAGTCTTTACACATTTCACGGAACTCCGCAATGCTATGTTCCTTGCGTTTTACGCCTTTGTTTACAAGTGCTTGCTCAATAGGCAAGCCGTGTGTGTCCCAACCCGGAACATACGGGGCGTGGAAGCCTGTCATGGATTTGTGACGTACGATGATGTCTTTCAATACTTTGTTCAGCGCGTGCCCCATATGGAGATCTCCGTTTGCATAAGGAGGTCCGTCATGAAGGATGAACGTCGGTTTCCCTTTTGTCCGTTCCTGCACTTTCGCGTACATATTGTCCTTCTCCCATTGTTCTTGCATTTGCGGTTCTTTTGTCGGCAAACCGCCTCTCATCGGAAAGTCGGTTTTCGGCATAAGTAACGTGTCTTTATAATCCATTCCAATTCCTCCTTTGTTATAATAGCTCATTAATGATGGTATTTCGTTTCATTACAGCGGACGCTTTCCGAGGGGCTTGATTTCTTTGAATAAAAATAAAACATCAAAAAATCCCCGTCCCTGGAAAAGGGACGAGGATTGTGCTCGCGATACCACCCTAGTTGCAGCCGAAAAACTTGCGACTGCCTCTCGAACACCATAACGGGGTGTGCTCCGGGATTGCATTTCCGCAATCCGGCTCCAGAGTGATTTTCCTTTCCAACCTGCAACCGGGCTCCCACTATCCCCGACTCGCTAATCTGCAGCCTATTTGGAAAGTACTGTCTCTTTCAGTGCCTGTCATTCAATATGAACCATATTATAGGGGCGGATACCCCATAAAGTCAAGTGCCTGTTACTCTTGATCTGCAGCTGTTTGCAGTTGCTTTGTGTTCTGTTCATAATCAAGAAGTGTGTCCCAATCATCCATCTTCACTAAATCCAACTGTGCTTCAATCAGCATACGGAATCGATTACGGAATACTTTGGACTGTTTTTTCAAGTCCTCGATTTCCATTGAGATTTCGCGTGAACGAGATAAGGCTTCGTTGACAATGCGATCTGCATTCTTTTCAGCTTCTTTAATGATGAGCTTGGATTCTTGAGTGGAATTTCTCCGAACATCCTCTGCCGCTTCTTGAGCTATCATGATCGATTTCTGCAGCGTCTCTTCGATTGCATTGAAATGCGCTACTTGATCTTCGGTTTCTTTCAATTTGCGTGCCAGTTCTTTATTTTCCACGAGCAGGTTTTCATAATCTTTCATGAGTTGCTCAAGGAACTCATTCACTTCATCTTCGTCGTAACCGCGCCATCTGCTTCCGAACGTTTTATTATGTATATCAATTGGTGTAAGCGCCATGCAAGTCTCTCCCCTTTTGATGTTCGTTATTCGTTATACCGTTGACTATAACAGAAAACAGACTTTTTCTAAAGTCTGTCCGCTAAAAATCATTCCAACTTACCAGTAACCAAACGAATTTTGTCCTTCTTAGTCCGACCTTCAATCGCAACCACTTTGTATCGGCCATGTCCTCTGACAGAAAGAATATCAGACTCATTCAACTCAAATGAAGGTTGTTCCACAACCCGCCAATTCACTTTCACTTTCCCTCCATGGATGTATGTTCCGGACTTCTGGCGAGCGATATTCAACAATGCGGCAACGACCGTGTCCAGTCGAAGTGAACTGATGATTTGAGTCTCTTCAATCCAAACTTCTTCTAGCGCAATCCATTCTTCACGTTCAGGCAATTCAGTCAGCGAGAGTTTCGCTTTTCCAGCCGAAGTGAAATTGGCAGTTAAATACGTACTTAACTCCGATACACTCGCCAGCTGAACATCCCCATCTTTCAAACGGATGTCACCGAATTTCGCACGGTCCAAACCAAGTCCCATTAATGCACCGAGAACGGCAGGATGCTCGAGCGTCAGAAATTTGGATGCGTAACGAACATCAAATACAACAATTTGGAAATCTTCACGAGTCGGTTCGTAATAATCCGGGTAGATCAGCACCCTTTTCCGCTCTGCACCGTCAAATCCACCGTTCTCCGAAACGAGCAGACCACTTCCTTTTACGACGGATTCCACAATAAAGCGCTGGCGCGGATCAAGAAAATCGGTCAATTTAGGTGAATATAAGTCCTCGACCTCTCTCGCCCAGTCCATGACCATTTCAATAAAGGGCTGCTCTTCTTTTCTAAAATGTTGTAAGATGCCATCCATTGTACTCGTCTCCTTATAGAAAAATCCCCACAGCGTGAGGATGGGTTCAACTATTAGATCGTTTAGTTACTAATTCAAAGCATGCGTGAGAGCCAAATAAACACAGGTGCTAATCCTCTTCCGATCAGTTGCAAAGCAAACAATGCAACAATTGGAGAGATGTCAATCATTCCAAGGGGTGGAATAAAGTTTCTGAAAAACCCTAAATACGGTTCAGCGATTTTCTCAAGGATTCTTCCAAATTTAGTATCTCTTGAAGCAGGAACCCAAGACATCAGAATATAGATGACGAGCAGAATAGAGTAAATCGATAATGCAGAAGTTATTACTCGGTAGATTTGAATCAATAATAAATCCATTACAGTTGGTACACCTCATTCAGTTTCTTTCATTTAAATAGTCGGAGATCGATCCATTCACTTCCACGTTCTCCGGAACGCAGAGGAATATGTCAGTGCCAATTCGTTGGATATCTCCATTCAGCGCATACACCGATCCACTCAGGAAATCGACGATCCGAATACCTTGTTCGCGATCAATACGCTGCAGATTGACAATAACCGCGCGCTTATTCGTCAGATGCTCTGATATATCTTGAGCCTCGGCATAGACGCGGGGTTCTACTAAAATCACCTTCGACGACTTCTGGACGCTTTGCAAGCTCACAATGTTCCCGGCAGTCTGAGGTTCCTTGCGGTTCTGCTTTGGCAAGGGGGCGTTTTTCATCGCGGGTTGTTTGTTCGGCTTACGCTCCGGCTGTGTAGGAGCGATTTGTTGCTTGGCTGCTGACTCTTGCGCTGCCGCTTCTTCTTCATCAAGGTAAAACCATTTTTCGAATTTGTTTTTTATGCTCATACGTCTCCCTCGCTCTCCGAACCGACGAGTGCAGTCCCAATTCGCACATGGGTTGCGCCCTCTTCGATTGCAATACTGTAATCATTCGACATACCCATGGACAGTTTGGTTACAGGAGCGTGCTGCATTTTTTCAGCTGCAAGCTGATCCCGCAGTTCCCGTAATTCTCTAAAGACGTTTCGTATTGTATCTCGATTTTCTGTGAGTGGAGCCATCGTCATAAGGCCAATCACTCTTATTTTATCATAACTGCTTAACGACTCGATAAAACTTTGCGTTTCAGCCGGCGATAATCCTGATTTGGAATCTTCACCCGAAACATTGACTTGTACGAAACAATCAACCGGTTCAACTGCTCGCTTCTGGATTTCTTTTGCTAAGCTCAAGCGATCCAATGAATGCAAATAATCGACACGATTGATGATCTCTTTCACCTTACGACTCTGTACGTTTCCGATGAAATGCCAAACAGCCCCTTGAGGAATCACATGTTGTTTAGCCATAAGCCCTTCAGGACGGTTTTCACCTAAGTGGGTGATTCCTTGGTCCAAGACATGTTGTGTACGCTCTTCAGACACTTGCTTTGTGACTGCGATAACCGTAACTTCATCACGTTTTCTGCCGGCACGTTCACATGCCTGACAGATTGTCTGTTCGATTGTATTTATTCGCTGCGGTAATGGTAACATCCTAATCACTACTTTTCTTGATACTTTGTTCTATTGTATCAATCAGACGCCTAGTTATCAACGATAAGTCACTTCTTGGTCTCTTTCTTTTGAATAAGCACAATATCTTTTCCTATCGTTACAACCTCATCATAACCAAACTGCTTCTGATCTTTTATGCGCATCTCCATGAACAACGACCGTTCTGTATCACCGATGTGAAGCGTATCGATTTTACCATTCGTTATATCGATTGCGGCATCCTGAATGAACCCAAGAAATTTCCCGCGTTGCATATCGATCACTTCTTTTTTTTGAAATTCTGAAAAGCGCATAGAAATCCCCCTTTTTCATATTCTATGCAGATAGGCGTACAAAAAAAACGCAATGCAAGGGAGCATCGCGTCCTTATTTATTTGCTTTGTTCCATCCCTTCCCGAATTTGAGCAATCGCCTGCTTCTCCAAGCGGGAAATTTGAGCCTGCGAAATACCAAGTTCCCGAGCGATTTCCGTTTGTGTCTGTCCAAGATAAAACCTTTTCGACAAAATCAGCTGCTGTCGATTATCCAGTCCTGTCATCGTTTCCTTCATCGACACATATGTTGACCAGCGTTCTTCTGACACCGTCTTATCATGAAGTTGGTCCATCATATACACAGGATCTCCACCGTCTCCGTTCATCGGTTCGTGAAGAGACATTGGATCTTGTATGGCATCCAGAGCAAATAAGATATCTTCTTCAGGGATATCCGTCATTTTAGCCAAATCCGAAATTCTTGGTTCCTTTTGGTGTTCGTTGATGAATTCTTCTTTTGCACGGATTGCTTTATAGGCGATATCTCGAAGCGAACGAGACACTCGGACGGAATGATGATCTCTCAAATGACGCTTGATTTCTCCGACAATCATTGGAACTGCGTACGTTGAAAATCGGACATTGTGTTTTAAATCGAAGTTGTCTATTGATTTCAGCAGCCCAACACAACCTACTTGAAACAAATCATCTGCTTGTTCTCCACGATAGGCAAATCGCTGCACAAGGCTTAGGACGAGGCGTAAGTTCGCTGTTACGAGTTCATCTCTGGCTGATTCGTCACCGCTTTGCAGACGGATGAATGTTTCTTTCATGACTTCACTCGACAGAAGCGGCAAAGTAGATGTATCTATACCGCATATTTCCACTCTTGTACGTACCATCTGAATTCCTCCGTATTCTGTAGATGAATGTACGAGATAGCTTATCCTCTGAGTGGAGTTCTATGCGGTTTTCTAAAACGCCAATTTCAACCATTACGCAATCGGATGGTTCAAACGATCGCGAAGTTCAGATATGATCTTCTTTTCCAATCGAGAAATATACGATTGGGAAATGCCAAGTAAATCAGCAACTTCCTTCTGTGTCATTTCAATTTTACCTGTCAGTCCAAATCTGCATTCCATAATGTGACGTTCTCTGTCACTAAGAGTGGTTACAGCGTCAATCATATGTTGGCGCTCAATTTTCTTTTCAACATCATCTGTAATGATATCTTCATCCGTCCCTAAAATATCAGACAGCAGAAGCTCATTTCCATCCGCATCGGAATTGAGAGGTTCGTCAAAAGAAATTTCAGACCGGGTGCGATTGGTTTTACGTAAATGCATCAGGATTTCGTTTTCAATACAACGTGATGCGTAGGTTGCCAATTTAATATTTTTATCACTTTTAAACGTTTCTATAGCTTTGATCAAACCTATTGCCCCAATACTGATTAAGTCTTCAATATGTGTATTCGTATTGTCAAAACGCCGAGCAATGTAAACAACTAGACGCAAATTCTTTTCGATAAGGCGATCCCTTGCCTGTTGGTCACCCGCCATATAAGCTGCAATCGTTTTTGCTTCTTCTTCTCTCGTAAGTGGTTTCGGTAACGATTCATGTCCGCCAATGTAGTACGTACCATTCTTCTTCTTAAAGACTCCTGCAAGTACCGAAAGCCATTTCTTCAATTCATGTAGCATGAAGCATACCCCTTCCTTCTTCTCTAGTCTCCAATGCAGATACATGTAAGATAGCGGATGCACTGTGTGGGTAACGTGCATCATCAGCCGTTAAAACGATATACCCTTTTTCTAGTGCTCGATTCCCTTCCAATTCCCAGGCGTCAAAACGAATGCCAACAGCCCAATTGGCTCCATCTACCGTTTGAATCCGAATAAGACGCAATTGTTTACTGAATCGTTCTGGAAATTGTGACAAGTCCGGAATTGCTCCCTGTTCGTTCCCAACTTGCTGCAGGCTATGAAGTAAGTCATCAGGAATCATTTGCTTAACAGCTCGTAGCGATACAAAATGAACAGGATCATTGGACAACGGTTCTGTACAGCTATTGCCTGTGTCGATAAACACGCGCAGTTGTATCGAAGAATTGAAAAGTTGCAATACCGAGCTGCACGCAAATTCTGAAAATCTACTGATTTTCCGTACATCGAGCCATTTCATTTTTACTAATTGAAGACAACAATAAGCAAGTGCAGCATAAAAGATTAATCGATACTGAAGACTTTGCCCCCATTGACTGAATGGAAGTGCCGATAACAGTCCGCCAGCTACAAAAGCGCCTATTAGCACTAACCCGACCGATGCTTTCCAGATACGTGCAGAAAAACCGAATGCACAGCTTATCATGATTGCAAACGCTGTCAACGACGCAACGAAGGAGTCAGGGAAAGCAACCGCAGGAATAGAACCCGCAAAAGCTGCAAGCGCTAATCGCTTATTGCTGATTTTTGTGTTCCCGATCGCATTGGCAAATGACAGGACTGTATAATTGAAAACCATATTAATGACAATCATGACTTCCCCATACATAGGCTGTCCCCCTTGTTTGCAAGACTACCATTTTTACATTACGAGTTTTGTCACTTTACGGAATGACCTCAAAGAAAAGTTCGACAGATTGTTTGAGTAAAAAAAACCTCCGGCTCAATTGCCGGAGGTTTCAGACTGTAGACAAAAGGGTTGGAAATCGAAATGATTTCCAACCCTTTTGATTTTTGAACGTATAAATCTGCAACTGGTCAAGAGCCGTTGATCTCCGTTCCGGGCGGACGCTTTCCAGGGGGCTTGCCCTCAGCCTCCTCGTCGCTTCGAAAGCAAAGATGTGCTCCCAACGTTTCACTTATGCTCGCAAAAGCCGTTCTTCGTTACGACTTTTCCTGCGGGGTCTTCGCGCTGCGCTGATTCCCCGGGAGTCGCCGCCCTGCTCTCCAATCAACTCCATATCCCACAGGACTTTCCATATGTATGCGAATTTTCCCTTACAGGTGGGCTCCATGTCCAGCTTGCAAGTTTCTTCAGATTTTGGCAGCGAAAGTAAGCATCGCTTGCATAGACATTTTTTTAAGTCCCCTCAGGGTTGTCCCTCGCATACGATGCTTCTCTTTGGCGTCGGCAAAGAATCGTTCAACCGTCTCTTTGCGTTTCCCGTGTATTTCTTTGATTTCATAATGGTGTCTCAAGTCTTCTGCTACATCTAGATAGTCTTGCCAGATATGACATTGAATCAGCTTTTGTTGATTTTTACTTTTCGTACACTGACCGATTACTGGACAAGATGCACAAATGGAAGGTGCCGATGCATATTGGCGATACCCTTCCTTCGTTGTCGCACGGTAATTGAGCACTTGTCCTTCTGGACAAAGATAACAATCGAAATGCTCATCATAAACGTACTCATTTTTCTTGAAGAAGCCTTCCTTTGTCATAGACCGTTTATAAGGAAGCACCGGCAATATCTGATTTTCTAGGAGATAGTTTGCCATAGCTGGTGTCTTATAGGCAGCGACAGCCAGTGGACGTTTTACCTTATCCATAATTTTTTGGACCAACGGTTGAAGCATATTGCTATCGTGATCATTACCGGGAGTGACGATATTTGCGAGCACAATAATGAGTACAACTGGATCTATGCTGGGTCTCCCAAATAATGAATATAGATCTTCAACCAATGGATAAATGAAAGAAAAATCAATTGCTGCATCTAATTTACGAACCAAATGGTCTTGCGGAACTAACTGTTCGATTGTAAGCATTTCCATCTGTTCCCGTT
>NZ_JBCMNO010000008.1:0-153387 GCF_050459885.1 Sporosarcina gallistercoris | reverse complement strand
TTCCTCGGCTCGCTTTTTTGTCGTATTAGTTGAAAAAAGTCGTCTGTTACGTTTGAACCGGTAGTAGTAGGATGGAACAAGGTGTATTTATAAAATTATCCAGTTTTAAAATGTTGTGTTATTTAAGATATGAATCCGTTGCGTAACTAGATGAATTAAGGTTGAGGTTGCATAGAACTTCTTGAAAATTAAATCCTATGTAAAGAATTTACATCTTATCTCTTGGAAGGATTGACTGTGAGGCATGTGGCAGCAAACTCTCCTCATAGCAAGAAGCACCAGTGAATCTTACCCGATGCCTAGTCATGTGCTCATAAAACTGGAAAACCGCTCATAAAAACGTAAATGTGATCATAAATGTGCAACCTCGCTCATAACCTGTGTCATTCGCTCATAACCTATGTAATCCGCTCATAAATCAGAAAAACCGCTCATAAACCTTTAAAAGTGCTCATAAACTCACCGACTTATTCGAAGAAAGAGCACCATGTCAATTGCTTAATCAAATTCAAGCGATTATTAGCGCAATCAAAGTTTTACAAACCCATTTCGAAGGTTCGAAGCATTTTACAAGATCCATCCCCATCATTCTAGTGTTCTGAGCCATTCATAGAATGAGATGGGTATTACTTGATAAAGTATTCCAGGGCTTCGATTTTAGACAAAATACATGGAATTCGCTTGTAATCACAGCGGTTCCCATGTACCATGTATCTTGTAGAATGGAGGGGTGCCACATGAATCCTTGGATAATGGTTTTAATCATATTTGTGATTAATATCGTTTATGTAACATTTTCCACGATTCGTATGATTTTAACTCTAAAGGGATATCGCTACTTTGCAGCCCTCGTTAGTATGTTCGAAGTGGTCATCTATGTAGTAGGTTTAGGGTTAGTATTGGACAGTCTGGATCAAATTCAAAATTTAGTTGCTTATGCGTTGGGCTTTGGCTCGGGCGTGGTTGTAGGTACTAAAATTGAAGAGAAAATGGCACTTGGTTATATTACAGTTAATGTTATTACAGATGAGGTCAACAAGGAATTGGCTTCGACGTTACGTACGAAAGGTTACGGCGTAACAGACTGGTCTGCCCATGGATTAGAGGGGAATCGCTCTGCCATGCAGATCTTGACACCACGTAAATATGAGTTGAAGCTTTATACGACGATTGCCGAACTGGATCCTAAAGCATTCGTCATCTCCTACGAACCTAAAACCATTCGTGGAGGATTCTGGGTCAAGACTGTTAAAAAAGGGAAGTTATTTAAGTGAAACGACGAAAAACAGTATGGTTTCAAGTTGAAGAACATGAGACAATTTCGGATTGTATAGAACGCATGAAAGCAGAGGGATACATACCTGCAGGACGTCGTGAAGAGCCGTTATTTGAAGAACGGGATGGCCAGTACGTGCCGATTCGCCAGATGATCCAATTGAAAGGTGTGCTGGAAGTTAGTGAATGATTGAGTCATGGACTCCAAGGAGGAACTAGAGGATGATCGAACGCTATACACGCCCTGAAATGGGAGCGATTTGGACGGATGAAAATAAATACAACGCGTGGTTGGAAGTTGAGATATTAGCAAGTGAAGCATGGGCAGAGCTTGGGGATGTTCCAAAAGAAGACGTCGAGAAAATCCGTCAAAATGCTGGTTTTTCTGTTGAACGGATTCTTGAAATTGAAGAGGAAACCCGCCATGACGTCGTCGCTTTCACACGGGCTGTTTCTGAAACACTTGGGGAAGAACGCAAATGGGTCCATTATGGACTTACGTCAACTGATGTAGTGGATACAGCGCTTTCGTATTTACTGCTTCAAGCCAACAAAATTTTACGTGCAGATATCGTGAGATTCATTGATATACTTGCTGAAAAAGCGAAAGCTCACAAGCATACTGTTATGATGGGGCGTACGCATGGTGTACATGCAGAGCCGACTACATTCGGTCTCAAGCTAGCTTTGTGGCATGAAGAGATGAAACGCAACTTGGAGCGTTTTGACGCAGCAGCTGCATCTGTCCAAGCCGGTAAGATTTCCGGGGCAGTAGGCACTTATGCGAATGTTGACCCGTTTGTGGAGCAGTATGTATGTGAGAAGTTAGGTCTGATTCCAGCACCTGTTTCTACACAGACGTTGCAGCGTGATCGTCATGCGCACTATGTATCGACGTTGGCATTGATTGCGACGTCTATTGAGAAGTTCGCTGTTGAGATACGTGGACTACAAAAGTCTGAAACACGGGAAGTGGAAGAGTTCTTTGCAAAGGGGCAAAAGGGTTCTTCTGCAATGCCGCACAAACGCAATCCAATCGGTTCTGAGAACATGGCGGGTCTTTCCCGTCTGATTCGCGGCTATATGTTGACAGCTTATGAGAATGTGCCGTTATGGCATGAACGGGATATCTCCCATTCATCCGCAGAGCGGGTGATTCTGCCGGATGCAACGATTGCGCTCAATTATATGCTGAATCGCTTTAGCACTATCGTGAAGAACTTGACGGTTTATCCGGAGAATATGAAGCGCAACATGGACAGTACGCTTGGCTTGATTTACTCTCAGCGTGTGTTGTTGTCCCTGATTGATAAGGGGATGTCCCGCGAAGCGGCATATGATACAGTACAGCCATTAACAGCAACGTCATGGGATGAACAACGTTCGTTTAAAGAATTGGTTAAAGGAAACTCAACGATTACCGGTCACTTGACTGACGCGGAAATTGAAGAATGCTTTGACTATAATTATCACCTACAAAAGATTGACCTGATTTTTGAAAGAATCGGTTTAGTCTAATACGAATATAACAATGAAAAAGGTTTCGGCACATATGCCGAAACCTTTTTTTTAATTCATTGCCCCGACTGATTTCAGCTGCATGTCCACTTTTACATCAAATTCAAGTTCTGGGTAAATGGCTTTCCACCTATCCAACTTATCCTTAGTATTTAGTCTTGTAGAACGGTATTTCATACCAAATCCAAATGGATCGACATTCTTCTCTTGAAGATGTACAAATAAATCCTTCACTTTTTCTTCCAAACTTTCTCCAGCTATTTTGCTGTAATAATCGATCTGTTCTAGCTTTAAAACCTTATTGGATTCGTTAATCGCTCCGACTGCCTTTATGCGGACTTCTGCTCGAGGCTTTTGTCCCTTTTTATCATGCACTTTCACTTTCATTTTTACACGATCCAGGTTGAGCAGGAGCTTGAAGCCTTCATTTTCAATGCGATATCCGTATCCATTAGCCCCCACCATAAGAGTATTATTCAATAAGGTTTGCATAGGTGTTAATATAACAGGTTGTACACTATTCTTTAAAACAACCGAGTGGTTGATTGTAACCTTAGTACCTGCCTCGTTTGCTTCCACGACAGGAAGCACGGAACTTTGTCCTACCGTATCGTATTCACGACGGAACTCGAATAGGAAAGTGGTCGTGACGTAAGGGCTTTCCGTGCCTGTATTGTCGAAGAAATTATAGAGGAAATTTTCACCGGCCGCTTCAAGTGGCGGTTGAACTTTTAATACTTCTTCAGCAGTCGGTTTAGCCATGAGTACATATAAAATGAGTTGAAGATCACCGCGTCGAACGAAATAATCCATTAAAGGAAATAGATCACCTGTCAGTAGCTCCTCGTTCAAGGCGAGAATTTTTGTTTGACTGAAATCCATCACTTTATCATCTTGTGTTTCCAGAAAACGGATGGCTTCCGCAACTGAATTACTCTCATGCTCTAAGAAAGTGTATTCGTTTGCTGTAGAAGATTTTAAGGAGGCAATAGGCTTTGCCAGTTTAACCGTCACTTTAAACTTTTTGTCTGTGTCCTCGGCAGGGTCTACACCAATTCCGACTACAAATGAACGTTTATCCACACCTTTGTATGCGCAGCCTGAAAGCAGGGAAGTAAATAAAATTAAAAGAACAGAACACATGATAACTTTCGTCCACATTGTACTCATTTGGAAGCCCCTTTCTTAATAGCCATCATGGTAAAGAAAAGTATGGCTACGAATAGCGGGATTGTGTAGTAGAAAAGTGATGTATAGTGATAGAGCTGATATTGGGTAAGGAGTGCCGTAAGCCATATACCAAGTAAGGAAAAAACCAGGACAACTAGAAAAGGTGTGAAATTCTGTTGTTGAAACTGTAATGCTTTCAGTCTGAACACGCTAAGGATTAATTTATAGGAGATGTGCCAATGGATGATGATGCTGACAAAGGCAAGCGTCACAAAAAGAAACATGAAAATGAATATGACCCGTTCTATGATTCCGAATTTCATACGAACCGAATCAGCAGAAGAAGTCCAAGGGAAGATGAGTTGTTCGATCCGGTCGAATCCGGAAAGACCGATGGGTATGAAATACGATGTGACCAGCATGAGTACCGCGAAAAGGCTAATGAAAACTAAAGAGAGCATGGAGACATGCTGCTGTTCTTTAAAGTACCGGTTGAAGATGATGAGATTGCTGCAGCCTAGAAACATAAAGGACGTTGCAACAATCGAGCTATATTTAGGCATCTGATTGATATGCATAATTGCTAAACGGGTTTGGTCCCAGTCCACCTCACTAGCAGTAAAGAGCTTGAAGAACATGAGCAATGCAACAGGAATCAGGAGAATAACCACGATTTCCATCGTAAACAAAACACTTTTGGATTTCAGTAATACACCAAAAAAAACAGTGATTACTATGGAACAAGTAATTGTATAGATAGACATTACCGGAGTCAGGAAGGTGATTAGTAAAAAAACGGTCATGATGAGCGTGATCAGTCCAGAAATATACCAAAATATTGCGAAATATATTGTGACAGGTATGCGAACCCTATTGGATGTGTATGCCTGCAGCAAGTCTATGAAGTCCATTCCCGGAAATCGAATGAAAAACTTTATGGTTATATACATAAATATCATGCCAGCTGCGGTCCCGACTAACATAGAACCAATTGCGCCATCTTCGGATTGTACCAATAATATCCGGGGAATGGGAGTAGTGATAATCGCCATCATGTTGGTAAATATCAAGTAATATAAAAAACGGCTCATTCGCTGTTCACCATCTTTTCACTCCGCTTGCTGCGCCATCCGATTCGTAAGTACGGTTCGCCAAAACTATCCAGGTTTGTGAGATGGATAATGAGTAAAAGTGTTCCCGATATCAAGCCGATCAACCCAAATAGTGCTGTAAACAGAATCAGGAACAAACGTCCGATTCTTACGGCAAAACCAAGTTCGTTCATAGGAATAACAAATGTGGAAATCGCCACAACCGCAATGACCATGATGAGGACATTGGAGGCGAGCGAGGCTTCCGTTGCAGCCGTTCCTAAGATCAATCCACCCACAGTAGTTGCGGCTGCATTTATTGATCTGGGAAGCCGTACACTGGCCTCTGTCAGCAGCTCTACAAACAAAAGCATGATAATGACCTCTATAAAGGAAGGATAAGGAACTCCGATCCGACTTCCTGCAATGGTCAGTGTCAGTTCAGGGCTTAAGACTTCCGGAGAATAGGCAGTAAATGCAACATACAAACTCGGTAATATTAAACAATTCAACAAGCCGAACCAACCGAGTAAAGTATTGTACAGGGAGATGATATAAGTATGATAGTTCTCTTCCATTGAAACCATGAAGTCGAAAAAGACGACCGGTAAAATAATGGCATACGGAGAATTATCAACAAGCAAAACGATTTTTCCCCCTGTTAAATTGTAGACAATCCGATCGGGACGTTCAGTAAGGATTGAAGTCGGAAACAGGGTGAAACGCCTGCTTGTGAGGCGAACAGCGAGTTCTCCAGCGGACTGAATGAGAGGTTCGTCCAAAGCATCCAGCTTTTCTTTCACCCGACGCAGCACATCGACATCCACTTCTTTTTCATCGTAAAGTATTGCAATGGCCATTTTGCTTTTGTCGGTTAATTGCTGAGTTTCGATGTACAAATTAGGTTGATGATAATGCTGCCTGATGATACTTACATTCGTTTCCAAATCTTCACTGAGAGCGAGCTGTGGGCCGTGTATCGTGGTTTCTGAAACTGTCATAGTTTGCTGTGTGTTGCCTAATTTCCTGAACTCAAGAACACTGTACGTGGAGGCCGCATAGATGAGTACAAAGCCTGAAGTGATCATGGAGAGAAGTTCATCGGGTTGGGGAGGATCCAATCGATTCGGAAGACCTTGTATGTAAGCAGCAAATTTTTTTTCATTATCGATCTCAAAAAAGGGTTTGATGATGGATTGCTGGAGGGGAGTTCCATCCACGACAGTTTTCATATACAGCAGATGGACATGGGTGCCATCGAGTGCGAGAGGGACATGCAACACATCGAAAGAAGAAGGCAGTGAATCTGATATGGATTTCATGAACGGCGGCATCTCTTGTTTCTTGCTTTCTGTCATCCCATCTCACTCCTTTCCGGTCAGCCATATAGTGTACTCAGCCTAACCGGAAATGAATGATTTTATTCCTGATGAAAAAGGTTAAGAGGAAAGACGCTTAACTATTGGGAACAGTGAGAATCATCTTCCTCGCCACATGCAGTACCTCACTTCGCCACACACATCCACGCGCTAAAAAACGTTGTCTGAAAAAATTGAGTGATCCGACCAAATCCAGCATTTCGCAGCAACTGTTCCATTTCATCTTGAGAAATAAACGACAACGCACGCACCGTCCTCTCCATTTCGAAAACTTGCCGTTCTGACAACGAAGATCGATCGATCCAGCACTGGCGCCACAGCCCGAACAATTCATCGAATGATGGATCGGTTCGATCCCCTGTCATAGAGGCGATCACAAAGGGAGCACCCGGTTCCAACCGCTTCCGGATCTCCTGAAGTAAGGCAGATTTCTCCTCGACGCTATCAATAAAATGCAACACGAGCAGACATGACGCGGCGCCATACAATTGCTCCAACGGAACAGCGCTTGCACTCCCTTGGACAAACTCCGCACGTTCCGTGCCAAATCGGCTTTCAACTTTCGCACGCGCTTCCTTTAGCATCGGTTCAGAAGGATCTGCTGCAGTGAACTTCCATGATGGATTGTGCTCAGCGAACTCCAGTAATTCATTGCCGCCACCCGCACCAATTACGAGAACCTTAGCGTGATCTTCCGCATGCAACCGAAGTGCTGTATTCGCAAGTTGGATAAGCCCATCATACGTGGGCAGTGTCCGGCGGATTCCTCTATCGTATTCAGTTGCGGTATCCGCATCGAATGTTAATCGATCAGTCAATGAAATCATCCCCTTAAAAGTTCTCTGCACTATGTTTTCGCTACCCCTACCTTCAGTTCCTCCATTCACCATCTATTCACAATTTCCAAGCTATGGTAGGATACATGTAGCAAACGATGATAAAGGAGACGATCTCAATGTGGAACGCGGAAGAAATCGCTTCGCAACTTGCCGTCATTGACGGAAAAGAAGCACCGGATTTAGTCATCACGAATGCAACGTACTTACATTCCGTTTTAAAGCAATGGAAAACCGGTACGATATGGATCAAACACGGCCGTATTCTCTATACAGGAGAGCGCATGCCCGTATTGACAGAAGGCGCTGAACTGATTGACGCGACAGGAAAGTGGATTGTACCGGGATACATAGAACCGCACGTACATCCTTTTCAACTGTATAACCCGGAAACGTTCGCCCAATTCGCAGCCCAACACGGGACGACGACGTTTTTAGCAGATAACTTAATGCTGCTGATGTCACTTGACCAAAAACAGGCTTTCACGTTACTCGATCAGTTGAAACAACTGCCTTTTTCCTTCTATTGGTGGGCACGTATGGATTCACAGACGAATTTACAAAACGAAGCGGAAGTCTTCGCCCCTGAAAGAGTGGCTGAATGGCTGAAGCGTGATGATGTACTCATGGGTGGAGAACTGACAGGATGGCCCCGTTTGTTAAAAGGCGACCCTATCATGACTGATTCCCTTCAAAAAGCGAAACAGCTTGGGAAAAAAGTCGAAGGGCATTTCCCGGGTGCATCTGAGCGCACCTTAGCTCGCATGCGCCTGCTTGGTGTGAATGGAGACCATGAGTCGATGACGGCAGAAGAGGCAGAAGCACGCTTGTTGCAAGGATACGCAGTGACCCTTCGTGAATCATCCATACGTACTGACTTGAAACCGTTACTTCAAGGAATTCTTGAAAAAGAACTCAACGTTTTCGATCATCTCATGATGACGACAGACGGTTCACCCCCACTATTTCACGATGACGGTGTAATGGATAAATGCATCCGGATTGCACTGGAAGTGGGTGTCGACCCGATCGATGCATACCAAATGGCGTCTTATAACATAGCGAGGTACTATGACATCGACGAATTACATAGTGTTATAGCACCGGGCCGTTTTGCGACACTGAATTTCTTATCCGACATCATGGAACCGAATCCGACGGAAGTGTTGTCAAAAGGCGTCTGGCTGAAGCGTGATGGACAAGCATGCAGCGAATTCAACAAAGCGGATTGGTCAGTCTTTCCCGAATTCGCCCCTGACTTCGATCTTATGTTAGAGGATGTAACGGCAACCGAATCCCTCGGCATCGAAATGCTGAATGACGTCATCACGAAGCCGTACGAGACAACAGTCGATCTTTCTGCGGATCGGTTAGAGGAGGATCATGATGAATCGTTCCTTGCGCTTATTGATCGGAATGGAAAGTGGCGGGTGACGACGGTGATTAAAGGGTTTGCAAGCTCGGTACAAGGTCTTGCTTCTTCGTATTCCAATACTGGTGACCTCATTTTAATCGGGAAAGACAAGAACGAGATGCTCCGGGCATTCCGCCATCTGAAAAAAATAGGCGGAGGAATCGTTCTTGCTGAAAATGGCGAGGTCATCTCTCAATTACCGCTCACGATAGGAGGAAGTCTTTCGGATAAGCCTATAGAAGAGCTGAGCGAACTGGAACGCGTTTTTAAAAACGCCTTACGCGCCAGAGGGTACGACAAAGGGGATGCAATCTACAGCTTGCTCTTCCTGCAATCCACTCATTTGCCGTATGTCCGGGTAACCCAGCTTGGTGTTGCAGATGTGATGAGAAATAAGGTTTTGATTTCAAAAACAGAACGATAGGAGAGCCGCTATGAACGTAACGAAAGTGCTTTTAACGGCAGTACTCGCTGGACAGATCTTACTTGTAGGATGTTCGAAGGATAAAGGGGAGCTGTCACAAACTGAGGTCGAAGCTGGAGAAACTGTAGAAACCGGTTCACAAATGAGCGGGAATATCGCTCCATTTTCAGGTATGGAAGTAGAAACAGCGGACCATCGCCCGATTTTAGCGACCGTCAACAATCATCCGCTTGCCCGTCCGCAATCCGGGTTAAGCCAGGCCGATGTCGTATATGAAGTGTTCGCTGAAGGGAATATCACCCGGCTGCTGGCGCTTTACCAAAGTCAACTGCCAGAGGAAATCGGCCCCATCCGCAGCGCACGTGATTATTTCATTGAAATTGCAGAAGGGCTGGATGCGTTTTACATCGCTCATGGATACAGTCCGGATGCGCACGCATTATTGAACGCTGGCGTGGTGGACAACATCAATGGCATGCAGTACGATGGCACGTATTTTGTGCGCTCAAAGGAACGGAAAGCACCACACAACTCCTACATTTCAAAAGAGCATATCGAGGCGGCTATGGAGGATCTTTCGATTGACGATGAAATCCGTGAAGTTCCGCCGCTTTCGTTCCATCCAGACGCGGATAGTGCTAAACTAGGAGAGATTGCATCGACGATCGTGGTCGGTCACCCAGACCCCAATTTCATGAGTACGTATATATTCGACACGGAAAGTAAAACGTATGAGCGTTCAGTTAATGGGATCATTACAACAGACAAAGCGGCAGATGAAAAAGTCACGCCTGCAAATATTTTAGTCATGGAAGCCCCATACGCTACCATCGATGCAGAAGGGCGCCAATCGCTGGATCTGACGAATGGCGGTCCAGCAATCCTGTTTCAAAATGGCGTCGCACTTCCACTCGAGTGGAAACAGATCGATGGGGTGATCACACCTGTACAGGATGGGGTACCTGCAAAATTAGTACCTGGTCAGACGTGGGTCCATATCGTCCATGAACAAGCGATTGGCACCACGACGACCTATACCCCTTAAGGACGGAGGCAGTTTCCTATGCTGGAAAAAATAAAAGGCGAACAGACCGATCAGTTGTTTCGCGCAATACTGGAATTGAACGATTTGGATGAATGCTATGCGTTCTTCGATGATTTGTGCACAATCGGAGAAGTGCAATCCCTTGCTCAGCGTCTTGACGTAGCGGTCATGCTGAAAAAGAAGCATACGTATGACAAAATCCAAAGTGAAACCGGTGCAAGTACTGCAACCATCTCCAGAATTCGCAGATGCGTCGATTACGGAACAGGCGGGTACAACTTGATTGTCGATCGGCTGAACGAAAAGCAAGAGTCATCAACTGAAGACAACTAACTTTTAAACCGGTAACAGCCATAGGCTGTCCGGTTTTTTCATTTCTTTGAGTGTCAACGAGAATCGGAACGTATTTTTTGCTATACTGTAAGGAACGTAATTACGAAAAGCAGGTGACTGATAATGGAAGTTCGAACTTGGCGTCATGCCTTTAAATTGGATCCCGCAAAAGAAATTTCAGACGAGGCGCTTGAGCAACTCGCAGAGTCCGGAACCGATGGAATCATTATCGGAGGAACGGACAATATCACGATTGAAGGTGTCCTCGATTTACTAGCTCGGTTAAGACGCTACGCCGTACCGCTCGCTCTCGAAGTATCGGACGTAGAGGCCGTCACTTTCGGGTTTGACTATTACTTCATTCCCACTGTACTGAATGCGAAAGACGTGAAGTGGATGAACGGCATCCATTTAGAGGCTCTGAAAGAATTCGGCCATATGATGAAATGGGAAGAAGTTGCAACAGAGGGCTACTGCATAATGAATCCCGAGTGTAAGGCGGCTCAACTGACAGGGGCAACAGAAGTGCCCACGAAGGACGATGTTGTCGGATATGCTCGTATGGCAGAGCATTTGTTCAAACTGCCGATTTTTTACTTGGAATATAGCGGTGTGTACGGGGACCCGGAAATCGTCAGTGCAGCAGCTTCTGTTTTGGAAGAAACGCGGCTCGTCTATGGCGGTGGTATCCGTACTGCAGAACAAGCAGCCGAGATGGCGTCAATTGCCCATACTGTTGTAATCGGCAACGTCATCTATGATGATTTGAAGAACGCACTTGAAACAGTGGATGCGGTAAAAGCGGTTACCAGTCCGAAGTGATTTCATGTATACTGAAGAACAAACGTTCCTAGAAGGCGGTTATAGAATATGAAAGAACTTGCACAAGATTTACTGAAGGGCATGAACCCTGAACAGGCGAAAGCCGTAAAGAAAACAGAAGGTCCTTTGCTCATTATGGCGGGCGCAGGGTCCGGTAAAACACGCGTGCTTACACATCGGATTGCGTACCTTGTCATTGAGAAGAACGTCTATCCTTCAAAAATTCTAGCCATCACGTTTACAAACAAAGCAGCGCGTGAAATGCGGAATCGTATTGATGGATTGCTTGGCGAAGGTTCAGGCGATCGCATGTGGGTCTCCACATTCCACTCGATGTGCGTACGGATCCTGCGTCGCAATATCGATCGCATCGGCTTTTCCAAAACCTTCTCCATTTTGGACTCCTCAGACCAGTTATCTGCCATTAAATCTGTCTTGAAAGAACAGAATCTGGACCCGAAACAATATGATCCACGGACGTTACTGAATATTATCAGTTCTGCGAAAAACGAATGCATCGATGCGAAAGAATATCGGGCAGGCGTGAACGAATCGAATCCGTACGATCGTGTCATCGCGGACGTATTTGAAGGATATACGAAAAAACTGCGTAAAAACCAATCACTCGATTTCGACGACCTGATCATGCTGACACTGAGATTGTTCGAGCAAGTTCCAGACGTGCTCGAATTTTATCAGGACAAGTTCCAGTACATCCATGTCGATGAATACCAGGATACCAACCATGCACAATACCGGCTCGTCCAATTGCTTGCGGAGAAATTCCGCAATATTTGTGTCGTGGGTGATTCCGATCAGTCCATCTACAAATGGCGGGGCGCCGATATCGGCAACATTCTGTCGTTTGAAAAGGACTACAAGGATGCAGAAGTCATCTTGCTTGAACAAAACTACCGTTCGACTCAAAACATCTTACAAGCAGCAAATGACGTCATTAAGAACAACGAAAGCCGGTACGACAAAAGACTGCGTACAGAAAACGACGAAGGCGATACCATCACCGTCTATAAAGCGACTGACGAGAAAGATGAATCTCAATACGTCGTCCGCAAAATCATCGAGTTGCAGCAAGAGAAAGGCTACTCACTCGATCAGTTTGCTGTGTTATACAGAACTAATGCCCAGTCCCGGATGATTGAGGAGTATTTGGTGAAATCGAATCTGGACTATACGATTGTCGGCGGTACGAAGTTCTATGATCGTAAAGAGATTAAAGACTTACTCGCCTACTTGCGACTCATCGCGAATAACGACGACGATCTCGCACTAGCGCGAATCATCAATGAGCCGAAACGAAGTATTGGCGCAACCTCGTTTGAACGGATGGCGACATTCGCGATTGAAAACGACCGTTCCATTTTCGATGCGATGCAAGAGCTGGACTTCATGGGCTTGACGAAAAAAGCTGCTATGGAGTCGGCTCAGTTCCGCGACCTCATCAACGGATTCACACAAATGCAGGAGTTCTTATCAGTCAAAGAACTGACCGAGCAAGTGTTGGATAAAACCGGTTATCGCGCGATGCTTGAACGTGAAAAAACGATTGAGTCAGAAAGCCGTCTGGAGAACATCGATGAGTTTTTATCCGTCACGGAAGCATTTGAGAAGCGTGCTGCAGACGACGAAGGCGACAAATCACTTGTAGCATTTTTGACCGATCTTGCACTTATTGCGGATATCGACTCTCTCGACAAAGAAGAGAACCAATCGACAGAAAAAATCGTCCTGATGACGATGCACTCTGCAAAAGGTCTTGAGTTCCCAGTCGTATTCGTCATTGGTATGGAAGAGAATATTTTCCCGCATGCCCGTTCGATCGGGAACGATGAAGAAATGGAAGAAGAACGTCGTCTTGCATACGTTGCCATTACGCGTGCGGAACAGAAGTTATTCATGTCTTCGGCATCGAGCCGGATGCTGTACGGCAAATTCAGTTACAATAATCCATCTCGTTTCATCAACGAGATTTCTGATGAAGTGATCGAACAGGAGAACGCTTCTGGCGGCTTCTCAATTGGCGGCTCCCGTACAGGTGAACCGAAACGTCCAGCTGTGAAAAAACCTGTCTATGAAACGACAGGCGGGGAGAAGCTAGGATGGTCAGCAGGAGACAAAGCTGCGCACAAAAAGTGGGGTACAGGTACGGTCGTCAGTGTCAAAGGTTCTGCGGACGACGTCGAACTCGACATCGCCTTCCCAGAAGTCGGCATTAAACGATTGCTTGCTAAATTTGCTCCAATTGAAAAAGTGTAGAAGGAGGAACACAATGTGAACGATCGCAACGAGCTCGAACAGCGCGTGGAGGTACTCAATACGTTGCTCACCGAATATGGACGAGCCTATTACGTGCTCGACAAACCGGTGGTTACAGACGCGGAGTACGACAAACTGATGCAGGAACTACTTGCGATTGAAGCAGAGAATCCGGATCTGATCTACCCGGACTCTCCGACACAGCGAGTAGGGGGCAGCGTTCTGGAAGGCTTTACAAAAGTGGAACACGATTACCCGATGCTCAGCTTGTCCAATGTGTTTAACGAAGAAGACATCCGTGAATTCGATCGGCGCGTCCGAGATGCGGTCGGCGATAAGGTGTCCTACATTTGTGAACTGAAAATTGATGGACTTGCTGTCTCATTGAAATATGATAACGGCAAATTTGTCCAAGGGGCCACTCGGGGTGACGGTTCTGTCGGAGAAGACATTACCGCCAACCTGAAAACGATCCGCTCCATTCCACTGAAATTGAGTGAGCCGATTCAAATAGAAGTGCGCGGAGAAGCCTATATGCCGAAGAAATCATTTGTGCGACTTAACGAAGCGCGTGACGAAGCGGGTGAAGAACCTTTTGCGAATCCGCGGAATGCTGCTGCAGGTTCGCTGCGTCAACTCGATCCTAAAATTGCAGGAAGCCGGAATCTTGCCGTTTTCCTTTACGGCATCGGAGGAGACGGTGAAGCGTACGGTCAGGCAACACACTCGGAAGCACTCGACTATCTTGACAAGCTGGATCTTGTGACAAACCATGAACGCAAGCGATGCAAGTCGATCGAAGAAGTCATTGAATACGTCGACAGCTGGGGAGCTAAACGTTCCGAACTCGATTATGAGATTGACGGGATAGTCATTAAAGTCGACAGTTTCGAGGATCAGGAACAGCTAGGCTATACTGCAAAAAGTCCTCGTTGGGCGACTGCTTATAAGTTTCCTGCAGAAGAGGTCGTTACGAAACTGCTCGATATCGAACTGAGTGTCGGCCGTACAGGTACGGTCACACCGACTGCAATCTTGGAACCGGTCCGTGTGGCAGGGACAACAGTCGGACGTGCTTCACTTCATAACGAAGACTTGATCCACGAAAAGGATATCCGAATAGGAGATTATGTAACGATTCGGAAAGCAGGAGATATCATTCCGGAAGTCATTGCCCCTCTAATTGAAAAGCGGACGGGAGACGAAATGCCGTTCGACATGCCGGAAAACTGTCCGGTCTGCGATTCGGGACTCGTACGTATAGAAGGGGAAGTCGCGTTACGGTGCGTGAACCCTCAGTGTCCTGCGCAATTGAAAGAAGCACTCATTCACTTTGTATCGCGGAATGCGATGAATATCGAGGGGATTGGCGAACGCGTCGTCGATCAGCTTTATACAGCAGAGCTCGTCAAGGATTTTTCGGATTTGTATGGGCTAACAGAAGAACAGCTGCTTCAACTTGAGCGGATGGGTGAGAAATCAGCTTCCAATCTCGTATCGGCGATTGCGGCTTCAAAAGAGAATTCACTCGAAAAACTTCTGTTCGGTTTTGGGATCCGTCATGTCGGGGAAAAGGCGGCGACATTGCTTTCCCGAGAATTCGGTTCATTGGACGGACTCATCGCTGCAGAACCCGAACAGTTGCTAGCTATCCATGAAATCGGAGAAAAAGTGACGGATGCAATTGAAACGTACTTTTCCAATGAAGATGTCTTGGAAGTCATACGGAAATTGAAAGACTACGGTGTCAACATGACCTACAAAGGCCGTACTCAGCAGGAGATTCCAAATGAGGGGCCGTTCGTTGGAAAAAAGGTCGTCCTAACAGGAAAATTATCGATTTTGACACGGGGCGAAGCGAAAGAGAAAATCGAAGCGCTCGGCGGTGAAGTGAGCGGGAGTGTCAGTAAAAAGACCGATCTGGTGATTGCTGGGGAAGACGCAGGATCCAAGCTTGCGAAAGCGGAAGAGCTCGGCATCGACGTGTGGGATGAAGCAATGCTCATCGAAGTGCTGGAAGTAAAGGAGTAAACAACTAGATGAAAAGGTTATTCACTATACCAGTGATCGCTTCTGTCCTGTTCCTTGGCGGATGTATTCCGTCAATCGGACCGGGGAAAGAAGAAGTCGTTCAAGAAAATGAAGACATCGAACAAGAGACGGTTCTCATTCCGGAAGTTCAGCTGAATGAGCAATACTACCGAACGTTACTGCCATTTAAAAAGAGTGCGAGCCGCGGATTGATCGTCAACCAAGTATATAGTAAGTATGATATTGGCGAGGTTGAGGAGGGGCTCCTCCGGTTATCCGCTAAAAATTTCGACCCAAAGGATCATTTCTTCCAAGAAGGGCAATTCATCGATGAGAAAACAGCCGTCCATTGGCTATCGAGAAGTTCCAAGTTCGATGAAGGATTGAACCCGCCTATCAACGATAAGATGTCTCCTCAAGACATCAGCGAGAAAGCACCTGTCTATTTGGCTCATATCGTCGAGCAGAACTATTACGTGAAAACGGGCGATAAAAAAGTGGGGCTAGCAGGCATTTCAATCGGTCTTGCCATGAACTCCGTGTTTTATCAGCGCGATGCGACGGAAGCGAAAATCCCGGACAAAGTGATTGAACAGCAAGGGATGAAAATGGCGGAGACCATCGTCAAACGAATGCGCAAAATCGATGGTGTAGGCGATGTCCCCATAACGATCGGTCTATTCAAACAACAACCCCGCAGTTCCATCGTAGCAGGGACGTACTTTGCGACCGCTACTGTGGATAAAGGGAAAGACGCACCATCGGGCTGGAAAGAAGTGAATGAGAAGTATGTCTTGTTACCCGCATCATCGAATGATAATAAGTATCGCGAAGCCAATCTGACATTTGAAAAACTGAAGGAGGACGTGAATGATTATTTCCCTGGGTTCGTGAGCATTGTCGGCACATCGTTTTACAGCGACAACAATCTGAAATCGCTTAAAATCAATGTCCCGATCCAGTTCTATGGGAAAAATGAAGTCATTGCGTTGACCCAATACATGACGTCATTAGTGTTGAAATACTATCCGGACATTGAAGTCGAAGTGAGCGTAACATCCAATAACGGCCCAGAGTCATTCATTATGAAAAAGCCGGGTGAAAAGGAACCAACTGTACACATCTACTCATATTGAGAATAGGAACTTTTCATCATCTGCCTGAGGTGTTATGATTAATCGTATTGTACAAAAGCCAGGAGGAGAGACTATGTCCAATTTTACTAAAGAGGATATCCAGTATTACGCGAATTTTGCACGGATTGATATGCCGGACGCGGAAGCAGAGAAATTCGCGTCTCGTTTGGACACACTGCTCGAGTTTTCAGATCGACTGAAAGAACTCGATACGACAGATGTGGAACCGATGACACATCCGCTTGCCATCTTGAATGTATTGCGCGAAGACACACCTGCAGACATTCTCGACCGTGATGAGATGCTGAAGAGTGTAGAAGACCATGAAGAAGGACTTATTAAAGTACCGAACATCCTAGATTGACCTGTATAGAGGAGGAATTGACTTATGGTAGTAAACAAAACTGCGTCTGAACTTCAGTCTCTTTTACATAGTCGTGAACTATCGGTTAAAGAACTAACTGAAGCTACACTGCAAACCATTGAAGAAAAAGATAAAACCATTCAGGCTTTCCTAACTGTGACTGGGCCAGAAGCTCTTGCTGCTGCCGAACAGTTGGACAACCTTCCTGACGACAAACGCGGCAGCCTATTCGGAATGCCGATTGGGATTAAAGACAACATCATCACTAAAGGCATCAAAACAACATGTGCGAGTAAAATGTTGGAGAACTTCGTACCAGTCTATGAAGGAACAGCTACTGAACGTGTGAAAGACAGTGGAATGGTCGTTGTTGGAAAGCTCAACATGGATGAGTTCGCAATGGGCTCCACTACGGAGCATTCTGCATTTCAAGTTACACGCAACCCTTGGAATTTGAACCATGTACCAGGCGGCTCTTCCGGCGGTTCTGCAGCGGCAGTTGCTGCTGGTGAAGTGTTATTCTCCCTAGGTTCCGATACAGGTGGATCTGTACGTCAGCCAGCTGCATTTTGTGGTGTCGTGGGCATGAAGCCGACATATGGTCGTGTTTCACGTTCAGGCCTCGTTGCATTCGGCTCTTCTTTGGACCAAATCGGACCGATTACAACAACGGTCGAAGACAACGCAATGTTGCTTAGTGCAATTGCGGGTGCTGACTACCGTGATCCTTCTGCCTCTGAGAAGCCGGTCCCAGATTTCCGGAAGTCGTTGACTGGGGACATTAAAGGCTTGAAAGTAGCTGTTCCTGCACGCTATTTAGGCGAAGGTGTCGATCCTCAAGTCCGTGAAGCAGTCAAAAAGGCAATCGGTGTGCTTGAATCTCTCGGAGCGCATGTCGATGAAGTCGACTTACACTATTCCCGCTATGGTGCACCGACATACTACGTAATTTCATCAGCAGAAGCATCATCGAATCTTGCGCGTTTTGACGGGATCCGATACGGTTACCACCCAGCAGATGCGAAAAACTTGAACGAGATCTATTTGCGTTCACGTTCTGAAGGCTTCGGGGAAGAAGTTCGTAAACGTATCCTTTACGGAACCTATGCACTGAGTGCCGGACATCACGAAGACTTGTATGAGCGTGCTCAAAAAGTACGTACATTGATTGCCCAAGACTTCCAAAATGTCTTTAAAGAATACGATGTCATTGTTGGACCAACTAGTGCAACGAACGCATATAAACTCGGCGAGACGATTAAAGATCCGATCACGTTGTACGCTAATGACTTATTGACAACACCTGTAAACCTTGCTGGTATTCCAGCGATCTCGGTGCCATGTGGTTTTGCAGACGGTTTGCCCGTCGGCTTGCAGATCATTGGAAACCATTTCGAAGAAGCGATGCTCTATAAAGTGGCGCATGCTTACGAGCAAGCGACAGAATTCCACAAACAGACGCCGCCTGCTCAGGAGGGGAACTGATTATGAACTTTGAAACAATTGTCGGACTTGAAGTCCACGTGGAACTGAAAACAGATACAAAGATCTTTTCTACGGCACCTGCCCACTTTGGTGCAGCACCGAACATGAACATTCACCCGACCGATCTTGCCTATCCAGGGACATTGCCGACGATGAACAAACAAGCAATCGACTTCGGGATGAAAGCGTCAATGGCATTGAACTGTGACGTGGCACATGTCATGAACTTCGACCGTAAGCACTATTTCTATCCGGATAATCCAAAAGCGTACCAAATTTCACAAGATGATCGACCAGTTGGTGCGAACGGTTGGATTGAAATTGAAGTGGATGGCTATAAAAAGAAAATCCGCATTGAGCGTGTGCACTTGGAAGAAGATGCAGGGAAACTGACACACTCTGATAACGGATATTCTCTCGTTGACTTGAACCGTCAAGGGACACCGCTTATCGAAATCGTTACGGAAGCAGACATTCGCACTCCGAATGAAGCCTATGCATTCCTTGAAAAACTGAAAGCGATTATTCAATATACAGGTGTATCTGACGTGCGAATGGAAGAAGGCTCACTCCGTTGTGATGCCAACATTTCCCTTCGTCCGTACGGCCAAGAAGAATTCGGTACAAAAACCGAACTTAAAAACTTGAACTCGTTCAATTTCGTACGTCGCGGAATCGCGAACGAAGTCGAGCGTCAAGAGAAATTGCTGCTCTCAGGAGAGAAAATCGTTCAGCAAACACGTCGTTATGACGAAGCGACAGGACAAACTGTGCTAATGCGTGTCAAAGGAAGCGCGAACGACTACCGCTTCATCAACGACCCGGATCTGCCGGAAATCGTGATCGATGAAGATTGGATTGAGCGTGTACGTGCAGAAATCCCTGAACTTCCGGATGCTCGTAAAAATCGTTATGTCAATGAGCTTGACTTGCCTGCATACGATGCACACGTCCTGACATTGACGAAAGAAATGTCCGATTTCTTCGATGAAACCGTAAAGGCTGGCGCGGATGCGAAACTGGCATCGAACTGGCTTATGGGTGAAGTTTCAGCTTATTTGAACGCTGAAGGCAAAGAATTGAAGGAAACACCCATCACGCCTGCAGGTCTTGCGAGCCTCGTCAAACTGATTTCCGATGGCACGATTTCATCGAAAATCGCGAAGAAAGTATTCAAAGAGCTTGCTGAGAAAGGTGGCGATGCTGCAGTGATCGTGAAGGAAAAAGGACTCGTCCAAATTTCCGACGAAGGCACATTGCGTACAGTGATCGGTGAAATTCTGGATGCGAACGAGCAATCGATCGAGGACTATAAGAACGGAAAAGACCGTGCTGTAGGATTCCTCGTCGGTCAAGTCATGAAAGCAACGAAAGGGCAGGCCAACCCGCCTCTCGTTAACAAACTCTTGTTGGATGAAATCAGCAAACGATAAGTAGACACCCTCGAAGACGTCCTGTGATTTGGCTTTAGCTATCTGCACAGGGCGTTTTCTTGAGCGTTACGCGGAAATTGATTTCCATATGCAGATAGAGGTACACTTAGGAATAGATTGTTTTGCATTTCTGATTTCATTGAATTCGAGTCAGATTTGTATCATCACTATAAGGAGTGTGAGAGTCGTTGGCTACTGAATTGGAGTATTTTGAACGCGCGATTTCCCTGGGAGAGTATATGGATCGTATGGAGCAGCTGAAAGATAGCAGTTATTCAATCTATGAGAAGTTTGATGTGCCAAAAGACGATGAATTCATCACCCGCCTGAAAGAAGTGAAGCCACGAATTCTCGTCATTACAGAGGATTGGTGCGGAGACGCAATGATGAATAACCCGGTTTTGCGCCGCATTGCGGAAGCAGCGGATTTAGATGTCCGTGCAGTGTATCGGGACGAAGACACGGATCTGATTGATCGTCATTTAACGAATGGCGGCCGCTCGATTCCGGTTTACCTTTTACTCGGTGAAGACGGTGAAGTCGTTGCGAAATGGGGACCTCGTGCGGCAACCATTCAAAAACATGTGATGGAATTGAAACGACAAATTCCGGAAAAAGATGCACCGGACTTTGAAGAAAAGCAAAAACAGGTATATGAAAAAATCCATGCTGAGTATACAACGAAGCCGGAGTATTGGCTGGCGGTTTACGAAGATATCCGTACTACATTCTTACCAGTAGTCCAAGAGGCTTAACGAAGCGCTTGTTCAGCTGGAGCTGAATGAACAGAAAGAGGGAAACGACGTATGAAGCGTGCTCGTATTATCTATAACCCGACTGCGGGACGGGAAGTCTTCCGCAAAAACTTAGCGGATGTACTCATGCGGCTTGAACAAGCTGGTTACGAAGCGTCAGCACATGCAACTACGTGCGAAGGCGATGCAACCGTCGCTGCCGCGGCTGCTGTTGAACGCGGCTTTGACTTGATCATCGCTGCAGGTGGAGACGGAACGTTGAACGAAGTCGTAGCAGGCGTATCCGATTTCGACAAACGTCCGCCAATCGGTCTCATTCCAATGGGGACGACGAATGATTTCGCCCGTGCCCTTCGTATTCCGCGCGACATCGATAAAGCGCTCGATATCATTTTAGAAGATAAGAAAATACCAGTAGATGTCGGTAAGATGAACGATCGGTTCTTCATCAACATCGCAGGTGGCGGCAGAATGACGGAACTGACATATGAAGTCCCAAGTCGATTAAAGACGATGCTTGGTCAACTCGCGTACTACTTGAAAGGAATCGAAATGCTTCCATCCATTCATGCAAGTCGCGTGAAGATCGAGTATGACGGACAAGTCTTTGACGATGAGGCGATGCTGTTCTTAGTCGGCTTGACAAACTCTGTGGGAGGTTTTGAAAAACTCGCACCGGAGTCGAGCATAAATGACGGGAAATTCACGTTGCTTATTTTGAAAAAGTGCAACATCGCAGAATTCATCCGTGTCGTGACGCTTGCCGTGCGAGGCGAGCATTTGAACGACCCACTCGTGATTTCATGCAAAGCCCAGTCAGTCAAAGTGACGTCAGACGAAGAAGTCCTCGTGAATCTGGACGGGGAATACGGTGGAAAAGCCCCTGCTGTCTTTGAAAATTTATCGTGCCATATCGAAATGTACGTCCCGTTCGATAAACTTCGCGAACAAGATCGTACTTGGTAAAACAAAAAGAACTCCGCTGAACCATGCGGAGTTTTTTTCTGCAATAAAATATGTCTTGGACACTTACGATCGAATGACCGCGAGGAACCCGCTCATTTGGCGTTGGCACCCGCCCGTTCCGGCGTGCGACCCGCTCGTTCTGCGTTGGAACCCGCTCGTTCCGGCGTGCAACCCGCTCGTTCTGCGTTGGAACCCGCTCGTTCCGGTGTGCAACCCGCTCGTTCTGCGTTGGAACCCGCTCGTTCCGGCGTGCGACCCGCTCGTTCTGCGTTGGAACCCGCTCGTTTCCGCGTGCAACCCGCTCATTTGGCATTAAAACCCGCCCGTTTCCGCGGCAGTTCACCTTTTTAACGCGTGTCCAAGCTCGCGGCCAATCCTTCTTTCCCCAATTCAGAACCAATCCTGATTGGTGTGCTCCGCTTCGCGCGCATTTAGGGATGCAGAGCGTGGAATTACAGGTTTCCTTCGTAACTCGCTCGTTCTGCGTTGGAACCCGCCCGTTTTCCCATGCAATCCGCTCGTTTCTGCTAGGAACCCGCTCGTTTCGGCGTGCGACCCGCTCATTTGTCATTAGAACCCGCCCGTTTCAGCATACAACCCGCTCATTTCGAGCTACAACCCGTTTCCAACCATTCTCCATCCAAACAAAAAAGCAACGAGCACAAGGCCCGCTGCCAATCATCCACTATTATTCGATAAACTCCAGTGCTTGATCTTGCTTCGATGCAAGTTTCGGTAGATCCTCGACAGGAATCCATTTGAATTGGAATACCAAACCTTCGTCTTTGCCATCTCCATGTACCTTGTAATCCCACTCTTGCTTATGATCACCAATATAATCGAAGTGAAAAACGTTCCGTTCGAGTACTTCATCTTTATCCTTCGGGAAAAAGTTCGTTTTATGCAGTTTTCCACATAATACAAGTTCATCTCGTTGGATGCCGGATTCTTCCTCAATTTCTCGATATAGGGCATCGATCAGTAGTTCATCCCGTTCGATCGTGCCGCCCGGTACTTGAAGTCCAGCTTCAGGATAATCCCTATGCTCGAACACAAGAAGTTGCCGGTCGTCTTCTTCACCTTTTGTAATATAGGCAAGTACTTTCCGTTTAAGTTTCATTGCGTTCACCTCACTTAATTGTACTAGTATACAATACAATTTACAATAATTCAAGTTTTCAAGTAATATTCTGTCACAACTCCATCACTTTTATTTACCCAAATAGGCGTAATTTAATCCTAATTGGGGAAAGTAATCAGTACATCATGGTATGGTTATTTCATAAGAAACTTTTGAAAGGATGTGGCCCGATGTACAAAAAACAGGAAAAAATTCTCATTTGGTTAGCATTTGGCGTCGCGGGCATTATGCTTCTCTCAATTGTTGGAAAAATATTTGGATGAAAAATAAGTAATACAAGGATACTTTAGTATTGAAGGAGGCAACGCAGATGGGCAATGAAGAAGCTGTATTTTTCTCACGTATTTTGACCGAAACGACCTTATCTTTTCACATCATTTATGCGACCATAGGTGTCGGTGTACCACTTATGATCATGTTAGCCCAGTGGGTCGGTATCCGGAAAAATGATGAACATTATATTTTGCTCGCAAGAAGATGGGCGCGAGGATTTGTCATCACTGTTGCTGTCGGTGTCGTTACCGGTACCGCCATAGGGTTGCAGCTCTCGTTATTATGGCCGAATTTCATGGAGTTAGCCGGCAACGTCATTGCGTTACCGTTATTCATGGAAACGTTCGCATTCTTTTTCGAAGCCATTTTCCTCGGGATTTATCTCTACACTTGGGATCGATTTGAAAACCAGAAGAAGCATTTACTATTGCTTATCCCAGTAGCACTCGGGGCGGCATTCTCTGCAGTATTCATCACCATTGTGAATGCATTCATGAACGCACCGCGTGGATTTGACATTGTGAATGGGGAGCTTGTCAACATTAGTCCATTACTGGCCATGTTCAACCCAGCGATGCCGACAAAAGTTGCCCACGTTGTTGTGACGGCATTCATGACTGCTGCATTCGTCTTAGCAGCAATCGCGGCATTCCGTTTATTGCGTGGATCTGACCACGTGTACCACAAAAAGGCTCTTTTGCTCACGATGAAAGTCGGATTCATCTTCTCAATCGGTGCCGCAATTATCGGCGATTTTTCAGGAAAGTACTTAGCGGAGTATCAGCCGGAAAAACTAGCTGCTGCTGAATGGCATTTTGAAACGACAGACAAAGCGGAGCTTATCTTGATGGGCGTGCTGACAGAGGACAACGAAGTCAAATACGCACTTAAAATTCCTTACGGGCTCTCAATTCTTGCTGCAAACAACCCGTTTGCCGAAGTCGTCGGACTCGACCAGTTCCCTGAGGATGAAGTGCCGCCACTTTACATCCACTACTTATTCAACTTGATGGTATTCATCGGAATGTGGATGGCATTCTTGTCAGGTGTATTCCTCTTAGGGAAATGGAAAGGATGGACCTTCATCGCATCGAAGTGGTTCCGCTGGCTCATTGTACTTGGAGCACCGCTTTCGCTCCTCGCCATTGAATTCGGATGGTGGTTTGCAGAAGTGGGTCGACAGCCGTGGATATTACGGGATATCATGAAGGTCTCTGAAGCCGCAACGACAAGCGGTCAAGTGGACTCCATGCTCGTTCTGTTCTGCTTGCTGTATCTCGTCCTAGGGGTCGGCAGTGTTGTCGTATTACGCCGCATGTTCCGTCGCAATCCAGTCGAGAAAGAACTGGAAGACCGTCATGCAATGAAAGGACGTGATGTACGATGAACCTTGAGATACTAGGCATCACAGTGTTGTGGACGTTTCTATTCGGTTACATTATGGTCGGAGCGATTGACTTCGGGGCAGGATTCTTCAACGCGTATAGTACGGTCACGGGGAAACAGCGCATACTGACAAAAGTCATTCAGCGGTATTTGTCCCCAGTGTGGGAAATCACCAACGTCTTTCTGGTGTTCTTCTTCGTTGGCATCATCGGGTTCTTCCCGAAAACAGCGTTCTACTACGGAACAACGTTGCTTGTACCCGTCAGTTTCGGAGTGATCCTCCTCGCCATCCGGGGCTCCTACTATGCGTTTGAAACATATGGGGCACGCGGACACAAAGGATACTCGTTCATGTATGGAGTGGCAGGCCTGCTCATCCCAGCATCACTGTCGATCGTACTGACCATTTCCGAAGGGGGATTCATCGAACTCGTTGACGGAAATCCTGTTCTCGACTATTGGAAGTTATTCACCAGTCCTTTGACTTGGTCGATCGTTGTCCTCAGTCTTTCGGCCACGTTATACATTTCAGCTGTTTTCTTAACGTGGTATGCAAACAAAGCACGCGACGTTGAGGCAACGGGATTACTACGAAGATATGCACTGACATGGGCACTGCCGACGATGATTGCAGCAGGGGGAATCATTGTTGAGCTCAGAAAGTACCAGCCGGAGCACTACAGTAACATCCAGAATTTCTGGCCGATGTTCCTGATTTCCTTCCTGCTATTTGTCGGAACCGTATTTCTGCTCTATACGAAACGTCAATACGGATGGGCTTTCGCAATGCTCGCAGGCCAATTCGCATTTGCATTTTATGGGTATGGGGCATCACATTATCCGTATTTACTCTATCCATATTTGACGATTTACGACAGCTTTACAAATCCAGCAATGGCTATCTCACTCATCGTCGTGTTCGTACTCGGGCTTTGCCTGCTCATCCCGTCACTGATCCTAGTCATGCGTCTATTCTTGTTTGATAAAGACTACGTGAGCGGCAAAGGTGATTATCATGCATAAGGGGGAGATCGCGTGGAAAACTTCATCATATTTTACGCACCATTCATTGTATTAATCGGTTTAATCGTCGTCGCATTCTTCGTTGCACCCATGGATGGATGGGTGATTGAACGCAAGAAAGAGAAAAAGAAGCAATGAGGAAAGGGGGCTGCTGAGGCAGCTCCTTTTTCGTGCGATAAATTCTTGGCGGGGCACTGGACTCCAAGCCGGACCGTTCCATTCTGATCAAGCAAGCCGTGAATCCGCTCAAGCAAATGGACAAGTGATCAAGCAAGAGGTGAATCCGCTCAAGCCAGTGGAAAAGTGATCAAGCAAGTGGAGAATCCGCTCAAGCAAGAAACCACACCATCCCGCCTACACAAAATCGTCTCAAGCAACTCGCCTTGACCTATGGTAAACTACAGTACAGACCGAAAACTGGAGGGCACGAACTTATGACCTATGCAGTAAACCAAAACGACCGCTTAGTCGTTCACATAGAAGATCTCACACACGACGGCTCAGGCGTCGGTAAAGTCCAAGGCTATCCGCTTTTCATCCCCGGCGCACTGCCCGGTGAAGAAGTAGAAGTCAAAGTCGGCAAAACGTTGAAAAACTACGGATTCGCAAAGCTGCTCAACATTGTCACGCCTTCATCTGAACGTATCGAAGGACCGTGTCACGTCTATCCCGAATGTGGCGGCTGCCAAATTCAGCACTTGACCTACGACGCCCAGCTCAAGCAAAAGCAGAAAACCGTCCGCGACGCTATTGACCGCATCGCGAAGCTGCCTGACGTACCGGTCCATCCCGTACTTGGTATGGAAGATCCGTGGCGCTATCGCAACAAATCCCAGATTCCTTTCAGCGAACGCGATGGCCAAGTTGTCTCCGGATTTTATCGCTCGAAAACACATCACATCGTCGATACCGATGTCTGCATCATCCAAAGCGAAGAAGCCGACGAACTCATGGCCATGCTGAAACGTGAACTGCAAATACTTGGAATCGACGCATACGACGAACACAAACACAAGGGCTTCCTGCGTCACTTAGTCGTCCGTAAAGCCCGTGCAACCGGTGAACTTATGGTCGTTCTAGTCACAGCCAGACGCAAATTCCCTGAAGCCGACCAAGTCATCCAAGCGATCAGACGCGTCGTTCCTGACGTCACGTCCATCATGCAAAACGTCAACACACAAAAGACGAACGTCATTTTTGGCAATGAAACCCTCTGTCTCTACGGCAAAGACATCATCATCGACTCCATTGGTGGTGTCAATTTTGAAATCTCGGCGCGTTCGTTCTATCAAGTGAATCCCGTACAAACGGAAACGCTATACAACCAAGCACTCAACTATGCACAGTTGACCGGAACGGAAACCGTCATCGACGCCTACTGTGGTATCGGGACCATCTCGCTCTTCCTCGCGAAACAAGCGAAAGAAGTGTACGGTGTGGAAATCGTCCCTCAAGCCATCGAAGACGCAAAACGGAATGCTGCACTAAATGGCATCGACAATGCCCATTTCGAAACCGGCGCTTCAGAAGACGTTATTCCGAAATGGTACAGTGAAGGAAAAACATTCGACGTATTAGTCGTCGATCCGCCGCGGAAAGGCTGTGACGAAAAACTGCTTGAAACCATTCTTACGCACAAACCAGGTCGCGTCGTCTACGTCTCTTGCAACCCGGCAACCTTAGCTCGCGATCTTCGTATCTTAGAAGACGGCGGCTACAAAACACAAGAAATCCAGCCAGTGGACATGTTCCCGCACTCCACCCATATCGAAGCAGTCGCTTGGTTGGAAATATAAAAACAGACTCCATCCCCAGAAAAATAGAGGATGGAGTCTGTTTCATTTAAATAATATCCATGCTTGATCATTTTGGCGCACGTCACAGATTCACTAAGACCGAATAGAAGAATAAAATCACTAAACTGATTCCCACCAAAATGCCGGAGGCTTTTTTCAGCTCTTTATTCTCAAAAGTTTTTACTAATAGGAAGAAGAAGCCGACGACCCAAATGCCGGATTGGAAAAAAGTTGAAATGATATTTCCGAGCACCATAATGATAAAGTTCATATCCACTAGTTCATCCTCCTTTTTATGCCGAGTTTCTAAGATACTCTTTATGCGTGGTGGCACCTAATTCTCGTTGTGTCAGTCAACTGGTCTTCTTGTTAACTTTTCTGAAAGGGAAATAGACGAACGCCAACACCAAACTGATAATCAATGTTCCAAATGGGTAAGTCAAAGGGAAAAAGAAGGCAGGATATCCCTCCCATGCATCGGTGTAATACCCGATCCGATAAGGGGTGAGGGAGCTCTCGTTCAAAAGTTCAGTTTGTAGGCCGCTGCGCTCCGTAAAGTTGAATGAGTCAGTCGTTAACTTACCTTTTTCATCCATAGTATATTGTTTATAGTATAAGTTCTGAGCGGGCAATCCACCGACTATATCTCCATTGGACCGCTCCTTTTCAATCTCCCTCGATTTCTTTAAAAGAATAACAAACTGCGTTTCACCCTTTTTCTTATCTTTCACCATTAAATACCCAATGTCACCGTAATACCGATTTAGTCCTTCTTCTTCAATCCGTACCGGATAATGGGCCAACCGATCCACTACCTTGCCATCTATTTTCACCGATAAATCAGCAATGCCCATTTCATAACTCCATGGATTAATGAAACTGACCTCATCTTTTATCGTTTCCTCGATTGTTATCATGTGGTCTTGATAAGTGTATGCAGAAGGAGTAGGAGGATACCCCTCACTCACATTTGTGACACGATACAGATTCTGCATGTTCAAGTTATGAACTAACTCCAATGTCATTATTGAGCTTACTGGGAGTGAGACGATAAATAGAAGCAGCCCAATGCTAAAGAATAATCGTTTTCTTTTCAAATCATGTCCATCCTCTATATAAATATATGTATAACAATATTCCCTATCACCAAATATAACACAACTGCTCCAATAAATTCCTGGCGACTTGGGACACTCTCACGCCCCTATGAATATACTGAGCCAAACGTCCAAGTGGGAGTGAGGAAGAGAATGAATTTGAATCATGTGAACCCGTATAGACAACCTGAAATCATTACTAGCACGTATGGAGATGTCAATGGGGATGGAATGGTAGATGTAGTGTATTTGACGGGAGTCAAGTCGGTTGACCCGACGAGTCCCTATTTGCAGCAGATTACGTTACACATTCAAGACGGGGCGACGAACAAAGTGCACACGATTGCGCTGAATGAAGAAGGGAACTCCGGTTACAATCCGACTCTCTTTTTGGGGGACTTTACAGGCGATGGCATTTTAGACATTTTGGTAAGCATTGACTCAGGTGGATCGGGTGCATTTACATTCGACTATGTGTACTCCTTCGCAAAAAATCAAGCTGAAAAACTATTTGATTTTGAGCAATACAACAAACAGAACCAGTATACGGTCACCTATCAAGATTATTTCAAAGTGAACGTGCATAGCCCTGCAACGGGTAAATCCTATTTGTTGGATATCAGCGATCGCGGTGCAGAGTATTTATCACAAATCTATTTTCAAAACGGAAAATTGAAACAGCCTGTCCAAGGGATGGCGGATGGGGTTAGCGGGTTTTATCCAGTAGATATGGACCGTGATGGAGTGTATGAAATTCAGGCATATCAGCAAATTAGCGGACTTTACCACGCAGATGCATTTGGATATATCATTAATACATTAAAATGGGATGGACACAAGTTCGCGATTTGGCAGCAATGGTTCGCCATTTATGGAACCTCAAACTAGGTCTCGCAAATGGGAAAACTGCACAACTCAGAAACCACAGTTGTGCAGTCTGAGACGCACATCATACCTCGATATTACGATCTTTCCATTTGACTGAACGTAATATATGTACTCGGAACAAGGAATATAAAAAGACGCTTGCGAAAAATAGGAAAAGGATCGGGAAAAAGATGAAAATCGGCCATTTGAAATTCCCGCACCTTCGTGCAAACCAACCTGTTTGCAGCGCATAGAGTGCATATAAGGACGCTGTCAGCAAAATACGTACCGCATCTCCAGCCAGGAGAGATGAAATCAGTTCTCCCACACTTATGAAGCTGCCGGATATCCATATAATGACCATCAGCAAAATGATAGGATGTGTCGATTGGGAACCGATCGCAAAGCTTTTGCACCAGCCCTCCACCATACTTCTAAACCCTTCCGGATACATGCGGAAAGATATCGTACCTTTTCCTCCTAAGCAATGAACAGGAAGGTTGTTATCAAGAAAAGCTTGACCGAGTGCCAAATCATCCATGATCGCGCTTTGGATTTTTTCATGTCCGCCTGTTGAAAAGTAATCGTCTCGATCGCAAAGGATACAGGGCCCGAATGAGCCGGCAGTTTTAAAGCGTCGTTTCCCAACTGAAAACAAGTTCATCCCGACGATAACAACGATATTGAAGACTGCTGAAAGGTTTTCATACAGTCGATTGACGGTGTGAAAGGGCTGGAGTGAAAGAATCCCTTTCGCCCCTTTTTGCTGATAGAGCAGCAACAGCTTTTCCAAGCCATCGTCCCCGCTAAAATACGTATCCGCATCCAGAAATAACAGCCATTGTCCTGTTGCCTGTTGAGCACCTTGCCAGCAAGCCATCGACTTGCCGGCTCCCGCTAGCTCCGTGCGATTGGAAATCACTTTTGCCCCATACGCAGTCGCAATGTCGACCGTCTGATCAGAGGAATGATCATCTACCACCAGGAGCTCGAATGATTGAAAGTTCTGCTGCTGTAAGGAGCGTAACAACGGTTGAATCCGCCCGGCCTCATTACGGGCAGGGATAATAATGGAAACCAATGGCAGGGAAGTGTGGCCACCTTTGAAAGATTTGGGAACAGGCAATGACCAAAACATGAGAAGACCTATCAAAACCGCCAAAAGACCCACTATAAGAGTAACTCCATCAGAAATCGCCATCTCATCCCTCCCATATAAGTGAATGAATAAATGGCTCATCGCAATCACTTTGATTTTGTACGTCAATAACCAAAGAGAATCCCCTGATCATCACTGATCAGTTCTTGTGCAGCAATCTTCGCAGACATCAAGACAATCGGAACGCCTGCTCCGGGATGCGTGCTGCTGCCCGTGAAATACAGATTGGAACAGTCTTTAGCCTTACTTTGAGGACGTAAATGGCTGCTTTGGAGCATAGTGGGCAGCAACCCGAAAGCAGCGCCGTTATACGCATTGAACTTGGACTCGAAATCCAGGGGAGTCATACATGTTTCTGTGACAATATCGTCCTCGATGGTTTCAAACCCTTTTATGGATTTCAGCGTATTTAACAGATAGGAACGGTAATCGGCAATTGTTTCCTCGTTCCATTCATAATTGGAAGTGGCGACATTGGAAACCGGCATCATGATGTACAGCCCGTCTTTGCCTGCAGGAGCTAACGATGGATCCATTTTGGATGCGATATAGACATAAAAAGAAGCTTTTGTCAGTTTGTTCCCCTCAAAGATATCGTGCATATTTTTCTCCAGGTTTTCGTCAAACACAAAATTATGGATATGGTCTATTGTCTCGTATTTGCGATTCATCCCTAAGTACAACACCATGCAGGAACAAGAATACTTCATGCTGTCGATTTTGCGGTCCGTATACTTACCTTTCGCTTGCTTATCCTGTACCAGGTGTTTCATCGCATACGGAAAGTCTGCATTGCAGACAACATAGTCAGCTGGAATTGCGTTCCCATCCACCCGAACTCCGATCGCCTGTTGATGTTCGATTAGAATTTCGTCTACAGGAGCATTGTAATGGACTGTTCCGCCGAGTTCTTGAAACAGCCGCTCCATGGCCGCTGCCATCGTATACATCCCACCCTTGATAAACCAGATCCCGTAAAGGAACTGGATCATGGGAATCATCGTGTAAAACGAAGGGCTCTTGATAGGCGAGATCCCGATGTAAAGCGTCTGGAAGCTAATGATCTGTTTCAATCGCTCATCTTTTATATAGTTGCCGATGAACTGATCCGCGCTTCCGCTGACCTTCATATTCATTCCTTTTTTCAACATGGAAAGATTATAGAAATCACTTTTTTTACGAAACGGTCTTTGAATGATGTTTTCCATAGCGACATTGTAGCCTTTATAAATCACACTTAAATAACTGAGAAACCCCGCAGCATCCTCTTGGCTGAAGGACTCGAGCGTCCGTGTCCAGTCAACGAGATTACTCGAAACGTCGATGGGGTGGGAAGGATCATTACTAAAATAGACTCGGTACATCGGATCCAGCTTTTCCATCGGAATGTAGTCATCAGGATCGCGACCGCACAGTTGAAATAGTTCCCGATAGATGTCCGGCATCATCACGAGGCTCGGACCCAAGTCGAATCGGTAGCCATCCATTTCAAGTCGGTTCATCTTTCCGCCTGGAGTCGCCTCCTTTTCATATAAGTCCACCTCATACCCTGCGTGTTGCAGACGGATGGCACTGGCGAGGCCAGCAACACCTGCGCCGACCACAATCACTTTTTTCCCCAATGCGTATCTCCTCTTTTCTTCAAATTCCCGGTTCTCCGAGTGGAAATTCATCCTGCTCAAATTCGATTACACGACAAGAGCTAGGACACCTTCCATTCGGAATCAGTCAGTTCCTCGATCTCTTGCAACAATCTGGTCACGGACTTGCTGACCGCTCAGCGTCACCATCGGCATGCCGCCTCCTGGGTTCACCGTTCCTCCGACGAAATAGAGATTATCATACCGTTCACTATGCTTAGGATGCTTGAATCCTTTGTTCATCTTTTTATCGGAAAGTGTTCCGTAAATGGCACCCCGATCCGACCAATACCTGTTCCTGATGTCTTCAGGAGTCCAAATATCCTGGGTCACAATATTCTTCCGTAAATCCGTCAGCCCCATCTTTTCCAATTTAATCAAGACCCGCGTTGCGAACTTTTCGTAGTCCCGATGTGTCAATGGAGTGTCCTGGATATGGGGGATGTGAGGTAAGACTTTTATGTTTTCACACCCCTCGGGCGCCTGGGAAGGGTCTGTCTTGTTAACGTTTACTAGATAAATGACGGGATCATCCGGAAGTTTGTGCTGATGGAATATTTTTTTCATTTGACGCTTCTGGTTCTTCGCAAAAAAGAAATTATGATGGCTCAGCTGAGGATACTTTTTCTTCACACCCAAATGCATGACGAGACCCGAACTGGACGGTTCAAATTTCTTTTTTAACTTGTTCACATACTTTTTGTCTTCCTGAAGCAACTGTTCATAAACCGGAATCACTTCCATATTGGAGATGTAATAATCCGCAGTCACAGTCGTGCCATCTTCAAGAACGGCTCCCGTTATCTTGCCATCCGCTTTAGTCAGCCGGATAATGGCTTGTCCTGTATGGAAGTTCACTCCGATTTCCTGGGCAAGCTCTACCATCCCTTTACCGAGCAGATGCATGCCGCCAGGGACATACCAAGCACCCTGGTCTTGCTGCATGAAGATCATCATATTCAGTAGCGCGGGTGCGTCATAAGGGGAAGAGCCCACGTATTTACTGTAATACGAGAGCATGTCCCGGAATTGTTTGTTGCTGATTCTCTTATCAATGGCCTGATGGACCGTAGAGAACAGGTCGAAATTTTTAAACGTACTGGCGATGCCGTGGAATTCTCCAATTTCTTTCGTACTGTCGAGACCTTTGTTGAAATACCCTTTTTCAATCGTGTTATAGAGATTCTCTGAATAGCTGAGCAATTTTTTGAACTGCCGGATATCCCTTTTGTTCAAGGAAGGATTTTTAGTCTCCATGTCCTGAAGATTTTCATACAAGTCAATGACGTTCCCGTCAGGAAAGAACGAGCGCCATTGATGATTCAACTTTACGGTCGGTACATAATCCTTCATCTGCTTTCCGCTTCCTGTAAACAAACGTTCAAACACTTTGGGCATCGTTAAGATGGAAGGACCGAGGTCAAACCCGAATCCATCTTGTTCAAGACGATTCAATTTACCACCGATGTGACGATTTTTTTCATACAATGAGACCTTATATCCGTTTTGTGCGAGTGAGATAGCTGCAGACAAACCGCCGAGTCCGCCCCCAATTATTAAAATAGTTTTACCAGTTGACAAGTGTCTCATCACCTTTCCGATTATTGAAGGCATCTCTAATGAAAGAGACGTACATGAATTCATTTTAGTTATAATAATTAGAACATTTAGTGTACCATGATGTATGTTTTTATGTATCCGTTAGATAAAAGTCACGTCAACGTCGTATTATCCTTAGTAAAGTCCGAATAAGATATCGATATCTTCAGTAAACATAGTTTAATTATGGTATGATTTTCCTTGTATAGCAAGCGGGATTTCATAAAAAGAGGAATGACGGAATCATAGGTCCATAAAAGAAGAAGTAAACCAAAGATTGCGAGAGAGTCTTGAAAAGTGGGTCATTCGGGAACTTCAAAAATTCGTTACTGATTTTACAGACCAATTTGTGTTCTCGATAGACTGTTATTATACAAAATGAGAAAAAACAAAAGTCATTGAATGAGTGGATAACGTAGTAGAACCATATGGCGGACGCTTATTCAATGGGTTTTCAATAGGGACGCATAGTAACTGAACATGTCCAACAAGTGAGCAACGCCATTCTATGCCCAATCCCAATCCCCCGGATTGAGCGCCTTGAAAGGAGCATCGTACGAATGAATCGTCCAATTTAACCTCCCTATTTTTAAAGGAAAGACTTTTAAAAATGGGGGATAAATAATGAAATTGAATAAGAATTTTACGCTTTTAGTTACAGGGGAGTCCATTGCCAATATCGGTGATGTTTTGTATATGGTCAGTTTGATCAGTATGGTGTTTGCACTTACGGGATCAGCTGGTGCTGCATCCGTTGTACCCTTCACCATTACATCATCCATGTTCGTCTCGAGTTTGTTGACACCGCTTCTAATCGGAAGGGTGAACTTGAAATGGCTACTGGCAGGTTCTCAAATTGGGAAGACGGTTTTACTAGTAGTACTCGGCGCAGTAGTGGCAATGCTCACAGTCGAGAATTACTTTTACGTGTTTTTTGTAGTGGCTGGAATAGCTTTTCTGGATGGAGTTGCAACGCCTATCCGCCAAACGTTGACACCGCATTACGTGGAGCCTGATGATCTATTGAGAGCGAATGGTATAGCTCAAACGATTACTCAGATGATTCAAATGGGAATGTGGTTCGTGGGCAGTTTGTTCTTACTGATCGTCACTGCGCAGCAGCTTATATGGATCACTGGGGGGTTATTCGCTGCGGCCAGTATTATTCTATGTTTTCTCCAATCGGTATCCAAGCCGATACACGGATCTGAAAGAAAACTGGAACAGATTCAAGAAGGATGGAATACGCTCTGGAAGGTTCCGGTATTGCGGAGGATTGCCGTGATGGATGTATTGGAAACGATTGCAGGTACCGTCTGGATTGCAGCAATTCTCCTAGTCTTCGTCACAGACGCATTGCACGCAGGCGAAAAATGGTGGGGGTTCATCAACGGGGCATTCTTTGCAGGACTGATTGCCGGTAGTCTCTATTGTGTCAAGTACGCTTCGCAAGTTGAAAAGAGGTTAGGAACACATATACTGTTAGGAGCTGTCATGAGCTGTGTGGTAACGTTTCTTTTCGGATTCAGCAAGTTGCCAGTGCTGGCACTTCTGCTTTCGTTTGCAGTCGGACTATTTGGGCAGATGAAGTCGATTCCGCAGGAGACCGTTATCCAGACGAGCGTGCCAAAAGAGAAAATGTCGACGGTTTACACCTCTCTCGGTGCCCTTTCAACAGGGATATTCGGAATCTCTTCGCTCGGCATGGGGGTTCTTGCCGATTGGCTTGGCATCCGGTCCGTGTTTCTGGTTTCCGGACTGCTGCTCGCTGCGGTCAGTCTCATCGTAATCCGCAGCAGGAGAATTTTTGTGAAAAATATCGTATAAGGGTTTGTCTGTGCGCCACTCATTGAGGAAGCAATTAAAAATTGCTTCCTATTTGTCTGGCGTAAACAACTCCAGTTCTACCTAAAACTTACTAGAAATCAGCACCGATCTTTAAAGCCACCAGCCTTTTAATTCATGAAAGTTGAAATGCTTTCCAATTTGACACTCCTTATATTTAAAGAATGCATTGTTAGAGGCATACTGTGAGTTATTAAAGTTGTGTATGAACAAAGCGTGGTATCATTTAAACTAGCTAAACAATGTGAACAACTGCTCAGTGTGTTGAAAACACAATCTGAGTAGAAAATGCATCGTCATCCAGATTTAGAGTGGACAACTCTCTAAGCAAAGCTCGATGCGAATCCTGAAAAACTTTGGACACTGAGGAAAAGGAGAGACGAATATGGACGTAAAGATACTAAAAGAGAAGTTAGCTGGGATTGAAGAGAGTTATCGGGAAACATTCCAGACAATTAGTGAGCATTTATTTCACCATCCGGAACTTAGCGGGGAGGAGTATGATTCTGCTAAGTATTTAGCTCAAGTCATGGAGTCTTTCGACTTTACCGTCCGATTTCCTTATCGGGATCATAAAGAATTGGAAACCGCTTTTATTGCAGAGTTTGGAACAGGAGATGGTCCGACGATTGCTTTTTTAGCAGAATATGATGCATTGCCTGGGTATAATACATCTTCTGGAAAGGGACATGCGTGTGGACATAATTGGATTGCTTCGACAATGTGTGGAAGTGCAATCGTGTTGTCAAAATTACAAGAACACTTTGACGGAAAAATTCTCTTAATCGGAACACCCGCTGAAGAAACGTATGGCGGGAAAATCAATATGTTGAAAGAAGGAGCGTTTGAGGGCGTTGACATTGTTTTTCAAGCGCACCTAGCAAATGAGACAGTCATTGACTCCGCGGCGTTAGCGATGACGGATTATGAATTCGAATTTATCGGGAAGGCAGCACATGCTGCATCGTATCCTGAAAACGGCATTAACGCATTGGATGCTGTGCAGTTGACCTTCATGGGGATTAACGCACTGCGCCAACATGTAAGGCAGGACGTTCGAATCCATGGCATCGTAAAAGAAGGTGGCATGGCAACGAACATAACTCCGGATAGAGGAATTTGTCATATCACGGTACGTTCTCAGGATCGAGAGTATTTAAAGCATGTAAGTTCGCGTGTAATTGAGTGTGGTAGAGGTGCGGGTATCATGACAGGTGCCGAATTTACCTATCGCCAACTAGGGAACTCTTTTGATGACTTAATAAATGTACCGTCTTTAATGGAACTGACGAAAAAGAATTTTGTGGATGTTGGAATTACACATTTCACTTCACAAAAGGATGCACCGACACCGGGTTCAACAGATATTGGAAATGTCAGCTACATTTGTCCGACATTGTATGTTGAAGTCGATTTAGAAGCAGATAATCCATTATTTGTTCATGAAGAAGAGGCGTTGCGTTATGTGAATTCCCACTATGCGTATGTAAAAATGTCCCAAGTGATTCGGGCATTTACTGCGAGCGCACTCGAATTGTATTTAGATCCTGTACGTTTAGAAGCCATAAAGAGAGAACATAAGCAAATACGAGAAAAGAAAATAGAAAACGGCCTATAAAGAAAGTTTCCATGTATGTTGTTAAAACGCTTTTGAAAATCATCGCAAATTTGGATAAGAAATAAGATCTCTCCCTTCTTATAATTATGAGGAGGGAGGGGATCATTATTAAACAACTATCAGAAGATCCATATCACCTCTGTTCATCTTATAGTGTGTAAGAAATCTAGTTCCTGAACAGTATGTCAAATGTAAGCTGATTATAGCACATTGTGGATAAGTGATTTTCTTTGAGATGAAAAGAAATATTATGAAAGCAACGTCCTTCCCCTAATGAATAATTCGGATTGGTTACATGAGAAATTCACCATAGATGAATATTTAAAGTCATATATGAACAAACCATGGTATCATTTGAACTATCAAAAAAGTGCCGTTTAAGGAGGAACAATTATGACCAATCCAACTGAACACATGGCAAAGAAAGAGTTGCCAGTTGAACAATGTGAAGAACTGCTTAGTACGTTGAAAACACGATTCGAGGACAATATGCACCGTCATCCAGATTTAAAGTGGACAAACATCCAAGCGAAGCTCGATGCGAATCCTGAAAAAATCTGGTCACTGAACGAAATGGAGAGAACAGGTGGTGAGCCTGATGTCGTCGGATATGACGAAGAGACGGATGTTTATAGTTTCTACGATTGTTCCGCAGAAAGCCCTTCAGGTCGCAGGAGTGTTTGCTACGACCCTGAAGCTCTCGAATCCCGCAAGAAAAACAAGCCAGCTCACAGCGCTATGGGGATGGCAGCGGAAATGGGTATCGAGCTGCTGGATGAAGAACAGTATCGCTCTTTACAGCAACTCGAAAACTTCGATAAGAAAACGTCCAGCTGGATTAAGACACCTCAATCGATAAGAGGGCTCGGTGGCGGTCTGTTTTGTGATTTCCGCTATGCAACCGTTTTCGTTTACCATAATGGGGTTGAATCTTATTATGCAGCTAGAGGATTCCGTGGTCTGTTGAAAATTTAAAAAAATGGAAACGTGATTCAGGTATGAATGGTTTCACAGGCGGTGCGCTTGCATTGGTTCCGTCGGTTTCAAGAGCATCTGATGCAATCAGTAAAACAGGGTTGCGAAATGTACGGTTTACATTAGCCGTGGAATTCATTTCTCACCACAATCTTGTCTCTACTATTACGATTAATGTAGCTGTAAAACCAGGGACATTCTTTGATTCGGTTGCAACTGCGTAATCAATTTGGAACCTTTATGAAAAGGAGTTATCCATGAAAATTTGTTCAAGCATGAAGAATGGATAGTAAGAAATTGCATAAGAGCTAAGGTTATAAGTGAAAAAGCAATTCCCTCGGATGAGATATTCCGAGGGAATTGCTTTTGTGTTTGAAATACGCAAATAGATTCCTTACGAACTGATATAATGGACTTACTTAGAACCTGAAACGGTATACGCGGATAAACCAGAAAAAGAGGAGTCCATATGAAAATCACAATTGATAACGAAGTCTTCCATTACAATGTGCAATATGGAAAAGGGAAGAAACTTTCCTTACAGATCGATTCATTCGGTTTCATCACCGTGAAAGCACCGAATGGCACAACGGAACACGCCATCCAGCAGGAACTGCACAAGTGGGGAGATTGGATTGCAGAGAGGATGAAGGAAAGGGAGTCCCAAAAGATAGATCCACTCGCCAGGCAATACGTACCCAATGGGACATTCCGTTACCTAGGAGAAGAACGCCTGCTGCAGGAACTCATTGAAACGCAGGGGCTTAGTGAAGACCAACTCCGACACAATTTGAAGAAGTTCTACTTCACCCAATGCAAAACCCTTATCGAAACACGCATCAAACGGTATCAGAAAGAACTGAAAGTCTCGGCAAAAGAGATTGAAATCATCGAGTCGTTCGGTAAATGGGGAAGTTGCAACTCGAACAAGAAACTCGCATTCAACTATCGGCTTGTCATGGCACCCGTCGATGTCATCGATTACGTCATCGTTCACGAACTGTGCCACATCACGCACATGAACCATGATCGATCATTTTGGCGGCGTGTCGGAAGCATCATGCCGGACTATAAGGAAAAGGAAGACTACCTCGCGAGCCACCAGCACAGGATGACGCTGTGATTAGGAAATAGCGGTTCCTGTTTCAATGGGAAATTAGAATACGTTCAATGGAACTGTTTGCGCTATTATGTGATTGACCATTGAAGTCAACAATGAAAAAACAGTCTATCGCCCTTCTGTAATGATTGGCACAGGTAGAATCCGCAACCGACTTTACACGTAAAGGAGATCATCCATGGAAACTGAAATTCTCACCATTTTCAATGAGCAGCAAAAACCGATTGGCACAGCAACACGTGAAGAGACTCATCGTCTTGGCCATTGGCACGAAACGTTCCATTGTTGGTTTGTTGCGAAAGAAAATGGAAAAGACATGCTTTACTTGCAACTGCGCAGTCCTATGAAGAAAGACTATCCAAACTTACTGGACATCACTGCAGCGGGGCATTTACTCGCAACTGAAAGTGTTGAGGACGGTGTGAGAGAAATTCAAGAAGAAACGGGAATCGCGGTCGCGTTTGAAGACTTGCATCTGCTAGGTGTCATTCCCTATAGCATGAAAAAGCCTGACATGATGGACAATGAGCTGGCTCATGTGTTTGTTTATCATACAGAACACAACTTAAGTGATTTTCACGTGCAGCCGGAGGAAGTCGCGGGCATGTATAAGGTGGCGTTCGAAGACTTCGCAAAATTGTGGAGGGGCCATCTGGATTCAATTCCAAGCCAGGGTTTCGTACTGACCGAGAATGGGGAACGTCAGCTTGTGCACCAACGCTTAAGCACAATCGATTTTGTCCCACATCCGATGGACTACTATGAAGGTGTGATTCGGGGAATAGAAGCTATTCTGTAAGGAAAGTAGCCCGACTTCATCCCAAATACAACTTATTAAGAAAAACGGAAACCCTATGTTTCAGGAAAACGAAAAAGCAGCTGCAAGAGCTGCTTTGACCAGTGTTCGCTTTCAGAGATGAATTGAATTTCAGTTCAGCACATCGCATTGGAATTTTAAAATGGAATTCATCCCATATTTTTAACGTTCACTCGCGCTGACTTCTGCAAAGAGATCCAACGTATCCTTCTTCTGTGCATGGTCAGGATGGCTGACATCCTCAAGCGGTGCCCCCATGACGATTGTGACGTACTCACGGTTTCCAGATGTACCGAGCGTAGCCCAACACTGGCCGGCTTCGTATGTCGTTCCGGATTTTCCGCCGAGAATTTCAAAGCCGTCCTGTTCCGCTGCATTCAAGGAGGAGAGAACCGTTGATTTCAACGTGATGCCTTGCGGATGGTTCGCGGTCGGTGTTGTCTGGAATGTGCCTTTCGTGAAGATGGCTTTGAAATTTTGATTATCCAAAGCGTAATCCAGCAGTTTGGCCATATCCGAAGCCGTCGTATATTGTTTTGCGTCATGCAGGCCTTCCGGATTTGTAAAGCGGGTATGGGCCATTCCAAGCTCTGTCGCTTTGTCGTTCATGAGCTGCACAAATTGTTGCGTACTCCCAGCCACATGGATCGCGAGAGAGTTAGAGGCCTCTCCGCCGGAAGGTAACATCGTTCCATATAGCAAATCCCGGTAAGTGACCGCCTCCCGACCATAGAACCCCGCCATTGAAGCGTTTAGTGACACCATTTCTTGATAAGTTGCGGTATCGACGGGAGCACTCGCAGAGAGATCCTTGATATGCTCAAGCGCAACAAGTGTGGTCATCATTTTCGTCAGCGATGCAGGATACGCTTTCTGGTCTGCATTTTTCTCATACACCGCTTTTCCAGTAGAGCGATCCACCATGAGGATATACTGACTCGCATAGTCATCGGTCTGAAGAACGCCTGGTATCTCTTTCATGACCAGACCATTCCAACCAGTCACTTTCATGGCAATGACCAAAACGACAGCAAAAAGCAGCATTCCCCGTACTAACGTCCACAACTTCTTCATGTTGCATCTACCTTCCATTTCTCTAGTTCCGGATTTTTATATTCCTGTTAAGTATAAGGGAGAACCATGAAGGAGAACATAGGGGAATTCTGAAGTTTTTCTGAAGATGATTGGAGAGTACTCCACAAACTTCCGAACAAATTTTAAAATCCATGAAGTGAATGAACTGTCTACTGGTACATGAAAATTGGTATAATAGAGGTAAGAACAAATGAGAGGTGTTATTTTATGAATGAAAATTCACGAATAGAACGCCAAAGGCAAGTGGAGTTTGCAGTTGAAATGGCCGCAATTGACGGTGAAAACCAAGTGTATTTACAAAGAATCTCTTAAAGCAATATGAAGAGGAGCAGGTATCATCCAGTCAATCGAAGCAAGCGATGGTTGAAAATATACAAGGGCTGAACAGTAATAAATGTACGGTAACCAGAGAATGGCTGGAATTATATTTTTAGGGGGCTTACTGAACTAGTGGAAACAAGTGAAGTTAGCTAAAATGGTTCAAAATTGTTCAAGTGGCTAGTTGAAACTGAGAGGAACAGAAAATTCATGTGAAGAAGGGGAAGTTGACTATGAAAAACGTAACACCATTTTTAATGTTTCAAGGCGGTATTGCTGAAGAAGCTATGAAATACTACACATCACTTATCGAGGAATCGGAAATTAAAAGCATTACTCGATACGGGGCTGAAGGACCCGGTAAAGAAGGGACAGTTGTACAAGCTGTATTTTCGTTAAAGGGGCAGGAGTTCATGTGTATCGACAGCCACGTCGACCATGAGTTTACGTTTACCCCATCTTTTTCTATCTATCTTACGTGTGATACAGAAGAGGAAATTGATCGCCTCTATGAGAAAATGTTGCAAAACGGCACAGCACTTATGCCGATCGATAACTATGGGTTCAGCAAAAAATTCGGATGGCTGAATGACCAATTCGGCATATCCTGGCAGTTGAACTTACCAGAGTAATTTGGTTGCAACCGGACTGTAAGATCATTCAAATCGGCAACTTATTTGGAATGAAGATTGACGTTCGTTTATATTCATTGGGGTCATGCATCATGGTCAAGTATCAGAATTATACACGGAGTGTCGCCAGTGTCTATCCTTGTTATTTTACGAAGACTGAGAAAAAAGGATGCACGAAAACAGGATTCGATGAAATCGATCGTGGATTGAAGGTGTAGACTGCGTTTAGCGAGTGGGAGACATAAAAGAACGAACTATACGAGAAACTTGCTATTTAGATAGGCTGTTGGATGAGCTTGCAAATGGTAAATTGATGTAGAAGATTTTGTGAATATAAAAATAGAATCGAAGAAACACTATTTCCAAATATAGCTTTATATGTAAGTAATTATTAAATAGTCGGGCCATTTAGTTGAATTGAAAATTTTTGAATTGATAATTGTCAGTGGTAAAACAATAAAAGCTAGAAAGGAGAAAAGTGGATGATTAATAAAATCGGTCAAATTATGCTTTATGTAACTAATCAAGAAAAGGCAGTTGATTTCTGGACAAAAAAGGTAGGCTTCAGTATCGTTGCAGAAGAAAATGGACAAGGTATGAGATGGATCGAAATTGCTCCATCAAAAGAGTCGGAGACAAGTATCATTTTACATGATAAAGAAGTGATTGCTAAGATGTCTCCTGAATTAAATTTGGGTACCCCGTCATTAATGTTCACAACTGAAAACCTCGATGAACTGTATACCAATTTGGAAAACCAAAGTGTTCTTGTAGGGGAGATTATGGAAATGCCCACTGGTCGAGTGTTTAACTTTGCTGACAGTGAACAAAATTACTTTGCAGTAATGGAAAAAAGTAAATAACATTCTCTTTCACCACACGGGCACGTTTGTGGTAGACGGACCGTGTTGGTAACCTGGCCAAGTGAAAAAGATAATAAGCTTGATTCCATGCTGAAATTGCAAGGAATCAAGCTTATTTCACTTTGGTTATTTCATCAATATCAATGAAATATAATCAAGGGGAGCATTCATCCTAGCCGAGAGCGTTATAAAATAGAGCATTGCAATTAACACTCTTAACTCCTAAAGTGACAGCTGGTTTCTTCATGCCCTACAAGTTTGCAATCCGCTCAGCGGGACTCAAACGGTTGGACAGGCATTGTGTTCAGATCCTGTTCAGGTTCCTCGGCTATAGCAGGTTTCTTGGACCAAATTGTCGCAAGTATCGGTCCCGAAATATTATGCCAGATCGCCCCCCATACGCTTGGAAGTGCAGCGAGCGGACCGAAATGCGCGGTTGCGAGTGCGACTCCGAGACCTGAGTTCTGCATGCCGACTTCAATAGAGATGGCTCTGCGATCATTCTCGTTCAATCCAAGCATTACGGCCGTCAAATAGCCAAGCAGCAATCCGAAGCCGTTATGTAGGAATACTGCAGCGAATACGACGAAACCGGAAGAGATGACATTGCCTGCATTGGCAGACGTGACCGCAGACACGATGATGAGGATAGCGAGCACCGAAATGAGCGGTACAACTGTGACGCTCTTCTCGACGGCCTTCGGGAAAAATCGTCTGATCAAAAGACCAAGGACAATCGGTACAATGATTACTTGGACAATCGACTTGAACATCGACACCGGGTCCACCGGAAGCCACTGACCTGCAAGCCATAACAGCAAAACAGGCGTTACGATCGGTGCGAGCAGTGTGGAAAGGGAAGTCATCGCAACCGACAGCGCCAAATTCCCTTTCGCCAAATAGACCATCACGTTCGAAGCCGTACCACCCGGAACACATCCTAGGAGTACCAAACCAGCAGCCAATTCTGGCGGAAGCTTCAGTACATAAGCAATCGCGAACGCAACAAGAGGCATAATCACAAACTGAGCAGCGACGCCCACGATCACCGGCAACGGTTTCGTAGCGATAATCTTAAAATCCACCGCCTTCAATGTCAGTCCCATGCCAAACATGACAACTCCGAGCAAAATGGTGATGTATGCACCTAATCCTAGAAAAGGTGTTGGAAATAGAAAGGCCATAAGCGCTGCGATGATGACCCACACAGCAAAATACTTCCCTGCAAACGAACTGATCGACTCCAATGCTTTCATCCTCATATACCCCCTTGATAGTCTCTGGACGTTGCTCGGAGCATCACCTGGAATAGAGAAATGACTTACTTGCAACAATCCGTACTTTTTTTGTAATGAATGACTCAACAACTCGAAACGATGTAAACATATGAAATCAAAACGATAGAGTCAATTATACACAATTATCTGAATGATACAATATATATTTCATATTGCTGTTTTTTATTTAGAACCGAGGCGGTGAGGGGGAAGTGTAGGTGGATGGGATGAAAAAGAAGCAATCTCTATCTCTTTTATTAATTGAGAAAAACCTCGTACTATGACGATTTTGTAAATTTTCGATCGAACTCTACATAGCTGGCAACAGACATGGTACCTTCATGATAGCGAAGTCAAAATCCAAGCAATCCAACCAACGACTATCAAAAGGAGGCTCCCATGAAGCCAGCAAAATCGAAACGAAGTATGAAAACATTAGTGGACATCCTATTCGTCTCCACTCGTCTAGGATTGACATCGTTCGGTGGGCCCACTGCACATTTGGGCTACTTCCATGAAGAATACGTCCGCAGAAAAAAGTGGATGGACGAAAAAAGCTATGCAGACCTCGTCGCATTGGCTCAATTCTTACCCGGCCCTGCAAGCAGTCAAGTCGGAATCGGAATTGGCGTCATGCGGGCAGGCGTCATCGGAGGCATCATCTCATTTCTCGGGTTCACACTCCCGTCAGTGATTGCACTCATCCTGTTTGCAGGACTGCTTGCAACAACGGATTTCGGGAACTCGGGATGGATCCACGGACTCAAACTGGTTGCAGTGGCGGTCGTTGCCCATGCCATCCTCGGAATGGCCAAAAACCTGACCCCTGACGCAACAAGGAAGACCATCGCACTCTTTGCACTCATCGGTACAGTGCTATGGCAATCAACCTGGACGCAAGTCGGTATCATCCTTCTCGCAGCACTCATAGGATTCTTGCTGTTCAAGAAACACGAAGACACTGAACAAGCAAAATCGGCCTTTCCAATCACCAAAACCGTGTCTGCAATCTGTCTTCTGTTGTTTACGGGCTTGCTCGTTCTGCTGCCCATTCTCCGGGAATTCACAGGATCCGTCTGGGTCGCCATGATCGACAGTTTCTATCGATCCGGCTCACTCGTATTCGGCGGCGGCCATGTCGTCCTGCCCTTACTCGAACAGGAATTTGTTCCAACTGGATGGATTAGCGAAGAATCCTTCCTAGCGGGATACGGAGCAACCCAGGCCGTACCGGGTCCGCTCTTCACATTTGCCGCCTACATAGGAACGGTCATGAAAGGATGGCAAGGCGGCCTCGTCGCAACCTTCGCTGTGTTCCTGCCAGCATTCCTGCTCATTCTAGGAGCACTCCCATTTTGGGATCAAGTGCGAAACAACCCTAAAGTCAAAGGAGCCATCATGGGTGTCAATGCAGCCGTAATCGGCATTCTGATCGCGGCACTCTACACCCCGATCTGGACCAGTTCAATCCTACAACCTACCGATTTCGCCCTCGCTGCAGTATTATTCACGATGCTGGCATATTGGAAACTGCCACCGTGGATGGTTGTCGTGGCGGGAGCTGTTGGGGGGATGGGGTTGTCGTTTTTGTGAATTGAAAAAGGCTGCTTCAACTGTCTGTGGGAAGACAGTTGGAGCAAGCCTTTTTTGTTTGGTAAAGAGAATATATAGTTAAACTTTCTAGTTGTGTAAAGTAGCGAACGTAGTGACTGTTCCTATACGGCTGGTTTCTTTTACTTTAGAATGTCCTATCTATTTCTTAGTACTTTGCTCATTATTTGATGTCGGGAAGCTTTGCTTGAAAATAATCCTACCACTTTTGTAATTTGTTGAATATTTACAGATTGCGTCATAGAAGAGAGAATAAGCAAGTTCTAAACAATCCCATTTCAGTTATCTGATTCCGATAAATTTGATGATATTACAAACGTTTGTATGGTTGCTATACTCTCATTCGCACCAGACTTCATAAGAAAAGCGGTCTTGTTATAGATTGTATCTGCCTTTACAGACAGTTTCATAATATGTTCAAGAAGATTATGGATAATTCACTGAACATCAGTCATCTTGTACCTCAACTAGATAAATACCTTTCGCAAACCCACCGCGCTGTTCAGCTTTTCTTGCTCTTAACTTCTCAAGCTCTGCAGGACTTACACCGTGTAAAGACGAAGCTGCGTGTATTAATTCCAGCAAGTCAGCCAGCTCTTCCAATCGATTGTCTGTATGTATCGCTTCCTCGTACTCCGTCAGTTCTTCATGCATTTTCTTTTGAACTTCCAAGATATATTCTTGTTCAGAAAGAATACGTGTTATTGGTGTTTTACCATCCATCTTGATAATTTCGGGAATTCGGTCTCGAACTAATTTGTTGTAGACTGGCACAATGCACCTCTTCCTGGAATTTACCGTTATTTTATCATAAATCTTCGAAGGAAATTTATAATGTTATACATTTCATAAAAACTTTTTTACTCTTTATTAGGATATTTAATAGGTTCTATGAGCTAGTGAGTAAGATGTGGTAAAATGTACTACATGAGATATTTACAAACCTTTCTGAAAAAAGGGTGTTAGTATAAAAAACTTGAATGGGGATGGAAACAATGGCACTGGTTAAAACAATGAAGAAAGTAGTTCGTAACACTAAATTACATAGTGAAGTAGAGGCGACTTATAGTTTACTAACCAGTAAGGGTGTTAACTACATTCAAATCAATACATACGGATCAAGCGACAGAAAAATTAAGGGGATTGCGAGTCAAACCATTCAGCTTAGCGAAGAGGTTGTAAACGAATTACAAATGATTTTCAAAAACGAGTTAATGTAAGTTCTTTTATTGTTAATGTGCGATTGTGGATTGGTTACTCTTACTATTGCCCTTTAAAAATAGCAATTATTATTGAAGTATCTGAACAAGCTGGAATCCAGGGCTTTTTCAGATTTTAACTCTTTACAGAATAGCCTTGAGAACCACCCTAAATAGAGAGAAGAGGTGTCGTGCATGAACCCTCCTGTACACGTAGTTGCTGCTGTAATACACAATCAACAAGGCGGAATACTTTGTGCTCGTCGCTCCGAAACGATGGCGCTTCCTGGTTATTGGGAGTTCCCCGGAGGAAAGGTTGAGCTTGATGAAACGTCTGCAATTGCGCTGGTACGAGAAATCAGAGAAGAGCTTCGTTGTGAGATAGTAGTAGGACCTTTCATTGAAGACACTACCTATCACTATAAAGCATTCACAATCCGTTTAGAAACGTATTTTGCTACAGTACAGGGCGGAACAATGACGGCACTTGAACATAGTGAGCTCAAGTGGGTACCTTGGCAAGATCTTCGTTCACTGCAATGGGCACCAGCCGATATACCAGCTGTTGAAAGGGTGATGGAACTATGCAAGAAGGAATTTATGAACAATTAATAAATGGAAAAGTAAAGTCAGAGCTGTTGGGACTTTCTCCTGAGTTGTTCGCTGTAGAGACTGAAAAAATAGATGAAGCCGAAGCACGATCATTGTTATCCAGCTACATCTCGTCCATTACCCGCATTGCGCTGTCTCATATTAGAGAGGGGAATGATAAAGACGAGGCTTTGTTAAGACAGATTCAACTTTGCAATGAAATGATCGATGTGCTTCAACAGAAACTGAACGATAATGATTTTGCGAAGTTAAAGATAGAAGAACATGCAGAGATACTCACGTCTGTCTATACAACTATGAATACTGCACGTTCCCTTAAAAGGAATAAGGTACAGCGTCCCATAACACCTTTAACTCAAAGCTCATTGTTTACAGGCTCTCACGCGGAACCGAACATGTTAGAAGAACTAAAAAAGGAAATTGTCACATCCGATGAAATTGAATGGTTGGTTTCTTTTATTAAGTGGTCAGGACTGCGCATTATAATTGAAGAGCTTCGAAGTTTTACAGAAAAGGGTGGTCGGCTAAAAATAATTACCACTTCCTATATGGAAGCGACTGACTATAAAGCATTGCAAGAGTTAAGCAAGCTACAGAATACAGAAGTTCGTGTATCCCTAGACAAGGAAAGAACACGCTTGCATGCGAAAGCTTATTTGTTTAAACGAAAAACAGGTTTCAGTACAGCTTACATAGGGTCATCGAATCTTTCAAATCCTGCTTTGACTTCTGGTCTTGAGTGGAATTTGAAAGTGACTGAGAAGGATTCATTCGACATTATTCGGAAGTTTGAAGCCACATTTGAAAGCTATTGGAATGATGAAGAATTCAAAAGTTTGTTGCCTGAGGAAAAAGAAAATTGGATGCTCGTGCAGCAGTCATTATCAAAAGAACGAGTCGCTGAATCAAAAGAACACTATTTCTTAGACATTCATCCGTATCATTACCAACAGGAGATTCTAAATGAACTTGAAGTTGAACGTACCATTCATGGACATATGAAGAACTTAGTAGTGGCGGCGACTGGTGTGGGGAAAACTGTAATATCCGCATTTGACTTCAAACGTTTTCTTCAACAGAAACCTACTGCTAAATTATTGTTCATTGCACATCGTGAAGAAATCCTACGACAAAGCGTGTATACTTTTAAAGCTGTTCTGAAGGATGCTAACTTCGGGGAAATGTTTGTAGGTAAACATGAACCTTCTTCTTTTGATCACTTATTTATGAGTATTCAAAGTTGGAATAGTCGTAAGATGTTTGAAAAGACGACCTCTGATTTTTATGATTTCGTCATCGTGGACGAGTTCCATCATGCAACTGCTCCGAGTTATCGTGCGCTACTAAGCTATTATCAGCCAACAATATTGTTAGGTCTTACTGCGACGCCTGAGCGGATGGATAACGAGAATGTTCTAGGATACTTTGATGATCGAGTTGCCTCGGAAATGAGATTGACAGAAGCGATTGACCGAAAATTACTGAGTCCGTTTCACTATTTTTGTATAACAGACAATGTCGATCTTTCAGCTATTAAATGGTCACGGAAAGGGTATGATCTGAATGCGCTCTCCACCATTTACACTTCAAATGATCGTCGGAGTGACCTCGTGATCCGAAGTGTACAAAAATACGTTACGTCTTTACAAGAAGTAAAAGGATTAGGATTTTGTGTTTCAGTAGAGCATGCAAAATACATGGCTGCCTATTTCAATAAGAAACAGATTCCTTCGATTGCGTTACATGGGTCTTCATCGGCCGAAGAACGAAGTACAGCAAAATGGAAGTTAGAAAGTGGAGAAGTCCTCTTTATTTTTGTTGTTGACCTATATAATGAAGGGATTGACATACCAGCCGTAAATACTGTCTTATTTCTACGTCCGACAGAAAGCCTCACAGTGTTTTTGCAGCAGCTAGGCCGTGGTTTACGATTAGCTGATCACAAAGAGTGTCTAACCGTCTTGGATTTCGTAGGACAAGCTCATGCCGATTATCCATTTGAAGAAAAGTTCAGGGCGTTGATAGGTAGGACTAAGCATTCGGTTCGTCATTATATTGAGAATGGTTTTTTTCATTTACCTAAGGGATCTGTTATTCAAATGGAGAAGCAAGCAAAAGAATATATACTACGGAACGTTAAAGAAGTTAGAAATACAAAACAGAGCCTCATAACAAAAATTAAATACTTTGAAGAGGATACGGGAGAAGAACTAACTTTCTCTAATTTCTTAAACTATCACCATTTAACACTTGCTGAGTTCTATGGAAAAGGAAAGAATCAAACGTTTGGAAGATTGAAAGTGGAGGCAGGAGTGGCAGAGGACTTCGAGGGTGCATATGAAGAATTAGTCGCTAAGCGGATCCATACTCTATTTCATTTGGATTCCATCGATTTAATTACGTATCTTCAAACATACTTAGTAGACGGTGTTATGAGAAATGAAGAAGAGCATTCAATGATTGGTATGTTGTATTACTCCTTCTTTAGTGGACCACCAGAAAATCTTGGCTTCGTCACCATGCATGATGGAATCCAGCAAATTGTAGCAACTAAAGCGTTGAAATTGGAAATCCAACAAGTTTTAGAGGTATGTCTTGGAAATATTAAAACGGTTGAACGACCATCACCGTTCGAGTTTGACTCTCCTTTACGCGTACATGCGCAGTACACTTCTGATCAAGTTCTAGCAGCTTTAGGTTACTTTAATGAAAACGTCAAACCGGCGTTTCGTGAGGGTGTCAAATACTTTGAAGAAAAGCAGACTGATGTATTTTTCATTACGCTCAACAAATCCGACAAGGATTTCTCACCGTCTACGCAGTATGAAGACTATGCCATTAGTGATCAACTATTCCATTGGCAGTCTCAAAACAAAACTTCGGATACAAGTCCAACAGGTAAACGGTATATTGATCAACGACACAACGGGAACACCATTGCATTGTTCGTTAGAGAATATAGACAGAAGGATGGATACACGGCTCCCTTTACGTTCTTCGGGATTGCAGATTATGTAAGCCATGAAGGGAACCGACCGATTAGTTTTGTATGGCGTTTGCATGAGAAGATGCCTGCTCGAATGATTGCTAAGAATCTGAGTGTTCTTTGACTACTCTAAACCAAGTCGTAATCGGTCCTATACACACTTTATCCATAGTGAACACCTCTAACTTTTGTTCAAAAGGGAATGGTGTCATTGTTCATGGTTTTAGGTGCAAAGACAACGAATACACACCTAAAACCGTCTATAGGTCGCTTTACCAACAAGTGAGATCATGGTTCACGGATAACGAGAAATCGTCCACTGACACGGAATACTCCTGATAGATATTCGCAAACAATGCTTCAGTCATCAGCTGCCGCAGGACGCCCTTGAAGTATCCTGGTAAATTGCGGATGGTTTTCGTTTTCTGTGCCATGACAGCGATGCGTGTAGCCCGTTGAGCCAGCTCATCAAATAAGGGGCCTTTCTCTTGATGGATTTCGAACTTCAGCATTTTTCTCGATAAGACTCGATAGATGCCGAAAAAATTACGTGCTTTTGCTGTATCCCCGCTAATGGATAATAAGGATTTCATCTTCCCGAATAAGGTTGTGGATAACTTTTCTGCCGCAGGCTGAGACGTCTTTATAAGATCTTTAAGATTTTTAGATTTATAGAGAGAAGGTTCGTTTTCAAAATGTGTGGTTGAATCCTTACTCTCATCAGCTTCTATGCTACGTGGTCCCCTGTCCAATTTCCCCTGGTCATCTACGGGCAAAATGACGTAAATGTTAGCACCGAGACCACTCATCACAGGACGTACGTAGTGAATTCGCTCGATGATTTGAAGTTTCTCGAGTTTGCGTAGTGAACGGCGTACCGTCGAGTTGGAAACAGCCAATTTCTTTGCGATCGTTTCATGTTTCAAATGTGCGGCCAAATATTTCACTGAATAACACCGGATCATCTCAAGTACCGCACGATCGGTTTTGTTGAGCGAGTTACAGTGGATGTCCAGGTGTGTTCTTGCAGCGGCGTCCATTTCTTCTTTACTGTTGAATTTTGCGTAGCGTGATAAGTAGTGTGTCATCGTTAAAGCCCCCTTTTACTCTATAGATAGAGTGGAGAGGGCAAAAGGTGGACAGGCGGAATGGATTTTTGAGAATCGAAAAGATTCCAAAGGTGATTTTTTCGAGTGAATCGATGTTCCTCGACTAGTATTTTGAATCGTACTGAACGTATTTGAGAATTCGATTCTTATTTGTAACTTCCGGGGAACCCTTACGTCTCATTCAAAAAGGGGAGTTATGATGAAAAGGTTCTCTTTCTTATGGTTAGCGGTTGCCCTTGTATCAGTTGGGTGTACGAACAATTCCACATCTCCAAAAGATGCACCTTTCTACGAAACCGGTACTATTCCTCAAACAATGTCAGAAAAAATGCCGGACGACTTTGGATTTTCTGTTTCCTATGGAATTGAAAAGAAAAATGAAATCAACTCATTCACGAATACAGTGACCAAGGATTTGATAGAAGATGGAACAATCACGGCAGCGATTGCTCTAACAGAAGAGGAAAAGGCTGAGATTTACGATAAGATGAAAGAAGCGGATATTAGAGGAACTAAAAACTATATACCCAACCCTATAAACGGAACCACTTGTGAGCAAACACCTTTCGAAGAGGATCAATGGGAAATCACTATGAACGGTGAAACGATAACTCATGCCGTATCAGGTGCGTATTGTGAACCGACCGAAGATGCAAAGCAATTATTTGCGTTACGGAATTTCGTAGTAAGTAAAATGAGGAGTAAGGAAGAATATATGAAGCTTCCCTATGCTAGAGGCGGGTACGATTAACGTGTTTTTGCGCATCTTATGAAGGTGGAGAATAGTTCGGGGATTCTGTACAATCAGGAATGGGTTGGAATTCCATGGAATTTGTGATCGATTGCGTAGGCGAGTGAAATAGGTGAAATGACGCGTTTTTATAGAGAAGCTCAGAGGGATAGTAATGGCTGTAAAAGATAATGATTTGAATTATTTGCTATTTCGGCGAAGACCTGTTATATTTAAAGAGTATTATCTTTGTTCTTTTCAGCATAGAGAAAATATTTGATTTTCGTCTAAGGTATTTGAGCAAGTATAGTAACAATTATGTGGATATCCACATTAGGAGGCAATAACTATGGAACAAGGTACAGTAAAATGGTTTAATGCAGAAAAAGGTTTCGGTTTCATCGAACGCGAAGCAGGAGACGATGTATTCGTACATTTCTCAGCAATTCAAAGTGACGGTTTCAAATCTTTAGACGAAGGTCAAAGTGTAACATTTGAAATTGAAGAAGGACAACGTGGCCTACAAGCTACAAACGTTCAAAAAGCTTAATAATTGCTAGAAAAAGACCCTACATGTAGGGTCTTTTTTGCGTTTATGATGTAATTTTAGTTGTCGTCCTGTATGGCAAGTGTCAGATTCTTTGCATCGCTGACCTTGTAGAACTCAAAGATGAATCTGTATACGCAGCTAGTTGAGCTTCATCTATGGCGGAATCAGTTGTTTTGCTGCGAATGGCCTCGCACTCATGCAGTGGACGTTGATGATGAAGACACGTTACCGAAAACCGTTCGTAAAAGTGCATACGAATTAGCGGACGTTTAAAAAGTATTTTTTTATTTACGAACGCTAATAGTTCTCCTGCATTTTCTTTTGAAGTTAATGGGGGATATTGGAGCTCACGCTATAATCTTTGCGTTCAGCAGTGAATGTTCATTCCGAAATAGAGAATACTACTTAGGCTTGTAAAAATATAAATGGACTATATTAGAACTTTAATTAGTTTCACACAGATGAAAGGTATGGTTTGAAGAATGACAAAGAAACTGAACTATTTAATTTCACTTTTAACAATCGTCTTTATGGTCGGTTGTACCAACTCAGAAGATGCATCCGTTTCAGATGTAGAAACAGATACACGAAAAGTCACGACTGTTGAACCGAATAAAAATAGTGAAAAAGAAGAACCTGTCGTTGCGGTTGTTGAAGAACAGGAAGCAGAAGAGCCCGTAGTGGAGGAACCGGAAGTAGAAGAAAAACCAACTCAACCAAAGAAAGAACGGTTCTCCGGATACAAACTAATTGAAGTTGATGGGGGGGATCTATCTGGATATCGTGAACCCAATATCGTGGTTGACATTGGGTACGGGGACCGTGAATATTGGGGATTTACTAATGAAAACGGGCAACTAGTACGTGTAATAGCTGACGAAATCATTCTGCAAGATGACAGTAACGAACCTGTTTTATCGTCTGGCAGATACTATGCGGATGAGGCAAAGGTTCCGGGCGTTGAAAGTGACATTTTAGATGAGGGACATGTAATTGCCGACTCTCTCGGAGGGGTATCGAACGCTTATAATATTACCCCCCAAGACAGTACGCTCAACCGACATGGTGATCAAGCGTATATGGAAAACGAGATCCGAAGAGCAGGTGGAGCTACTCAATTTGAAGCGATTATCACCTATCCGAATACGGAAACGCAAATTCCTTCGAGTTATCAATATACCTATACAATAAAGGGAAATGTCATTACGGATTCATTTGAAAATGTGAATCCAGATGAAATGAACGAATCTCTTGGACTAACCGGAAGTAATGAGTCCGAGTCTAAATTAGAAAGTCCCTCAACAAGCGAAGGTGAGCTTTCTAGTGTTGATATTAATGGCAATGGAATCGTCACCATAGCAGAAGCGAAAGCAGCCGGTTTCAGTATGCCCATTACTAGGGAGCACTGGTTGTACCAATATATGCAAGATCGTGATAATGACGGTATGGTAGGTGAATAAGAGACCGACCGATATTAAGAATGAGCTAATTAGTTTTGTGATGAAACTATTAGTTGAGTAAGATCGTACTTTGAATAATACTACTTGCGCTACTGGCGGATCAAAGAAAAAAATCCACCCACATTTAACGCAGTATTAAAAAGTGGGGATTTCACGATTATTGAATTGTTGGAAATTAATTATTAAATATATTTACTTTACTGAATATGAGTTTCCATTAGGAGGGCTTTCTATGTACTATGAATATAAAGAGAAAGAAAAGAAAAATAGTTTTTTCGTTTCAATTAGGGATAAAGGTGAAAATTCATTACTCGAAGTGGAAAGAAAAGGTGAGAATGTAAACCTAACTACGTATGTTCGTAATGACAAAACAACCCATATTACGATACCAGCTGATTTATTTGAAAGAATGGCTAAACGTATGAGTCAAAATTAGGTTGAATGCGTCAATAAGGCACGTTTGTGAAGGAACAAAAAGGTCTGATTCCCCAATTTCAATGCTGGGGAATCAGACCTTTTTATATTTACATATCGTGCAAAGGAGCACTTGAAAAGAGGGCAAAATAACTCTGAAAGAGATATCCGTTTTCCCGAAAAGTGTTTTCTCATGTAGTACATTTGAAAGGAAAATGATATTGGATTATTCAGAACCGGGTGTTAGAATGGGAATAAGGAAAAATCTATCAATTAGCGTTTTATTCAACACACTACTTGAACTAAACATTCGGCAGCCATATGGGTGAAAGAAATTGAGGGATATATAGTGACAATAAGAAGTTTGTGGGTAGCGGTGCTCATTTTCAGCATCCTGGAACTTTTCGCGATACCTGTGTTGTTGGTAGGCGCGGATCAACTTTATCAGACGATAGATGGGGTATTGATCATTGCGTTCATTATTTATCCGCTGTTCTATCTATTTTCTCTATTGCTGTTGAAAAGAGGTAACCGAAAAGTTGGTGCAGTCATTTTACTTATTCCGCTGCTCTTATACCTCCCTGTTCTGATGGTACTCCAAGAACTGATTCGCTAATATGGAGATGCTATGAACTGGTTTACACTCAGAACATACTGGAGATGACCTTATATAGGGAATCCCACCATAGGGTTCGGTGCTTCTGTCAAAGAAGGAGGATACCATGAATAGATCTGTACTACTCTCTATCACTCTCATTGCCATCCTATTGGTAATAGGCGGTTGTAATACAGGGATCGAAAAAGTGGATGAAGTCAGTATCCATGAAATGGAGAGCTTCTCAGAAGTGAAGGAGGATACGCTCGTTACCTTTACAGATGAGAATGAGATTAAGAAATTTAAGAAGGCCATCAGTGGCGCTAAGAAACAGCCAGGAGTCGTGGATATGGCAGACCCTCATTACAAAGTGGAATTGGGAGGGAAATCATTTTTTCTTTGGTTGAGCCAAGATCATGGAACCATTATGAAAGTCGAAAATACGAATACGATTTATTCGCTAAAAAAGAAATCGGTGAGTGATATGAATGAGTTGTTAAACTAGCGAGATTCAAGAAGTTACAGTTTGTCGGTAGTTGAAGATCACATTTCAATCGGAAATGTTTTTATGAAAATGTACTCAACGCGGAACTGATTAGTTACAGGATAGGAGTGTTCATATGAATGATTTCGAGTTGATAGCGAAATATAAAAGTTTTTTACATCACTATACACTCGAACAATTGCGCTACATCCCGGAGCCAGGGGTGTGGTCCATGGGTCAACTGTATGATCATTTAATTGTGGTGGCTCATGAGTATTTGGATAGTGTTGAGGCTTGTGCGAAAGTTGAGGGTGAGCAAGAGCAGGGGAAGACAGAGTTCGGAGAGCGCTTATTTAACAATGGCGGATTTCCGCCGATTAAGATCAAATTACCACCGGAACTTGACGCTCCGCCGGACAATGAGAAACTAACAGAGGATATTGTGCGCGAGCTCGATCGGCTATCGGAAAGAATGAAACAAATAGGAATGAAAGCGGATGAAATAAACCCTAATAAAAAAGTTGAACATGGAGGGTTTGGATGGCTGAACGCACAGGAGTGGCTTGCGCTTGTAGGCATGCATTTCCGTCATCATCTGCGCCAAAAAGAAGAACTGGACCAAAAACTAAAAATCCGGAGATCAATCGAATAATGGTCTGCAGATTTAGTTATGTGGTGTGCAAAAAACAGTCTATTTGCAGAACGGAAAGTCGAGTACAAGTCAAATGAAGAGGAGAACAGTGAATGACGACAGCAATCACTACTGAAAAATTCACAAGTCATGCAAATACATACTTACTCTATATCTTATTAGGATTAACAGCGGGCATTATCACTAGGCTATCAGACTTTTTCGAAGATGATAGCTTGTGGAGTTTCAGTTCAATTGCTACCTTATTCGGTTTTTGGATAGTTACAGTGACGCTGGTTATTTACTTCAGTCATTCAAATCGTAATGCTGCAATGAACGTCCTATTGTATTTGTTAAGCATGAACCTAAGCTTTTATTTGTTGAAGTACATATTGGGTTTCTATGTGCCCCGGTTCTCTAATGATGATTTTCAATGGAACCTGTTCATGTTGTACAATGTGTTCGCCTTTGTGTGCAGTGCCATAAGTTTTGTGCTGTACAACTGGAACAAGAAAAACAAATGGAGCAGCTTTTTATATGCTTTGCCCATCAGTGGATTGGCAGCTGAAACGATTGGCGTCGGCATCTATCTCAATGAGCATCAAACGTTTTTGTTCCAGTTTGTTTTTAACGTTATTGGTCTGTTGGTGTTAGGTGGAGTATTTTACAGACACGCGAAAAACAGGGGGATCTATGCAGTCACCCTCCTCATAGTGACAGCGATAGGATATTTCGGCTTCTACCATCCATTTCTCTAAATATCTTGCTGAGGTTAGGGGATTTGAATTTCTACTATGGGGATTTGCTAGTAGAGACAAAGTTGATTTTCCTTTCATTAAGAAGCAGGGGAAATCATAAAAAATTTCAAATGGGAGAATAGGCAGGTGAATTAGAAGTGTTGACTATGGTAAAAGAACGATATCCACTCTTATCAATTTTTCTATTCACAACGTTACTCAGTATCTTTTTAGTAGTGGCCATTTGGAAAAACCGCTCTACTGTCCCTAGAGGTTTAAGCGTACTGCTCACTTGTATTTGTACAATATTAATAATTTCATCGTTGCTCGCAATGCTATTTACCGTTTCTTTTGGCTACAACTCTTGAATGGAAAACATTTAGTAAATACGCGCCATACTAGGACAAAGAATCTGCAGCATTTCTTCCTTTTTATTCTCATGTAAAAGCATGGTGCTCATATCGATTGTTTTGAAAAAGTACCATAAATGAAGAAATGCAGAGGTGTATGAATATGGACAAAAGACTTACGAAAAGTTCAAAGGATAAGCTACTTTCTGGGGTTTGTGGTGGTATTGCAGAATACTTTGGCCTATCTTCTCTCGGGGTCAGAATTCTGTTTTTATTCGTTCCTGTTGGTATATTTGCGTATTTTGTACTTGCTTTTGCTATGCCTTTTGATGAGTTACCCTTATGAACGTTCTTTTAGGTTTTACGCATTGGGGTGCAAGTATGTAACCTTGTAAAAGGGTGACGTTTGTTATCAGCTCCTCAATCTGTTACGAAAACCAGGCGCATCCTTCAACGAGATTAAAAGGGAATCTTTCGAGCGGTATTCGAGTGTATTTCATCAATAAGACTCTGAACTGGATTTATCATCTAAACGACGAGCAGAATTGTGATAGTTTAGCTTCGGATAATAATGATATTCGATTTCTATAAGAGATGCATAACAATTGGATATTGGATGATGATCGGAAAGTGTTCAACGAGACTTTTATCAATAAGGATAAATAACTGAGATTGCACCTTGTACGAGGCGCGGTCTTTTTGTGTTTCGTGTTTATTTCATTATTGGTATAATAGGATAACTCATTTTTTCTGCAATTCAGTTATGCACGGGAAATACTTTACGGAGTGAAAGGAGACTACCTATGGGATTCCGATTTCAAAAACGCATCAAGATTGCACCAGGGGTTCGGGTGAATATTAGTAAGAGTGGGTTTAGTACATCGATTGGTCCGCGTGGTGCGTCAGTCACGGTAGGAAAACGAGGTGTGCGGGCGAATGTCGGGATTCCAGGAACGGGCATCTCTTACTCGGAACAATTGACATCCAGCCGATCCAAACGTCCGCGGCGTTCTTCCTCACAAACTGCTTTAGCGGCTAAACCGGCTTATTCTGCTGAAGCTAAAGAGGTGGCGGCTTACAATAGTTACGTGGATATGCTGCTTTCCACTCATTTGGAGACGGTTCAGCCTGTAAATTGGAATGCCATTCTTCAAGAAGACTTGGAACAGCTCGCGGCAAATGGACCTCATGCAGAAGAAGCACGCCGCAAGTTGGGGGCGTTCCAACCGAATTGGTTTGACCGTTTGTTCCGCAGAGAGGAAACGAGGCGCAGGGAACTGGGAGAGGAACTGAGCAAAGCGATTGTGCAGGACAAAATCCTGTTGACTGAAAAGCAGGCGCTGTCCGATCAGGCTTCCCAGGTGCTGGCGGGGGACGAATCTGCATGGCAGGAAGTATTGCAGGAGTATCATGCGTTTGCTGCTATCGAGCAATTCGGACATAAGGTGCATGTGAAATTGTGCAACGGCGAACTGACGGTATTTGTAGACATCGGAGAGGAGGAGGCCATTCCAGAAGAAGTGCTGTCACTGACGGCGAAAGGCAACCTTTCCCGAAAAAAGATGGGAAAGACCAACTACTTTGCTCTCTATCAGGATTACGTATGCAGTTGCATCCTTGGCGCAGCACGGAATGTATTCGCTATCCTGCCGGCTGAGCACGTGCTTATCCATGCCTATGACAGAAGCCAGGCGGATGAACCCCCCGTGAGAGGTTGTATTGCGTCCGTGCGAATCCGAAGGAACGAGCTGTCAGGGATGCTCTTTGAATTGCAGGCCCCTTCAAGAACTGTAGAAACGTTTGAACATCACATGAATCATTTGAAGACGAAGGGCTTCCGCCTCGTCGAGGAATTAACGTGAAGAACGGAACATTCATTTTTTGAGCGTATGAACAACTACTAGACAAGACAGGAAGGTGCAGGATGACGAAGCATAGGATCTACACGACAAGTTTCTCAAGTGTCTATCCCCTTTATGTTGCGAAGGCGGAGAGAAAAGGACGTACGAAAGTGGAAGTCGACGAAATTATTCGCTGGCTGACCGGTTATCCGCAAGAAGAGTTGGAAGCCCAATTGGAAAAGCAGACCGATTTTGAAACGTTCTTTTCGGAAGCTCCTTATATGAACGCAGAACGTAAACAGATTAAAGGAGTGATTTGTGGAATCCGGGTGGAAGATATTGAAGAACCGACGATGCAGGAAATCCGCTATTTGGATAAGCTGATCGATGAATTAGCAAGAGGTAAAGCGATGGAGAAGATTTTGAGAAGGGCTTGATTGAAATTCCACTCTCTTGCTCGCGATGTACAGGATTCAGGTAATCTCTCGGTTGGGGTAATCACAGAATCAGGGAGTTTTTTATCGTCCTTATTATTTTACTGGATTATGCTGTGCTTGAGCGGGTAGGATTATCGCTTGATCACATGTGGAAATGCAGCAATATCCCTTCGTAAAACTTATGGACACACCCGGTTTTATCAGGATAAATTGCTCCCCAAAATATTGTATACAAAAACTTGTTAAATAGGATTAGTTTTTTGAAAAACGGGTAAATTCCGATTTAGATGCTTGTACATTTTTACTGATCTTGATAGGGAATCAGCTATGGAATAAGCTTCGAATTTATGAACTGGCGGTACTCGTTTGAATTGACAAACATGGAGCATAGCTAGTGGAAAAGAGGTAACTCGTATAATAACTTTAGAAACCTATCTGCAACATCACTTCAAAAAGGGGATTTTGCAACCGCCCCTTTTTACTTCCTGGGAGAAAGCGTTGAGGTTTGAGATGTCAGAACCTGGAGTCTCAATGAATGCTCCTAGTGGTCTGAAGCGAGCCATTCATCGTTCGGTTACTCTATTTGATGAAGTTTTCGGAGATGAGGATACCCTGCTGGTCGTTGCAGATGTCTATACAAAGAAGAATCATGACTTCTTTGAAAAAAGACCGTTGAGCGTGTATCGGACTTTTGTCAAAACACAAGAAGTGTTGGATCAGATGAGGCATGAACTGGTCACAGAACCACGAAGCACGGAAGGTGAGGAGATGGTTACGCATCGCTTTCTTCAACCGTGTCGGAAAAAGGATTTACACTATGGACTTATGTTCGAGACAAAATGTTTTGAACAGGAGAGAATGCCGATTACCGGGTTAAAAAAACAGCCTGGCAGTAGATTTGAAATCTATTATCTCAACCAAACCCGGCATATCATCTTTCATTTGTTCAGCGAGCGAGGCTGTGATATTATTGCAGCGGATATGGACGAGATCCGACCGCTGTATGACAAGTATAACGGATGGATTGAGAAATCTTATCGATCCATGATCGATGCGAGGTTTACAGAGCCAAGTACCGGTTTAAAAAGGTGAATTAGCCTTCATCTTAAATACCCAAAGTATGAATTTAACAAGAATGGATGCAGACTGTATTGAGTCTGGTTCCTTTTTGGTCCGTCCTACTAACCTGAGCATTGCACTTCGCAAACACTGTTCTAAATTACTGTTGAAAAGTGTTATCCGAAGGCGTACTTCAACGCGGCAAGCATAAAATGACTCACGGATAGCATTCGCATGCTTGAATGGAGAGTCTTCTTATGCTTGCATTTATTTATTGGTTCCGGCTTGTGCGCTTGAGCGGATGACTGAGCTGCTTGATCACAAATGTCGGTGCTTGAGCGGATTGCAGTGTTGCTTGATCACAATTGGATATGCTTGAGCGGATGACTGGGTTGCTTGATCACAAATGGTTGTGCTTGAGCGGATTACAGTGTTGCTTGATCACAATTGGCTGTGCTTGAGCGGATTGCTGGGCTGCTTGAGCATAAATGGCAGCGCTTGAGCGGCTGACTCGCCCAGGTGATCACTTTTATATAAACCGAAGTATATAGCTGGCATGAAAAACAGGTGTTATCTTAATTTTCATTATAATCAATGTTATACTCTGTCTATTCACGTGCTCAAAGGAGGAACTGTGGTAATGGAGTTAAGTAAACAAGCAGGGGAGTTTCAGCAAAAGCTGAAGGAATGGGGAAGTGATCGAAAAGTGAAAGAGCTGCCGGACAGTGCCCGGACGGCTCAAGAAGCGGCTGAAGCGATCGGCTGTGGAATCGCCCAGATTGCGAAATCCATCGTTTTCAAATTACAACATTCTGGAGAGCCGCTGTTGGTGATTGCAAGCGGAACAAATCGGATTGATGAACAGAAAATTGAGGCGTATGCGGGAGACGTGCCCGGCAAGGCGGATGCCAAATTTGTCCGTGCACACACAGGATACGTAATTGGCGGAGTTCCACCCATGGGACATGTTGAACCAATTCGTACACTGATCGATACAGACTTGTTGCAGTATGATACGATCTGGGCTGCCGCCGGTCATCCGAAAGCCGTTTTTGAACTGACGCCTGGAGAGCTGACGAAACTCACTGGCGCAAAGGTCATTCAAGTGTGTAACTGAGTGGCGATACCCTTTTGGGAAATCGATCTCTCGGGTTTCATCTGTAATAATTCAACCAGTTCGGGGAACACTATCCTCTGCAGCATGATGAATAGAGGAGGAAGTATGATGGCGAAAAACTATCCGAAACCGAATGATCCTGCGGATAATGTTGAGAGGTTGAACAAGACCATTGGTAATATGGAAGCGGCCGAAGAAGCAATGTATTTTGCGGAAGGTAAAGAGCGTTCACAGATCCAAGCTAAAAACGAACGACGTGCAGAAAGCATTAGCGATTTGAAAGATGAAATTGCAGCAGAGAACAAATCCAGGCATAAGAAATTTTGACGCGTCATTTGTGTAAGTGAACTACATGTCTAAATGGACATGAATCCATCCCGTTGCGAATTATGCTGCGGGATTTTTTGCATACGGAAAAAATAAGCTAACTACGGTTCAATGTCAGATATACAAAGAAGATATCCAACCGGAAAAATTAGTTGAAACAAGATGGTCGTTGTTTTTTATGGAAATAAGGTGCTGGAAAATGAGAGTGTGGAAGAAATCCTGCAAAAATTGACAAGTTGGAGGAAGAGGTGTAGGAATAGGAAAATCTTCCTCTATACACTTTTTGATGAATCCATTAAACTAGTTAAATTACGAATAAGAGGTGCTGAATTGAGGAATTGGATAGTAAGGATGTTAGGTATGTGTTTGTTAGGATTCATATTAGTGAGTCCTGAAGCAAACGCTAAAGGTTGGCAAGAAGGGGATATTGTAAAAGGAGACTATCGTGATCATGAAATAGCCAAGTATCCATTGGTCCTGACAGAAGATAAGAAAGTGACATTTTCTATGAAAGACGAAGTGGAACGTGAGGGGAAACCTGTTTTTGCAGTCTTCAGTGTTGCCGTCTATGATGAGGCAAAGAAACAGGTAGCAGGGCGGGATTCTTCCAATGAAAGTCAACAGGCGGAGTTGCAGGTTAACTTGAAGAAGGGGACCTATACTATCCAGATCGTTGGTAAGTCGGAATCTGTTGGCGGGGAATTTCAGGTGAGTTATCAAACGAGCCCAGTGGAGGGGATGGACCTTGAACCCAACAACAGTCGAGCAACTGCACCTGAAGTTAAACTGGGTGAAACGGTATTCGGACAGCTGAATGGAAGGCTGGTTCAGGATGACATGGACATGTATAAAGTCATCTTGCCGTCATTCGGAAAGCTTACATTTCACTTGCAGCAGTCGGAACCGCCAAGTATGGAAGCATCTTATTTCCACATGGACTTATATAGCGAAAGAAACGAGAAGCTAGATAGATTGTCAAGTTTCGGTGGAAGACCGAATGAGTTTGAAATTTTACTTCCGGGAGGCACGTATTATTTTCCGGTTAGTTTGCAAAACTCGAATCTTGCAACAGCTAATTATTCTTTCTCCACACGTTTTGAACCGTTGAATGAAAACGAATGGGAAAGTGGTAAGAATAAGAACTTTGAGACTTCGGATTTGTTGAAAAACAATAAAACGATCCGTGGTTTTTGGTATGAGGGATATGAAAATTATTCACAAACACGCGACCATTTCAAGTTTACAATTGCTGCGGATACGAAAATCACGTTCACTCTCGAGACGGGAAAGGTGTTACCAGCACTTCAAGTCATCCCATCGGATCACTCCGCACTGCCTTTTTTCAGTTATTTCGATAGTGATACAACCAAACTCACGGTATCTGAAATCTTTCCAGCAGGGACATATGATGTAGTGAGCCAACCCAGATTTGGACCCTTGCGAGGATATGAAGAGTACCGGCTACTGATGCAAATGGAAAGCTTCAAGGATGTACTGGTGTCAAATCCATATTATGAGCAAATCGAAACGTTAGCGCAATTAGGTATTAACAAAGGTTACAAAGATGGGACGTTCCATCCTGCCCAGGCCATCCAGAGGAAGCACATTTTTGCGCTTATCAATCGGATGGACGGGTTAAAGTTGCCGAGAGTTCGACAGATGAGGCAATTTAAGGATTTACCTTCATCGCATCCTAATTATCAAGATATAAAGAAATTTTATGAAGCAGGAATTATTGATGGAAGTGGCAACTATATGAAACCGGAAGCCAATTTGACGCGTGCGGAACTTGCCAAGATTCTAGTGAACACCTTCGATTTAAAGTTGAAAGGGAATGGGATGGTCTTTAGTGACGTCAATCCGAAAAGTGGTTTGTCTCCTTACATTCAGATACTAGCAAGTAACGGGATAACGGTCGGTACGAACGGGAAGTTCATGCCCACAGATTCAGTCACGCGGCAGCATTTCTCTGTTTTTCTTCTACGTATCATTGAAATGCAAAAGCAAAAATAAAGATGTGTTATTGAGAAGCTTACTAACCGGGGTATACGAAAAAACCATCTCAATGAATCTCTTCTTAAATACCTCAATGCCTCTTAATAAAGAACTGAACAAGGTGCACTCTTAAGGATGAAAAGCACAAAAAGAATCCACTCGACATGTGTCGTGTGGATTCTTTTCAATAGATCATTCGTCATATGGATAGGATTCCTCCGTCTGAAAACCATTCAGTCCTTGTTGAATATCTGGAATCACGTAATGCAATGAAGACACTCACTTGGGATAATTCTTAAGGGTATCAATGTGTGTTATAGGAATACCTTCTGCATATGCAGTCCAAACCTCATTCAAAGAATGCGCTTCAAATCCAAGTGGTTGAATAGCTCTTCCATCCACTCCCCGTGATGAAGGAATGTCCGCTCTACTGTAACGCTTATGATTTCAAGCACCCATTACCAATGTAACCAACATATAGACGGAAGAAACGATCGTGAGGCTTGCGATCAGTAATTTCAACTTTGGTATTGGAACCTTGTCCGCCATACGTGTGCCCGTCAGAATACCGATGACAGTACCAACTAAGCTGGCAACGATCAATAGGGAGAGTGAGTCCATATTGGCACGGGAGAAGTATCCGGCCATGGAGGGAAGGGCGATGATAACAGAGTTTAAAAGGCTCACGCCGACCGCCACTCGAATATGCACTCCGAGGCTTGCGAGTAACGGAACTAATAATATCGGTCCGCCCGCTCCTGTAAGTGCGCAAATGACTGCTGTCAAAAATCCAAGAAGCGTAACGAATAGATGAGAATTCAGCAGGGAGGAACGTTTTTGTTCCGCCTCGTCTTTGTCTTTCCTAATCAGAATGGATAGCCCTGCGAGCAATACAAAGAGATAAAGGAAGAGCTTGACTAGGAAATCCGATGTTAAGACGTTGATTTGAACTCCTAAAAAGGCTCCAGGCAAGCTGCCAATACTTAAAAGTATGGCGAGTTTCAAATCCATATGATTCATCTTCCAATAAGAATAGGCTCCGAGTGCGCCCGAGACCGCAAACGCCAAAAAACTCAGTGCAAGGGATTCATGGACAGGCATGTTTAGGAAACCGACGTAAATCAAGGGCAGCAGGAATCCGGCAATTCCGGATATTCCTAAAAAGATGCCGATCACCAAATTGACAAGTAAGAGGATACAAAAAAGAAAGATCGACATTAGACAGACCTCGATTATTGTTAACCCTTGGAAAAGGATTATCTATTTTCTCGTATGGAAACTTCATTCAATGTTTTCTTGCATACAGTAATTTCTCTACCTACAGTGTAAGTGCTTGTCTAGCTTTCCTCAATAGCTTTCCATCGCCAGTTGAATTACCCGGTTTGTGACAACTCCAAGCAGTGGTTGACGATGAGAATCCTTTTTTGCTGATTTCATGGTATACTGCTCATCGTTAAATATGTCTTCAGAACGGAGTGGGCAAGGATGACGAGAAAAATCATCATGAATTTGGCAATGAGTTTGGATGGATACATTGCAGATGACAATGGAGGATTCGATTGGATCGGCGGGGACGGTCATAGCGAGCTGGATACGTCCGCTCAATTTAGTTTCCCTGATTTTTTAGAGCAAGTCGATACGGTTGTAATGGGGCGGAAATCGTTCGAGGATTCCACACTCGATATGGTGGCACAGCACAAAATTATCGTCGTGACCTCTTTAGAGAGAGAGGACGAAGAAAATGTGCAATTCGTCCAAGGGGACATCGTCTCTCACGTCCAATCTCTTCAAAAGGAAGAAGGGAAGGACATTTGGCTATTCGGTGGAAGCCAGCTGACGAATGCCTTTTTGAGAGCAGGCATTGTCGATGAATTCATCATCGGTATCGTTCCGATGATTCTTGGAACTGGAATCCGTCTATTTGATGAGAACGACCGAACGATTCCACTGCAGCTTGAGGAGTACTCCGTCAATGAAGGATTGCCCATTTTACGATATACGAAAAGAGCATAAGACGAAATTATAGGAGAGATCGATGGACTTGAACATTTTCAAGTCTATCGGTCTTTTTTGTGTTAGGCATGGAAGCCACAAATCGTTAGTAGGTCAATGAACTTTCTAAGAGTAAAGATACTATTCTCTCATTACATCCACGATATCTGCCTACTCAGTTATGTTTTGCTCACTCGGTTCTACACACTCCACTTTAGCACTGTATAACATGTACTTATCGTAGTCCCTGTGAATTTTGTATTATTTTTATTCGTACTTATACCTTATACTACGAGAGAAATCAGAAGAACCATCATTGATCGGCAGGTAAAGGATTCACCGTATTATTTATAGGGAGTGATAGGTTATGGATTTTAGAAGAGCGACTGAAAATGATATCTCCGCTATTGTCCGCTTGCTAGAAAATGATGAGTTAGGAACTACCCGTGAAAGTGTAGAAGATTATGCTGCGCCAGATTATGAGGAAGCATTTGAAGAAATGGAAGCACAAACTGGGAACCAACTTCTTTTAGCGATAGAGAACCAGTCAGTGATCGGTTGTCTGCAGCTGACCCTCATTCCTGGTTTAGCTAGAAGGGGAATGAAGCGAGCTCAAATCGAGGGGGTTCGGGTCGATCCGTGTTATCGCAATCACAGAGTCGGTCAAAAATTGCTTGAGCACGCGATTTCCATAGCGAAGTTAGAGGGAGCAGGGCTCGTGCAATTGACTACTGACAAACAGCGCGTTGCTGCTCATCAATTTTATGAGAGACTGGGTTTCACAGCAAGCCATGAAGGCATGAAGCTGATTTTTTAAAGCGAAGCACTACTATTTCTTAAGTCGCCTCTGCCAACATACTGTTTTGTCAGCAAGAAAGTCTAGGACATACGAAATGACAGTAGATATAGGACTCAAGCAGTGAAAACACACTTTCCAGTTCCCTGAAAGGTGTGTTTTTGTCGTATTAATAGAGTTATTATCGAATTATCGCTGCTTATTTTTCAATTTAATCAGTCAATTTAACTATCCGCTACTTGCACTAAATTACCAGTTTTTCTAAAAAGGAAAGCCCTTAGGAAGTATGGTGATTCACTAATAATTCAGATAAAGTGAAAGTGCTTACATCCTAAGGGAGAGGAAGATGTAGATGAAGAAACCGAAGAAGAAGTTCTTGACTGCGTTACTCGTATGTACATTAGCAAGTGGACTTGTTTTTGCAGAAACGGCTGGTGCTCATAGCTATTCGATTCCTAATAAGGCATGGAATGATCCTGGCCATGGAGCACCTGTACTGCATCCGGGTTCAGTGAAGGGGGCAGGTATGAGACAGCAACCTTTACTGGATATCGATGCAGTCCTTCACGAGGCGATTGAAGAAAAAACCACTCCAGGAGCGGTTGTTCTTGTTGCCCGCAATGGACATATTGTGAAGCAGCAAGCTTATGGCGATGCAGCGCGATATGTGGACGATGCTTACACAGAAATGGAAAACCCGGTCGCTATGCAAACGGATACGATATTTGATGTTGCTTCGATTAGTAAGATCTTCACAACAGTAGCCGCTATGAAATTGTATGAAAAAGGATCCATACAATTGGACGCTCCTGTAGCAAAATACATTCCTGAATTCGCTGCAAATGGAAAAGAAACAGTTACGATTCGCCAGTTAATGACTCACACTTCAGGGTTCACAGCTTGGATACCACTCCATTCTCAAGGCAAAACACGTGAAGACCGATTGCAGCTTGTATTTGCTCAACCGTTGGAAGCGAAGCCAGGAAGCAGCTACACCTATAGCGACCTGAACATGATTACATTGGGGGCCGTTGTTGAAAAACTCTCGGGAAAACGTTTGGATCAGTTTGTGAAAGAAGAAATTACACAACCTCTAGGGATGAAAGACACGTTTTATAGCCCTCCCGCATCATTGAAAAATCGGATTGCAGCAACAGAATTCCAGCCTGAAATCGGTAGAGGACTCGTCTGGGGAGAAGTCCATGACGAAAATGCCTGGTCACTTGACGGCGTAGCAGGTCATGCTGGAGTCTTCTCCACAGCAAAAGACTTGGGGATATTTGCACATATGATTTTAAACGATGGTAAATACGGAGGGAAGCGAATTTTAAAACCGGCTACAGTTCAACTGTTAAGTGAAAACCAAATCCCGGAATTTGAAGGGGATGATCATGGACTTGGCTGGGAACTGAACCAAGGCTGGTATATGGACGCTTTGTCAGGGCCGTCATCAGCGGGGCATACTGGGTTTACGGGAACCAGTATTGTCATTAACCAAAAAAATAAAACAATCGCTATTTTATTAACCAATCGTGTACATCCTACAAGAAAGACCATTTCGTTAAACTCTGTTCGAAGGGATTTCGTACGACGAGTGGCAGATGCTATCCCCGCACCTATTCCTAAACATACAGACGCTTGGTTTTCTGGATACGGGGACAAACTGAGTCGGGATCTACAAGTGAATGTAAAAAAAGTAGTCAACGAACTATCATTTGACACGTGGTATGAAGTTGAAAAAGACTCTGACTTTGGAGTGGTTGAAGCATCTGCTGACGGTGTCATTTGGAGAAATGTCGGGACACGCCTCACTGGTACGAACCATAAATGGAGCAATTTGACGGTTAAGCTTCCAGTAGGAACGATGCACGTCCGTTTCCGATATGAGACGGATGCGTCTGTTAACGGACGGGGCTGGTATGTAGGAAATATCAAACTGAACGGACAACTTGTCAATCCGGAATCAGATGCAACGGATTGGAAAAATCGAAATTACTAAAGGGGAGATTTGTAAATGAAAAAAATCCGCGCTTACTTTTTCGTACCTTTATTGATTGGAGCACTAGTACTTACAACGGCGATTTCCAGTCAGACTGCTATGGCTGATTCACCCAAATCACCTATTCAAGATCTTATTCTTTTACAAAATGTACCTGAATCGGATACTCAATTTGAAAATGGAACTATTCAACTTAACCCACTTCACGTATACAAAGAAGGACATTTCATGGGAATTTCTAAAAATTTGAAATGGAAATCGACCAATGAAAGAGTTGCTACGGTTGATAAAAACGGTTTAGTTTCGACGACTGGTAAACCCGGAATGGCTTTCATTCAAGTGAGTGAGGGGAAACGAGTCGACCAGATTGGCGTATTAGGGAAGCCGGATCCGTCATCCGGGAAAGGCAAGGGGAAACCAACAGTTACGTACCAGGTGAAAAAGGTGAAAGGGAAACGATACAACCTGATTGAGAAAGCAATCAGTCACATGACGCTTGAAGAAAAAGTTGGACAGATGCTTATGCCGGATTTTAGAAATATGAATGGCAAAAATATCACAGAACTAACTCCTGAAATTGAGCAACTTGTAAAAAAGTATCATTTAGGCGGAGTGATTTTGTTTAGAGAAAACGTAGTCACGACAGAACAAACGGCACGTTTAGTATCAGATTATCAAAAAACGACTGAAAAATATGGTCTCCTCATGTCAATTGACCAAGAGGGGGGAATCGTAACACGACTTCAATCAGGAACAGATATGCCAGGGAATATGGCATTAGGGGCTACGCGTTCAGAAGAGCTCGCGGGTAAGGTAGGAGAAGCAATTGGTGAAGAACTTCATTCGTTAGGAATCAATATGAACTTCGCACCTTCTTTTGACATCAATAATAATCCCGATAATCCTGTAATCGGTGTGCGGTCATTTAGTGAAGATCCGGAGCTGACAGCTCAATTAGGTGTAGCTTATACGAATGGTCTTCAAGGAACAGGAACGTCAGGAGCAGCAAAACACTTCCCAGGTCATGGAGATACTGCAGTGGATTCGCATTTAGGTCTCCCTGAAGTTCCTTATGACAAGGAACGGTTAAAGCAAGTCGAGTTGTATCCATTCCAGAAAGCGATGGAAGCGGGAATAGATGCAGTCATGACAGCGCATGTCACGTTCCCTAAAATCGATGGAACAACGGTCATCTCCAAAAAAGATGGAACTGAAATCAATGTGCCGGCTACGTTATCCTATAAGGTACTTACGGAGCTGATGCGTGAGGAAATGGGGTACGACGGTTTAATTACAACAGATGCGCTAAATATGGGGGCGATTGCGGATCATTTTGGACCAGTAGATTCCGTTATCCGAGCTGTGCAGGCTGGGACAGATCTTGTCCTTATGCCGGTAGGATTGGAAAGTGTGGCAACTGGTTTGGTGGAGGCAGTTCGTGCTGGAGAAATTTCCGAATCACGAATTGAAAGTTCGGTCGAACGAATTTTATCCTTAAAGCTCAAGAGAGGAATTATTAAAGAAGAAAATCCGAAATCGGTTGATGAAATAATCGCAAACGCTAAGGCAACTGTTGGCTCGGCTCCACATAAACAAATTGAGCAGGAGGTGGCCGAGAAGTCAGTGACTCTAGTGAAAAACAATGAGGTACTCCCGTTGAAGTTGAATTCTTCGGAGAAAATCGCAGTCGTAGGCAGCTCATATATCGATGAACTATACCAAGCTGTGAAAAGTAAACATGAGAACACAGTCTTGGTGAAAACAGGAGAGCCACTCTCTACTGATCAGTTATCCAACGTATCTGATGCTTCAGCGATTATCGTCGGTACGACTACCTCCACTGTAGCGGGCAGATCTCCGTCCAATCCACAAATGGCGATGGTCAATGATTTGTTAAAACAAACAGATGTACCTGTCATCGCAGTTGGGGTCAGGAATCCATATGACATTATGGCGTATCCGGACGTCGATGCCTATTTGGCACAGTATGGATTCAGAACAGCTAGCTTTAAAGCGACTGCTTCCATTGTTTTTGGAGAGATTGATCCTTCAGGTAAACTCCCTGTGACAATCCCTAATCCAGCAGGAGGAACATTGTATGCATTTGGACATGGGTTAACTTACAAAAAATAAGGAGGGATAAGATTATGAAAAAGTGGTTGATGGTAGTCGTCACAGCTTTGCTCATCATGACGACATTCACTGCAGCATTTGCGGATAACACCTATACCAATGGCAATAAGAACTCAAAGCCGGAAGCCAAAGGGAACCAAAAATTCGCATTAGGTGTAGAGAGACTGATGAAAGATGAAAAAAAGTTGATTAAAGGCAAGCGAGTCGGCTTGATCACCAATCCTACCGGTGTCGACCAAAACTTGAACAGTGTTGTCGACATGTTAAATAATGATCCAGAGATTCAATTGGAAGCACTCTACGGTCCGGAGCATGGTGTGCGAGGAGATGCGCAGGCTGGACAATATGTTGACTACTATATCGATGAAGTTACAGGGTTGCCGGTGTATAGTTTGTATGGGAAAACCAGAAAACCGACACCTGAAATGCTACAAAATATCGATGTTCTCGTTTTTGATATTCAAGATGTAGGGACCCGGTTCTATACGTACATTTATACCATGGCTCTAGCTATGGAAGCAGCAAAGGAAAAAGGAATTCCATTCATTGTATTGGATCGACCGAATCCATTAGGCGGTAAAAAAGTGGAAGGACCCGTGCTCGAACCTGAATTTGCATCATTCGTGGGACAATACGCCATTCCGTTACGCCATGGGATGACTGTAGGAGAGCTAGCAAAACTTTTTAACAAAGAGTTTGATATCGATGCGGATTTAACTGTAGTGAAAATGAAAGGCTGGAAACGAAACGCTTATTTCGATGAAACCGGACTTCAGTTTGTCATGCCATCGCCTAACATGCCAACCCTGGAAACTGCACTCGCTTATCCAGGTTCAGCACTTATCGAAGGGACGAATGTATCGGAAGGACGCGGAACGACAAAGCCATTCGAGCTAATTGGCGCACCGTTCATTAGCAGTACGGAACTTGCGTCACGGTTAAACCAACTGAATCTTCCAGGAGTGACATTCCGAGCTGCTTCCTTTACGCCAACATTTTCAAAACATAGCGGAAAACTTTCTCATGGAGTTCAAATCCATATTACGGACCGAAATAAGTATGAGCCAGTTGAAACGGGTCTGCACATTGTGAAAACAATGAAAGATCTTTATCCAGAACAGGTTCAACTTACACCTTTCTTCGATAATCTGATCGGAAATGGATGGATTCGTACAGGAATTGAAAATGGAATGACCGTACAAGAGTTGAAATCACGTTGGGAGAAAGAGTTAAAAGAATTTGAGAAAGTGCGCAAAAAGTATTTGTTGTATTAAAAGTTCTAAGTGGACCAGTAAATCATTCACATAAGAAAGGGATTGCAAAAAAGGTACGAAGAGGATTTTTCCAACAACTGTAAACTAAGTATACCCTGATTTTAAAAGACTTTATGAAGCTTGTACGATTGCAAAAAACGGTTTGAGTTTGTAAATGGTTATAGTAGAGAGATCTATTAAGAGTGATTCAGTCTCGGGATTATGATTTGTACCTATTTCTTGAACTATAAAGTGGGTACCGGACGTTCCATGTTCCGGAAGTGCGGAAAAGTACAAATAAGGTTCTGAAGTAAATATTCGATGTACGGGGAATCCAATAGGTGTCGATTGGCGGTAATTACGAGAATTGTTTGGACAAAAGGTTTGAACAGATTACAAATCTTATGACGAGCTGATGGAAGAAGGGTCTTTATAGCCCTTCTTTTTTTGTAGGATGGAGAAGACGTGAACGCTTTGAGAAATCACCTTTAGAACGAGCGCCTGGACTTGTCATAAGAAATGGGTAGTATTAGAATGCAACTAAATCATGTGATTGAGAGGGGAAGAATGCAATGCAAGAACGGCACTTGCAGAACCTCAGTGAACTGGAATTTATCGAGCAGTATCAATGCACGGAAAAGGAGGATAAGTAGGCTTAACGGGCTTAAGCTGAAGGAGATGGAGCAGTTGAACTGAACAGGGGGAAAATGCAACATGAATCGACTGAAAACAGTAGAAGAATGGCGGGCATTAGTGGAGAAATCCGATGAACAGCCATTTCTGCTATTCAAATTGAGCATGACGAGTTTAAGTAGTGTAACGGCTAAAAAAGAAATGGAGTCGCTCGTAACGGATCTTCCTAGATACGTGGTCATTTCTCAGCTGGATAAGAAAGTTTCGAATGCAGTGGAATTGGATACAGGGGTTAAACACGAGACTCCGCAACTGCTGATTATCAAAGGCAGAAAAGCCATTTGGCAAGCGACCCGTTATCAGATCAAGCAGTCAGTTGTGCTGGAGGCAATTGCAACGTATGTCTGACATAGTCTGCAAATAGTTGAGGAGTGGTCTCAAACGTCATGAGTTGACCTTTGGATCGCTCCTTATTTTTTATTGAATTCATTGTAAAACGCATCGTCATTTTTCTTTTCAATATACGTCCAAATTACGTAGATAACTACTGTGCACCCAAGTATGAGCAGTGATGCATTGAACAAGAATTCGAAGTCCATGTCTGTCACCGTTCTTTTGGCAACACCTGCTTGGTGCAGGACTTCATAACTCATTTTTTGATAGTCCATGGAGACGACAGACAGAATGATTCCGAGTACACTCCCGCCGAGTAATGATAGCCCGAATCTTTTCATTGTAAAAGCACCTCCTGCTACTAGTATATCTTATTTCCATCTGGTTGAGTGAAAATTCGGATTTTAGTTTCGTCTACACGCGAATAGAGTATTCTTGGTTTTTAAAGTGGCCAGCGACTGCAGGTGCCAAAAAGAATAGTCTAAGCTGGCTAGCAACAAAAAAGGGTTCTTACTTAAATTTGGATTTTCCGGTTTCACGGTTAGGGGGAAATGGTCCTGCATTTTTCAACCGGTTTCTTCTTCAATCGAAAGGGCATCCATAATTGCACGCGACAGAATCCAAGACGATTCTTGCTATAATAAATCCAGTGCGAGTATCCTTTCCTTCTACTTCATCAAACACTTTTCCACATGGCTTGTGTGTAATTCCACTCTTGTGCAGTCTTTGTTGAAGGTACCGTTGCGTGTTCGGTAAATCGAATCCCGGTTCAGGAGATTGGGGTGAATACCGACGATCCTGAATTATAAAAACCTCTCCACTTTTTTGTAATTTCTTCTATCGTTAACTAATAAAAATACAATTTCAAGCCGTATTCTATTGGGAATGGATTAGGAACTAGATATGATGAGAGTATCGGCTTTTACAAAGACAACGCATACGAGGAGAGATCATATGAAAATAGGAATCATCGGAACTGGCAATATCGCTTCATATTTGCTGGAACAGATAAAGGATGGCAACGTATTGAATGGTGAAATCACTGCACTGCTAGGGCGTAATACAGAAGTGGGGGAACGTCTTGCTTCTCGTTATGATGTGGATTTCCATACGGATATCCAAGAATTTCTGAGTGTTCCTCTTGATATGGTAGTGGAAGCAGCAACGATTGAAGCTGCCGCCCTTTATATGAAAGACGTTGTTGCAAGTAAGAAGAATATAATGATAAGCAGTGTGGGGGTATTTCAGGACATCGATTTACTTAACGAAATGAAAGAACTTGCTAAGTTAAATGGCGTTCAGCTATCACTCCCTTCAGGGGCGATTGGCGGCTTGGATTTGTTGAAATCCGCGAATGCTGTCAATGGATTGAAAAATGTCCGAATCACCACTAGGAAATCGCCTGCTTCACTTGGGCTTCCCAATGAACAGAAAGAGGACCTGCTTTTTGAAGGCTCAGCACTACAGGCGATCCAAAAGTTCCCGAGAAATGTGAATGTGGCACTATTACTTGCGCTTGCTGGAATAGGAGCTGAAAAAACGAAAGTTCGAGTCATTGTCGATCCTGCGATTAAAAGGAACACACATACAATAGAAGCCGATGGTGATTTTGGGGAAATGCAGTTGCACATTGCAAACAATCCAATGCCTACCAATCCAAAGACGAGCTATCTGGCTGCTTTAAGTATTTTAGAGGCATTGCGGGATGATTCCAGAGGAGTAAGAATCGGGAATTGAAAACTTAGGGACTGAAGCGTAAAAGAAACCTTCCAATTGCTGATGGAAGGTTTCTTTTAATGGGTTAGTGAGTTCTTTCAGAAACTTGTTGAGGTTTTTTTGGGGGTGTTTTCTTCTCTTGCACTGCAATGGATAGCGAAATCACGGCACAGACAAACGCAATAATGACGATGAACCCGCCGACAGCAGGCATACTGGTCACACTGCCTGTATGACTGAACGCCACTCCGCCCACACCGGATCCAAGTGCAATTCCGACTTGGAGAGCAGAGTTGTTAAAACTTTGGTGGATATCCGAGGAGACAGGATCTGTTTGAATGATGTAATCTTGCTGTGCGGGAGCGAGTGCCCAGCTGAGCGCCCCCCAAATCATCATGACAATGATGAAAACCGGCATAGAAAATGTTGAGTAAGGGAGGACAAACAAACTAAGTGAAAACGTTCCTAATATAATCAAAATACTTTTTTGAGAACCGATACGTGACGCGAGCCCTCCACCGAAAGCGCCGCCTGCAACGGCTGCAATCCCGAATAAGAAGTAAAAGATGCTGATCCATGAAGAGCTGAGTTTCATCGTCGTTTCAAGGAACGGCGTAAAATACGCATACACAGAATAATGGCCAGCGAGCATAAACATCGTGGCTAAGTGGGCAAAGACAATCTTTTTGTTCGCTAATGCTTTCAGCTGTTCACGAAGCGGCTGTACCTCGCCGGTCGGGATTTCATCGAAAAACTTACTGATCAATACAAGGGTACCGATTGTCAGGATGGCAATTCCGAGGAAAACTGTGCGCCATCCGAAAGCATTTGTAATGACGATCCCAATTGGTACTCCGAGTACAAGTGAAGAACTGATCCCCATATAGATATATCCTAATGCTTTTGCACGCACATGAGGTTTTGAAATACGTGCAGTGATTGTTAACGAAAGGACGATGACTAACGCTGCACTTGCCGCGGTCAAAATTCTAGCGGCCATCATCATGGCAAAGGTTGTACTGAAATATGTGAATATGTTTCCTAAGAAAAAGACCGATAATGTGATCAAGTAAAGCTTCTTACGCTCTATTTTAGCTGTAAGTGAGAGCAGCACGGGTCCTGCAATTGCATAAACCAATGCGAATACAGTAATGAGTTGTCCAGCGGATGCAATCGAAACTTGCAAGTCTTCAGCAATTACGGGCAAAATACCGCCTACCACCAATTCGACTAAGCCAACTGTAATGGCTGAAATGGCTAATAAAAATACACGAATGTCCAACTAATCTCCTCCTGCCAGGGTAGTGCACCGATTTTTAACAAGAAAAAGTCCCGACTACAAAAATTGTTTTGTAGTCAGGACTTAACGGTTCCTGGTAGAGACCCTCGAACCATATTATCGAGGTTATACAGATTGGTTTTTAGTATGAAATTTTTCCTTCTCAACAATTTATCATGAAAAATGGACGGTGACAAGGGTAAGACGTCTGACAACCTATAAGAATTAGCGGTTAGCATGTAAACGGGGTAAATGCTATCTAAGATGTAAATACATAGATGTAAAAATGAACTTTTTACCAGTCTGGAAACTCTTATAAGGGAGAGGTGAAGAAATGAGGATTGTCAGGTTGGTCAAGAAAGCGAAAAAAGGAAATAAAGAAGCACTGCTGCAACTGATTAGCGAGCAGCAAGATGCTTATTATCGTTTGGCATTAACGTATATGGGCAATTCTCATGACGCGATGGATGCGATGGAAGATATGATTGTGAGCCTATATCATTCCATTCCTCAATTGAAAAAAGAAGACGCATTTTATACGTGGAGCAAAACGATTCTTGTGAATCGACATCGTTGTATGTGTTGTCATGTCTTCTCCTCCAATCGCTCTATCAACTAGTCTATCATTTCCAATTTTCAGTTGCCAGATGTAAGGGGTTGAATTAGGCAAAGTAAGCAAATATAGTTGTTCGTGTTATTATGGGAGTCAATAATCCGATTAAGATGAACGCTAAGTATGATACCTGAAAGGAGGAGAAACAATCGATGGGATCCTGGTTTCCAAAAGTATACGATGTGGCAATGCAACCGTTGGAAGCGGCAAGATTCAAACAAGTTAGAACCGAACTTGTCGGGAGGGCAGAAGGACGGGTATTGGAAATAGGGTCAGGAACGGGCATCAATTTCCCGTATTATAAGAACGCGATACGTGTAGATGCGATTGAACCCAACCCCTCCATGAGGAAGCGGGCGGGTGACAGACTGCGCAATGCACGAGTCCACATCCAAGTGCATGAGACCGGAGCAGAATCATTGCCTTTTGAGAACGATACGTTTGATACGGTCGTTGCTACTCTTGTCTTTTGTACAATACCAGATCCGAGTAAGGCGCTTGCTGAAATTCAACGAGTGAGTAAACCGGGAGCTGTTCTCTTATTTTTTGAACATGTTCGGATGGAGCCGTTTCTGCTGAGTAAGTCGCAGGATCTCTTGAATCCACTGTGGGAAAAGATATGTGATGGGTGCCAGTTGAATCGGGAGACACTCACTTTAATAAAAGAATCCGGAATTGAGGTCACTTCGGTAAAGGCTTATTACGCTAAGTTGTTTCTCTATATTGAAGGGCTTAACGTGAAGAAATCAGATGGATGAAAACGAAAAGGAGAGTGTCAGGATGAATAAATGGCAACAGCGATTCAATCAACCCGAATATGTATTTGGAAAAGAAGCAAACGAATTCATCCAAGAAGCTGCGAAACGATTTACGATCGGACCGAATGTCCTTGCGGTGGCTGAAGGGGAAGGACGGAATGCCGTCTTTTTAGCGGAGCAAGGCTGTAACGTCAAAATTTGGGACTTTGCGCAATCCGGTCTGGACAAAGCTCAAGCCTTGGCGGAAGAAAAAGGTGTTCAGCTGAAGACGAAAGTTCAGGATTTGCAAGAAGCGGAATGGCCAAGTGAGGAGTATGACTCGATCATTTGTGTATTTGGGCATTTTAGTCCTGAATTGCGGAAGCGGACACTGGAAGGGATTCGCCATGCTTTGAAGCCCGGTGGACTGTTTGTGACGGAAGTCTATGCAAAAGAACAAATTGACTATGGTACGGGTGGACCAAAGGAACTTTCCTATTTGTATGAACTGGCGGATTTTGAGGTGTTTTCGGATTGGAAGCATTTGCACTTCGAAAAGAAGGAAGTTGTGCGTGAAGAAGGCAAAGGCCATAGTGGACTCTCTTGTGTAATTCAATTCGCAGGAATGAAGTAATCGCCGATATCACTGGACTTATAGAGTGAAAACGTGAATGGACTCCTTTCACGTTTTCAATCCGCTTTTGATAACTACTCACATTGAACAAGGATATGCGTAATGTAGTCGTCAATTGTATTGATGACCATTTCATTGATCCCGACTTCATAAGAATAACCTGTGAGAGTAAGCCCCTGTTTTTCAGAGAATTTCAGGATCTGTTCATACGTTTCGGGGAGACGGTCCCAATTCCCTTTACAAAAAGCTTGGATATAACGTCCTGCGGGTTTGATGAACACGTGTAAGTCTTTCGGTTTCTTATCGACCTTTGTAAAAAAGCAGTCATAGTCATCGAAATTATGAGCGAGGAGTTTTTCCGCTGCAATCATTGCTCCATAGGTTTTATTGAAAAAACGGGAGTCACGTATTGTTTTTGAATCTGCTAAAAGAAGCCCCATATAGTCCTCATCTGCCACTCCTGAAAGGGAGGGACCGCGAACTAACAGTTCTTCGGAACAATGCACGATTTCGATTTTAGTCCCTTTGGAGTAATCCGCTAAGTGAAGCAGTTGTTCTTTGGTTGTTAATAATTTTTTGAGCTGGCGAAGTCGATTTATACTTTCATCGATTTCTTTCATTTTACTGGTGAGGATTTTTTGGAAAGAATCAGCCGAGCGGTTCGCCATAAAGGTTGAGATTTCCTCAATCGACATATTGAGTTCCCTCAATGTTAACAGCAATTCGAGGGTGGGACTCTGGGAATAACTGTAGTAGCGATAGCCGTTCTCTCCGATTTGAATAGGAGAGAATAGGCCGATATCGTCATAATAATGAAGTGTACGTTTATTGATATTATGCAATTTTGCAAATTGACCGGCCGTAAACTTGAGCTGATCTTGTTTTTTCATTTTTTAGTGCCTCCTTGTTGACCTTACAGTTACTGTACAGTTTATCATGTATAACTGTAAGAGGTACAACAAATTTTGGAGGATGTCAACATGAAACAAGCGAGTATTCAATACAGAGAAATTAAAAGAGAGGATTATCCAGCGCTCGAAAAGATTATTTGTGACACGTGGGAGTATGAGAAATATAGTTCACCACAAGTTGCCAAACAGATGGCGAAGTACTTTCTAGCAAGTAGTCTAGCAAACCAAACGTTTACGTGTGTCGCTGAAAATAATGGAGTGGCAGTCGGGGTCATTATGGCGAAGGTCGACGAGAACTTCCATACGCCAATCCGATTTGCAACGCAAGAGCTGCTAGCGGCAGGGAATTTAAAGAGAACGGAAGAAGGACGACACGTGGCGACCCTTTTGGAAAGTATCGACCGACTCAACAAGCGGTTGCTGAAGCAAAGCGGAATGCAATTTGACGGAGAGCTTGCTTTGTTCATAGTAGGAAGTGACCAACGAGGTAATGGAATCGGTGGAGAACTGTACAATCGATTCTTGAAGTATACACAAGCAGCCGGAATCGAAAGTTATTATCTGTTTACTGACAGCGACTGCAATGTCGGGTTTTACGAGCATAAAGGTCTTAAGCGAATGGATGAGGAGACGCACAATTTGAAACCCTATGTCGATGAAGACATGAGCTTTTACTTATATGGACACGATGCGTCCGCCAAAACTAAAAAACTTGCATAAGCAGAATCCGGGTCCAAGCTGATGGATCCGGATTTTTCTACATAGTGTAGATTTACTGATCTGCTTTGTAAAATACTTCATAGATACGAAATATGTCAAAAATGCTCAAAAATAGGTGGCTATAACTCTCGTTTGTTCGTATACTGAAATGTGTATCCTAAGCAGGACTATCATTTATTAAAAGAGTCAGTGAAAACTAGTGAAAGGAGCCGTATGTATGAAAAAGAAGGAGTTTTTTTTTATTCCTTTTGTCACTCTAGTGACGCTGATGTCTTTAGGTGCGTGTGCAGATGAAGAAAGTGAATTCGTCATTTATAGAGACCATGAAAGCATGAGTGAAATGTCCAGGGATTATCTATTGAATTGTCTGGACGATAGAGGCATCGAGTTTAAGCTCGATTCACAAAGGAATATTCTCATTCAGAAGCGGGATCACGATATGGCCGTCGCTTCTTGTTCATAAACGTGTAACCTGTAGTATCCTGAGAGGGATGTTACAGGTTTTTATTTATGTGTAGTTAAGATGAATCGGAAATGCAGTTGGTTCCGTCTATAGAGGGGAAGGCAGGTGAGAACGCACGTGACAATAGAACAAGTGATAGACGAATATGGGGATTATTTGCTTCGTGTTGCCTATGTCTACGTTAAGAATCAGAGCACTGCAGAAGATATTGTGCAAGATGTCCTCATTCGCTACTATCAACGGTCAGACCAGTTTAGAGAAGAAAGTTCGTTGAAGACGTACCTAGTTAAGATGACAGTCAATCGAAGTCACGATTTTTTGAGAAGCTGGGCGCATAAGCGCATTCTTTTAAAAGAAAGAATAAAAGGGAAACACACGAGTAAAACACCAGAAGGATACATGATTGAATACGAAAATTCGCAAACTGTGTTAACTGCACTATTATCTATGAAACTCATATATCGAGAAGTTCTGGTTTTGTATTACTATGAAGAATACTCGACAGTAGAAATTGCGGATATCCTATGTTGCCCGGAAGCAACAGTGCGGACTCGACTGCAGCGTGCCCGCGTGCTTTTGAAAGAAAAAATACTGGAGCAGGAGGGGAATTTGCATGGATTCGATTAAAGAACAGATGAAAATGGAGTTGAGCAAAGTCGCCTTCGATGATAAACGAAAACAAGAACTTATCCTCAAAGTCAAAAGCAGCCGGAAACAGAAAACACATCGGGCTGACTGGTTGTATAGGACGGTACTTTCATCCTTTGTCTTGTTGACGGTTGTCTTAGTAATTCTAAGTAACCATGTTCCAGATCCTTCGGGCGTGACACAAGCTGAAGGAAAAGGGGGTTTTTCAGTCTTGGATCTACTAGCTTATGATTCAGTGAAAATGCTCATAATGGCGAGTTTTTTTGTCTTACTTTACGGAGTTGTGAAACGCAGTGTAAGGAAAAAAGGAAGAGAATTTCCTTCATGTGCACATTGCGGAACAACGTGGAATCGTAAGTTAGCTATCAAAAAGTCATTCAAAAACGAAGAAACCCTCTGTCCGAATTGCGGCGCAGGTAATTACCAAAGCAGGAAGTCCAAGAAGAAGACGAGCTTATTCCAGATTCCTATTCCGTTTATGATTATTGCTGGAAATGTATTTGAACTCAGCATACTTGGAATAGTTGCCTACCTCGCATTTTTATCCGTTTTCACCCTTCTTGTCATCCCTTATTATGTAGAATTGCAGCTGAATGACCCGGTTAAAGAACCGTGGTGGTAAAAGGGATTGACCTGGATCCATCGCAAGAGGATGCGTACGGTATTTTAGTTGAGCTGAACTGGTTGATAAGAGCTTCTTTAAAGAATTAGAGAGACTATAGTTTAATCGATTAGATAGTAAGGGAATAGAGGACCATCAAGCGATTGAAGGGAGGAATTGGATGAAGCGGTTTTTGCAGCTGATTGGTATCGGTATAGTAAGTGGCGCAGTTTTAGCGGCTCTCCTGCAGGTGATCTACACGCTGACAGGAAATGAGGCGTATGTCCTGCTGTATAATGTGGATTATTTCCCAATCATCCATGTCTGGCAGGACGTTGCTTGGTTCGGCATCGTCTTTCACTTTGTTTTTTGTATTGCCAGTGTCATCGGGCTATTTTACATACTGAACTTTTTCGGGTGGCAATACAGAATGTGGCCTTATCTCGCCGTGTATACAGTAGGCAGCGGTATTTTGTACTTCCTGACGCTTCTTACAGAAAGGCCTCCCGCCGAAAATGATTGGATTGCTTGGTTTTACTGGACATCGAGCCATTTGGTCTATAGCCTGGTTGTGGCGGGAATGATTGTCAGATTCGTGGGCCGAAGCAGGTAAAGGAATAAAACCGTTTTAATCAGTTTTCCAAAAAAGAGGAATATAGAAGTGAATACAGAATAATATCCTTATGCAGACTGGCTAAAGGAGGAGCAGACAATGAAATTAGCAGAAGCTTTAATAGCGCGGGCAGATTACCAAAAACGGATTGAACAGTTAAAGAAGAGAATTCATATGAACTTGAAAATACAGGAAGGCGACGAGCCCTCGGAAGATCCGAATGAGATGCTTACACAACTTGCTGAAATCCGTCAAGAACTCACATCGTTGATCAAAAAAATTAATCGGACCAATTGTGAGATCAGGTTTGATGACGAGCGAACCCTTGCAGATGCGTTAACGGAACGCGATCAGTTAGTTGACCAGCGTTCACTACTTTCAAAAGTGGTGGATGAAGCATCCCAGCAAGTCGGTCGTTACAGCCAATCGGAAATCCGTATCGTCAGTACGGTAAATGTGAAAGCGATTCAAAAACAAGTGGATCAATTATCAAAAGCATACCGGGAGATGGACACGAAAATCCAAGGGATGAATTGGACCATTGATTTGCTGGATTAATGTTGACCAGTCGGTAGCTGGAACTTGTAAAGGTGAGTGCAAACCCGCCAACAGGGAAAGTTGGATTAACGATAAGCAGTGGGGTCTGCTTTGCGGGTGATAACCGTCTACAATTCATACCCAGTATCGTGACACCCGTACAAATAGATTGTCATTGTAACTACCATGCACTAATTTACAGTTCTTGCGAGGGTGGGTTCGGGGACTGCATACATAAAGGAAAGCATCTGTCGCTTGATGGACAGATGCTTTCTTGTTAGTTAATAGGAAGTGAACGGAAAGAGAATGAAAAGAAGAATATGGAAATAACGAAAGTCAATGCAAATCCGAAACCGAAACCGAAACCGAAACCCAGTAGGATGGCATGGTTGTGAATCCATTCCATGAACAGGGCGGCTCCAAATGGGTAGGAACGGATTCACGATTAAACTTCTTTTGTGTGATAACACTTCTCTCTACTGTACAGATAGCAACTGATGATTTAGATTACCTTTAACTAAATTGCAATACGGGTATCCTTTATGAAGAGTTGACAAGGAAGGTACCTTTACTACAAAACGAAATGAGGATCGATATGAAAATAGAAGCCGAGACAATCGAAGAATATATGGGTCAATTGCCTGAAGACAGACAGCTAGCAATCGAAAAACTGCGCCTGGTTATTAAAAGGAATTTGCCTCCGGGCTTTGAAGAAACGCTTTCTTATGGAATGATTGGTTATGTGATTCCTCATAGTATCTATCCGGACGGCTATCATTGCAATCCGAAGGAACCTCTGCCTTTTTTAAGTATTGGCTCACAAAAAAACTTCATCGGTGTTTATCATATGGGAATCTACGCTTTTCCTGAAGTGCACGATTGGTTCGTTGAGGAATATCCTAAATACGTGAAAACAAAACTGGATATGGGGAAAAGCTGTATCCGATTTAAAAAGATGGAAACGATTCCTTATGAATTGATAGCGGAATTATGCAGAAAAATCACGGTCGATGAGTACATCACCCATTATGAACACGCGTGGAAAAAATAATAAGATGAATTTCTGCACTCTGAAGACGATGTGAAAACCCAAGAGAACTGAACAAAACGCCGCAGATCTCAATACTGGATTTGCGGCGTCTGCATCTACTTGTTCTTATTCGATTGCTGATTCTTATCGTGATTGGTTTTGTTATTCTTGTTCATCATTTTTGCATCAAATTCAGGAGCAAATTCCGTATCTGCGTTATCTAACGGATTATTACTGTTCGTGCTAGTCGCATCACGGTCTTTGCTTTGATACGTATCAAATGGATTATGCGTCCGTTCATTCATCGTTTTTGGATTGTTTTTGTTTCCCATGCAGTCTCACCTCCTATAGGTAAGATGCGTGGAAAGGCGGGAAATCATACATCGTTGAAAAGTATAAGAGGAGGCGGGCTCATGTAAGCTGTGATAGGGGAGTCAGCTATGCCCGCTTTTTCAAATTGAATAAATCTCGGTCGTGTTCCATCACTTTGAATTCAAAATACTGCATGTCCTCTTTTTTGACGACTTCATCAAATTTTGTAAGGGTCTCTTGACGGAATTCAGTTAATTGGCCAGTTTGCTCGAAAATGGCATTTTGTTTGTTTTCAATACGATCCAACTGGCCGTGCATGCCTTTCATCTGACTATGGATGCCATTCATTTGGTGTTGCATGCCAATCATCTGATCTTGCATGCCATTCATCTGGTTTTGCATGCCAATCATCTGGTTTTGCATTTCATCAAAGCGTTTTTCCATGTTGCATTGACCCGTTTTCACATCTTTCAGTTCAGAAAGTATTTGCTTTAACACTATCTCATTCACTCTTTTCACCTCCTTTATGGATAACTGAAGTATAGCATGTCCAGACGAAAAATCGGTTGGAAAAAGTAAGGTGGAAATAATGAAGGAGTTTCAGTTTTGCTTTATATTGACATGGTACAATAGAAGTGAGCGAAAAATGAATTAATATGTTAATCAGATCAAAGGAGGAATAAGGATGGGATTTTTAGATTCATTTCTTGGGAATGCATCAACGGTGGATACAGCGACTGTCGAAAAAGAGTTAGCTCCGATTTTAATTGCAGATGAGACGGTGGAAGCAGCGTTCAAACTCTTTCGGGACATGATGGTTTTTACAGAGAAGCGATTGATTTTAGTTGATAAACAAGGGATGACCGGGAAAAAAACAGAGTATCATTCTGTTCCCTATAAGAGCATCTCTCATTTCAGTATCGAAACGGCGGGGACGTTTGACATGGATGCAGAACTGAAAATATGGATATCGAACACTGTGGAACCCCTGATTAATAAACAGTTCAAAAAGGATGCAAGTATTTACGATATCCAGAAGATCTTGGCATCGGTCTGTTTGTAAACGGTAACTGAAGAGAATGGATTTATTGAAGTTCGAACAAATTAGTGAAAGAATGCGTCATAAACTACGAGAAAGTTTACGTGGGGGTACACAATGGACGAAATTTTGTTGTTACATGGATTCAATAAGACAGCGAAAGACATGGCTGCATTAGCTAGCCACTTAGAGATGTTAGGATTCCGCTGTCACTCCCTCACACTTCCGTTAACCCGCCACGAGTTCGATTACTCAGTCCATTCCGTTTCAAACAGATTGAAGGAATTAGAAAAGAATTCTTCCGGGAAAATACACCTCGTGGGGCATAGTACTGGTGGATTGCTCATTCGAAAAGTGCTTAGTGATTCTGCTCTGTCGATGCGAATCGATCGGTGTGTTCAAATTGCAACACCAAACCAAGGAAGCCGACTTGCGGAACTTGTTGGGGGCATAAAAGCATACAGCAATTTGTTCCGTACTGTCAGATCCCTCCATGCATCCTATATTCAGCAGCTCAATCTTACTAATGTTGGAGAAGTTGAAATAGGGGCGATTGCAGGGACGAAAAACAATTTATGGTTAGGGCATTTGATTGACGGACAAAATGACGGACGCGTTGAGGTCTCGTCTGTCCCTTACGAAGAACTCACAGACTTTGCCATGCTGCCATATGGGCATAAAGAGATTCACCACCAACGTGAAACTGCTGTGATGACTGCACAATTTTTAAGAACAGGCCGATTCATAGTTGAATGAAAAGGGGAATCACGATTTGTGTAAGAATCCAAAAGATATAAAAGTGATTGCAGAATCCCCGCGGATCTGTCTAGTCAGCCTCGAGGATTCCCATATAGAACCGCTAAAACAGATTTGGGGCGATGAATCTGTCATGACTCTTTGCGGAGGCGCGACGGATTTTTCGGCGTTCCACAAAACGATCAGGGCATATCGGGTGCAGCAAGTGGATTACGGTTTGTCCGTCTACGGTGTGATGGATAAGAAAACGGGGGAGTTAATAGGAACTGCTGGTTTCAATTGGTACGGGGATCCAGGTGTGACTGAGCTCATCTACCATTTCCAAAAGAAATCATGGGGATTCGGATTCGCATTTGAAGCAGCGTCTCTTTGTTTAGACGTTGCCATGAACCATTCTTCACTAGTGAAAATTACCGCATCCGCCGATTCTCGAAATCTTGCTTCCATCCACATTTTAGAAAACCTTGGATTTAAGTTTATAGCCATGCAGTGGTTTGAAGATACGCAGCAAGAAGAACCAACTTTTGAATTGTTGAAAACGGATATGCAACCAAAGGGAATGGAGGAGTTGTCATGCGCCTTGAAAGACCGTCATTGAAATGGAAAGAGGAACACGTTGCGTATATGAACGAATGGGATGAGAGTCGGATGACGCCGAGCAGCTTTCAGTTGGAGGAAGGGCGTTCCTATGAATCCTATTTGGAGGAGCTGGCAAAGCGGGAAGAAGGGCAAGGGAAGTGGCTTCCATGTACGAATTATTTCTTAGTGGACTCTGCGGACCGGATCGTAGGAATGATTGATATCCGTCATGACTTAAATGAGTATTTGCACCAAGTGGGAGGGCACATTGGCTATGGTGTCCGACCATCAGATCGGCGCAAAGGTTATGCCACTTGGATGTTGGCGGAAGCCTTGAAAGTGACGGATACACTGGGAATAAATCCTGTACTCATCACGTGTAATCATGACAATAGGGGGTCGGCGAAAACGATTCAGAACAATGGCGGTCAAGAAGACAAAAGTTTTACGGAGGAAGACGGCACCGTCGTAAGACGATTCTGGATACATCGATAGACAATTTCAACTACTAATTGTGATTCACGGGAGGCCGATTGACGATGTACGATCCGACGATATTCGATAACTTGAAGGTGGCTCTTGAGAATCAGTTATATGATCTGGATACATTGGAAGAACAAATTGAAATCAGAAATCGACGTGATGTGATGGACTTTGCGGTGCTATCCCGCGAATTCGCATTACGTTTTGTTCTTCGTAAACACCCTGAAATTGAAGTGGAAGTCATGCTGCGTGCTAGTGTCCATGATCTTGCGGGTGAAATCATGGAGGAACCTAATGCGAATCCGGCATGTTCATTGTCGCTCTGTTTTCAAAAAATTGTAGTGGACCCTGCAAACGAATGTGCGGGAATTGAAAAAGTGATGGCGTCAATATGGGAACAGGATGTTGAACTTAAACAAACGATTCGTTATGTGTATGGCGAAGCGAACCCGGAGCTGCTGAATGACATCGAGGCGAAGTTTAAACCGCGTCTTACAGAAGACAACATGACTGAACTCTCCGTCTTCTTAGAGCATGTTTTAGATACGCTGCATGTATTAAGCCGCATGCAGCCCTGAGAAGGAGGACGAAAAAATGGAACAAACGATTTTTATAGTGGAGGATGATGAAGCGATTCTCTCTTCCTTGAAAGGACAACTTGAACAATGGTCCTTTCAAGGAAGGAGTCCGGAAAGCTTTCAAGATATTATAACGTCATTCACTAAATCGGATCCTCACCTCGTCTTTATGGACATTCAACTGCCTGCATATGATGTGAGATTTACAGGAGGAGTAGGGAATTGAGCTCACAAAAATGAGTTTTTCATCCTCTTCTTCCCGGTTGAGTCGAAGGATGAAATTGTGTTACGTAATGAAGGTATCCGGAGCGTCCGCTATTCAGCATGAGTAGCGGGCGCTTTTCAGAAGGGGGAACTACATATGCGAGGATTGCTTCATCACATTGAATTGTATGTATCTGATCTGGAGCGATCAGTGGAGTTTTGGGGATGGCTGCTCGAGGAACTTGGGTATACGGTGTACCAAGACTGGCCAGAAGGGAAGAGTTGGAAGCTGGGGGAGACGTATCTCGTATTCGTCCAAACGGAAGAACGTTTTCTGGATGTGCCCTATCACCGCTGTCGAACTGGTCTGAATCACTTGGCGTTCCATGCGGAGTCCAGGGAACATGTGGATTCACTGACTAGTCAATTGAAGGAGCATAACGTACGAATCCTTTATCCTGACACGCATCCTTACGCAGGTGGAGAATCTCATTACGCTGTCTATTTTGAAGATCCGGATCGAATGAAAGTGGAAATCGTCGCTCCAAACGAATAAGTCAGGAGGGGATGCAGTGCGCAATCTGTTCGCAATAGGCATAGCTGTTTTTCTGCTGTCTTCATGTGTGCCTGATGAGCAAGACGGGAATACGGAAACAAGACGAGGAGGAGATTTGATGACGACTGAACTATTGGAAGCTGCCAGTCAGCAAGATACAGAGAAAGTGAAGGAACTGATTGAACAGAATGCAGAGTTGAACACGCAAGACAGCGAGGGGCGAACAGCGCTGATGATTGCGACATATAATCACGATCCTCATACAGTGAAAGCATTGATCGATGCAGGAGCAGATCTTAACATACAAGACACGATGCAAAATAACTGCTTCCTCTATTCAGGTGCGCAAGGCTATTTGGATATTTTACGATTGGCGATTGAAGCGGGAGCGGACACCACCATTACGAACCGGTATGGGGGAACTGCACTCATTCCAGCTGCGGAGCGTGGACATGTCGAAGTCGTGGAAGTGTTGCTGAAGGAAACGGACGTTGACGTGAACCATGTGAATCGACTCGGATGGACCGCGCTTATGGAAGCGGTGATTTTGAGCGATGGTGGAGTTCAGCATCAGGAGATTATTAAGATTCTACTGAACCACGGCGCAGACCAGTCCATTACGGACAAGGAAGGCATCACACCATTGCAACATGCGAAGGATAAAGGCTTTTTGGAAATCGTAGATATTTTGGAAACAGCCCAATAAAAGATTCACAAACCCGTTACTTCTTGAAATTCCAGGTGTAACGGGTTTTTTGAACTCCCATTAGAGACCTTGCAATGCGAGGTAACAAATGGTAATATTAGGCTAATAGTGAGCCTAGCGATACGGGGTACTTAACGAATGTAAAAGTTGAGGTGATGATAGTGGATCAGGAAATGATGAAAGGCAGTATTGACTTGCTTATTCTGTCTTTGATAGGACAGCGGGATATGTATGGATATGAAATGGTGAAAGTGATGAAAGAGCTCAGTGAAGATACGTATGAGATGAGCGAAGGTACGTTATATGCAGCGCTGAAAAGGCTGGAGAAAAAGACGTGGATCACCTCCTATTGGCAGCAGACGGAAAGTGGTCGCCGGAAGTACTATCATCTTTCAGACGAAGGTACGCGGGCATTGGAAATGAAGAAAGAAAATTGGGAATGGATGAACGCCCTTGTCCATAAGACTTCGGAAGGTCTCCTATGAACCCTACTTTTGAGCGCTTTATAAAGTAAGTCATCCAAGAAACAGATTGCAGCCGCGAAGAAAGGGAAGATCTTGTAGAAGAGTTAGTAGCTCATTTGGAATGCGCTTGCGACGACTTGAAAAAGAATGGTCATACAGATGAAGAAGCAGTACAGCTTGCGATGATCAATTTTGGCGATGGAAAGAATGTAGGCAAAACGCTGCAACATGCCATGTATCCGTACAGGAGAGAAATGTTGCTGGCACTTGGCATCGGTTCGCTGCTGATGACTTACGGCATTTACTTGAGTCAGCTCTTCGTCATGGGAGATGCCCATATTTGGTGGCTGCTCCTTGGCGTGCTCACCAGTTCCTGCCTGCTGTTCTTGACGCTGCGTCCGATTGTTTCGATGAATCGCCGTGCAGTCATGAATTCATTATTAGTTGTCCATCTGTTGGTTATGGGGGCAGGGTTGCTGCTATCATTGAATCTGGATCCGCCGTATTCCATGGTGTTTTCGATTATTGACCCGCTGATTGTAGTGTTTACGATTATTTTGATTTTCCGGACGACGATCTATGATGTGCCGGCGACAGAGCTGAACTTGAAGACGGGTACAAAACTCATTCATTACTCTAATTTATTCATGGGGATTTTACTGATCGCGGGCACCTTATTTTTCCTCTATGGGTATTTGATGTTTGCTTCTGATGGGTATGGCGGACTCTGGAAACTGTTTGTTCCAATCGCTTTGTGGGGAGTGCTATATGCTGTGCAACTGACTTTGCTGAATCGTCAATGGAAAAAAAGCGCCTATTTTGTATCAGTCCTACAATTGTCAATGCCATTCATACTTTACATCCTATGGCTTGCAACCGTCAGAGCGGGGGTGTCCTAATGAGAAAACTTCTATTATTAGGCATCGGAGTTTTTCTTACAACGGGTGTATGTGTGATGCTTGGTTTAACACTCCAAATACCGGATGAGGAGAAGCAAAATGGACTGACAGGGGTTTTTGATGTATCTGCTGAAGGAGACATCGGGTTTGTCACGTACGAAAAAGGGAAACCGACGCTGTATGTCAAGTCGGTAGAAATAAGACAAGTCGCTCAACTGCCCTCTTACCAGACAATTTCAGACCTGATTATGATGCCTGATAAGAAAACGATTTACTATGTAAACTCCGATAAAGAACTCAGTCAGAACAGTAAGAGTACGGTGCACAAAGTGAATCTGGCAACGGGGGCAGATGAAATTCTGTTTGAAGAAGACGCAATAATTACTGAACTTGCGTATGATACGGCTATCGGAGATCAGCTGTTCTATCTCCAGGCAGAATTTTTTTCGAACGATTCACCAATTGCCAGTGAATACCCTCATGAATTTGATGTGCATAGCTATGATTTCATGCAGCGCACACACAAACAGCTTACAAATTTGAAAAATTTCAATATGGCGTCCTTGCAAGTGTCGGGTAAAGAGAAATCCCTCTATATTCAAATGGATGATGATGCGAATGCGGAAACTGCGGAAGAAGTTTTTGAGATGAAACAACGCATTTTCCAGATACCGCTTGCACATCCTGAAGAGCCAGAAAAAGTGTTCCTCCCGACAGATGCCGACGATCTCTATGATTTTGTTCTTGTGCCTGAACAATCCTTGCTGATTTACCAGGCAGTAGCGGGTACGAATAATGATGGAATCTACGAATATGAATTGTTTTCGTATGACTGGGATGAGAAGGAAACAAAGCAGGTGACATTTCATAAGGAGCACACTGCTCGGCCCTTGGTCGGCGATGATGGCTATCTCTATTATATGATCGACTATAATTTTGCCGGACGAAATACGGAGTACGAACTATTCAGAGTGAATCTACAGAATGGGGACGCAGAGCAAGTTCCACTTGCGAAATAAGCAACAATCCTGAAAGAGCATGAATCTGAAAGGTTGTGTGAGGATGGAACACAGTAATGTAGGTCGTAAGAGAGTTGGAAAAATCAGCTATACCTCTTTGATGATAGGAATAGTCTGCTTTTTCATCGTATTTGTACCTGCTACAAGAATCGCAAACGCAGGCATTGCAGCTGGTGATCTTTTAACAATTCTTCTGACTGTAATCGGAATAGCCCTTTCGATTATTGGAATCGCAAGTCAAGAAGAGAAGAAGGCAATCCCGATACTCTCTCTCATTTTGTCCTCGTCATTCCTGATTTTTTGGGCGATTGTCATGGTGTTGTTAGTTACGGGGCAAATGGATTTTGCTCCATAATATACAATGGATGAGAAGTGGGTTTGAAAGATCGGCGTGAAAAAACAGCAAGTATGGATAGAGTTTCATATAAAGTGTATGAAGTTAATAATGTATTGCTGCTTTCTGTTTATGTACATGAAAACCATAATAGTGAAATGGACAGTAGAATAAAAAACGTTATAATCCGTATTCTAGAGCTGGCATTGTCACAAGCTCACTGTAATGGTATTCTGGAACCAAAAGTGTTCATCGTATTGTGGGGGTTCTAACCGTGGGATCTTATTTTCTCAAGTTGCCGTTTTACCTATCCATCAGCTCACTTCTATTCACCTATATCGTATACCTTTTTCAATTATTCACCTTTGGAGATGCTTATATCTCGTGGTTACTCAGCAGTGTCTTGATGAGTTCCGCACTCCTTTTCATCTTCACGCATCCTGGAAATTGGATGCATCGCCGCTGTGTGAAGAATACCCTTCTGGTGATTCATACCATGCTGATTGGCTATGGAGCGTTTCTTGCATTAGGTATGCCGCGACCCTATTCATCTATTCTATCGAATGCCGGTCTATTGTTGTTGGCGGGAATCGTCGCTGTGATATATCAAACAAGTCTTGTTCCTAAACAGGCAGCGCGCGTAAACGTACTGCACGCCCTCAATATTACAGTTGGCATCATTTTAGCAATAGGCACCGTGTACTGCGTCTATCTGTTCTATTTGTTTAGTGAAGATGGAAACGGTGACCTATGGAAACTCTTCGTACCTTTCGTGTTCTATGGAATTGCCTATATCGTCCAAATGAAAATTTTGGAAATCCATCAAAAAAGAATAGCGTATAGTGTTGCGGTCATTCAGCTCGTGATGCCTATTGTGCTTTTGCAAATATGGAAAGTACTCGCTGCGGGGGAGGGAATGCTATGAGGAAAACCATTTTGTTCTCAAGTGTCATTGTACTCGTTACAGGGGCCTGTTTGCTGCTTGGCTTCACATATAGCATTCCAGACGAAGAAAAACAGCAAGGACTGACTGGGCTGTTTGACGTTTCGAAGCAAGGGGAGATTGCGTATGTCCAATACGAAAAAGGGAAACCGACACTGTACGTAAAATCGGATCGTGTAAGTCGAGTCGCCCAGCTTCCCGCAGACCAATCCATACTAGATCTCACTATAATGCCTGATAGGAAAACGATCCTCTATGTCACCTCTGACAAAGAGCTCAACGAAGACAGCAACAGCACCCTCCATCAAGTGAACATCGAATCAGGTGAGGATGAAATTCTTTTTACTCGAGAGGCAATCGTAATGGAAATCGTCATCGATCCGAAAGATGAAAACCAGCTATTTTACATACAAGCAGACCGGTTCTCACCCTATTCACCTGGAGCCAGTTTGTATCCATACGACTTTGACGTACATAGCTACCAATTGAAGAACGGTGAGCATCATCAGCATACAGACCTGAACAAATATAGTATGGCTTCCCTCCAAGTATCCAGTGAAGACGACTCGATTTATATTCAAATGGATGATGATGCAGATAGTGAGACAGAAGACCAATTCTTTGAAACAAAGGGACGGGTTTTTAAAATCCCCATAGCCAATCCGGATCGGCAACTGGTCATCAGTATTCCAGAAGACACCCAGGATCTATATGATTTTGTACTTATCCCTGACCGTTCAGAACTTATTTATCAAGCCGTAGCAGGGACTAATTCGGAAGGCACCTATGAATACGAGTTGTTTTCGTATAATTGGGATTCACAAAGTATTCATCAGCTAACAGAACTGCACGCTTATGCGGGATATCCCATCTATGGAGCAGATGGTAAAGTGTATTTCATGGTGGATCAACAATTTGGAGAGAGACGTCCGGATCATGCTTTGTATAAGATGAATCCTGATGGAAGTGATGTGGAAGTCATATCGCTTGAAGAGTCGCGGTAAGAGAGAAATGAGAACAATAAAAAGCAGAGCCTACACGGTTATTACCACGTGGGCTCTGCTTTTTTGTGGAGTTAGTTGGATTGTACTCCTCCCATGTATTCACCTGTTTCAGGATTATAATAGATCTCTGCTTGCTTGCCGTCAATCAGTCCATCCACGGAGATGAAACTATTTTCAGCATCCCTTATTAGACGGAAATGGAAACCATTCGAAAACGAATCACTTTTAGGACTGGGTTCCAGATGGAATTCCTTGATAGCGGATTTCACGATTAAACTGCTATCGATTTTAATGGAAGAAGGTTTGATCGTCAGCTCATAGGCGGTATCCCCAACCCTGTAGCTAATTAACTTACCTTTTTTGATAGCGAAAATTAAACTTTTTTTGGTTTCTCTGAGCGAGATATACCCTTGCCAATTTCCACGTTTTCCATCACTTCCACTCACTTCACCATCATTCACGCTATTCATAAAGATGAGTTCAGGTCGCGGATCGAATGCTTTCGCCTTCTCCATAGCGATGAAATAAGCATCCAGCAAGGTGATGTCCGTCTTTTCAACGGCAGAAGGAACACATAGATCCATTACAGATTTATCCCGTACTAGCAGGTTATAGCCGATGCATCCTATAACAACTAGAACAGAAACGATAATTAGTTCCCATTTCAACGGCAATTCCTCACTCTCTAAAAGAAGTGATAACCAATGCAGCTTTAGAGAGCTTATGCTAGATGGAATTGAAATAGAAATTTCATGAAGTTAGAGTGGCAGGTATTTTTAAGTGGACACCGTTTCCAGTTCTTCTTCTGTTTTCGCACCCGTCACTTGTCGGATGACAGAAGCTCTCAGCAGGATGAACACAGTCAATATCAGTAATGCACTGGAACTGATGAGTATCCAGAGTGCCGGAAGAACATCGTACAAAAATCCAAATAGCACCATTCCGAGTGGCATGAGCGCCATTGCCATCGTTTCCAAGATGGAAAACACACGGCCTTTATAGTCGTCGTCGATCAATTTCATCATGAACACTTGGATAGGAGTGTTAACGAGTGGCCCTAAGGCTCCGCTGAGGAAAGAAAGCGTTAAGTAAAAAGTGAATATGCCGCCATATGGCAGGAAAATCAAAAGCGGCACTGCGATTAAACCCATCGACAGACCCATTGCTACAATCCCCCATTTGGATACAGACAGAGGTGAGGAAAACGGTTTACGTGCTGCTATATAGATGGACATCAGAAGCATCCCGACCGCCATTCCTCCTTCAATCAGGCCGAAATGAGCGGGAAGTATCTTCAATTTTTCAATGAGGATGAACGAATAGCCGACTTGGACTGCACCGAACAGGAAGTTGACAAGTAGTGCGACCCAAATTAACGCCATCAATAATGGCTGCAGACGGGCATATGCTAACCCGGCTTTCATACTGTCGAACATCTTCTCTTTCGGCGTTCCTTCTTCCTTTACTTGACGTTTTGCAAATAAGTTGAAATCCATCGTCGACTCAAGCACTACAGCAACAATTGAAGCACCCGCGTAGAGGATAAGAAATACAGGCATGGAAACTGCACCATAGAGCAGGCCGCCAACTGCAGGACTGCCGATTGCGGCAAAAGAGACAGACATCTGGTTCAGTGACATCGCTTTTTGAATCCGCTCTTCATCGACAAGACCTGTGATGGAAGACGTGAAAGCGATGCCTGAAAATGTTGACGCTAACGATAGAACCACGGTTGTTGCGTAAATGGCAGGCAACGATAATCCATTCGTCAAGCTAATGGTAAGCAAGCCAAGAATAGCGATCGTTGAGACAATCTGTGCAAGAATAACGATCCTTTTTCGAGAGTACGTATCCGCAACGTAGCCTGCAAATGGCGCCATCAGGGTGCGAGGCAAGATGCTGCAAATGAGATTGGCTGCAAAACTCGTGGCAGAACCGGTCAGCTGCAAAATGTAAAAGCTGATGGCAAATGCGTAAATCTGCGCACCGAATGCACTGATCATCTTGCTCGCAGCAAATGTCCACAAGTGATAAGTGGCCCGTTTCAGCTTCATTGCGTTTTCTTCCAAAATAATCACTCCATTCAGAAAGTTTAATGAGATTAAACAAAGAATACCACGACCACTCTTTCATTTCAAGAGAAAGTTTAATATAATTAAACTGAACGATGAGAGTAGGAGTGAGACGCGATGAAAACATTAGGAGAGCGGATCCGCATGCTCAGAAAAGAACGTAAAATGACATTGGAATCATGCGCAGGCGAGCAGATGACCAAAGGGATGCTCAGTCTGATAGAAAACAATAAAGCAAATCCTTCAATGGAGAATCTCAATTACTTAGCGGAGCGGCTTGGGGTCGAAGTTTCTGAACTGCTGGAAGAGGTGAGCGGCAGTGAGCTCGGGTCATTGCTGGATGAAGCTGAAGTCCTATACAAATCGGATATAGAAGCAAATTATGAGAAAGCGGTAGAGCTCATACGTCCATTCATATCGAAACTGAACCGAGGATATGAATCCGCCCGGTTGCTGGAAATTTACAGCCGCCTTTCGTTCCACTTGAAGTATCCGGATTGGAAACCGGCGGAAGAAAAAGCATGCGAACTGTATGAAGCCCTCAATATCCTCCCTCGGCGGGCGGCACTCGGCATTTTCCGTGCGATGGTTCTGTTCACGGAACACCGGTATGAAGAAGCTCTCACGCGACTGCTGGAGGAGAAAGCTGAAGTGGAACGCCGGAGTGGCTATATCGATCCTCTGACACGTCTGGATTTATACACCTATGAAGTGATTCTTCGTTTTGCGGTTAACGATACAGAACAAGCAACCCGGTTAATGGATGAAGCGATTAGGTATTCGAAAGACAAAACAATTTTCTACCAAGTCGACCAGTTATACAGGATGGCAGCTTATCGAGCGGTAATAGACAATGATGAAGACAAACTCAATTATTATGAGCAGAAACTTCTCCAATACGGGGACTTTGCAGAAGATAATCATGCAGTCTGGTACACGAAACTGATTCGTATCCATCAGTTGAATTCGTTCCATCAAGACTATGAAACGGCACTTGTAAAGCTAGCAAAACTGACGGGGCCGATGCCGGAACATGAATTTTTCCCGAATTTCTTTGCACTGGAGCGCGGAAAGGCCCTCTACGGAGTGGGCCGCTATAGGGATGCAATGCACTTGTTGCAACAAGTTGCAATCAGTGAGCATGTGCACCATCCTTTCGATCTTTCCATTTACTATGAAAAGGATGCCTACGCTGCATTGTGTGCAGAGCAGCTTGGTGAAGTAGCACACGCGCGCGAGCTTGCAGAACGTGCAGTTTCCAATATGACGCAGATGCCAGAGTCACCGTATACACAGTTTGTCAGGGAGACTGCTAAACATATAGCAGCACAATAAGTGCGAAAAAAGAGAATGCATCGACTGTCGATGCATTCTCTTTGGTGAGTCTGGATTTATTTGAATACATGCAGCCGTTCTTCAATCGGCTGGAATTCTTTCTCACCTGCAGGAGCGACAACCTTACCAAAAGGCATTTGTGACATCAGTTTCCAAGAAGAAGGAAGGTTCCATTCCGCTTTCACTGCATCATCGATCAATGGATTATAGTGTTGCAGACTTGCGCCGTATCCTTCATCAGAAAGTGCTGTCCAGATAACATATTGCACCATACCGGAAGATTGTTGGGACCACGTCGGGAAATTCTCTTTGTATTCCTGGAACTGTTCTTGTAACGACTCGACGACTTGCATATCTTCAAAGAACAGAATCGTTCCATAACCACTTCCGAACATCGTCATACGCTGTGCAGTCGATTCGAAACTCTCCTCAGGTACGATTTTCTTTAAGGTATCACCTGTGATTTCCCAGAGTCGTTTACTTTGTTCACCGAAAAGGACTACAACGCGTGCCGTTTGTGAATTGAAAGCAGATGGCGTATGCTTCACAGCTTGATGGATAAGTTCTTCAAGTTTCTCATCGGAAAGGATCGGTTCGTTAGTAATGGCATAAATGGAACGCCGATTTTTTACAGACTCCAAAAATGATTGAGACAAGATGAATTCCCCCTTCGTTTTACGTGAAGAGCCTATATAGACCCCCTTCACTTCTCTTCTAGTATAGTCAGCCGATGACTTATGTGGAAGTACGCACTTTGAAGTGCTATAGTATCCAAAAAGATACCATGGGAGGAATTCGTGTGAAAGGTGAAGTTTCACAGTGCAAAGTCGAAGAAGCACTCGGGATTGTTGTTGGGAAATGGAAGCCGGTCATCATCCTGTATCTGCTCCATGAAGGGACGAAGCGGTTCAGTGAGTTGAAGCGCAGCATGCCGGGCATCACCCAGAAAATGTTAACTAAACAGTTGCGGGAGCTGGAAGAAGAAGACATCATCAAGCGTGTTATCTACCCTCAAGTTCCTCCGAAAGTGGAGTACTCGATGACAGACTACGGAAGAACGCTGAGTCCCATTTTAGAATCGATGCACGAGTGGGGAACCAATCATGTTATTCACAAACAGACAATCGGGGTTGTGGAGAAAGAAGCATAAGGGATTAGTGATAGAAGCGCTATCACTCCATTTGTTTTGGAAGAGAAGGTGGCGGTGGCTTGCTGTTTTTAGTATGATAGCGAGTAGATGTGAATTGGTGAGATATCCATTTCACTTGAATCTGGGAAGAAAGAATAGGTGTACATTATGAGTTTATTAACAGTAACGAATTTGAGTCATGGGTTTGGAGACCGTGCGATTTTTGAAGACGTATCGTTCCGACTATTAGCGGGAGAACATATCGGGCTTATCGGTGCAAACGGCGAAGGAAAATCGACGTTCATGAATATTATTACGCGTAAACTGGAGCCGGATGCGGGGACTGTTTCCTGGGCGAAACGTGCTCGCATAGGTTATTTAGATCAGCATGCTGCACTCAGTCAAGGGATGACGATCCGTGATGTGCTGCGGACTGCATTTCAGTACTTGTACGATATGGAAAGTGAAATGAATGAGTTGTTCGCGAAGATGGCCGATGTGGATCCGGACGCACTGGAAGCGATCTTGGAAGAGACGGGCCAAATTCAAGACGATCTCGAGCAGCAGGACTTTTACATTTTGGACTCAAAGGTGGAAGAAGTCGCAAACGGTCTTGGGCTGGATGAGTTCGGTTTGGACCGGGATGTCAATGATTTAAGCGGTGGTCAGCGTACGAAAGTGCTGCTCGGGAAATTGCTACTCGAGAAGCCGGATATTTTGCTATTGGATGAGCCGACGAACTATTTGGATGTGGAGCACATTGAATGGTTGCGAAATTACTTGCAAAACTATCCAAGTGCCTTCATCCTCATTTCACATGATATCCCATTTTTGAATAGCGTTGTGAACATGATTTATCACATGGAGAATCAGCAGATCACACGATATCCTGGGGATTACAATGACTTTTTACGTGTTCATGAGATGAAGAAACAACAAGTGGAAGCAGCCTATAAGAAGCAGCAAAAAGAGATTGCAGGCCTTAAAGATTTCGTTGCAAGGAACAAAGCGAATGCAGCGACAAGTAAAATGGCACAATCCCGTCAAAAGAAGCTCGATAAAATGGACATGATTGAACTCGATTCAGAGAAGCCAAAGCCCCATTTTGACTTTAAGATGGCACGAACACCAAGCAAATATCTGTTTGAAACAACTCAGCTCGTGATTGGTTACGATGAGCCACTATCCAGTCCGCTCGATCTGCAGATGGAACGCGGCCAGAAAATCGCCTTGTCTGGTGCGAATGGAATCGGTAAAACAACGTTGCTGAAAAGCTTGCTAGGTGAGATTCCTGCTTTGTCCGGTACGGTCGAACGCGGCGATCATTTGGCAATCGGTTATTTTGAACAAGAGTTGAAATCGGATAGTGATAAAACCTGCTTGGAAGAAATCTGGAGTGAATTTCCTCATTTTACGCAGTATGAAGTCCGCGCAGCCCTTGCTCGTGTAGGTCTGACTACAAAGCATATTGAGAGTAAAGTGAAGGTACTAAGTGGCGGAGAACGTGCTAAAGTCCGTTTGTGTAAGCTGGTTAACCAGGAAACGAATTTACTTGTGCTGGATGAGCCGACGAATCACTTGGATGTCGATGCGAAAGCTGAACTGAAGCGCGCGCTGACAGAGTTCAAAGGAAGCGTTCTGCTCATTTCCCATGAACCGGACTTTTATGAGGGCGTCGTGAACAAAATGTGGAACGGCGAGACATGGACGACGAAAATGTTTTAAGTAAAGAAGCTGCGAGTATGCCAATAAACGTTGGTGTGCTTGCAGTTTTTATTGTGGAGTGAAGGCAGTTAGTTTAAGTGTAAATAGAAATGGATGACTTTGTTTCTAGAAAAGACCTACCTGATTTTCAACAAGTAGCTGAGCGCATGAATTTTCTTGTAACGACAAGGGATACGCACCTAAATGATTCCTTTTCAAAGTGGAATTGTGTCCCGTTATCGACAAATTCGTAGATGTGAAGGAGAAAATACGCTGAGTGTCTGAGAAATTCAAGCGAGTGATGGCGAATACCCGGCATGTGAAGGGCAACATGAGCGCGATGATGGAGAATCCAAACTGAGAGCAATCATCACCTAAACAAACATTAAAGAGCAACGGATTCCAACAAATGGAATCTGTTGCTCTTTTTATTGCATATTGAGAAACTCTTCATTTATCAAATGAATGATTAAAAAGTATAGGAGTGGAAATACTTAGAAACAGCGTCGGACAAATTAGCAACGTCGACGCACATTTTTAAACATTGAAGGAGGAACTCATTTGAGAAAGATTGTACAAGCGGCTGTTTTTCTGTTGGCTTTCATATCGCTGACAGCGCCAGCAGTTGCGGAGTCGAACGAATCTGTTTCAACAGACGAATCTGAAGTGGCCGAGGGGCGAGAGGTGTATCCATTTATACCTGCGGTTGGTTCGGAACTTATTGCAGATAACCCCCTACTAGAAAAGAAGCCTTCACTCACGTACACCGTCCAACCTGGAGATAACTTATACAGAATTGCGTTAGCTCACTCTGTTCCTTTGCAATCACTTATTGAGTGGAATGGACTGCAGAGCGAACTCATACATCCGGGAGATGTGCTGAATGTCTCCGTTGAAGCACCAGGCTCATCGACGAACGTGAAAAAGATGAAACAGGTAGTTGCTTCTGCACCGGCAAAGAAACAGGAATCGAATCCAGTCCCTGCAGGCAAGCAAGTCGTTTCTGCTAAAACAGCCTCTTCTCCTGCCGCGGTTCCTGCGTCAACTGAGACAGGAAGAGAACTGACCATGACTGCAACCGCTTATACAGCCTATTGCACTGGTTGCTCGGGAACGACCAAAATCGGCATTAACTTACGTTCGAATCCAAACCAAAAAGTCATTGCAGTAGACCCGTCCATCATTCCACTTGGCTCCCGGGTGTGGGTGGAAGGGTATGGTGAAGCAGTCGCTGGAGATACTGGCGGAGCGATAAAAGGACATAAAATTGATGTATTCATACCGGGACTGGATTCTGCCGTGGCGTGGGGTGTTAAAACGGTTCGCGTCAAAATATTAAATTAACCACTTATCCGGAGAGGCGACTCTCCGGATTTTTCTGCAAAGAATTTAGTTCTGATGTAAGATATATAGGGATGAAGGAAGTACATATCAGATCGAGACAGGAGTTTTACAAACATGAAGGATTGGAATAAGGAATTGAACCGTTACTTAATGGACAATATCACCGTGATAACGGATGAATGGCTCGCCCTGCGCGACTCAGGTCAGAAGTCCATATACTCCAGCGATGCGGGTTCTGCCGCTGAACAAACGTTGAGAGAGCAAAATAATAGAACGAATCGAACGATTGCTAGCAGTTTGTTAGGTCCTAGTGGAAACTTTGAAGAGCAAAAAGAAGAATGGGCGGAACTGGTTGCGAAGAGCCGCATTGCGTCCAATACATCGATAGCTGAAGTGGTCGATGCTCTTAGTCGTGTCCGAAAAGTTTTTTGGCGACAGGTCGAACGATTTGTCGGTCAGCAAACTGAAACAGTTCCTGTCGCGGTTGTTTTGCAGTGGGGCGAGACGATCCATTTAGCATTTGACAAATTACTGACAGCATTTTCTGCTATGTATTTCAAGTTAATGACAACAAGATTGAATGCCCAACAAAGTCTGATCGATGAGCTGAGTTCGCCTATTATAAAAATTAACAAGAATATAGGAATTCTACCTCTAGTTGGAGATATCGATACCGAGCGTGCAAAGATGATTTTGGAAGTCGTCCCTGCAAAATGTATGGAAACGGATATCATAAAATTATTTATCGACTTATCCGGTGTTTCGATTATCGATACAATGGTCGCCAACCAACTATTTGAAGTCATTCAAGTGCTTAACTTGCTTGGCATCCAGTCTACAATCACTGGAATTCGACCTGAAATCGCCCAGACATCGATCCAATTAGGGTTGGATTTCTCGATGATTGACACGCATAGCTCGTTACAACAAGCATTAAAAGATAAATATATTGTAGAGAAAGTAGACTGAATCAGTACTGAGATGCGCTTGGGCTGTGCTCGATCTAATTCAGACTACGTTAGCTAGGAGGAATGGAATTGACAACTAACAAAATCGTATTTTTTGATTTGGATGGGACGTTGATGAGTCATGACAAAACCATCTTACCGTCAACAAAAGAAGCGTTGCGCGCACTTCGGGAAAAAGGAGTGATTACGGTTATCTGTACAGGGCGGGCGCCTAGAATGTTTCGCGAGCTTATTGAGGATCTGGAATTCGATTCGTATATTTCCATGAATGGACAGCATGTAGTCTATGAGGGGAAAGAACTGTTCTCTAACCCGATGGATAAGGAAATCCTTAGTGAATTGAGTATGTATGCGAAAGGGAAAGGACATGGAATCACGTACTCCAATTCCGAAGTGTTCGCAGTAAACGAAGCGAAGCATCCGCTTGTTGCTGGAAGTTTAGGGCGTTTGAAACTGGAATACCCGAGTGTGGATGAAGCCATCTACTCTCACTCGCACGTTCACCAAATCCAGTTATATGGAAATCTGGAGGATATACAGCCTTATATGGACCGCTATCAAAAAGATTACGTATTTATCCGCTGGGATGAAAATGCGGTGGACATGCTTCCTAAAGGGGCATCTAAAGCGGTCGGTATCTTGAAAGTGCTGGAACATCTTAATATCCCCGTTGAAAATAGTTATGCTTTCGGAGATGGTCCGAATGATTTCGAGATGATTGAATGTGTTGGAACAGGAATCGCGATGGGGAATGCCATACCTGAATTGAAGGAAAAAGCGGACCTTGTGACAGATACGTGTTCAAATGACGGTATTATGAAAGGGTTAATTGCCTGCGGATTGTTAAAGGAAGAAGACTTTATCGAGTAACGGGGAGAGGACACAATCTCCCCCCCTTCTGCGGAAGGCGCATTCAGGTTGTGTTTCTTAATCACTATTTATGGATGATCATCAAGAATACGGAATATTTTCAATGTGATTTGAAAACGGAGTACGGCATCAGAATGCTTCATATGGGGATCTGGTATTGAGGGGTACGCTCGACCCATCTGAGCTTCTTTTATCACCTCTTGCCCAATACTTCTTGGCACCCTTTATATAAATTGAATTAAATGGAATGCTAGAAATTCCTGTTAGGACTAAATTTATTTATGATAAAGTTGTCAAAGAGATTGCCACACACTTTAATAACGTTTCGAAAGTTACAGAAGATAACCAAGTTACGTTGAGCATACAAGATGTAGGATAAAGTTCTAAAGCATATCTTTAGACCTTTATAATAACAATAGTCTTAATGCTATCGTTACGGATGTATACACAAAAAGTAGTTCCGGTTGGGAAGGGATATTTCCCACAAAAGAATACAAAGTCAATCTCGTAGGAGTCAAAAAATTAGTAGACCATGATGTTTTGATACTTTGGAATTTTTCAAAAGAAACCTTCGTCCTCGATACGGGATCCTTTATATGAATGCCAAGTAATTGGGCTTTTGATGAATCATTTAAAGACAGAATTGCAGTACGCGCTTTGGCGGGTGTATGTAACTCGATGACGATAATCGTAACTCCCTAGAGTAATACGATTTCTTCAATTTCAATTAATTAAATTAAAGTCGTATGTCTATTTTAGAGCGAAGATCTTACTAAACATGCAGTATAAAGAAATTGGGGTTCCTTCAGGTTGAAGGGTGACGTGCAAGTCACATTACCCCGACATTTCACTTAGATCCTTTTTATTTTGCGTTACATACGAACAGACATCCGCTAATTTGTGCTTAAGGAGGGGACGAAGGTGCACATATACTATTACATGTAAAGAAGTAGAACAAACCGAATCGTTGGACTGTTCTACTCCTTTATATTTTCTCTCTAAAATTATTAGATATTCGATACCTATAGATTCCATTACTTCCATCACCTTCTATTATATAGAAAGCTCCATTCCTTCCTCCGCTATATGAAAGCCCTTATGCTCAATCTCATTTCGAATAGTATTATCAGCATCGAGAGCGGGATTCGAGTGATTTAGATGAATGAAATAAATTTCAGTTCGTTCAACTAAATTTTGTAATCGATCCATCGTTTCTATCATGAGAGGGTGAGGGATTTCCCGATAATCACGTCCGATATTTTCAAGGTCTCTAGCGGAATGGAATGTGCCATCAAGTAAGCAAATATCAGCCTTTTCACACGCTTCGTAAATATCCTCGTCCCATTGTTCCCATCGATCAATATCCGGGATATAAAGAACTTTCTTCTTCGTTCCTTCAATCCAAAAAGCAAAAGTCTCTGAAAATTCATTTCTGTGAGGGACAGTAACAGGTGTGACTGTAGCATGTGGCGTAATCCTAATTGGTTGTCCATCACAAATTTCTTGCACATCAATATTATGAAGCTTTGTTAGTTGGCTCCAAGGTGCTTGTTCTTCTAACATTTTCTTCATTTTCGTTCCTGCCATGACAGGCACCTTGTTTGCACCAATGGCTTCTCTTCCTAAAAACAGTAATCCGGGATAATGGCCTAAATGAGCATGAGTCAAAAAGATGCTCGCCATTAGTTGACCTTGCATCTTATGTTTGATTTGTACTCTTGCCATCTGCTCTTTTAAATCTGGTGTTGCATCAACCAAATGCCAAGCTCTTTCATGAGGTAGTACAATTGCTAATGAAGCTGCATACCGTCTTAACTCCGGATGGCTGATTGCTTTTGTACAGTTTTTACAAAAACAATTCGGATGCGGAAGGCCTGCGTCTTGTGATGTTCCTAACACATGTAAAATTACTTCGCTCATAATGATAGTTCTCCTTTAGTAGTTGTTTCATTTGTGTCATTATATTTCTTCTTGGTAATAGTCCAGCCGGTGAAACCAAAAATGATATTGATGAGTGGAACGAGAAATACGAAGAAAGCTAATGGGATGAATTCACCTGGGCTGACACTAAGAATGTCGGCTGCAAAAACGGTTGTAACACTCCATGGGACTAAGTTAATTCCAACTGTGCCTGCCGCTTCAACACATCTCGAAAGATTTTTTGTGTCAATCCCCATCTTTTTATATGTTTTGACAAATGTTCTTGCCGGTAAAATAATCGCTAAAAACTGTGCACCACTTGCAAATGCAACGACAAAAGTTGAAAAAATTGTCGAGCTAATCAAGGCTCCGGTTGAGCGTACATTTTGCATCATTTTTCTCGTTAACACTTCAAAAGATCCAGTTTCTTCTAAAATACCCCCAAGGCATGTTGCGATGATTAATAGTCCAATTGTAGGTAGCATGGACATGAGGCCACCACGATTAAGTAGCGAATCTACTATAGCTACACCCGAGTCCACTGAAAATCCACTCGTCATTACTTGAACAATCGAGGAGACCGGAACCCCTTGAACAAGCACCGCAAGTATCGCACCTAAAAATCCAACAATTGCTAACGCTGGAATCGCAGGTACACGTTTCACAATTAATAAGATCGTGAAAACTGGCGTGAGTAACAGAAGGGGATTCATCACAAAAGTGCTTTCTAATCCTTTGATAATCAAATCAACTTCACTAGTATCAGCAGTATGGGGTGCTAGGGAAGAATTGCCTAGGAACCCATACAGAACAATTGAAAAGACAAATGCGGGAATCGTGTCCCAGAGCATATGCTTAATATGACTAAACAAATCTGTTTCTGCCATGGCAGGAGCAATGTTCGTTGTATCGGAAAAAGGCGATAATTTATCCCCAAAATAAGCTCCTGAAACGACGGCGCCTGCAACAAGCCCAGGAGCAAAACCAAGTCCTTCCCCAATCGCCATAAAAGCAAGCCCAACAGTCGCAATTGAAGTGAACGAACTTCCTAATGTAATTGATACAATTCCAGTTATTAGAGCAACAAGCGGCACAAATTGTGACGGTTCTATAATCGTTAGACCAAAGTAAATCATCGTTGGGATTACACCGCTTGCAATCCAAGATCCAACAATGATTCCGATAATAAGTAAAATGAAAACGGCGGGCAATGCACGGGATACCCCATTGATCATCATTTTTTCTACTTCACGCCAACTCCAACCAGAAATTATAGCAATGAAAGAGGCAACGATGACTCCAATCATTAAGGGAATATGCATTCCAGCCTTCCAAAAAAATATAGATGAAGATGCTGTGATGACTAATGTGAATATTGGAATAATTGACATTGTAAAAGATAGTTCCTTTTTCATTTATGTCATCTCCTTAAAGACAGATTTGCATTTATTTAAATAGGAATGGTGTAATTTGCCTATCATACATAGTAGTTGGTTATATTTTTTCCCAAACTTTACTTAAGTGACTGGTGAATAGGGGGAGTAAAAAAATGAATACAAAAAACTCCTACCATCCCTTGGAAAGGGACGAAGGAGTTCTCCGCGTTACCACCCTAATTGACAATCCGTTTTTGGACGGGTCATCCACTTCATTAGTAGTTTGAGAATAACTGATGTCGTACTTCATCTATATTGCTGCCTGAATTCTCACCACCCATTCAGTCTCTTGTTGCTGCTTACAATATAGTTACTATAACATCTCTCAAATATATTAAATTTTTATCATTATCTTTTGCGCAAAAGTTTATGAGACGTATTATTTCACATTCGTATTTAGAAGTCAAATGTTTAATTTTAAACGATCGGCTATTTAAGTGTTTACCATCCTTGGAATGAATAAAATATGAAGGCTTTTGTGGATGTGAAGTAATAAGGGAATTAATATCGATTAACTTCTTCAATTTTAGAAACCGAATAAAGAAAGGGAAAAATGTGGGTACAATTAGAAGTTATCAGCTTTTAGCATAAGTTATTTTGAATTTTAACCCCACCGCCAAAAAGGCAAAGAAAAAGCACCGTTCCCTAAGGAAGGTGCATTGCTTCAAACATTGATATGAAGCGGTTTGTAAGCCGCCTTTGCCGTACTACGATTCATAGAAAGTTTTAAACCACCACTCCTCAAAGTGGGTGTTCGCAGAACTGTTCCTGTCTGTCCAACCATAAATGATTGGCGTGTCATTTCCAGCCTATATAAAACTCCCTTTTACAGCTTAAAGGTTAAAACTTTATGGGAATACGAACAATGCAGCTTATGTACTTATCTTACTGCTACATGAGCGGAAATGCAATGGTAATGTTTGTGTATGGCAATGAGAATATTGTTGACTCGTTGTCAAAAGCATTTAGAGAAAGGCGATCTCGGGAAGTCTTCTTGACAACTTGAGTAAAACCAACGACTGGATCATTACCATCGTTGGTTTTACCTTTCAAAAAATTTTTTTAATAGGATTTATCCCGTTCTGATTTTTCCCGTTGGTTTGGAGTCATCGGCTCATGCTTCGGTTTCAGGTTTCCAAGTTCGGCCAGTTCCATTGATATTTCTTCCTTCATTTTCCGAACAGTATTGTTCGATTTCTCCTCTGCCGCAGAGACTGTTTGAAAGTTGCTGTTTGCACCTTTTCGCTCTTCTTTGTTGATACTAAAACCTCCCGGATGCGTAGTTGTGACGTACATGGTTAATATGGCTGAGTGTGATTGTTTTATGTATTTTTGTTTAAACTACAGTCGGTTCGCCATTACTATTCTTGCTGCTTTTTGTTCAATGAATTGTTCACGAGATAGACAATTAATTGTAAGATAACTTAGTTTCTTTTTGCAGAAAGACTCCCTATAATGGAGATATCTTAAATAAGGAGCTGGAGAATTTGAAGTTTGTCAAGTCGTTTACTTCAAAGGCATTGATTGTCCTGTCCCTCCTAGTCATTGGCACGGCATCGTTTTTGTTTTGGATTACTAGTGATGCCCATCGCGCAACTCCTCTGTCCTATTCTGCATTAGAGCAGAAATTGGCAGCCGTAACAGATGGAGCGGCATTGAAAGAAACGGCGTCGGGCGCACTCTATTTGAAAACTGGGAACCATCTATATGTGACAAATGTACGACCTGATAGCGATTTGGCAGAACAACTCGTGAAAACCTATAATGTTTCTTATTCCTATTCTGGAGGAAATACATCGGGTTATGTCATTGCAGCATTATTGTTAGCGGCGCTCATCACATTCTTCATCCTTCAACAAAAAGGGAAAATCGGTGTGGGTGCTGCATCCATGAAACATAGTGCATCGAAAGAAACACCACTGCCTGATATTACTCTCAATGATATCGGGGGCTTGTCTCAAGAGATGAAAGACGAAATCCACCAAACCTTGGATATCATCAAAGATCCGAAACGTTCGGAAGCACTTGGTGTGAAAGCGCCGAAAGGCATTTTACTTGAAGGACCTCCTGGAACGGGGAAAACATTACTAGCCCAGGCCATTGCTCATGAAATCGGTGCATCATTCTATTCATCGAGCGGGGCTGCTTTCACCGAACTCTTTGTGGGCGTTGGGGCATCCCGTATTCGTACAATGTTCCAAAATGCACGTAAGCAAGAGATGTCAGTCATTTTCATTGACGAAGTGGATGCGCTTGCGGGTAAACGGAAAGCGCATGGGGGAGAAGAATCTGAGAAAACGTTGACTGAACTTCTCGTTCAACTGGACGGCGGGGCAGATAATGGGAGAGTCTTGTTCATTGCTGCAACGAATCGTAAAGATATGTTGGACGAAGCTTTCTTGCGTCCGGGACGTATCGATTATTCGTTCCAGGTTCCTCTGCCTGATACACAAGGGCGGCGTGAGATTATGGACATCCATACTAAAGGGAAGGCACTCGCCCCTAATGTCGCATCGTCATTGGATATGCTAGCGGAAAGTACGTCCGGCTTTTCAGGTGCACAAATCAGTGCGTTGTTCACAACGGCAAGTAAACGTGCGATACGTGAAGGGCGTACTGAGATCGACAAGAGCGATATGGATTTTGCAATTGATAGAACCATTTTGGGCAATACGTCCAGAAGCATGAACGATCCTTTGACGAAACGCCGTGTTGCAATTCATGAATCCGGTCATGCCTTGATTGCTGCGATTACGAAGCCGCATTCTGTTCGAAAAGCGACGATTATCCCTAGAGGACAGGCATTGGGCTATGTAGCTCCCATTCAAAAAGAGCTTCATCTGCAGACCGCAAGTGAACTGCTTGACCAAGTCAGTATGATTCTTGGCGGAGGGATTGCGGAGAGAATCTACCTGGGTGAGCATAGTATCGGTGTGAGCGGTGATGTGCAGCAGGCAAAAGATATAATTGAGCGGATGGTGGACACAGGATTACTCCAGGACGGATTTACATTGACGTTCAGTAAATCGGAAAAGGAAGTCAAAATGCAAGAGCTATTTGCTACAGCCGTTGCAAGGACTGAAGAACTGATCCGCGGACACGCGAGACAGTTCGAGGATTTGGTGAATGAATTGTATACGAAAGAAACCTTGGATGGTTCTGAAGTGCATGCCATCGTTTGTGGTGCGCGAAAAGCACTCGTTCCAAGTTCATAACAAAGAAGAGGGCAGCCGCGTATGGCTTGCCCTCTTTCTTATTATCTGCGTTTAGGAATCGTTCCGGTCTGTTTTTTACTATTCACGAATTTCATGACAAACGGTAAAATGATCGGTCCGTATTTAATAGCAGTTTTAACAACTTTAGTTAGTTTCATATTCTTAGCTCCTTAGAAGAAGTTATAGTATTCCATTCCCTATCCGTATACGAAGTTAAACCTATTCGTCATTATCCGCGTAGTAAACTGTAGATTTCCCGCTTCAGTGCAAGAAAAGTGTCACTCAGCAATAACTCTTCGGAGCGGGGTCTGCTGAATGGAACGATAATCTCTTTTTTGACAACTGCAGGCTTGTCGGATAGCACGAGGATCCTGTCGGATAGGAAGAGTGCCTCGTCAATAGCATGGGTGATGAACAGAATCGATTTTCTGTTCGTTTCCCAAATCGACAGAAGCCATTGTTGCATTTCAAGCCTGGTAAACTCGTCTAACGCTGAAAATGGTTCGTCTAGACATATTATGGATTGCGGAGCATTCAGACTGCGTATGAAGGATACGCGCTGCTTCATTCCGCCAGAAAGTTCACTGGGGTAAGCATCTTCGTAACCTGACAGACCTGCATTCTTAATGAGCTGCAGCGTTTGAGACCGGTCTATTCCGGTCCCTGCAATCTCCGCACTCACTTCAACATTTTGTAGAACCGTCCTCCAAGGAAACAGAGCTGGACTTTGCGGCATATAACTAATATGCCCCTGTGAATTATTTAATACGGACCCGTCCAGGGAGATGGTTCCACCGTCTGGTGAGTATAGTCCGCCAATGAGTTGGAAAATCGTGCTTTTCCCGCTTCCTGAAGGACCGACGATAGAAACGAACTCGCCCTCTTTCACAGACAATGATATGTTCTGGAGAACATGATTGGTGCCATATGATTTCGTTACATTTTCAAGAGTGAGTTGACCCATTCGTCTGGTTCCCTCCTTGTCTGCGCCATCGCAGAATGTTTTTTTCAAATGCTGAAATCATTCCGAAATACGTTAAACTCAAAATCATAATCAGTACAATGGAAACGAAGACACGGTCTGTTTTGAACGAAGAAGAAGCGAGTGTCATATAGACACCGATTCCTTTGTTAGCACCAAGCCATTCAGAAATCACAGCTCCCATAACACTATAAGTTGCTGCGATTTTTAACCCTGAAAATAGTGAAGGCAGTGAATGCGGCCATTGCAGTTTCCAGAAAATCTGACGATTGCTTGCCCCAATCATCTTCAAGTAATGCAGCATATCACGATCCGTTTGTCTGAATCCATCGAGTGCAGCAATCGTTACAGGAAAGAAGCAAACCAGAACGATGACGATGACTTTCGGAAGCATACCGAAGCCAAACCAAATGACAAGAAGAGGAGCGAGTACGATCACTGGAATATTTTGCGACAAAATCAGGAGCGGGTATAACGCTTGCTGAAGGACTGGAATCCTGAATAATAGAACGGCGACACTGATACCTACAATAATTCCTACAATATAGCCGGTTGCTGAGAGAGTGATGGTGGAAACGATATGGGAAGCGTACAGCGAATAGCCGGTAAAGGCCTCTTCAGCGATTTGAGAAGGTAAAGGAAGCAGCCATGCCGGAACTTCGAAGATCCGTGCAGCGCCTTCCCAAATAACGAGTAAAAGGATGAAGACCAGAAACGGTCGCCATCCTTTATTCACTGCTGATTTCATCTGTACTTCTCCGTTAGCTTTTCCATGGAAGCACCTTCAGGATTGCTGTAGATCTTTACTTGTGAAATGACGCTGGGTGCTCCTAATTCTGTCATGCGAATGTTCATTTTTTCAATGATCCTGAGCAAGTTCCCGAGTTCGCCTTCCATTGTTGTTTCAAGTGGTGCGACCTGATAAGGTACACCGGATTTTTCAATCACTTCAATCGCTGCATCTACATAAGGAATGACATCTTCGCCATTTGGTGTCTTTGGTATGATTTGAATACTAACTAGTGCATTTGCCATTATTTTTCCTCCTTAGTTCGGTAAAAATTCGTTTGTGAACGCTTCTTTTGCGTTGAATTCTCCGTCGAGCAAGCCGTTTTCATCCATCCAATCCGCATAGGCTTCCCATGTTTTCAGCTGTTGTTCACCGAAACGTGGGGCATCATCCTGATATTTAGGAGATAGCCACTGCTGACTTTTCTTAACAAGATCCGGATCGAGATCGGGCACTGATTGAATCAGGATATCCGCAGCTTCTTCGGGATTGTCAATTGCAAACTGATACCCTTTGGATGCAGCAGCAACAAATGCTTTCACTTTCTCAGGATCTTTTTCAATGAGTTTTTCATTGGTCGTGATCACTGGCGTATAGTAGTCCAGTTTGTCAGAGTAGTCCTTTAAATATTGCATGTTCAATTCCATTCCGCGCTGTTCGGCTTCAATACCTGTCCAGCCGTAGTATACCCAAGCGAGGTCGATATCACGTTGTATCGCCGTAAAGAAATCAGAAGACCCCATGTTGATGTACTTCACTTTACTGCTATCCCCATGGTCTTTTTCCATTAGGGATTCAACGACGGCTTGCTCAACGGGAGCACCCCAGCCACCATAGTTTTTCCCTTCGAAATCTTTAGGAGACTCGATACCTTTTTCCTTTAGTGAAGCGAATCCGGACGTGTTGTGCTGGATGATCGCAGCAATCGACACGATGGGAATCCCTGCTGCCCGTGCTTCTGTTAGAGCTTCTTGGGCCCCGATTCCAAAGTCAGCTTTTCCTGAAGCAACAAGCTGATCTGCACCTGCTTCACCTGGAAGCATGATTTCGACATCGAGACCTTCGTCTTTGAAGTAGCCTTTTTGCTGAGCTACATACAAACCGGTATGATTCGTATTTGGCGTCCAATCGAGAGCGAAATGGACTTTTTGAGCGGTTTCACTCTCTTTAGCGCTATTCGTACTTGGTTGTTTGTCTGTGCCGCAAGCGGTCAAAAGTGATGCAGCAAACAGAACAGTGAGTATTCGTTTCAATGAAATTCCCCTCCTGGAGTTTCACACTGCAACAAAAACGCGCACTCCCGATTTTCGGAAGCACGCGGCACATAATCATTATGAAATGAATATGTTCCCTCCGCTGGCGTTAACCAGATCAGGTTCAAAGGGTCTGCATGTCGCATGCATCTCAACCGGTTCTCCGGTACCCCTACATATTGTCAGTGATGAAGTTGTATGGTGTTCACATAATACTTTGCCATACTTTTCTGTAAGTAGCAAGTCTAGTAGTTTCAGCCTTTTTTACTTTCCGCAATGAATTTAGTCATGATATACTAAGAAAAGGATTTTAACCTCTGATTCATCCAAACAGAAAGTGAGTGGTCACAATGGGCCGTAAATGGAATAATATTAAAGAAAAGAAAGCGTCAAAAGATGCCAACACGAGCCGGATCTATGCGAAATTCGGCCGCGAAATATATGTAGCAGCAAAGCAGGGGGAGCCGGATCCTGAATCCAACCAAGCCCTCAAAATTGTTTTGGAACGTGCGAAAACGTATAGTGTTCCGAAAACCATCATAGAACGTGCTATTGAAAAAGCTAAAGGTGGCGGCGAAGAAAGTTACGATGAACTTCGGTATGAAGGGTTTGGTCCGAATGGCTCGATGGTCATTGTGGATGCGTTAACGAACAACGTTAACCGGACGGCTTCAGAAGTACGTGCCGCTTTTGGTAAAAATGGAGGCAACATGGGTGTGAGCGGCTCTGTAGCCTACATGTTCGATCATACTGCAGTGTTCGGAATCGAAGGGAAGTCAGCGGATGACGTCCTGGAATTAATGATGGAACACGATGTGGACGTCAATGATATTACCGAAGATGACGGGCAAGTGTTAGTATATGCGGACCCGACAGCATTCCATGAAGTTCAAGAAGCCTTCAAAGCTGAAGGAATCACGGATTTCACAGTCGCTGAACTGACAATGCTTGCACAAAACGACGTTGAGCTAGACGCGGCATCAGCAGAGCAGTTCGAAAAGATGATCGACGCAATCGAAGACCTCGAAGACGTTCAACAAGTCTACCACAACGTAGATCTCGGAGAATAATAACAAAAAGCGACAAGAGCGGTCCTACGCTCTTGTCGCTTTTTTGGTTGTCACCAATTATTATTTCTATACTTTTTATAATAATTCACTTGACGAAGGAACAAATAAAGCTTCCGCTTCAAATGCTTATCCCCTTTATAAAATAACGGATTTACGTACTGCTTCTGTTTCAATAAGCGCTTAATATCTCTCTTGACCGCTTTGTTCGTCACGAATTTCTTAAGAACAATCTTAGGGACTACTGTGAATAGGAACGGCTTATTGAGTAAAACTAGCGGCTTATGTTTGTTGTAAATCAGATCATCTACAAAATAACTCGCCATGTTGTGCCCAAGTGCCGTTGTATAGTAGCTGGAACGGCCTTGTCGGATATTCACTTCAAACACTTTGAACTTCTTATCTCGAGGGTCATACTTCAAATCGAAGTTGGCAAACCCTCTATAGCCGACAGCTTCTAGGAAGTTTTTCAACTTGTACATCATTTCCTCATTATATCTTGTAATGACGGCAGTGTAGTTACCGATTGCAGTCACGGTATGCTCCTGCAAGACCACTTGTGCAAACGTGACGAGTTGAGTTTGCCCAGAAGAATTGGAATAGATGACAGAATCCCACATGTAGGTATCATCACCGGGGATGAAATCTTGTATGATAAGTTCCTCGTTATATCCGCTCTTTTTAACCGTTTCAATAACTTCGTTCAACTCAATAAGGGAATTGACTTTGTATACTTTCTGCTGTCCAGCAAACTTATTTTGATTGTATACGACTGTATCGCTAGGCTTCACGATAACTGGATAGCTCATGTCCTCGGTAAATGGCCCATCCGTTTCACAATCGTAAAAGAACGTTAATGGCGTATCAATTCCATGTTCTTTACACAACTTATAAAAGTGAGACTTGATTTGTAAATTATCCATGAGTTCACGATCGATATAGTTGAAAGTGAAGTGTTCCCTCAGCTGATCGGCATGTTCAATGATAAGTCGGACATATAAATCATTTGTTCCGACGAGCAATAGTTCGCGTCCGTCAGCTTTGTATTGGTCGGCAATCCCAATCAGAATTTCTGCAAACTTGTTTTCATCAGACAGCTCTGGATTGAGTTCGATTTTGTAAGGGATTGTGCTGAGTTGTGTAAAAGATAATGGCTCTTTTCCGATGAGTACAGGATGGATTCGGTAGGCTTCATGAAAAGAGATCGCCATATTGTATGCGTTCATATCCGTACCAACAATAATCGGTAAGAATGGTAGTTTTTTTAAGTCCATGGTGTCCTCCTAAATTGCGTTGAAATTGTCGTTGTTAAAGACCTGACTTCTATATTACATGGAAAACACTTAGGTATACAACAGTTAGCTTAGGAAAGAATAAGTTGAACAGGTTTATAACATGAACCAAAAAGGAATAGAAAAATAGTTCCATTTCATAGGAGCATTTCAAGGAGGAACAAGCACCATGTTGAAAATTGAAGAAACAAAAATGGATTTGAAGCGTGAGGAAGTCATCCAGCGATTAGTGGCTCGAGGTATTTTCAAGATTGATGGAAAACAGCTATACGAACTGCCATTATTTCTATTAATGAAAGAATATTATAAGTACGTATAAGATGATAACCGGTTGAGGAGATGTTCCTTAACCGGTTTTGTAATAGTTCCCAATTAGTGAGGAGATGAATAGACATGGAAGGTAGCCAATCAATTCGCAGCCGATTCGAATGGGTGATCGAAGCCTCCATACAGGCCCTTCAAGAAGCGTTGGAAAACGAAACACTCACTTCTGAAGAATTGGTCTTGTTTTATATGGATCGGATTGCAAGAGAGGGGCAGCAAACGAACGCAATTCTGGAGGTCAACCCCCATGCTTTACAAATTGCCCAGGCTCTCGATGTGGAGAGAAAATCATCAGGAAAACGTTCCTTGCTGCATGGCATCCCAATTTTGTTGAAAGATAATATCGATACAGCGGACGCGATGCATACCAGTGCAGGCAGTTTAGCATTGGCAAATCACTACGCTGTGCAAGATGCTTTTCTAGTCAAACAGCTGCGTAAGGCGGGAGCCATCCTCCTCGGGAAAACCAATATGACAGAGTGGGCAAACTTCATGTCAGATGAAATGCCGAATGGCTGGAGTTCTAGAGGAGGGCAAGTGCTCAATCCTTATGGACAGTTTGAAGTCGGGGGATCCAGCTCAGGCTCTGCTGTAGCTGTCAGTACTAATTTGACAGTGGCATCCATCGGTACTGAAACAACAGGATCGATTATTCATCCGGCTTCACAAAATGGGATTGTAGGACTGAAACCGACAATTGGAGCAATCAGCCGAAGCGGCATCATCCCTTTGTCAATCACCCAAGACACTGCAGGTCCGATGACCCGAACAGTGACCGATGCCGCCTTTGTTTTTGAGGCATTAATCGGTAGAGATCCAGATGATCCGATAACGATCCACTCAGAGAAGTTTGAGTCTGTAAATTGGCTGGACGTATTAGATAGGGAGGCATTGCGAGGGGTACGCATTGGTATACCTAGTTCAATATTCAGAAATGAAGTAACTGAGGAACGAATGCAATTGTTCAAGGATTCGTTAGCCACATTAGAGAACCTCGGGGCTCTGATTATACCGGATATCGATCTAGGGACGAACGAAAGCGAGTTAGGATATGATGTCCTGTTACACGAATGCAAAGCATCGCTAAACTACTATTTAGGAAAAACATCTGTAACCAATCCCATCCGGACGATCGAGGATATTATAACCTTTAACAACAATCATTCCGAACAAACGTTACGTTACGGACAAGAACTGCTTAAAAAGATAAATGATCGGAGTGGTATGCTGACCGAACGAGCGTACATCGAAGCCTTGCTGCGTAATAGACACTTGGCACAAAAAGTGGCGCTTGGAAAGGCATTAGAGAAAAATGGCGTCGATATCTTAGCTTTCCCCCAGGATCATGGATGCAGTTTTGAAGCGGCAGCTGGTTATCCGGCGATCACCGTGCCTGCGGGAATGACTAAAGCAGGGGAGCCATTCGGATTGACATTTACAGGTCCTGCCTTTTCGGAACCCGCGTTACTTGGATACGCATACGCTTTTGAACAACAGAAACAACTGCGTCCTAAGGCAAGGGCAGCACATAAGAAATAAGCAAGCATATAGCAATCTGTGGTAAACTGGGAGGAATAGAGCGAAAGTGGGGATGGAAATGTCCTTTTTAGAAGGAATGAGTCAAGACGTTAAAGAAAAATGGAAATTTGAAAATGTGATGCCGATACAAGAACAAATGATACCTGAAATGTTGAACGGACGTGACATTGTAGCGGAATCGCCAACAGGTTCAGGAAAAACGCTTGCGTATGTCTTGCCTTTGCTCGAATTGGTGGATGGTTCGAAACAGCAAACGCAGGTTCTTATCATTACACCTTCTCAAGAGTTATCCATGCAGATCGTAAATGTGATTCGTGAGTGGACTTCTGGTACGCAAATTACAGTCACACAGCTGATTGGCGGTGCAAACATGCAGCGTCAAATCGAAAAGCTGAAAAAGAAACCTACGATTGTCGTTGGAACTCCAGGAAGACTCGGAGAGCTGATCAAGAACAAGAAACTGAAAATGGGGGAAATCCGTCATATCATTCTTGATGAAGGTGATCAGTTGCTGTCGCGTGAAAATCGCGTAGCAGTGAAAAATATGATTGAGTCTGCACATTCAACACGTCAAGTAGCCGTTGTATCCGCAACGATTACAGAAGACATTGAGGACGTGGCCATCCGGTTCATGAACGACCCCGTTCGTTTGAAAGTAACTGCAGAGGATATGCCTGCATCAGGAAAAGTCGTTCACTCTTATGTGAAGACGGAAGTCCGTGATAAGACCGACCTATTGCGCGGATTGTCCCACGTTCAGGGTATCCGGGCGTTAGCATTTATAAACAATGTCGATCAGTTGCGGATGAAAGAGATGAAACTGCAATACGAAGATGCTCCTGTTGCTGTGCTCTATTCAGACATGAACAAGTTCGAGCGACAAGAAACGCTGGATAAGTTCCGTAAAGGGGATATCCGAATCCTGATTGCAACGGACCTGGCTGCACGTGGATTGGATATTGAAGGACTCACTCATGTGATTCACGTCAACGTTCCACACACAGTCGAACAATACGTGCACCGATCGGGAAGAACGGGGCGTGCTGGGTCAGACGGAGAAGTACTAACCTTATTGTCCTATCCGGAAGAACGGGATTACCGAAAGCTTGCAAAAGGGTACAAGCCTGTTCAAAAAGTATGGCATGGCGGTAAGCTGATTGAAGGGAATTCGAAAACGGTAAGCGGTCAAAAATCGTCATCCCCTAAAAAGAAGAAAAAATAAAAAACGTACGTCATGACTCTCATGACGTACGTTTTTATAGTTAAAGTTCTGTTAAAATGATCGGTCGGTCTTTAGTGACGATAATCGTATGTTCGATTTGCGCTACGAGAGACTTATCAGGAGTGATGAATGTCCACCCGTCTCCTTCTTCAATAATGTGCTCAGCCTTTTCGGAGATGAAGGGCTCAACAGCAATGACCATACCTTCCTTCATGATGGTAGGTTCCCAAGGATCGTAATAATTCAATACGTGCTGGGGTTCTTCATGCAGAGAGGTCCCAATACCATGACCAGTCAGGTTCTTGATCACGTACAGTCCATTGTCTTTTGCTTCGCGTTCTACGGCTTTTCCAATTTGGTTGAGACGAGAACCGGCTTTCACTTTTGCCATTGCCTGATCAAAAGCGTTTTTTGCAGTGTCACACAACTTTTGCTTCGCTTCATCAGCTGTCCCAAGAACAAACGAAATCCCAGTATCCGCAAAGTAACCGTCACAAGAGCCCGAGACGTCAATATTAATGAGATCACCATCTTTTAGCACTCGTTTACCTGGGATTCCGTGAGCCACTTCATGATTGACGCTGATGCATGTAAATCCAGGGAAATCATATTGATCGATGGGTGCAGAAACCGCCCCTTTTTCGGAGAAAAGTTTTCCGCCGAGTTCGTCCAGTTCCTTCGTTGTCATGCCAGGCGCAGCTGCAGCTTTCATCTCTTCACGAATTTCAGCTACAATTTTCCCGATTTTTCGCAAGGCAGCAATTTCTTCTTTTGTGTTTGCAATCATGTGAAATCCTTCTTTCTGTACTTTCTTTGTCATGTTTAACTATACCACAATTAAAGATGACGTCCCGGGCAGACGGTTTACGGTCATTTAAAAACTTTCACACCTTGTACTACGTTCCATATAAGGACAATGACAAACAAAAAACTGTACATCAACATGAAAAGAATAGGAGCAGCGCCCCAAAATCCAATGGAATCAGAAGAAGCGAACATGCTTGGAGAATCCAGGAATTCCGTTGAAGTGTGACGGAATGAAAAAAACTGGAAAAATGAGATCAGACTGGCGGCGACCAATAAAACGGTTGGAATAAGATGAGAGATGAGCGCGCGTTTGGAATGAAATTTGACATCTTGGTTATCAGCAACTAACCAAACGATAAAAGGCAATAGCAAAGGCGCAAAAAACACACTGAAGTAACTGAGTGAAGATAGTAATTTAGAGTTATCCAAAAAGAAGCCCCTTTCAAAAGAAGTCTTATGTGCAGTATTGCCAAGAGGAGGCTTAAAAGCACAATAAGTTTCAAACGAGAAGAAAAAACGTCGTTTCAGCAATAGAAATTGCTAAAACGACGTTTCCTTAATTTTTCTGGAGTTTGTTGAAGATGCAAAAAGGAATATTCCCAAGATCATGATCACGATCAAGAAAAGAGTGGATAAGGTTACGAACAGTTCTTCAAAACGAATATTCACTGAAATCCCTAAAAACACCCAAATGAAGACCGTACTAATGATCCAGTCATGATGATGGTAACTAAAGTGCAGAGCAATTGCTGCAAGGATCGTTAAGTTGATAATCGTCCATAAAACAGAACTGAGACCCAGTCGGTTCCATTCATCTAACACAATTAAGTAGTTAGCATTCACTACAAAACTGACGATTGTCCAAGAAAATAGCAGTGCAATAGGAACACGTTGCCCCCATCCATTACTCCTCTTGGAATAAGTACGGTACAAACCATAGAGAGAGAGAGCTGCAACCAAAGTGGAAAGACATGACCAGCCAAAGTAGCTATAGTGCCAAAATGGAAACCAAGCGGCATTTGAAACACAAGAGATGATGAAAAGTACAATTCGTTGTGCTGAAAAAGCATCGTTGGAATTGAATTGAACAATCCAATATGCGAGAAATAGAAAAATAATAGGCCTTATTAAAAAAGTGAAATCAGCAGGCATAAGCAGAATCGGAAGTTTATGGGCTATTTCTATTGTAGTCATCCCGTTAAGCAGCGTTGAGTTTGAAAGCGTAAGTGCAGTTGCTAAAAGAAGAAAAACAAAAGCTAAAATCAGTTTTTTCATGAAATGTCCTCCTGGTAACAGTATACTAGTAAATAAGGAGTCGTGAAAAAGGAATTATGAAGTTTTCGCAACAATTCTCCTGTCTTTTGCAGGTATAGAGCAGTTTTTTCAGGGAAGAACATGGTATACTATTCAAAATGATTACATAAACATGTATGTACGACTTGGAAAATGGAATGATTAACGACCCGTACAAAGGTGGAATTGAGCGTGATACTACTTGAAGGAACAACATGCTATCTCCGAGTATTAACTGAAGAAGACGCTGTGATTTTCACAGAATTGGTTTCAAGGAACAAAGAATATTGGACAGTGTTCGAACCGCGCCACGATGCCAGCTATTATACAGTGCCTATGCAAAGGGAAAAAATACGGGAATCTCTCTATCAAATGAGAGATCGCCGCGAGTATAATTTCGGTATTTTTGATAGCGAGTCCAGCAAATTGGTTGGACAGATATCACTCTACAGTATAAAACGGCTGCCTTTTTCAAGTGGCTTTGTGGGCTATTCAATTGACCATGATTCTGCTGGAAAAGGAATAGGATCGGAGGCACTTCGATTGGTCACGAAGTTTGCATTCGAAAATGCCGGCTTGCACCGTGTCGAAGCGTATGTATCCCCTCGCAACGTCGCATCTATTCGAGTACTTGAAAAAACGAACTATGACCGTGAAGGGTTACATCGGAAATTGTTGTACATAAATGGTATTTGGGAAGACCATTATATGTATGCACATCTCGAAGACGATTATTGAAAGGGTAAGACCGCATGGCGATTTTTGAAAAGTCGCTTTCGGATTTGGTTTTACTAACAAAAAACACATTTCCGCTAGGCTTGCAGAAGCATAGCGGAAATGTGTTTTTTATTGTCTATTTCCCGGGAAATAAAACGGAATCAGTCGTTTTTTACGACAGTATTTGCATACCCGTCGTCAATAACATCTAACTTACCTGTATCGGGATGGATGACTAGACCATGTACTGGAACTGTTTTATCCATTAAAGGATGATTACGAACTGCATCGACACTCTGTTTAACGCTAGCGGTCACATCTTTAAATCCATGAAGCCAGCCTTTAAGATCCACACCTGAATAATTCAATGTCTTAAATAGTTCACGGTCAACCCCGCGGGCAACCATTTTGTCGATAATTGACTCTGTGTCTATGGAGCTCATCCCACAGTCATAATGACCAATAATGTATACTTCATCTGCTTGCAGTTCATAGACAGCGATGAGAAGACTGCGCATGATACTTCCGAAAGGATGAGCAACGAGAGCACCGGCACTTTTGACGATTTTTGCGTCTCCATTTTTCAAATTCATCGCACTAGGAAGGAGTTCAATTAGACGAGTATCCATACAAGTCAAGATGACGATCCGTTTGTTCGGAAACTTAGTGGTCGCATATTTTTCATACTGATGCTCAGTTACAAACTGGCTATTATGCTCTAAAATTGTTGATAGAAGTGTCATATGAAATCCTCCGTTTTTAATAGTATATAGAGAAAAAGGGCGCCAGTTGGCAGCCCTTTCAGTATTCCCAAGGATCCCTTTCAGGATGAAGATCAGTAGGTGACGTCTGGTTTCGGGTCAATCACTTCAGAATCGTGCGACACTAAAGAATCATTCATGTAATGAATCATGAACATCGCAGCTGCACCGAAGGTAACTGCAAAACCGAGGATAGTAACGATTAGTAAGGCCATTATTAGTCTCCTCTCTATTGATAATCAGTGACTCACACCATTATACCTCATTTACATGAAAAGATTAAGAGCTTGCTTGAACTTTGTACAGAATTCAAAGTTAGAACGCCCAAGTTCCTTTTCTGAAAAGAGGTTCAATCGTCCCGTCAGGAAGCACACCATCAATGTCCATCTCACCAGAGCCAATCATGAAATCGACATGAGTGATACTTTGGTTCAAACCGTTTTGTTCCAGTTCTTTGCGGTCCATTTCTTTTCCACCGTCTAAGTTGAATGCATACGCACTGCCGATTGCTAAGTGATTCGATGCGTTTTCATCAAAAAGTGTGTTGTAGAATAAGAGTCCGGATGCTGAGATCGGAGATTCGTGAGGAACAAGTGCAACTTCACCTAAATATTTTGCACCTTCATCCGCATCAATCATGTTTTCTAAGACATCTTGCCCTTGGCCAGCAGAAATGTCGGTAATTTTGCCATCATTGAACGTGATTTTAAAGTCATCAATAATCGTTCCGCCATAACTCAAAGGCTTTGTACTTGAAACTACGCCGTTCACACCGGTTTTCAAAGGAGCGGTAAATACTTCTTCGGTCGGCATGTTTGCCATGAATGTTGCTCCATCCGCGTTCACGCTGCCAGCTCCGCACCACGTATGTTTTTCAGGCAATTCAATAGTAAGATCTGTGCCAGGGGCTGTGTAATGGAGCTTGTGGTAATGTTTGTTATTCAGATAGTCCACTTTTTCATGTAACTTCTGATTATGCCGCTCCCACTCGGCTACAGGATCGGCTGTGTTCACCCGTACTGCTTTGAAAATAGCATTCCATAGGGCTGGTACTTGTTCCGCTGCGGGTAGATCAGGGAAGACAAGAGAAGCCCAATCGGTTGAAGGGGCGGCAATGACTGTCCAGCTGAATTTGTCTGCCTGCATCATTTGGCGGAATCGATCGAGAGCGATTCCACTCGCTTTTTGAGCATCACGAATTCGTGAAGGATCCACATTTTTGAACAAGTCAGGACTTTGAGAAACAATGCTCATAAAGGCAGTTCCTTTTTTAGCCAGTTCTTCACGCTCGGAAATTTTCCAAGAAGGGAATTCCGAGAATGAATCTGCGGGCGCTTGTTCATAGCGGATCCGTGATACGACATCGTCGCTCCAGTCAACAAATACTTGTCGGGCACCTGAGACGTAAGCCTTTTCAACAATGATCCGAACAAATTCACGGACGTCTGTGGAGGCACTAATAAAAAGGTTTTGGTCCGGTTGGATATTCACGCCGACTTTAACAGCAAGTTCAGCATAATTTTGTAATTGTTGTTCAAATGTATTCAATAGATTCATTCCCCTTTCACACTGTAAACTCATAGTACCAATTCCGGTTTGAAAAGTGCAAAAAGAAAGACTTGAATCCGCTTACAGTCATGAAAGAAAAGATTCCTGAGATTTCTCGACCGGATTCTCTAAAGAAAACTCAAATTCTGACGAAATAAATAGAAGAATGAAAGACATGGAGGTCTTTGCATGGATTTATCAACGGTGTTTGGGTTAATTATCGGTGTCGTAGCATTAGTGGTAGGCATGTTTTTAAAAGGTGCGGCACTCTCTAGCCTGATTAATCCCGCAGCTATCTTGATTATTATATTTGGTACGATAGCTTCGGTTGTGATTGCATTTCCAATGAACGAAATTAAACGTGTCCCTAGACTTTTTGGGGTGATCTTTAAGGAGCAAAAGTTATCATCTGATGCAAATATTATTCGAATGTTTTCTTCCTGGGCGGATGTCGCTCGAAGAGAAGGATTGCTTTCGCTCGAAGCGCAAACAGATTCAATCGAGGATCCATTTTTGAAGAATGGATTGGGTCTTGCGATTGATGGTCAAAATGCAGATTATATCCGGGATGTTCTCGGGGAAGAAGTGGATGCGATGGCTGATAGACATAGTGCCGGTGCTCTTATCTTTTCTCAAGCAGGTACGTATGCGCCGACCCTCGGAGTACTTGGAGCGGTTATTGGTCTGATTGCTGCACTTGGGGATATGAACGATATCGAAAAACTTGGACATGCCATTTCAGCAGCATTCATTGCTACCTTGCTTGGTATTTTTACCGGATATGTACTCTGGCACCCGTTTGCTAACAAACTGAAGCGTAAGTCTGCAGAAGAAGTACGGCAGAAGAACATGATGATTGAAGGTATCCTTTCAGTATTGGAAGGAGAAGCTCCGCGCGTCATTGAACAGAAGTTATCTTCTTATCTATCTATGGAGGAACGCCGTAAGCTTGCTAATACAGACCCGAAAGGCAAGGAGGCGGGAGAAGTTGCCGAAGAAGCGTAAGCGCAAAAGAGATGATGGTCACGTTGACGAATCCTGGCTTTTACCTTATTCCGACTTATTAACGCTGTTACTTGCACTGTTCATCGTATTGTTTGCTTCCAGCTCTATTGACGAAGCGAAGTTCAGTCAAATCTCTTCAGTGTTCAGTGAAATTTTTGATGCAGGCAAAGGGGTGATGGACGGCTCATCTCCGACTACCGTCCCTATACCACAAAAAGACGCAGGGGCTGAAAACGACAATTCCTCCTATTTAGAAGACCAGCGATCACTCGGAGAGATCCAAGAGAATCTGGAAGACTATATAGCTGAGAACAAATTGGAAGGTCAGTTTGATACTAAGCTTACTGAAGAAGGGTTACTGGTCACTATACGCGACAGTGTTCTATTCAACACAGGAAGTGCGGAGATCGACACAAACTATCGTTCTGTTGCCACTGATATTGCGAAATTACTAGTATTTGAAAAACCTAGGCAAATCGTAATTGCAGGTCATACGGATAACGTGCCTATGGTGAGCGGTCAGTACAAATCGAACTGGGAACTCAGCGTCATGCGGGCGGTCAATTTCCTGTCAATCATCGCTGAAAATGACAAAGTGGATCCAATGGCGTTCAGTGCGAAGGGATACGGTGAATTCCGTCCGATTGCTCCGAACGATACAGAAGCCGATCGAGCTAAAAACAGAAGGGTTGAAGTCCTCATTCAGCCACTTGTATTAAAAGACGGTACAGCATATGAATAATGTACAAACAAAAAGCGGCCCCCATGTAAGGGAGTCGCTTTTTGTTTAATGTCTACCCGCTGTTAACCGCGAAGTGAACCGAGTTCTGCCACAATGGCCTGCATTTCGTTCGGTGTGATCGTTTCGCGCTTCATTACCATTTCATAAATGTAATGAAGATCTTCGTACTTTGAGGTGCTGAAGTTCTCGGACTTCATCGCATCTACATTCACCATGCGAAGTTTTTCTTTAATTTGGTTAATCATATACGCAACATTTTCAGGAGTTGGTTGAGTTAAGTCCATGGTTTTTCCGCCTTTCGCAATCTTAGGACTTAATCATTCCATTAATTCAAGTCACTGTCAACCTGCATATTATTTTTCTGATCCTTCTCTTCCTGGATTTTTGCTTGGAAACGTTTTGCCTCCATTACAATGACACCAGACAAGCCGAGAAGGCCGATTAGATTCGGAATTGCCATCAAACCGTTGAGAACATCTGCAAGCGTCCAGACAACATCTAGAGAAGCGGTAGCTCCAACGAAGATGAAGAGTACGAAAACGATTCGATAAGCGAACGAAGCTTTGGGGCTCGGGAATAAGTATTGGAAGCACTTCTCCCCGTAATAACTCCAACCCAGAATGGTGGATGATGCAAAGAAGATGAGTCCAATTGTAACGATCATTGGCCCAGCACCCCCAAGGAACTCGCCGAATGCTGCCCCCGTTAACGCCCCTTTGTCGATGCCTTTGTTCCACTGACCAGACATAACAATTGTTACCCCAGTGATCGAACAGATAATTAATGTATCAAAGAGTACTTGAGTCATGGAAATCAGCGCTTGACGCCCAGGCATGTCTGTCTTTGCTGCAGCTGCAGCAATTGGCGCAGATCCAAGACCAGCTTCGTTTGAGAAAAGTCCGCGTGCCACTCCAAAACGAATGACTGTACCAATTGCTCCCCCTGCAATTGCTTGACCAGAAAATGCGTCACTGAAAATGAGAGCGAATGCACCTGGTACCAAATCGAAGTTTAAGATAATAACAATTGCACCAGCAATGAAATAGAAGAGTGCCATAATCGGTACAAAAAATGCTGTCACCCGTCCGATTGACTTAATACCGCCTAATATTACAAGAGCACCAAAAATGACGAGCGCGATTCCAGTAACCCAGAATGGGATGTTAAACGTACTATTCATAGCATCTGCAATGGCTTTGGACTGTGTTCCGTTACCAATGCCGAACGCTGCAAAAGCACCAAAGATGGCAAATAGGATGCCGAGCCATTTCTGTTTAAGTCCGTGCTCCAAATAATACATCGGTCCGCCGGCCATTTGGCCATTGGTATCTTTCACACGGTATTTTACTGCGAGAACGGCTTCCCCATATTTAGTTGCCATCCCGAACAGTCCTGCAACCCACATCCAGAAGATGGCCCCTGGCCCGCCGGTTGCAACAGCACTGGCAACTCCTACGATGTTCCCGACACCGACGGTTGCCGCCATGGCTGTCATCAGCGCTTGGAATTGGGAGATGTCACCATCTGCTTTTTTATCATGATTCCTAGAAAACACTTGTTTCAATGAATACGGTAATAATCGAAGCTGGATGAAGGTAAGTCGGAAGGTTAAAAATATCCCTGTTCCAACAAGTAAAATCAGCAGCGGCGGTCCCCAAATGATATCGCTTAATTTACCTAAAATTGCTTGTGCTTGTTCCAACCCAATTCCCCCCTTGTTGTTTGACCAACTATATGTTTATAAATACGAAGAAAGAAGCAGTCACCTCCAGTTGGATTGAAAATTCAAATTAATATAAAAGGTGAACGGTATTAAGTACTAATATTGCGAAAATTCAGTGCATACGTCAAGTACTTTTTTAAATGTCATGTTGATTTGTTTGTTTTTTACTTACTCGGGTATAATACGGTAAGCAATCAAGTAATCAATTTTGGAGGTAATTCTATGGGAAATAGTAAACTTGGTAAATTCATCCTTTTAGGCGCTTTACTTGGAGGGGCAGCAGCTTTGCTCGATCGTACGACCCGCAATTCTTTGATGGGTACGTCGAAAAAGGCGGCAAATGAAATTCAGTACTATGCAAAGAATCCGGAAACGTTGAAACAAAAGTTGGTTGATCAGAAAGACAAATTCCAAGCTGCTTATGAACAGTTATCTGGAGATGTATCGTACATCAAGGAACAGGTGGAAGAGCTTAAGGCATTGACACCACAAGTCAAAGAATTGGTAACCGATACGAAAGAGACATTTGCCGATTCGAAAGAAGAATATGAAACCATTATAAAGGATACACAGACAGCCACTTCGTAAGGAATGAAGCCAAAGGAGTGAAACGCTTTGAAAGAAGACCACAACAACAACTTGTCCGATGGGTCGCCTTCACTCAAAAAGGCCCATCAGGACAAACCGTACATAAATGAACTATCCCACCGTTCAAACGAGGACAGGGACAAATTTTCAGATTCAAAGATAGGTGGTTTTGTATCAGATATCCAAGAAGGGGATATACATACATTTGATGTGACAACTAAGGATGGATTTTTGAAAGAATTGATTTTACGCATTAAAACGGTCGATGTATCGGGACTTGGTGCTGAACTCTCTTACTTCTTCTTGTTCTCCATGTTTCCTTTGCTTATTTTCCTGTTCACGCTGTTACCGTACTTGAATCTTGACCAGACGCAAGTCATTCTCTTCATCAGGGATTATGCACCGGCAGAAGTGGCGACTATGATCAGTGACATTCTTGAGCAAGTGCTGGCTAACAAAAACGGAGGCCTGTTGTCCATCGGTATTTTAGCAACTCTTTGGTCTGCTTCCAAAGGGATGAACGCACTGACGAAAGCGTTGAATCGTTCCTATTTTAAAGAAGACTCGCGTTCGTTTGTTGTTCAGCGGGGAATGTCGATTGTCTTTACGGTTATGCTTGTACTTGTAGTAATCGTGGCACTCGCTTTACCTGTTTTTGGAGAACAGATCGGGTCAGTCATCTTTTCATATCTAGGATTTGAAGACGGGTTTAATACATTATGGAATCAGTTGCGGTTCATCATCCCGCCTATTTTGATAGCGGTCGTGTTCACACTCATCTATTGGTTAGTACCTGATGTGAAACTTCCGTTTAAAACAGCACTCCCTGGAGCTTTGTTTGCAACGATAGGTTGGATAATTACGACTCTCGGTTTCTCGTTCTATGTTTCCAATTTCGGAAGCTATGCAAATACGTATGGAAGTATCGGAACAATCATAATTCTAATGTTATGGCTCTATTTCTCAGCAATCATTCTCATGATCGGCGGCCAACTCAATGCTGTCATGAAAGAGCGGGCAGAACGAATTAAACAAATAAAAAGCAATGCTACGGTGTAAACCGCAGCATTGCTTTTACTTTGTTGCATTGAGCATTCGTAACCCGTTCAGAATGACTAAGATTGTGCTTCCTTCATGGCCGATTACACCTAATGGCAAATCGACAACTTGCATGAAGTTGGAAAGGATGAGCATCACGATGACGAAAATAGAGAAGAATACATTCTGCTTTACTATGCGTTGCATTTTTCTTGAGAGTTTAATTGTATAGAGAAGCTTCGTCAAGTCATTCTTCATCAGGACGACATCTGCTGTTTCCAACGCAACATCTGTTCCTTCTCCCATCGAAATTCCACTTGTTGCGGTAGCAAGCGCAGGTGCATCATTGATGCCATCTCCCACCATTCCTACCGCTCCGTATTGCTCCAACAATTCTTTCACTTTCTTCACTTTCATATCTGGAAGACAATTAGCAGTATAAGAATCGATACCTGCTTGTGAAGCTATGGCTTTTGCGGTTTTTTCATTGTCCCCAGTAAGCATTATCGTTTTCAATCCAGCTTTTTTGAGCCCATGGATCGCTTCGATCGCCTCCGGTCGGAGGACATCTTGTAATGCGGCCGCGGCTAGAATTCCTTCCTGATCTTTAATGAATAGAATCGTTTTACCTTCATCAGCAAAAGCAAAAGCGGTTCCATTGTGAAATGCTTTTGCTTCTTCCATTCCGACGAAACGGGGACTTCCAACAATCACTTCGCCTTCAGGTGGGAACGCTCTTAAGCCATTGCCGGGAACTTCTTCAATGTCGAAGTCGCGCCGCATGGCGACGTTTTGAGTATGCGCGTATGCAGTAATGGCTGTGGCTAATGGATGATTTGACCGCGACTCTATACCAGCCAAAAGTGACAATGCGTCAGTAACAGAAGTGCCTTCACGTACGATGAAATCTGTCACAACAGGTTTGCCTGTAGTTAGCGTACCTGTTTTATCAAACACAATAGCTCGAAGTGAGCTTAAATTCTCCAAGTGAATTCCGCCTTTGAACAACACACCGCGTTTTGCTCCATTAGAGACTGCAGCGAGTGTAGCAGGCATAATGGATGCCACAAGAGCACATGGTGAGGCAACAACGAGAAGTACGATAGCCCGATAGAATGTTGTTGTCCAGTCCCAGCCAAATAAGAAGTGAGGTAGGAACAGCATAAGGGCAACTGTAATGAGTACAATCTTAACGTAGCTTCCTTCGAAGCGTTCGATGAATTGCTGTGATGGTGACTTTTCACTTTGTGCATTTTGGACCATTGTAATAATCTTTTGAAACAAGGATTCACTGCTCGGCTTTGTCATTTCCATTTCGATGACACCGCTGATATTTACGGTGCCTGCAAATAATTCATCTCCCGCGCGCTTGTCAGCAGGAACGGATTCGCCATTAATAGCTGACATATCTATAGATGTACTGCCTTTAAGCACAGTTCCATCTACTGGAATTCTTTCCCCCGGCTTAACGAGCAAACGAGCACCGACTGCTAGGGAAGAGGTGGGTACACTCACTTCATTCCCATCGTCTTGAATGAGCCAGGCTTCTTCGGGCTGCAGCTCCATAAGGGAAGAAATCTCTTTATGGCTTTTGTTCAACGTATAGGTTTCAAGCGCGCCGCTTAACGCAAAGATGAAGATCAGAATGGCCCCTTCAGCCCAATACCCGATAAATGCAGAACCAACCGCTGCAAGGATCATTAACATTTCTACATTCAATTCTTTGTTTTTAATGGTTTCTTCGATTCCTTCTTTCGCTTTTGCATACCCGCCGATCAAAAAAGCAGTAACATATAGCCCGATCGAAAAAAGATCAGCCCCATTTTTGCTGCTTACCCAAGCGGCTATAATGAGTATTCCTGAGAGAATAGCTAATGCGAGTTCAATGTGTTCTTTCCAATCCTGTGACTTTGGAAGCTCACCATTTGCATGAGTCGTCATAATACCCCTCCTAATTGAGAATGAGTTTCACTTTCATTTACCTTATAAAAGTCACAAAGTCGGATTCCATAAGGGAATCCGACTCAAATAATATCAGTTACTACTTTATAATTACTATTAATAGTAGTATATCACAATTGAGAAAAAAGTGTTAGACTATATTTATTTCTGAAGTCGATAAGATTTTTCGCAAACAAAAACAGAGGTTTTGCTAACCTCTGCTTCAGAATACGTTGTTAAATTCGTAGCTGTTATTTCATCTTACCCATACGGACTTCTAAATCGTCAACGAGGCTGATAAGGCGATCGATTTCTTCAAGATCAGCTGTTTCCGGCTCAATCGTATCGAGTGTTTCCAAAAACTGATTCAGTCGGATCTTTAAATCGTCAACTTGGTTAGATGGTGAGTTTTGCATAATGTTCACCTCTTTCTGTAAACCTATTTTAACGGAAATAAGTGGCCAGTACAATTAGTTGAAAAGAAAATGAAATTTAACTATTCACAATTGAAAGTCAATGTGGTATGATAGGTTTAATCCAAAGAAGGAGGGTAGCTGAACAAGTTCTGAAAATAGGAGGAGGCGATTCGAAGACGTCTGGAAAAGGAAATTCTATTGGCGAATTCGCAGTAAATCTATGAACAATTTAATCCCAACATAAAGCCCGGCTCTCATTGAATCACAAGAGGCCGGGTCTTTTAATGTGCAAATCATCAGTTTAACAGTTCATATGTCTTTCTTATATCGATGCAATTCGCCACTGATTGGTACATCGAACAGTTCTTATCTGTTAACTCGAGAATCTTCGGCATCTTTTCATCCGTTAGACCCTCTGCTCCTACAGTGATGTGCAAGTGTATTTTCTCAAGGCGACTCGCATCATCCTGGGATCGTATCACTTCTTTCACTTCGATGCGGATCGATTGGGCAGGCATTCTTTTCTTCTCCAAGATTTTGCGCATGACTCCACCTGTGCAGGCAGCAATGGAGGAGACCATCAACTGATAAGGCCGGAATCCTTTTTCTTCATTAGAAGAGATTTCGAGCTTCCCGAATTCTGTTTCAGTTTCAAAGCCGTTTTCTGTCATTTCGAATTTCATTAATATTCCCTCCTTAGTATGCTATCATTATAAGGGTTTTTGCTGAATAAGGGGTGTATGACGAATGGCTATCATAAATAATCATCAACAGCATCGTTTTTGGGTGCTGGTCATTATTGTTTCGATTTCAGGTTTTTCACAGGGGATGTTGCTCCCGCTGATTTCTTCGATTTTTGAGCAAGATGGTATTTCAGGAACTTTAAATGGTCTGAATGCCACTGGATTATACATAGGAACACTATTAGTCTCTCCGTTCATGGAGGCACCACTGCGCAAGTTTGGATACAAACCAGTGATTATTGCAGGTGGTGTGATTGTTATCATTTCACTACTTTCGTTTCCGTTATGGAAAAGTGTAATTTTTTGGTTTGTACTTCGTTTGTTTATTGGGATTGGAGACCATGCTCTCCATTTTGCCACTCAAACTTGGATAACGAGTACTGTTTCACCCGATCGTCTAGGAAGAAGTATTTCTATTTACGGATTATCTGTAGGTGTTGGGTTCGCAATAGGGCCGATGTTTGTGCCGCTCGTAACGATTTTTGAAGGATTGCCTTTCATTGTCTCGGCCTTGTTGACATTTTGTGCATGGGGACTCGTTTTCACATTGAAGAATGACCTTCCGGAAGTGATGGCAGGTACCGCTGCTGCAGGTCATTTCGGAAAAAGGGTTAAAGCGACAGTACTGGTTGCTTGGATTGCACTTCTCGGCCCTTTTGGTTATGGTTTTTTGGAATCTTCATTGAATGCGATGTTCCCTGTATATGCTTTACGAAATGGAATCCCGTTAAGCATGGTTGCCCTCATAATTCCGGCATTTGCTTTCGGAGGGATCATTTCTCAAGTCCCTCTTGGTATTCTCTCTGATAAAATGGGGCGCCGTCCAGTCCTGCTTATTGGATTGGGAGGCGGAATGCTTGCGTTTACAGGTGCAGCATTATTAAGTTCCTCTGCTATAACATTAATGATCATGTTTTTCATCGGTGGGATATTTTCAGGCTCGCTCTTTTCTCTAGGGGTCGCGTATATGTCTGATCTTACCCCGAACCACCTTCTTCCTACAGGCAATTTACTCTGTGGCATTTTTTTCAGCTTCGGGAGCTTGACTGGACCGATTCTTGGAGGATGGGTGTTAGAAGTGTCGCAGCAAAATTATTTGTATCTATTTTGTTTGTTCCTTGGAACATTGTTCTTGCTGACACTGTCAGGAAAGAAAAAGGTGGAACAAGAAGTGTTGTAATAGACAAAACAGAGTCCCTGTCCGTAAAAAAAGGGGACTCTGTTTTTTGTTTGAATCCGTTTACTGAGCATATCCCAGATGAATGTCTTCATACTCCATCACAAGATCATCCAGGGAACCGAACGTATAGCCTTGTTTCTTAGCATCTCTGATGAAGTCCGGCAGTGCTTGAGAGTTATCGGAAGAAACGGTGTGCATGAGGATGACAGCACCAGGGTGCAGCTGGTTCATGAGCTCATTATAAGCGAACTCGCGACCTTTAGGTTTATCTGCATACCAGTCGATAAAAGCGACTGACCAAAAAATGTGTCGATATCCAAGTGAATTCCCTACAGCTAACACTTGTTCATTGAAAATCCCTTCTGGTGGTCTTGCGTAAACGGTGCGCTTGATACCTGTTGTCTCTTCAAGTAAATCATCGAACTTCTTCCACTCGTCTTGCATCTTTTCTGGACTCAGCTTAGCCATATTCGGATGACCGTACGAATGATTTCCAATTCCATGTCCGTCTTTGACCATACGTTTTACAAGAGGCGCTGCGCTTTTTAAATAATGTCCAGTAAGAAAGAAAGTAGCGGGAGCCTGTTCTTTCTCCAGGGTATCCAAAATACTTTCCGTCTCCCCATTTTCATACCCATTATCAAAAGTTAAATAGACAATCTTTTCATCCGGCTTGCCTTTATAGATGGCTCCATATTCACTAAGCATGGATTCGAGAGCTGCTCCAGCGTTTGGAGGCTCCCCATTGATCGCTTTCTTAAATCCCCAATGGAATTCGTCTGCGTGAGCGGCGAACGGATTGAAAGCGAGACCGACGACAATCACGAATGCTGCCATTAAGATACCAGGACCATGTTGTTCCATCATTTCGAGCACACTCCTTTTTTCATAGCGTGTGCCGAAGTGATGGATCTATACATCACTTAGTTAAGAATGTTTACCAGTGCTGGCCGTATTGCAGGGTATTTAAAAGTGAACTCACTGTCAATGAGTTTTTTCGGTAATACGTGTTGACCTTCCAATACTAATTTACTCTTTTTACCTAGTGCGAGTTTCATAGCAATACTTGGAACGGGGAGCCAGTGCGGTCGATGGGTGACAGAACCGATTGCTTTCCCTAAATCGGACATCCTCACAGGGGCAGGAGCTGTTACATTAACGGGTCCATCTAAGGCAGGAGTGGAAATGACAAAGCTTATTGCGCGTATCACATCTTCTATATGGACCCAAGAAATCCATTGTTTTCCCGATCCTATCGGTCCCCCTGCAAACAATTTATAAGGAAGTACAATAAGAGGCAGAGCACCGCCGCCTTTTCCGAAGACCGTTCCAAAACGTGTATAGACGACACGTGTTCCATATTCTTTCATTTTTGATGCTTTCTGTTCCCAATCATGGACTGTCCTTCCGAGAAAATCATGAGCGATTTCAGGAGATGTTTCTGTATATACATGGCTCTCAGACGTAGGGTAAACACCAATTGCGCTGGCATTGACGAAGACCTTTGGCTTGCTATTTAGCACCTCTAGTATCCGGAGAAGTTCGTCAGTCGCTTCCATTCGACTTCGATAGATCTTCTTTTGATGTTCTTCGGACCAGTTGCCTTCATTGATGGAAACCCCTGCTAAGTTTACTACCGCATCCGGAGGGGAAAGTTCTTCTTCAGGTTTTGCGTCGTTATGCAGCCATCGGACAAAGCGAATACCATTTTCTTCTTTTGATTCACTTCTTGATAAAACTGTAATGGAATGACCTTCTGCTTTAAGTAATTCAATGAGTTGAGAACCGATGAAACCAGTTCCACCAGTAATTAATAGGTTCATGAAGTAGGCTCCTTTCAAAGATGGAAAACGAATCAGCTGACCAGTCAAATGAGAACAGGTATACTGATAGTAAGCGGGAGGTGTTGGACATGCCGGTGATTACAAAGATATCACAGCAGAAAAAGGACAAAGAACGTTACAATATATTCTTGGACGAAGTCTATGCGTTTAGCGTCCATGAATCGAATCTCGTTAAGTTCGGTTTAACGAAAGGGATGCAACTCGATAACTGGGATAAAGAAAATCTGGTTTATGAAGAGGAAATCCAAAGAGCCTTTAACCGAGCCCTTCACTTCCTAGGATTCAGAATGAGAAGTGAATTTGAAGTGAAGGAAAAGCTGAAGCAAGCGGAGTTCGGTGATTCCGTGATCCAGGAGGCCATTTTAAAATTGAAAAAGCTGGGCTTTCTAGACGATCATGCTTTTTCAGAAGCTCTTCTACGCACTCAAAAAAACACATCAGGGAAGGGACCGAGTGCTATCAAACAGGAACTGAATGATAAAGGAATAGATCCGTCCGTACAAGAAACAGTTTTAGAGGAATACGACCCACAAGAACAGCTCGCAACTGCAACGAAATTAGTGGAAAAAGCTGCACGTAAGCATACTTCAATTGCACCGGCTCAGCTGAAACAGCGGATACAAAATGCTCTTCAAAGGAAAGGTTTCCGATTTGACATCATCAAAGAAGCAATTGACGCAGTCGAGTTCGAACCGGATGAAGACGAATGGACCTCCATAACCGAAACGACCGGTGAAAAAGCATGGCGTCGTGTCAGCATTAAATACAAGGGCTATGACCGTAAAAGACGGGTGAAACAAGCGATGTATCAAAAAGGGATCCCGTTTGATCGGATCGATGCGTTCATTGAAAAAAAGGAGCTTGAAGAAGATGCAGAATGAAAAGAAATATAGTCAAATGACTGAACAAGAGCTCAGGACTGAAATCGCTCGCCTCATGGAAAAAGCAAGAAAAGCCGAACAGCTAGGGATTCTTAACGAATACGCAGTTTATCAGCGTAAAGCGTTGATGGCTCAATCATACCTTATCGATCCCGCTTCGATCGTACCAGGAGAAATTTATAAAATACAAGGAGACGAGGGGTACTTCTTTAAGGTGGATTACTTAAAAGGCCGTTTTGCTTGGGGATATCGGATGGGAGGCGAGCAAGCTGAAGAAGCGCTTCCGCTCGCCATGTTAGCATCCGTCAAGACCGGTAAGTAAACCAAGCCTATTATGACTCCTGGATGAAGTTCAACTTTTTGCGCAGTTTATCTTCCGAGAATATCCAGCCCGTATAGGAGTTCACGACGTTAAAGTCTTCGTCTACATGGGCTACTGCCACAAATGGATAAAATGTTTTACTCCGGTATCTCAAGTCGATCAAGCGTACCTCAGTCAAGACATCGACCTGGGAGATCTCCCATCGGTAAATAGGTGAAAAAGATACGAATGCAGCTATGTTGCGATCTGTCATTGCGGCGTCTACATACGGCGATTCCGGCAACGGTTTACGATCAAATCTGTCGTAAATATTCACGGAACGACCGTATGCCCGCCCTACATAATGATCCGTTTCGGTCGAAGCGGCGATACGCCATTGGAAGAAACGCATTGTCGGAGCGATGTAAACTTCAGTCGCAGCAGGAATTGTATTGTAGACAGCTCGTTTTACAGCACCATGGACTGCGAAGCGGAGTAAGTAATACATGAAGATCACACTATAGAGAACGACCATCGTTAATACAGGCGGAGTTCCAAGAAGCCAAGATGCAATTGCTACGACATGTAAACCGAAATAAATGGGATCGAACGTGTTAATAACACTTAAAGCCACCCACTTTTGTGAAAACGGCCGCAATGCCTGCGTTCCGTATGAATTAAAGATATCCACAAATACATGAACGAACACGGCAAGAAATGTCCACGCCCACAGGTGGATGAAATTAACTTCAGGCACAAAAAGCGATAAGACGATTGAAATGATAATCGGCCACAACAGAACGGCCGGAATTGAATGCGTCATACCTCTGTGGTTCCGTATATAAACGGCATTATTGCGCAGTTTTAAAACAGTATCAGTATCAGGTGCTAGGGAGCCTAGCATAATGCCAGCAAAAACTGGTCCCATGGTTGCTGAGTGTGAGGCAACGATAGGGTCTGCCATGGCAAGTCCGCTAATGGCGATGCCCATTGCAATATGTGTACCCGTGTCCACTCCATCACTCCTTTAAATTGACGTATCCATTGAAATGAATTCAACAGTTACTTAAGTATATACCCAAATTTGAATAACCTAAAAGTATTAGCTGTTAGAAGGAGTGTGTCCATGAAAATTTCGCAAAAAGAAGAGTTTAACGCAGCACTTCTTACGTGGTACCATCTAGAAAAAAGAGATCTGCCTTGGAGAAGAACGTCCGATCCTTACTATATATGGGTTTCAGAAGTGATGTTGCAACAAACTCGAGTCGACACTGTCATCCCGTATTATGAGAAGTTTATCGCCTCGTTTCCGACAATGGAATCTTTGGCGGAAGCTGAAGAAGAGCGGGTTCTTAAACATTGGGAAGGCTTGGGGTATTATTCCCGGGTCAGAAATCTACAAGCAGGTGTCAAGGAAGTTGTTGAAAATTATAATAGTGAAATCCCACACACCCGTGAGGAGATTCTGAATTTGCGCGGAATTGGTCCCTATACAGCAGGTGCAGTATTGAGCATAGCTTATGGAGTGCCTGAACATGCAGTGGATGGAAATGTCATGCGCGTCTTTTCGAGGCTTTTTTTGATCGAAGAGGATATTGCCCTGCCGAAAACGAAAAAAGTGTTTGAACAACGAGTGATGGACGTGATAGATGAAACAGATCCTTCCTCTTTCAATCAGGCGATAATGGAACTGGGAGCAACAATTTGTACACCCCGCCCTCGTTGTTTACTGTGTCCGGTTAGAGATTTTTGTTCTGCCTTTGAATCGGGGAAGCAGGAAGAACTACCGGTTAAAACGAAAAAGCTCAAAAAGAAAGTCATGACAATCCAATCATTTGCAATTTCTGAACCAGGCGGCAAGTGGTTATTAAGAAAGAGACCGGAGCAAGGTCTTCTGGGGGATTTTTGGGAGTTCCCGCAAATTGAATGTGATCCTTCGATGGCTTCCATAGATGTTCTCAAGGAAGATACGGGACTTATTATTGAACAAGGAGCTGCTTTTGCTCAGTTCAAACATGTTTTCTCCCACGTTACGTGGTTAGTCGAAGGGTATCATGCAGTGCTTCATGACAGCTCACCCATTCCGGAAGGGTACCGATTTTTTTCCGGGGAAGAATTGGAACGCATCCCTAAATCGAAACCGATGAGCAAACTCCTCGTGCATCTAAAAAATAAATAAGTGCAAGTAGGATAATTTTTGGTCGTCTGGATATGCTAGTTGTTACGGAGGTGAAAATCCATGACAACTAACAACCAGCGGAACCAGAAAAACAATCAGAAACAGCAACAAAATCAACAAAACAATCCGCTCATGAACGAAGAGTTTGGAGCCGAAACTGATGTACAGCACGTGAAACAACAAAACCAAAAAGCTGAAGCGAAAAAGCAACAAGCTTCAGGGCAACGTGCAAATCGTTACGGAGACCAGACAAAGTAATTGGATGGACACCACCGGCCGGCAGGAGCAATCGTCTCCTTGCCGGTTTTTCTATGCCCAGCAGGTGTAAACATTTTCTATTTTCAGGTACGGTTGGTATAATGTTGTGATAAGTATGGAGCGGAAAATTTCCGGGTCACGAAAAGGTGGTTTTAAAGATGGATATTCCTAAAGAAGGGGAAATAGTACAAGTACATAGTTATAAGCATGACGGCCATATCCATAGAGTCTGGCAAGAAACAATGGTCCTTAAAGGTACGCGGAATACTATTATTGGAGCGAACGATCGAACCCTTGTAACGGAATCTGACGGCAGGACGTGGATTACCCGTGAACCCTCCATTTGTTATTTCCATGCAGAACGTTGGTTTAATATCATTTGCATGCTTCGGGAAGATGGCGTGTACTATTATGTCAACATCAGTTCCCCGTTCGTATTTGATAACAATGCCATCAAATACATTGATTACGATTTGGATGTTAAAGTGTTCCCGGATATGAGCTATCTCATTTTGGATGAAGATGAGTATGCAGAGCATAAAATGATAATGGGGTATCCTGAAGTGATAGATAAAATTTTGCGACGGAACCTGGAGACACTATTAAGTTGGATAAAACAGCGTAAAGGACCATTTGCTCCTGATTTCATAGATGTCTGGACTTCCCGGTATGAGTTTTATAAAAAAATGAAGAGTGAAGAACGATAAGCCGGGCTGCGATGTTTGCGGCAGGCTTTTTTAGATAGGAGAGATGGAATGGGCGATAGTACAAAACGTTATATGAAATTCGTCAAACCGTATACATGGCAGATTATATTAACTGTCGTCATCGGTATCATCAAGTTTGCGATTCCACTATTTATCCCTTTTCTCATTAAGATTGTAATCGATGATGTCATCGGTTCACAAACGATGTCAGCGGATGAGAAAACAACACAACTTTTCTACTGGCTTGGTGGAACAGCGCTTGTATTCTTCATTATCCGGCCTCCGGTTGAATACTACAGACAATATTATGCTCAGTTAGTCAGCAACAAAATCTTATATGACATACGCCAGAATTTGTATGGACATTTGCAAAAACTCAGCTTGCGTTTTTACACGGATACTCGTGCAGGTGAAGTGATATCCCGGATCATCAATGACGTTGAGCAAACGAAAAACTTCGTCATGATCGGCTTGATGAACGTATGGTTGGATTTAGCGACAATTCTGATTGCAGTTGTGATCATGCTGACGATGGACGTGCCATTGACGCTCGTCACACTGCTGGCATTCCCATTCTATGCGTATAGCGTAAAACACTTTTTCGGTAAACTGCGTAAGCTTACGGGTGAGCGTTCACAAGCGCTTGCGAACGTTCAAAGCTATTTGCATGAACGCGTCGCAGGGGTGAGTGTCATCAAGAGCTTTTCACTGGAGGAGATTGAACAGCAACGGTTTGATGAGACAAATGGAAAATTTCTCGACAAAGCGATTGAACATACGAAGTGGAACGCGAAAGCATTCGCCGTTGTGAACACCATTACGGATGTCGCTCCGTTATTGGTCATTTCATATGCAGGATATCAAGTTATCAATGGATCTCTATCAGTCGGAACAATGGTTGCATTCATAGCATACATTGAACGTCTGTACAGTCCGTTACGAAGATTAGTGAATGCATCGACGTCCTTAACACAATCATTTGCGTCGATGGACCGAGTGTTTGAATTGATGGAAGAACCTTACGAAGTGACAGACAAAAAAGATGCACGTGCACTACCAGCGATCCAAGGTGAAATCGAATTCGATCACGTAGGGTTCGCTTATGAAGAAGATGGATTTCCAGTCCTGCGAGACATGAACTTCACTGTAAAACCAGGAGAAACCGTAGCGCTTGTCGGAATGAGTGGTGGGGGGAAATCGACCATCGTCAGTCTCATTCCCCGTTTTTATGATGTTACCGGCGGGGCTATCAGAATCGATGGACACGACTTGCGGGATATCCAGACGAAAACGCTTCGTGACCAAATCGGTATGGTGCTGCAAGATAGTATTCTCTTTAGTGATTCTGTACGCAGTAATATCCTGATGGGAAAACCGGATGCATCAGAAGAAGAAATTGTATCAGCTGCGAAGGCTGCAAATGCGCACGACTTCATAATGGAGCTTCCTAACGGCTACGAAACGACAGTAGGGGAGCGCGGCGTTAAACTTTCGGGCGGGCAGAAACAGCGGCTTTCGATTGCACGAGTGTTCTTGAAGAATCCGCCCATGCTTATTTTGGACGAAGCTACTTCAGCTCTTGACTTGGAAAGTGAAGCACTTATCCAAGATTCACTGAGCCGGCTTGCTCATGACCGGACTACGGTGATTGTTGCACATAGATTGTCCACCATCACACATGCAGACAAAATCCTAGTCATTGACCACGGTGAGCTGAAGGAACAGGGAACTCATGCCGAGCTCATTGCAAAGCAAGGCATCTACTACAACCTGTTTCAAGTCCAATCTATCTGACCCCTAGCAGGCAATTAAGAGGCAAACTCTTAATTGTCTGCTTTTTTTGATAGTATAGAAAATTGTCTTGATTTAACTCTGAAAAAACGTATAATACTGAATAGAAGTTATTTTGAGAAAAATAGTATTGGGAGAGGGCGGTACCATGAGCGAACGAAAAAAGGTCTTAGACGTTAAAGACTTGCAAACCACTTTTTTTACTGACTCAGGAGCAATCCCCGCAGTCGACCACGTCGATTTCTTTGTTAGAGAAGGGGAAGTGCTTGGTATAGTCGGTGAATCCGGATGTGGGAAAAGTGTGACCTCGCTATCAGTGATGGGTCTAGTACCGAAACCTCCTGGGAAAATTACGGGTGGCGAAATACTATTTCAGGGTAATGACTTGCTGAAGAAAAGCGAGAAAGAAATGCGATACATACGTGGCAATGACATTGCGATGATATTCCAAGAACCGATGACATCGTTGAACCCACTTTTCACAATTGGAAACCAAATGTCTGAAGCGATTTTAATCCACGAAAAGAAATGGTCCAAAAAGAGAGCCAGAGCTCGAGCGGTTGAAATGTTGAAATTAGTAGGACTGCCCCGTGCAGATGAATTGATTGACGAATACCCCCATCAGTTATCCGGCGGGATGCGACAGCGGGTCATGATTGCGATGGCACTCGTCTGCGATCCGAAGCTTCTCATTGCAGATGAGCCGACCACTGCTCTGGACGTAACGATACAGGCACAGATTTTGAAGTTGATGAAAGAGTTGAATACACGGCTCGATACTGCGATTATGCTGATCACACACGACCTTGGTGTTGTAGCTGAGACGTGCGAGCGGGTAATTGTCATGTATGCGGGGCAGGTGATTGAAGAGGCTCCAGTGAAAAAGATTTTTGAGGACCCTCAACACCCTTACACAAAAGGACTTATTCAGTCAGTACCGGATATGCGCTATAAAAAAGAACGCCTCTACTCCATTCCTGGGAACGTACCAAAACCCGGATCCATTAAGCAGGGATGTAAATTTGCAGCTCGTTGTGAATATGCATTCGACAGGTGTTTAGTAGAAGATCCAACACTGATTCACACAGAAACTGGTCATCAGACGAGATGCTTCTTATATAGTGAGGAAGGAGTGACCGAAGATGGACCAAAAGCCTTTGTTGAAAGTTGAAGGACTTAAAAAGTATTTCCCTATTAAAAAGGGGCTGCTAGGGCGAACAGTGGGGCATGTAAAAGCGGTAGATGACATATCGTTTTATGTAAATAAAGGCGAAACGCTCGGAATAGTAGGAGAGAGTGGCTGCGGCAAGTCGACGACTGGCCGGGTGCTCATGAGATTATTGGAACCGACTGAAGGAACTGTTGAGTTCGACGGGAAAGAATTGACTTCGTTATCGACGAATGAAATGAGAAAGATGCGTCGGGATATTCAAATGGTATTCCAAGATCCGTATGCCTCACTGAATCCAAGGCATACAATCGGTAAGATCCTTGAAGAACCGCTTCTCGTTCATGGCATTTCAGATGCGAAAGAACGCAAAAAGTCGGTCATCAAATTCTTGGAGATTGTTGGGTTAAGTGCATTTCACGCTAAACGCTATCCACACCAATTCAGTGGTGGACAACGGCAGCGGATCGGGATTGCACGAGCTCTCATGACAAATCCTAAACTGATCATTGCAGATGAGCCGGTTTCTGCGCTGGATGTTTCCATTCAAGCTCAAGTGTTGAACTTGATGCAAGATCTTCAGAAAGAGTTTGACTTGACCTACATTTTCATCGCCCATGATCTTGGCGTTGTGCGCCACATTAGTGATCGAGTCGGGGTGATGTATTTGGGCCGAATGGTGGAACTTGCACCGAGTGAGCAGTTATATGCAAAACCACTCCATCCATATACGCAAGCGTTATTGTCCGCAGTACCTGTACCGGATCCGGACTATGTAAAAGAACAAGTAATGATCGATGGGGATATCCCGAGCCCGGCGAATCCGCCATCAGGGTGCACGTTCCACACACGCTGTCCTTTTAAAATGGATATTTGTACGAAAGTCTCTCCGCAGTTGATAGAACATGAGAATGGTCAATCTGTCGCTTGTCACCTTTACAGTGAACAGGCAGACACTGACATAGAAGTGAAAGAAAAAGAGATGGAGGGGTCTTTATGAGGAAAGGGAAATTATGGTCACTTGCGCTGGTAATGCTTCTCGTTCTTTCTACAGCACTTGCTGCTTGTGGAAGTGACGACAAAGAAGAAGGCGCAGAAAAAGATGGTGGGAAAGCTAGCGGGAAAGAGAAGACGTTAGTATTTGGTCGCGGGGGCGATTCAACTTCTCTTGATCCGTCTCGTGTTACTGAAGGGGAAACTTTTAAAGTTACAGTCAATCTATTTGAAACATTGGTGAATTTCGGTGAGCAAGATACGACGATTCAGCCCGGCCTTGCAAAGGAATGGGAAACATCTGAAGACGGCTTGACGTATACATTCAAATTGCAAGAAGGCGTTAAGTTCCACGATGGTACTGACTTCAACGCAGATGCGGTTGTCGCGAACTTCGCACGCTGGTCAGCTGGGGATGCTGAAATGTTCCCATACTATAGCTCCATGTTCGGCGGATTCGATGGAGAAGAGGAAGCAGTCATCGAATCAGTTAAGGCGGAAGATGAAAACACAGTCGTTTTCAAACTGAAGCGTCCTCAAGCACCATTCTTGAAAAACCTAGCAATGAGCATGTTCGCAATTTCGAGCCCGGAAGCATTTGCAAAAGGGGATGACGAATACGAGCGGAATCCTGTAGGAACTGGTCCGTTCAAATTTGTCGAGTGGAAGCCGAACGATTCAATTACAATCGAGAAGAACGAAGAGTACTGGCAAGAAGGACTTCCTAAGCTTGATAAAGTCGTATTCCGTTCAATTCCTGATAATGCAGCACGTTTGAACGCATTGACGTCCGGTGAAATCGACTTGGCGGATGGCATTAACCCAGCAGACGGAGCGAAAATCGAAGGGGATTCCAAACTTCAGTTGTTCGAACGTCCTTCTATGAACGTCGGTTACCTAGGACTTACAGTAACACGTCCTCCGTTTGACAAAAAAGAAGTACGTCAAGCTATGAACTATGCAATTGATAAGAAAACAATCATTGATTCGTTCTTCGAAGGTCGTGCAGAATCGGCGAAAAATCCAATGCCTTCTTCTATTTCCGGTTACAACGACGAAGTTGAAGAGTATGCATATGATCCTGAAAAAGCAAAAGAATTACTAAAGGCAGCAGGACTTGAAGATGGTTTTGAAATGGAGCTATGGGCAATGCCGGTTCCACGACCTTACATGCCGGATGGCACAAAAGTTGCGGAAGTGATCCAAAGCAACTTGGCGGATGTCGGCATTAAAGCGAAAATCGTTTCCTATGAATGGGCAACATATCTCGACAAAGCAAGTAAAGGTGAAGCGGATGCCTTCATGCTTGGATGGACAGGAGATAACGGAGACGCTGATAACTTCCTCTACGTCCTACTTGACGAAGACAATATCGCAAGCAACAACTACACGTACTTCAAGAATGAAGAAACTCACAAACTATTCCTTGAAGCACAAACTGAAGTGGATGAAGATAAGCGTAACGAGCTTTACATGAAAGCTCAAGAAATCCTTCATGAAGAAGCACCATGGGTACCACTTGCTCACTCAACGCCACTACTTGGCGGAGCAGCGGATCTCACAGGATTTGTACCACACCCAACTGGTTCTGACTTGCTTTCAAACGTAGACTTCAAGTAAGTCTGTAACGTACATGTACGAGTTAAAGGGGGAGGCCATTCGCCATATCCCCCTTTCCTGTTTTTTTAAGAAGATTGTACTGCATGCGAACGAAATAAGAGCCATGAGAGGTGAACCGAATGCTCAGTTACATAGGAAAACGATTGTTTCAACTTATTCCTGTACTTTTAGGGATGACGTTTGTTGTATTTATGATGATCCGCGCAATACCTGGAAATCCTGCTCAAGTAATATTAGGTCAACAAGCAACACCTGAGGCGGTTGCTGCGCTCAATGCGAAGTTAGGTCTTGATCAGCCATGGTACATTCAATTCTTCAGTTATTTAAAAGGTCTATTCACTGGAGATTTAGGAGAATCGATGAGAACGAGATTGCCGGTTGCTGATGAAATTTGGCCATACCTTGCGGCGACACTCGAGCTTGCCTTGTTCGCGATGATTATCGCAGTCGTAATCGGCATCAATGCAGGAATCATTTCAGCTTGGTTCCAAAATTCATGGTTCGATTATACGGCAATGATTTTAGCTCTGGTAGGTGTATCGATGCCAATCTTCTGGCTTGGTTTACTTGGTCAATGGGCTTTCGCCATTGAGCTTCAATGGCTCCCGACAACAGGTCGTGAACAAGTACGTGACCCAGTTTCTGCAGTCACTAATTTGTATATGATTGACGCTATGCTTAATGGCAGATTCGATCAGCTATGGGAAGTGTTCAAGCACTTAATCCTTCCAGGTCTTGCACTTGCAACCATTCCGATGGCCATCATTGCCCGTATGACTCGATCCAGTATGCTCGAAGTGATGCGAGCGGATTATATCAGGACAGCGCGGGCAAAAGGTCAAAAGATGTTTTGGGTTGTCTACAAGCACGCTTTGAAAAATGCGATTATTCCGGTTTTGACGATTGTCGGTCTGCAAATGGGGATGCTTCTTGGGGGAGCAATTCTTACAGAAACAATCTTTGCATGGCCAGGTATCGGGCGCTACATTTACGATGCCATTAATTACAGGGACTATCCTGTCATTCAATCAGGGATTCTAGTCGTTGCATTCTTCTTCGTGATGATCAACTTAATAGTTGACTTACTCTATGGCGTTATTGACCCGAGGATTAAATATGATTGAGGAAGGAGGTTGGCACCATGTCTGAACTGACACCAAAAGTTGACGGAATCGCAGAAGCGAAACTTGAAAAAGAGTCTGGCCCATGGCGGGATGCATGGCTTGGCTTCAGGAAAAGTAAAGTGGCAGTAGTAGGGATGGCGGTCGTCGTATTCTTTATCATCATCGCGATTTTGGCACCGTGGATAGCGTCACAAGGCATTAACGATCAGAATATGGCGGACCGGCTCCATCCCCCTTCTGCTGAATATTGGTTTGGAACAGATGATTTCGGACGGGATATCCTCTCTAGAATCATACATGGCGCCAGAATTTCTCTGGCAGTCGGATTCTTCTCCGTAATCGGTTCGGTCGTTGTTGGCAGTATTCTTGGGATTATTGCCGGATATTATGGCCGCTGGGTGGATGTTATTATTTCCCGCATTTTTGATATCATGCTTGCGTTTCCATCCATTTTGCTCGCAATTGCGATTGTCGCAGTGCTTGGACCAAGTTTACGCAATGCACTGATTGCCATTGCCACCATCAACGTACCGAACTTCGGAAGGCTGATCCGTTCGAAAGTGCTCAGTATTAAAGAGGATGAGTACATCACTTCTGCCAAAGCGATCGGGATGAAAGATGCCCGCATTTTGTTTTCACACATATTACCGAATTCGATGGCACCTGTCATCGTACAAGGGACTCTTGCCATTGCGACTGCAATTCTAGAAGCAGCAGCCCTTGGATTCCTCGGGCTAGGTGCTCAAGCTCCTCAACCTGAATGGGGCAAAATGCTGGCGGATTCTAAGGATTATCTCCAATCTGCTCCCTGGACAATGATTTTCCCTGGACTTGCCATTATGTTGACTGTATTAGGATTCAACTTAATGGGGGATGGATTACGAGACGCACTTGACCCGAAAATGAAGAGTTAAAAAACCTAGAGGCGCAAGCAGCCTCTAGGTTTTTTAATAGATTTCATCTTCGAATTTCGTGTTGGTTTCACTGTCGTATCTGCGCTGATAGGTAACAACGAGACTATCCAAATGCTCCAGCTGTTCTTCGTAATTAAGGATAGCAGAGAGTATATGGAGTAGATAGTAAGTGGAGAACTCTTCATCTTCCTCTTTAGAAAGAACAATCTCTTTCACGAAGATTTCCATGACTTCATGCCGCTGGATATACTCATCATGTAGTCCCGTACTTAACTGATCTGCTTTTAACTTACCGACAAATTTCAAATGTAATTGTTCGTGATACGTAAGGATAGCATCCAAACGTTCCTGCACCATCATTTTAAAGTGATCTGGCAGCATAGCCAGCTCACTTTCATACAAGTGGAGCTTCTTCAGAACTTGAAGACTTGCGTTCGACGAAACAATCATTTGCCGATAAATAACGAGCTTCCGTGCTTTTGCATATTGGTTCTTCTTCAAGTAATACCGCTCTTCTTTGTATAACGAGTAGAGTTGATCGATATTCGTCAATTGTTCTCGTGAGTTGACAATTACGTTTTTTGTGGCGATAAAGTCAGATGCTTGCCGACCCGTCAAACGGATCCAACGGATGATTTCATCTTGTACTTGGTGAATTGATTGGAATAGCTTGACTTCGTATTTTGGCGGCATAAAGATGAGATTGACTAAAAATGCGGCAAGTACTCCTATTAGAATCGTCAAGACACGAAGTGACGCGAACAAAAGAAAGTCATCCCCTTGGATTTCCATGACAGCAACCGTAGTGACGAGTGCAAGGCCAATCGATTTTTCCAATCCCAGTTTGAGCATGACTAGTATCACAATCACAGCTGCGAGCCCTATGATGACCAATTGATGTCCGAAAACCAGAATGAAGACAACCCCGATGGTAGCACCGATCAAATTACCTTGAATTCGTTCAATAACCTCTAAATAAGACCGGTAAATGGTCGGTTGAATTGCAAATATCGCAGCAATCCCTGCGAATACTGGATTTGGCAAATCGAGCAATTGGGCAACGAACAATGCGAAGACGATCGCAACACCCGTTTTCAAACTGCGGGCACCAAGTTTCATGATTGTATTCCTCTCTTTAACGGTCTCTTTTGCGCTACTTTACGATAAATAGCTGAACTGGTCAACAGTCTGCGATTAAAGTAATTCTGCAAATGCCAGGTCAACAGCAACTAGTGTATCTTGTATGTCCTTTTCTGTGTGTGCTGAAGTGATAAACCAAGCCTCGTATTTAGAAGGCGCTAAATTTACGCCGTTCTTCAGTAAGAGTTTGAAGAACTTTCCGAAACGCTCTCCATCAGTCGCTTCTGCTTGGTCGTAATCCACAATGGTCTCTTCTGTAAAGAATACGGTAAGTGCGCCGCATTTCCGGTTAATAGTGATCGGAACGTGGTGTTTTTTTGCAGATTGGAGAATCCCTTCTTCCAGCATTGCACCGAGTCGATCTAATTCTGCATACAGACCAGGCGTTTGGAGAACTTCCAGACAAGCGATTCCTGAAAGCATCGATGCAGGATTTCCAGCCATTGTTCCTGCTTGGTAAGCTGGTCCGAGGGGCGCAACAGTATCCATGATTTCCGAGCGGCCGCCATAGGCACCGATTGGAAGACCGCCACCGATAATCTTTCCAAGAGCCATCAAATCCGGCTCCAGCCCAAGTAATTCAGCTGCTGATCCATAATGGAAACGGAATGCTGTGATGACTTCATCGTATACGATAAGCGCGCCTTTTTCTTTAGCAAGTTCATGGACAAGTGGAAGGAAACCTTCTTGAGGTTCCACGATGCCGAAGTTCCCGACGATCGGTTCCACTAGGATACAAGCGATCTCGTCTCCCCATTTGTCCATAGCAGCTTTAAATGCATCCGGATTGTTGAATGGAATTGTGATAACTTCTTCTGCAATGGTTTTAGGGACACCTGCTGAGTCAGGTGTTCCGAGTGTTGCAGGTCCTGAACCGGCAGCTACTAGTACAAGATCGGAGTGCCCGTGGTAACAGCCTGCGAATTTCATGATTTTTGTACGTCCTGTATAGGCTCGAGAAACTCTGATCGTTGTCATGACCGCTTCAGTACCTGAGTTGACGAATCTCACTTTATCCAAACCAGGGATGGCTTCTTTGATCATTTTTGCGAATTTCACTTCATGTTTCGTTGGTGTTCCATAGAGCAGACCATTTTCAGCCGCTTTCGTGACAGCTGCTGTTATATGTGGATGGGCATGCCCTGTAATGATCGGACCATATGCGCCTAAGTAGTCAATATACTTATTTCCATCAACGTCCCAGAAATAAGGGCCTTCTGCACGTTCCATGACAGTAGGCGCTCCGCCGCCGACAGCCTTATAACCCCGCGATGGACTGTTGACACCACCAACTATATGTTCACACGCTTCTGCATAGATTGTTTCTGAGTTAGATCGTTCCATTTCTATTCCTCCGTTCAAATCAGTTCTTTTCTATTTTACCTAAAAATGAACGAAACACCAAAGGAATTGAAAAAGACGGAGTAGTCCGATACTATAATAGGAAAGAATCCGATAGGGGGAATGAGGAATGTCAACGCTAGAAGGTTTGCATGCACCCGAATTTACGCTTCAAAATGAAAATGGGAATCCGGTGTCACTTTCCGATTATGCAGGAAAGAAGTATGTGATTCTTTACTTTTATCCGAAAGACTCGACACCCGGCTGTACTCTGGAAGCACAAACGTTTAAAGAGAGCCATTCGGACTTCAGTGCACTGGACGCGGTCATTTTAGGAGTAAGCCCCGATGGCGAAGCATCCCATCTCAAGTTCAGCGCCAAACACGGACTCCCATTTTCACTATTAGCAGACACTGAACACACTGTTTGCGAGCTGTACGGGGTATGGAAATTGAAAAAGACTTTCGGAAAAGAATATATGGGAGTTGAGCGTTCCACATTCCTCATCGATCCAACTGGCACTGTCATTAAAGAATGGCGCAAGGTTAAAGTGGATGGACATATCGATACGGTGTATCGAACATTGTTGCAGGTATCTAATGAAGGGAACGGTGAGTCACAATGACGAATGTGTTAATAACGTTTCCCATCAAGGAAAAGTTTCGTCAGGAGCTGACCGGAAAGTTCCCGCAAGTCCACTTTGACTTCTCGGATAGCATCGAAGGCGCAGGGGATAAAAAAGTCACCATCCTAGTTACATATGGCAGTGACTTGACTGAAGAAATTTTGGAACAGCTGACGGATTTGAAATGGGTAATGGTCGCGTCCGCCGGTGTTGATAAAATGCCTCTGGAAAAATTAGGAGAACGTGCAATCCTCGTGACGAATGTGAGTGGTATCCACAAAACACCTATGGCGGAGTCTGTACTGGCCCACATCCTTTCACTTAACCGGGCACTTCCTCTAATCCATGAGCAGCAAAAGCAAAAAGTATGGGAAAAGATGAAGTCCAGTGAATTGCGTGGCTCGAAGGCGCTAATTCTTGGACCAGGCGCCATTGGGGGAGAAATCGGCAGGTTGCTTCAAGCCTTTGGTGTATATACGATTGGTTGTAGCCGATCAGGTAGTGTTCATGACGGCATGGATGAGGATATCTCATTCGACTATATAACAGAACGCCTGCCCGAAGCGGATTATGTCATCTCCGTATTACCTAGTACTCGAGAAACACGCTGGATTTTGGATCGGTCACATTTCCAGCAAATGAAAGAGACCTCAGTATTTCTAAACTTCGGCCGCGGGGACTTAGTAAAAGAACAGGTGATTGTGGACGCACTCCAACAAGGTGAGATTGCCCACGCAGTACTTGATGTATTTGAAAAAGAGCCGTTACCTTTAGGAAGTCCGTTATGGGAACTGGGGAATTGTACGGTTTCTCCCCATGTTTCCGCATTGTCAGCCAAGTATGTGGAACGTGCTCTTGAGATATTCGAAGAAAATCTTCAAGTTTGGCTCAAAGGGAACGGAGAATTCAAAAATGTAATTGAGATAGAACGAGGGTACTAAATGCTGAGCAAGTGGTTAGTAAACCTCAATGGTTGACACCAGACAGCGAATTCAGTAAACTAATTATAATGATTATAAAGAAGTAATCCTTATGGAATAGAGGTGTTCGTTATGTCTGGTGCAATGCTTAAAGATGCGCTAGTCACATTGAAGGAAAGCGGCGTGCGGATCACTCCGCAGCGGCATGCCATTTTAGAATTCCTCATCTCTTCTGAAACCCATCCAACGGCTGATGAAATCTACAAAGCACTCGAGGGCGATTTTCCGAATATGAGTGTGGCGACAGTCTACAACAATCTGCGTGTCTTCAGGAATTCCGGTCTTGTGAAGGAATTGACGTATGGGGATGCTTCTAGCAGATTCGATTTTGTAACACATGATCATTACCACATCATTTGTGATGAATGTGGTAGTATTGTCGATTTTCATCACCCGGGGCTCGAAGAAGTGGAGCGATTGGCTTCCTACGTGACCGGTTTCAAAGTGAACTCTCATCGTTTAGAAGTGTATGGCATATGTCCTACATGTGAAAAACAAGCTACTAAAGCAAATTGAAAACACGTACTTCTCTTTCGCGTGAAGAGAAGTACGTGTTTTTGAATTTAACTATTCCGTTTGTTTGGTTTATTGTAGATTTCATCAAAGTCTTTTCCTTCAAGTGTGGGATCCATTGTAAGTGGTTCTCTACAGTGTCCGCACATGTCAACACGCCCAAGCATCTTCGTTTCCTTACCGCAATTCGGACAGACGATTTGAACGGCTCGGGTTGAAAGGGTTCCGATCCAAGCATAGACAACTACGCTGGCCAGAATAGCTAACACACCAAGAATCATGAACAGCAGCATGACGATTTCATACTTTCTGAAGAACAGACCGATATACATAACAATCACTCCGATGAAGATGAGTGAAAGAGCAAATGACCGAATGCGATTGATTTTATTCTTATAAGGTTTCATTGCATGACCTCCTTGTGATTCGCTCCCTTAATATAGCACATTTTCTACTAGAGCAACATAGGAGTCTCTTGAAGAAGGATTTGAGAAACCACTGGCGAACTTATATATCATCTAGGGAGGAATTACAATGGAACAAACACTCAGACCAATCTATCAAGAACGGGCAAGTTTTCCTGACACACTCGGTGTGCTACTCGTTAGCAAACGATGGGAAGGAGATCCCCTTACCGATACATTTGATGAAATTCTGCTGATCATCTCTTCATCAAATACAATCCCGATTCAAACGAAGCATTATACTGATGGGGAAGAGAAGGCTGCCCTTCACATCATCAGTGAAAGACAACTTAAGAAATGGCTCCTTCTTGGAACGAAACGAAAAGTTGTAGATTGGCTATTCTACGGCAAAGTCTTCTTCGATCGTAATGAGTATATAGAAGACTTGAAAACTGAACTGCAAGAACATCCTTTCTTCGGCAGGGATTTGAAAATGGGAATCGAGCTTGCGAAACTAGTTCGGCGTTATATGGAAGGAAAGACGTTTTTTGAGCAGCAACATTATATGGATGCCTATCATCATGCTGTCCAATCCCTTCATCATTTAGCGAGATTGTCAGTAATTGAAAAAGGCATTCTTCCAGAGGTAACTGTCTGGTCTCAAGTGAAGAAAATCGATCCTTCCATATATAAGCTCTACGAAGAACTTATTATGAGCGAGGAGCCGATTGAAAAACGGTTGGAGCTTATGTTCCTTGCAAGTGAGTTCTTCATTCATAACCGCACGGAGTATGGAGTGCATCATATCCTGAAGGTGATGTCGCAAAAAGAGACGTGGACAATTCAGGAACTTCATGAACATGAGGAATTGAGTATGTACTCAGTTGATCTTGAAATGCTGATCGAATTCTTAATAGAGAAAAACATTATTAAGGTTTTGTCTATCGACTCCAAGAACGAGTTCCTTTATCATCGTATGTATAGTGTAATCGACTAACAGCCGTAAACACCGGCTGTTTTTTTGTCTTAAAACCGCGTTGTGAAGCACTTCTGAAACTTTTTTTGAAAAAGTGTTGACGTACAATTGCTTTCAATGTTATTATAAATCTTGTCGCCGCGGAGGTAACTAACTAGCTTACAAAATCCGCTGAGATGAACGAAAAAAGTTTTTCAAAAATAACTTGACTGAGTATCTCAGTCGTGTTAAGATAATCAAGTCGCTTCGAGAGAACGGCGAAATGAACCTTGAAAACTGAACAGCAAAATGTCAATGAATTATCGTTTGGGAAACCGGCTTTGCCGGCGGAACAAACAAAACAGATCTTAATCGATCTGATAGACATCAGAAATGATGCCAGTACGAATTGAGCAATCAATTCTCATGCTGGCTGACGAGATGTAGTGCAGTACTAGGAAGCGATCGAGTGAAGGAGGGAGCGTACTTTGGTACGTGACCGACTGAGCAAGTGAAGCTGACGACGTAATGTGCTGCAGATCGACTGCCGGTTTTATGGAGAGTTTGATCCT
>NZ_JBCMNO010000007.1:0-156555 GCF_050459885.1 Sporosarcina gallistercoris | reverse complement strand
CAAATATAAGTTAAAGAGCCGTAAGGCTGTCTTGACATTCAATGTCCGTTTTATCCAGTTTTGAGTGATTAATTTTTTAAAAAAGAAATTGAAATTAACACTTGCGTTTGCAACTCGAGTATGGTATAATAAATCTTGTGTTGTGAAAAGATCTAGTGATGATGGCGAAGAGGTCACACCCGTTCCCATACCGAACACGGAAGTTAAGTTCTTCAGCGCCGATGGTAGTAGGGGGCTTCCCCCTGTGAGAGTAGGACGTCGCTAGGCTTTCACTACTAAGTGAAAAATCCTTTAATAGTTATATCTATTCCGCAGTAGCTCAGTGGTAGAGCAATCGGCTGTTAACCGATCGGTCGTAGGTTCGAGTCCTACCTGCGGAGCCATAATGGAGAGCTGTCCGAGTGGCCGAAGGAGCACGATTGGAAATCGTGTAGACGGTTAACGCTGTCTCAAGGGTTCAAATCCCTTGCTCTCCGCCAGTTAACTTCTCTATTAAACTAGTATGGCCCCTTGGTCAAGCGGTTAAGACACCGCCCTTTCACGGCGGTAACACGGGTTCGAATCCCGTAGGGGTCACCATTTACTTTGTTACGAATATGATATACCAGCAGCACATAGTATTATGGAGGATTAGCTCAGCTGGGAGAGCATCTGCCTTACAAGCAGAGGGTCGGCGGTTCGAGCCCGTCATCCTCCACCATTATTTCTTAAAAAGAAATTCGTAAATTTGCAATAAGACTAAAACAGTAAGCAAGGCTTATGTTAAGTCGTACAATTAACATTATCGCGGGGTGGAGCAGTGGTAGCTCGTCGGGCTCATAACCCGAAGGTCACAGGTTCAAATCCTGTCCCCGCAACCAAATGGTCCCGTGGTGTAGCGGTTAACATGCCTGCCTGTCACGCAGGAGATCGCCGGTTCGATCCCGGTCGGGACCGCCATTTTCTTTTAAAAAATATGGCTCAGTAGCTCAGTCGGTAGAGCAAAGGACTGAAAATCCTTGTGTCGGCGGTTCGATTCCGTCCTGAGCCATCTTATATGCCGGTGTAGCTCAACTGGTAGAGCAACTGACTTGTAATCAGTAGGTTGAGGGTTCAAGTCCTTTCGCCGGCACCATGAAATTCCCTTTGGTGGGGTAGCGAAGTGGCTAAACGCGGCGGACTGTAAATCCGCTCCCTCCGGGTTCGGCGGTTCGAATCCGTCCCCCACCACCATTTTTACAGGGGCATAGTTTAACGGTAGAATAGAGGTCTCCAAAACCTTTGGTGTGGGTTCGATTCCTACTGCCCCTGCCATTTATCTTACTTGTCTCTTGAATAGAAACAACATTATCAATATGGCGGTTGTGGCGAAGTGGTTAACGCACCGGATTGTGATTCCGGCACTCGGGGGTTCAATTCCCCTCAGCCGCCCCTTTTTTATTTTTGGGGTATAGCCAAGCGGTAAGGCAACGGACTTTGACTCCGTCACTCGTTGGTTCGAATCCAGCTACCCCAGTTATTAGCGGAAGTAGTTCAGTGGTAGAATACGACCTTGCCAAGGTCGGGGTCGCGGGTTCGAATCCCGTCTTCCGCTCCATTATTCTACGGCGGCATAGCCAAGCGGTAAGGCACGGGTCTGCAACACCCTTACCACCGGTTCGATTCCGGTTGCCGCCTCCATTAATTGGTTTCCGTTTAATTTGTATATCTAGTTTGCCCGAGTGGTGGAATGGCAGACACGTCGCACTCAAAATGCGATGCCGTAAGGCGTGCCGGTTCAAGTCCGGCCTCGGGTATCTCAAAAAGGACAACTTCGGTTGTTCTTTTTTTATTGTCATCGTTTTTGAGATCGGTTCAATGGGCATACAAAAACCCGCTATGAGTGGCTAGCGGGGAGCTGTTAACATTTTTGTGGAAATAGGGATCATTTTGTTCATTTGTTAGGGTTCTCACGGGATGATACTTCAGTGAAATCGATAGAAGGAGCACCCCTATGAAGAATCATAGGGGATGCCTCACCGCCATTGATACTGATAAACATGCTTTGACATGCATCCGCTAAGCGTTGTGCTTCTTCCACACTCATGTCGGGTCTTAGGAACAATACATGAAGTATCTCTGTTGTCTCTTCCGTGACCGCACTGCGGATGGAGTCCACATAAGGACTGCCAAAAAGACTGTAGCCATCTTTCAGAATAACCATGTTATGTAATGAATTGAACCTGCCGTTTAATCCATCATAGCCTTCTCCTGCAAGCCCGATTGTCACTCGGATATCCCCAACCAATGCTTCACGATTATACATGCCTGAAGGAATTCCATATTGAAGACTAAATAAAGTATTCAAATCTATTGCACTGGAATGGCTTTTAAAATAATCTTGCTTACGGACACGTCGATACAATGCTTCTGCAGAAGGGCGATAGCGTGAAGGGTCTGCTCCGAATGTTTTCCAAACGTTACGCCATTCCTGGATGCCCTCTATCTCGTTGATTGAGCGCTCTTCAAGTTCAAAAAAAGTTGTTCTTGAAATAATTGAAGCCTTCCTTTTAACATTTGAGGGGAATTTGATACGGTTGTGCTGTTATAATGGATGATGGCTACTTTAAAATCAGGAACTGCATCAAATATTGCAGGTTCTATATGAAATTTCATAAAATCACCCTGTTCCTATTTTTCTCAAGTTTATCATAAGGGAGGTGGAAGATGGTGAATATCGCTCAGTTGCAGCGAGACTTAGTCGCCTATGCAACGGAAATCGGTATCGATAAAATCGGGTTTACGACAGCTGCCCCTTTTTTAGAGTTAAAAAATCGATTGAAACGTCAACAGGATCTTGGATACCAATCTGGATTTGAAGAAAAAGATATTGAAAAAAGAACAGAACCAGCTTTATTACTAGATCGAGCAGAGAGCATTATTTCCATAGCGGTTGCCTATCCTTCCAAGATGACTGATGCGCCTAAGGGAAGGCGAGGTGAACGACGAGGAATGTTTTGCCGGGCCTCTTGGGGGACCGATTATCATACCGTCTTACGCGAAAAGTTAGCTTTACTGGAGAGTTTTCTGCAAGAGCATTCATCTGAAGTTAAAACTAGATCAATGGTGGACACAGGGGAACTTGCCGATCGGGCAGTAGCAGAACGTGCGGGGATCGGGTGGTCTGCAAAAAATTGTTCTATCATTACGCCAGAGTTCGGTTCTTATGTCTATTTAGGTGAGATGATCACGAATTTACCCTTTGAACCGGATGTACCAATGGAAGACCAATGCGGGGATTGTACACTTTGTCTGGATGCATGTCCGACAGGGGCTTTAATACAAGGGGGTCAATTGAATGCGCAGCGCTGTATCGCTTTTTTGACCCAAACGAAGCAGCCAATTCCTGAGGAATTCCGTAAAGAGGTCGGCAATCGTGTCTATGGTTGTGATACATGCCAAACTGTATGCCCAAAAAACAAGCGCAAATATAATCTGGAACAAGGGAATTTCAAACCCGAGCCAGAACTGGTTAAGCCACTTCTCCAACCGATGCTAAAGATGTCTAATCGTGAGTTCAAAGAAACATTCGGGCATATGTCGGGCTCCTGGCGCGGAAAGAATCCTATTCAACGGAATGCGATCCTCGCTTTAGCGCATTTTAAAGAAGAAAGTGCCATCCCGGATTTAGTACAGCTGCTTGAAACAGACCCGCGTCCCATGATTCGCAATACATGTGCATGGGCTATAGGTGAAATCGGAACTGAAATGGGAAGAGCTGCACTTGAACGTCTTTTAGAAACAGAAGCGGATGATACTGTAATTGAAGAAATGAAAAAGGCAGTCACGAAGATGACTGTACTTGAATAGAAGGAAGTGGAATGATGCCAATACATGTCGCACTATTTGAACCACTAATCCCTGCCAACACTGGAAACATTGCAAGGACTTGTGCAGGTACTGGAGCAAAGTTGCATTTAATTGAACCACTCGGTTTTTCAACGGATGATAAAATGTTGAAGCGGGCAGGCCTGGATTATTGGGAACATGTCGATATTACGTATCACAGTAACATTGATCAATTGTTCGAGCGATTCCCGCAAGGTGTTTTTTATTTCATCACTAAATTCGGGACAACCACATACTCCGATTTCAACTTTTCAACTATCGACCAAGACATCTTTTTTGTGTTCGGGAAAGAAACTACCGGATTGCCGTCTGAGGTTATAGAAGCACATTCAGATACGTGTCTCCGAATCCCTATGAATGATCATATCCGGTCGTTGAACCTATCGAATACGGCAGCGATACTTGTATATGAAGCGCTGAGACAACAAGGGTATCCAAGTTTGCATTAAAAAAGGAAGCAGCTCAATTTGAGCTGCTTCCTTTTTACTGTGTTTATTTTTTCACTTTGCCTGGCTTGTCAGCATAACCGCCTGTGAAGATTGCAGATAGGAATGCGAAGCAGACACCCATGATTAGAATTAGTCTCATCAGATACCCTCCTGTTGAATCAGTTGTTCTAACATCATTATACCGGAACCGCAACAAAAAGGAAATGACTCACTTTAAAATATGTGACATCTGTTTGACAAACGTTCCAGCGTTTTCGTTTGCAGCGCAATCTGCGAATGGTACGATAAGAGAGTGATTATGAGAAGCGAAGGAGTGGAACCAACATGACAACTACTTATTCGGCAACTAAACAACTTGCGAATGGTGTGCAGATGCCCCGGTTTGGTCTAGGTGTCTATAAAATGACGGACTCCAAGAAAACGGTAGATGCGATTACTTTTGCATTGGAGCATGGATATCGTGCGATTGACACCGCAGCTATTTATGAAAATGAGATGGAGACAGGGGAAGCGATTCGAGCATCAGGAATTGCTCGCGATGAACTTTTCGTCACTTCGAAAGTTTGGAATACCGATCAAGGATATGATCAAACCCTTCGGGCATTTGAAGTATCTTTAAAGAAATTAGGAATGGACTATTTGGATTTATATTTAATACATTGGCCGGTTGGAGAGACATTTGTCGACACGTATCGTGCCATTGAACGCCTATATGAAGAAAAACTTATTAGGGTACCGGGCGTTTCCAATCATCATATCCATCATCTTGAAAAACTAGCCGTCACTGCGAATATTGCCCCTATGGTGAACCAGGTGGAGCTGCATCCTTTACTGACCCAAGTACCTTTACGGGAGTATTGCGCTGAGCGTAACATTGCAGTCACCTCCTGGTCTCCGCTTGCACGAGGCAAGCTGCTTCATAACCCTGTGTTAATACAGATCGGAAACAGGCATCAAAAGACAGCTACTCAAGTAATTATTCGCTGGCACTTGCAAAATGATTTAATCGTCATTCCCAAATCCATTACTCCTGAACGCATATTAGAAAACAGTCAAATAGGGGATTTTGTATTATCGGATGAAGAGATGAAAATGATCGATGAACTGAATCGGAACGAACGGACCGGTACAGACCCGGACACGATCGGATGAATGAAAAAGCTGCACGGGAAAGGATCCCGTGCAGCTTTACTAGTTTGTTAAATGGTGATAACTATCTTTTCGCCCGTAAATGGGTGAATGAAAGAAGTTTCTACAGCAGTGAGACGATAGGTGCCGTCTGGCAGTGCCGCAGCCTCATACAAGTTATCTCCGACGACAGGATGACCTAGATGCGCCATATGGACACGGATCTGGTGGGTACGCCCTGTGTCAAGCGTCGCTTCGATCATCGTCGTTTGTTCTTTTCGTTCAATCACTTTGAAATGAGTGACCGCAGATTGACCTGACATTGAAATCCGGCGACGCGTTGGGTGATGTCGATCACGACCGATCGGCATATTAACACTGCCTTTCAACCGTTTCAATCGACCTTCCACTTCAGCATGATAGAGACGAGTAATCTCGTTGGAAGCAATCATTCGGTCAAACATGGCTTTTGCCATTGGATGCTTTGCGACAATGACGACTCCCGACGTTCCTTTATCGAGACGTTGGATATGCTCTGCATACGTCCCGCCTGCGGCTTGTACGTGGGCAATCACGGCATTCATCATGGTTGCCTCGCGACTTGTTCCGTCCGGATGAACGGAAATTCCATCAGGTTTGAAAACAGCCATGAAATGGTCATCTTCTGCAAGGACTTGCACGCCCGGTACATCCATTGGCGCATATTCAGATTGTGCTTCAGGCAAATGGAACGTCAGCTCGGTTCCTGCTACTAGTGGAGTGCGCCATATGACAGGGACTCCATCGGAATCTGTTACTGCATTTGCCATTCTCAGTTCATGAATGTTTTTCTTTCCAGCCTTCCAATCATCCCGCAATAATTGCTCAAGTGTACCATCGGAATCTTTCACTGTGTACGTAAACGTTGTCATCAATTCGTCCTCTTTTCCATTGCTTACTTACTGTAAAACTCGTTGAAGAATGCGTGGATATTATCCGCTGGTTGCGATCCAACGAGACGGCCAACTTCTTTACCATTCTCATACTGGACAAGTGTTGGATAACTTTCAATACCATACTGTTCTTTTGCCTGGTTCTTGAATTCAGCCATATTGTATTGGTTGACTTTCACTCCGTCTTCTTTTGCAATCGGCATCAGGACGGGCGTCATTTCCAAGCAGTAGTGACATTCCGGGTGGAAGAAATAGACGGTAGTCGGTTCCCCAGATTCGATCTTTTTGGATACTGCATCAGGCAACACAATGCTGTCATAGTTCTCGTTGCCAATCAAGTCGATTGTAGACGGTTCTAAATCGTCTGTTCCATATGGATTATCAGCCAACTTCGATTTGTTAGAAGCCGTAGTGAGTGCGATGATCGCAACAAAAAACACAACGATAATTCCACCAATGATCAATAATTTTTTCATAGTTTACTTCGTCTCCTTCATCTGTTTTGACATCATGACACTTGCAATGAGAATAAGGGCAAATGCAACGAATGCCATGAATGGGATCGTGATAAAGCCTAAATAATTCACGTATTGTGCTGTGCAAGGGACATCTCCGCATGTGCCTGCATGTTCCTGGAACAAGGTAAGTTTTTGCGTTAAGTAATGATAAGCCGATAAACAAACTCCAATTATACTGAAGGCGGCAGTTGTCAGCCAAATTCGTCCATTCTTCTGAATGAGTGCAATCCCCGCAATCAGAACAATCGGATACATGAGAATACGCTGGTACCAACAGTATAGACAAGGGGTGAATCCTTTAACTTCGGAATAGTATAAGGAACCCAATGTCGCGACTAACGCAACTGTCCAAATCAGGAGTAACAAATTTTCTAGACGCTTGTTCATTTCGTGCGCTCCTCTCGGCGATTTCAACTCCTTATTATAGAGGGAAACCGAATTTTTTGCTATTATCGGGTATGAGTTTTAAAAAAGAGGGTATTAAAGGTAGAGAGGTGATTTTTGTTGAGTGAAGAATTTGATTTATCATCATTTGAAATAAGCATGATCGTTCGGCAAATGAAGATGTCCGATATCCCCGAGATCTTAGAGATGCAGGAAGCTTGTTTCCCTGGCATGGATCCTTGGGAAACAGAACACTTGGAGAGTCACTTGACTGTTTTTCCGGAAGGTCAGTTCGTTGCTGAACTGGATGGAAAGATAATTGGGTCATGTTCAAGTCTGATTTTGAATTTTGCCGAGTATGATGATCGTCATACATGGGACGATATTTCTGATAATGGGTACATAACAAACCACAATCCTGAAGGGTACAACCTGTATGGGATTGAAGTGATGGTGCATCCTGAATTCAGACGCATGAAGGTCGGTGAACGGCTTTACGAGGCTCGAAAAGAGCTTGCTCGTGAAATGAATTTGAAATCCATCATCATTGGGGGACGGATTCCAAACTATCATAAGTATTCCGATGAGATGTCTCCAAGAGAGTACGTCAATTCGGTTGCGAAACACCGCATCTATGATCCGGTTTTAACATTCCAGCTGATGAATGACTTCACACTCATGCGCATCAATCCGAACTATTTACCGGATGATAAGGCTTCGAAGCGTTATGCAACGTTAATGGAATGGAATAATATCGATTATAGGGCCGTTTCCAAACGTCACTATAAGACGAGCTATCCAGTCCGTATTTGTGTCGTTCAATATTTGATGCGTAAAATTTCCTGTTTTGAGGAACTCGCTTCCCAAGTGGAATACTTTGTAAATGTTGCGGCAGACGCCAATTCAGATTTCGTCGTTTTCCCTGAAATATTCACGACACAGCTCATGTCCTTCCTGGACGAACCTTCCGCAAGTCAATCCGTGCGTAAGATCTCCGAATACACAGAGGAGTATATCGAACTGTTCAATAGCTTATCGGTCCGTTATAACGTTAATATTATTGGCGGGTCCCACTTTGTCGAAGAAGAGAACGAGGAAATTTACAATATCTCTTACCTCTTCAGACGTGACGGTTCGATTGATAAACAATATAAGATCCACATCACCCCGAATGAGAAGAAGTACTGGGGAATCAGCGCTGGCGATTCAGTGAGGGTCTTTGATACGGACTGCGGGAAAATTGCAATTCAAGTTTGCTACGATATCGAGTTCCCTGAACTGGCTCGTATTGCAACGGAAAAAGGTGCGAACATCATTTTCACTCCTTTTTGTACGGAGGACCGGCAAGGCTATTTGCGAGTGCGTTACTGTGCACAAGCACGTGCCGTCGAAAATCAAATTTATACAGTCATCTCCGGAACGGTCGGGAACTTGCCTCAAGCCGTCAATATGGACATCCAGTATGCACAATCCGCTATATTCGCACCATCCGATTTCGAATTTGCAAGAGATGGCATAGTCGGAGAAGCGAACGCAAACCTGGAAACTGTGTTGATAGGGGATGTAGACTTAGAAGTTCTTAAACGTCAACGGCAGGATGGGACAGTCAAACAGTTGAAAGACCGGCGTCGAGATATCTATCGGGTCGAATACTTCTCGAAAAATCCTGACCAATAAAAAAGACGGCTCCAAGTTGGAGTCGTCTTTTTGTTAAATTAGTTCATCTTCCAAGTCCGCTTCCTTATCCTCAAGCTTCTCAGCTTCCAGATAGAGAATATGGTGCCCTTCCACATCTTTGATGGAAAATTCATAGCCTTGTTCAATGATTTTTTCACCAGGAATGGCCTCAAAACGCTGGGACATGAACCAGCCGCCGATTGTATCGATATCTTCTTCGTCGAGTTCGATGCCTAATGTATTGTTCACATTATCCAAAAGCATTTTTGCATCTAGGATGAAGTGCCCTTCGCCCACGACTTGAACGTCCGGCAGTTCGTCTTTGTCGAATTCATCTTGAATTTCCCCAACGATTTCTTCCAAAATGTCTTCAATCGTCACAAGCCCTGATGTGCCGCCGTATTCATCCATAAGAATGGCCATATGAATGCGTTCCCGCTGGATTTTTAGCAGTAAATCTCCGATTGCCATCGTTTCAATGACACGGATGATAGGCTGCATATATGCAGTGACTGGCAACTCTCCGTTTTTCGGGTTTTTAATGTAGGCAGTGAGCAAATGTTTCATGTTCACTAAACCGATGACATGGTCTTTGTCTCCGTCTGTGACGGGATAACGTGTAAACTGTTCGATGCCTGGCATGTTGAAGATTTCAGCAGCAGTCATCTCTTTTTCAATTGTCATCATTTCCGTTCGAGGTACCATGATTTCTTTTGCAATCCGATCATCGAATTCAAAAATCTTGTTCACATATTTGTATTCGGATTGGTTGATTTCCCCGCTTTTTAAGCTGTCGGACAAAATCATTCGCAATTCTTCTTCTGTATGGGCTACATCCGCTGCATGGATAGTCCGAAAGCCGAATAATCGGGTCACTAGTCTTGCTGAACCATTCAGTACTTTAATGAACGGATACATCGTACGATAAAAGATAATGAGTGGTTTTGCAAATGCTAGTGTAATTGTTTCCGCTTTCTGAATCGCTATCGTTTTTGGTGCGAGTTCTCCAATGACAACATGCAAGAATGTCACAACAATGAGCGCGATTGAAAAAGAAAGGAAGACTGTCATGCTAGTTGATAACTGCAAATAGGTAAACAAAGGCTCTAACATTAACGCAACGGTCGGTTCACCAAGCATACCGAGTCCGAGTGCGGTAATCGTAATTCCGAGCTGACAGGCAGACAAGTATTCATCGAGATTGTCTACAACCCGCTTAGCATTCGTTGCTTTTTTGTTGCCTGCTAAAGCTAGCTGATCAATTCGTGTCATTCTGACTTTCACTATTGCAAACTCAGCTGCAACAAAAAATGCAGTGAGGGCGATCAAGGCAGCAAATGCTGCCAAGCGTATGGGAATATCCAAATGGGTGCTTTGTTTCATGCCAGTAATGGGGGAAACAAAGCGTACACCTCCTGTAGTTTTAAAATTAGGTAGTTAAACCAATCATAAATGGTTAAAGGAAGAAATACAAATATTTTTCCTTTGCAAACCGCTGTAAGAACCCTTTAAATTTTCAAAAGATTTCATGAAAAGTGTTGACAATCTGAAAAAGAAAGTGATAATCTAGAATTATTCGAAACTCGAAAGGAAAAGGAGGGCTTAGACATGAACAACCGTGCAGTGAACAAATTCACTCAATTCAAAGCTTTGCCCTTCGCACCTCGATTATAGTAGATTGAATCTAAAATCGTTGGGTTATAGGGCACCGTTCCCTTTTCAGGCGCACGTTTCTGAAAGAGGAGCGTGTGTCTTTTTATGTTCACTAAAATCGTGATGTTTTCACGCGTAGCGTGTTGCATATACAACTACTAGGGAAGGGGAGCTATCGATGTGATGAAAGAAACGACACATCCTATCAAATTGCTTAAAAAGGAGACACCAGAAGGCGGATAGCCGAAGTTGCTCCAAGAAAGGTCGTAGATTAGTATGTTTTCGGTTTTAGGGAAATTAAGTTGGTTTTTTAAAGAGAATAAGAAACGCTATACCATTGCACTCGTTTTACTTATCATGTCAAGTATCCTGGGAATTATCCCTCCATGGATCATCGGTAAGGCGATTGATGGAATCCATTTGAATACAATGAATACTCAATTGCTTTGGACGTATATCGGCGTTATGCTGCTCATCATTATCCTGGGGTATATTGCAGATTACGTTTGGCAATACCAATTGTTCGGCGGAGCAAATGTGATTGAAAGAAAATTACGTGGAAATTTAATGCGTCATTTTCTAAAGATGACACCTACGTTTTACCAACGGAACAAAACAGGGGATCTGATGGCCCGATCGACGAATGATTTGCAAGCCATCTCTGAAACAGCCGGCTTTGGAATCATGACGCTGATTGACTCCACAGTATATTTGTTCACTCTTATTGTCATGATGGGGTTCCTCGTATCATGGAAGCTGACACTTGCAGCAATTTTACCATTACCGATATTAGCTTATTTAATGCAAGTGCTTGGAAAACGAATCCACCTGAAATTCGTTACTGCACAAAAGGCATTCGGTGACCTGAATGATGACGTGCTGGAAGCTGTAGCCGGTGTGCGCGTGGTGCGTGCATACGTACAGGAACGGGCTGAGGAGCAACGTTTTGCAGATGCGACGGAAGACGTTTATCAGAAGAATATGGAAGTTGAGCGGATTGACGCATTGTTCACCCCGATATCGAAGATCATGACATCGTTATCGTATATGATCGGTCTCGGTTATGGAGCCTATCTGGTTTCGGTTGGAGAAATGTCACTAGGCGGGCTGGTTACTTTCAACGTATATTTAGGAATGATCGTTTGGCCAATGTTTGCCATTGGCGAACTCATCAATGTCATGCAGCGTGGGAATGCATCCCTCGATCGTGTTCAAGAAACCTTGGACGCAATCGAAGATGTCAGGGACCCGGCAATGCCTGTTCAAATGAACCGGCCTGGAGTAATCGGCTTTGAGGACTTCAGTTTCGCGTATCCGACGTCGGACCGTAAAAACTTGGATCAGATCCGTGTGAACCTCTCTGGTGGTCAAACTCTCGGTATCGTCGGTAAAACCGGAAGTGGAAAAACGACTTTCGTTAAACAGTTATTGCGTGAATATCCAGTAGGTGAAGGCTTGCTTTCATTTGACGGAAATCGTCTCGATGAAATGACCAAAGAGCAGGTGCGTAACTGGATTGGCTACGTGCCGCAGGATCATGTATTGTTTTCACGCTCGGTGCGCGACAATATTTTGTTTGGTAAACCGGATGCAGATGAGCATGACATCGCAGAGGCAATTCGTCTCGCCCATTTTGAAAAAGATTTAGAACTATTGCCGGAAGGGCTGGAAACGCTTGTCGGTGAAAAGGGAGTCGCCCTTTCCGGTGGTCAAAAGCAGCGGATTTCTATCGCGCGTGCCATTGTGAAAAATCCGGAAATACTTGTATTGGATGATTCGTTATCCGCAGTGGATGCAAAAACGGAAACTCGGATTATTGAGAACATCCAAAACGAACGAAGCGGAAAAACGACAATCATTACGACTCACCGGTTGTCAGCGATTCAGCATGCGGATTGGATTATTGTGCTAGAGGATGGCCGTGTGACTGAAGAAGGTAACCATGAAGACTTGCTCTCGATGAACGGCTGGTACAAGGAACAGTATGATCGCCAGCAGATCGGAGGGGGAGAATAATGACGACAGGTAAACGATTAGTGAATTATGCATTGCAGTTCAAAGGGTATTTCATTGGCGGAATGGCACTACTTGCGATAGCGGTTGGAGCCGACTTGCTTGGACCGATCATTGCGAAACAAATAATTGATAATCATATAGCGGGTGCGGCTACAGGCGGCATCGATTTTGAACCGATTGCAAAACTTCTTGCCATCTTCTTTGGTCTAGCGGTTGTTACAGCCATCTTCAGGTATGGACAGTATTTGTTACTGCAGGCGACAGCGAACCGGATAGTCCAGAAAATGAGAAATGAACTGTATCAACATATTCAAACGCTGCCCATCAGTTATTTCGATAATTTGCCTGCAGGCAAGGTCGTGGCGCGCGTTACCAATGATACGGAAGCTATCCGTCATTTGTACGTAACGGTCGTCTCCCAATTCGCGATTAGCGGCATGTATATTATTGGAATCTATATTGCCTTATTCAGTCTGGATCCGAAAATGGGAGCGATTCTTCTCGTAGTGTTACCGATTCTCTACATTTGGATGATCCTTTATCGGAAATTCGCTTCCAAGGTCAATCACGTCATTCGTTCAAAAGTGAGTGACATGAATGGGATGATAAATGAGTCCATTAACGGAATGACAATTATCCAGGCGTTCGGACGAGAGAAGCAGATGGAAGATGAATTTGAAGAATTGAATACGACGCATTACGAATACCAAACAAAGTTACTTAAAGTGGAAGCTGCCACATCCCATAACTTGGTCAATGCGATACGGTCCATGACATTCGTTATTTTCATCTGGTATTTCGCTGGTGCTTCGATTACAACAGGAGGCGTCATATCTGTCGGATTGCTGTATGCATTTGTCGACTATATTACGCGTCTTTTCAACCCTGTGACGGGTATCGTGAACCAGTTTGCGCGACTTGAACACTCATTAGTTGCTGCAGAGCGGGTGTTTCAGCTGATGGACCGCTCAGGGGAACCTGTCAGTGATGAGCGAATGGATCGATACGAGGGGAATGTCACATTTGAAGACGTGTGGTTTGCGTACAAAGAAGAAGAATACGTTCTAAAGGACATTAGATTTGAAGCGAAGCGCGGAGAAACCGTAGCCCTTGTGGGGCATACGGGTTCAGGCAAGAGTTCTATCATGAATTTGCTATTCCGATTCTATGATCCGGTTAAAGGTAAAATCTTGATCGACGGTCATGATATTACTTCCTTGCCCCGCCAGACAATCCGAAGTCATATGGGGATTGTTCTGCAGGATCCGTATCTTTTTACAGGGACAGTTGAATCGAACATCAGCCTTGGAGACGCACGGATTTCCAGAGAGAAAGTCCGGGAATCGCTGGAAGCGGTCGGTGGAGAACGTGTTCTGGAACATTTGCCGCAAGGAATAGAAGAGCCGGTTGTTGAAAAAGGGAGCACCCTTTCAAGTGGCCAGCGACAGCTTATCTCCTTTGCGCGTGCGCTCGCTTTCGACCCTGCGATTTTAATATTGGATGAAGCCACGTCAAATATTGATACAGAGACGGAAGAAATAATTCAGCATGCGATGGATGTGTTGAAAAAAGGGCGGACGACGTTCATCATTGCGCACAGACTTTCAACAATTAAAAACGCGGACAAAATTCTAGTGTTGGATCGCGGAGAGATTGTGGAAAGTGGGACACACGACGAATTGGTTCTGCTAGACGGTCAATATGCACAAATGTATAAGCTGCAATCAGGTATATCTGTTTCATCGTAAAAGGTCGAAGCCCTCGTGCTTCGGCTTTTTTTATTGAGTAAATGGAGTAGTGGATCTCTCGTTTGAACCGGCAAGGCAAGGCCTTTGCAGAAGTGATTAGTTGGGCAATGGATTGTCTGTTCGTATCACCTTTCGAAAAAGATTGCGTACATTGTAGAAAACCCATATATTTAGAGTAACGAAACTTCCGGATAAGAAAGTAGGGCATCCTTTGAACTTGATTCGTGGTTGGAAAAAAACGATTTCCACGTTTAATCGGAACGTGAAATTCTTTTTACTCGCAAATATCTTCATTCAAATCGGGTTAGGCGTCTTCATGGTAATGTACAATTTATATATCCGTGAACTGGGCATGCCGGAAACGGTAAACGGAAAGGTTATCTCCATGACAGCACTTGCTACCGCTATCATGCTTGTTCCAGCCGGATTTTTAAGTGATAAGTTCGGTCGCAAGTGGATGATCACAGGGGGGGCTGCAATTACGGTCATCACTTTGTTTTGGCGAAGTGCTGCCGTTATGGAAGAACCTATAATTTTCGTGTCCTTGCTTACAGGCGTGTTCATGGCTTTTGTGCAAGTGTCTGGAATTCCGTTCCTTGCAGAAAACTCTGCCCCCTCTGAGCGGGTCAAACTATTCAGCATCCAGTTTGCACTCATCACGATCTCACAGGTGGTCGGCAGTCTTGCAGGGGGATTATTGGCAGATGGATTGCAGCTGTATCTGAATATGGCTGCAGTAGATGCAATCCGTTGGGCATTATACATTGGTGCCGGGGTATTTGCGCTAGGGCTTCCGCCGTTGTTCGCACTGCAAGACAAACCTCCGATTCCTGTACAAGTACGCACAACCGCCGTGAAGGAACCAATATCAAATCCTGAGGAATTGAAGGATACCAGCTTCAAAAAGAATTTCATCCTCATTCTCCACTTTTCATTTGCCGGCTTGCTGATCGGAATCGGGTCTGGTCTCGTCGTCCCTTATCTGAATTTGTATTTTGCCAATCGATTTAGTGCTTCAAACTCATTTATTGGTCTGATTTTATCCCTTGGTTCTGCTATGACTGCAGTGGCGGCTCTCATTGGTCCAGTACTTGTGAAGAAGGTCGGAAAAGTGAAGGCGCTCATTCTTTTCCAGTTACTATCCATCCCGTTCCTATTGCTTACAGGGTTCACGAATTCCTTGATGTTGGCGGCTCTCGGATTTTTACTCCGCCAAGCGCTGATGAATGCGGGAAATCCGATTCAAAGTGCGGTTGCGATGGAGCTCGTTTCCGATAAGTATAGAGGACTTGCCAACTCGATGAATCAAACCGTTTTCCAACTGGGATGGGCGTCCACGGCCCCTATCGCAACAGGACTCGTAGTGGCACAAGGTTTCTATTGGGGCTATGCAATCGCATTCAGCATCACAGCAGTGCTCTATGTGATATCTTCCATTTATTACTATGTAGTGATCGGTAAACAAAACCTATCCATAGACTAATTTCGGAGATTATTCTGTCCCATTCGTTTGGTGTGTGAGTCAGCGAAGAGGTAGGGGCCCTAGGAGATTGAGTTGATCTACGTTCGTGACGTTGCAACAGGTGCACGACCAGTATTCTATGGGATTAAGGCTGGAATAGATCCTCAAGAAAAGCGCACGTTAGAATCCCAAATCATAACTTGAAAAGAAAGGGCTATTCCAAAAAGGTTAGATGCGCCTTTTGGAATAGCCCTTTATAGTATCAATCCGACATCTACATCCGCTTAGGTTGTGTTTCTTTCCACGCGTTCTGTTCGTCGGTCATACGACTTTTATCTTCAAAGACATTTTCCGTTTTTTGGTTTTCGACTTGCAGCTGCTGTTTTTCCTTTTCCAACTGCTCAGGAGTTTTTTCCTTCATCTACAGTCCCTCCAATACTCGTTCATATAGAGAGTTTGTGCAAAAAAGAACTCCTTATTCATATACGTGAAAAGTCATGAGCTCATGAACCATTTTTTTCACGGATTCTTCATCAGTTGGAGCGGGAGTCGTCCATTTGATTGTCCCATCGGGCATATAATCACCTGTAAATCGCTCAGCACCTTGTTGAAAAGAGAATGTCCAACCTGGCAGTTGTCCCCCTTCGAACATGGGCCGTACTCGGAAATGCTGTAACATATTATACTACCCCTTTCATGATTCAATTCTCCTTCGCATACATTGGAACTAAACGGTATAGGAGGGCGTGACGTGTTTGTCTCAAAACTAAAACAAGCCATTCAAGATGAATATCGGTCCTACTTTTTTTACAAATCTCTGCACGATCAGCTAAAAGAGCCAATGTGGAAAGACTTTGTCCGCCACGTATATGAAGATGAGAAAAGTCATTACGAAATGTTTCAACAGCTCCATTATATACTGACGGGTTCGTATGTTCCTAATCCGAAGCGTCCAGTGCCGTGTTACGATGCCAAGCAGTGCGTCCAAAAAGCACTGGCTGATGAGTTGGACGACATCGAAACCTACAAAGAGATGTTGCTGACAATACCTATTGAAGAAGCGTATAATCCTCTTTTCATCGCACTTCACGATGAAATGGAGCACGCAATCCGAATGTCCACAATTTACAATGCACTCTCTTGAATTGACAAAAACCACCCTTCGTAGTCATGCGGAAGGTGGTTTTTGTATGTATATGATGCGAACTGAATTCCTGAGGCCAATCAGAAATGCAAAGTTTAAGAGACAGCGCGCTGTCAACATGTCCTTCGACAGAGTATCTGTGGAAAAGAATTTTCATTACTAAAAGCCCTGTAGAAAATTCGATATCCATGATAAAAGGTATGTCTGTAGGACAACTATAGCACTAAATGGGATATGTGTAAATATGTCGCGTTGTAGTAAGAAATGGAAAAGTGGTGAAAATGGTTTTCCAATAAACAAGAGGCTTATCTAAGCCGTTCCTTGAAGTAGGATATCGCTTCTAACATTCTGGGTCCGTACCAAAACATCTCACCGTCAATAGGCAAAATCATTGCATTAGGTAACAGATTTTGAAACTCAGGGATATGTTTCTCCTTGAAAGGATACGGTTCTGAAGCTAAAAGGACCAAGTCCGGATTGACAGATTGAAAATCATGAGTCGTAAGTTCCGGATATCTACCCGGGAATGCGCTGACTGGGTTCGAAAAACCGAGTGTTTCAAGAAGGGAATTGATATACGTAGTACGCCCGGCTGCCATATAAGGCTTTTTCCAAATTACATATAAGACACTTCCAGACGTAATCCTTTGAAGTGAATGGAAACCTTCTCGGATTTCAGATATCAGGCTTTGGGCTTGGTCACGTCGATCGGTTACATCACCTATGTCTTCAATCATTTTATACGCCTCTTGCACGCATTGTACTTCTGCTACGTAAACCGGGATGTGCTGTTCAAGAGTTTCGACGATCTGTTTCGTATTTTCTTCCTTTTCAGCGATGATTAGATCCGGTTTCAATTGCAAAATCGCATCCAATTGAATATCCTTCGTGCCAGCAACGGCTTTCACATCCAATACAGCGGGAGAGGGATGAATACAAAATCGGGTCCTTCCCACAATCTCATCCTGCAACTGTAAAGTAAACAAAGTGTCTGTAATGCCTGGACATAGGGATACGATACGTTTCGGCGGGTATGTGTAGGTGACGGTTCTGCCAAGTGCATCTTGAACAGTTCGTTCCATGGAATCATCCTTTCTTCAATTCACGTTTCTATTGTTCATCATACTAAATATTCAAAACAAAATCAGCCAATCCTCGATGCACGAATGACAGCCTAATTAGTTGGTGAAGCATGCAGTTCTGTTATAAGATGAAAGAAATTGAACAGGAAAAGGTGAAGCGATTGGAATTTTTATGGATTCTTTTGTTCATGTCACTTATCGGAGCAGTGATCGGGGGCTTCACGAACCACCTGGCTATCAAGATGTTATTTCGACCTCACGAGGCAAAATATATCGGCAGTTGGAGGGTTCCATTTACCCCGGGTCTTATCCCGAAACGACGTGATGAGTTAGCAGTTCAGCTTGGACGTACCGTAACAAATTATTTACTGACGCCGGATACATTCCGGAAGCGGCTCTTGACACCTGACATGGCAGCTAAAGCGGAGCAGTTCGTGCAAAGCCGATTAGAAAAGGAAGTATTCGATTCTGAGCGGACACTTGCAGAATGGCTTGGACTCGCCGGTGTGTCAGATATGGATCTGGTTCTGGAAAGAAAAACCGGTGAGCTCGTTGATGCTCGATTTGCAGCAGCGAAGCAGGCGATTTTGTCGGGAACTGTAGAAGAAAAAGTACCTGAAAAATGGCTACTGGAAGCAGAAACACATATTCCGACTGTAACTTCTTATGTATTGACCCGAGCGGATCAATTCGTGGACTCCTACGAAGGGAAATTGATGTTTCAACGACTGATAACGGATTTCCTGGAGTCAAAAGGAACGCTTGGCGGAATGGTCAACATGTTTTTCGGAGACTCGAACTCACTTGTAGAAAAAGTACAGCGGGAGGCGAAGAAGTTCATTGCCGCCCCTGGAACATCGCAGCTTATTGAAACGATGCTTCTGAAAGAATGGACGAAACTGAAGCAGCGCCCAATGGAAGAACTGGTAGGCGGATTTGACTGGGATGGACTGGGGGTATCGCTGCACAACTACTTGCTGAAAGAATTGGATGTAGCCAATCGACTGGCAAAGCCGATTCACTATTACTGGCCGACTGGTGCTGCATGGACTGCAAACAACTTGACGCCTAACGTCATCGAGTTTGCGTTTACACAAGCGGAGATTCAATTGGAACAGTCCTTGAAACGATTGAAACTGGATCAGATAGTTAAGGAACAGGTAGATACATTTCCGGTTTCCGTTCTGGAAGATCTCGTTCTGGGTATTTCAAAACGTGAATTTAAGATGATTACCGTCCTTGGTGCACTATTAGGTGGTATCATTGGAATTGTGCAAGGTCTCATTGTATACTTTACAAATCTTACTTAGGGGGAATTTTACATGGCAGTCAATATTTATGATGACATTAATAAGCTGGAAGAATCACTTCGCACGACAAACGAATTTTTAGAGGTTAAAGAGGCGATTGAAAACGTCAAGGCGGACCCCGACGCATTGGAGATGTTCCGTAACTTCCGTGAAATCCAAGTGACATTGCAGCAAAAACAAATGTCAGGTGAAGAAATTCAGCCGGATGAACTGGAGCATGCTCAAAAGACTGCACAGCTGTCTCAGCAAAATCCTAAAATCATGGCTATGCTGGAAGCGGAAATGAAGCTAAGCGGAGTGATCGAAGAAATCAACCGGATTTTGATGAAACCTGTTCAAGAATTATACGAAACAATGAATTGACACGAAAACCAGCCCGATGTGGCTGGTTTTTTCTTTTAGTGGTTTGCTATACTGAGTACCACAGACAATCGAATCACCTATTCCGGAGAAAGTTGGGCTAATTATGAAAACTATCGCGCTTCAAGGCGATTTTAAAGAAGACTGGGTAAGGATGTTCATCCACCTGGCGAATCTGTTTTTTGAAGAAACGAAAATCGTTAAGAAAGAAGAGACTGGAGAGCTCGAATTACGCTTTCAGGAACGTCAAGATGGCAACCGACTCCTTGTAACAGCGGAGCTTACTGTCCAAGGAGAAACGTACCATTCAGAATTCACAGAGGCTGCTGAAATCGGCGGTGAAAAAGAGCAGAACCGACAATGGAAACGGCTCTATTCGCACGTCTTATTGGAAGTTTTGGAATCCTTTACGGGCATGAACCAAGAGTGGGGCATCTTAACGGGAATCCGTCCGACGAAGCTGTATCATAAGTACATCCAGGAAGGTCATAGCGCGCGCGAAGTGAAGCAACTGTTAATGGAGAAACACCGGGTGTCCGAACGGAAAGTGGACTTGCTCGAGACCATTGCAGACATTCAATTGGCGGCTGTACCTGATCTGTACAACGTTCAGGATGAAGTGAGTATTTATATCGGGATTCCATTTTGTCCGACGAAATGCGCTTATTGCACATTCCCTGCGTATGCAATCCATCGCAAAAGCGGTCGTGTGGAGACATTTTTGGATGGTCTGCACGAAGAGATCAGACAGCTCGGAGAATGGCTTACAGAACGTAAAGTGAAAGTGACAACCATCTATTTCGGAGGAGGGACTCCGACATCGATTGAAGCGGAAGAGATGGATGCGTTGTATGAAGTCATGGTCGATTCTTTCCCATTCATGAAAGAAGTGCGTGAGATCACGGTGGAAGCAGGACGTCCGGATACGATCACTCCTGCTAAAATCGACGTACTTAAAAAGTTTGGCATCGACCGGATTAGTGTGAATCCCCAATCGTATACGGACGAAACTCTGAAAGCGATTGGTCGTCATCATACAGTCCAAGAAACCATCGACAAATTCAAGTTATCCCGCTCCATGGGGATGAACAATATTAATATGGATCTGATCATCGGACTGCCAAACGAGGGCATAGAAGAGTTCAGCCATTCATTGAAGGAGACTGAAAAACTCCAGCCGGAATCATTAACGATCCACACGCTGTCCTTTAAACGTGCTTCCGAAATGACGCGAAACAAAAAGAAGTATGAAGTGGCTGATCGTCCAACTGCAGAGCAAATGATGAAACTGGGCGAACAATGGACAGAAGCGAATGGATACGTTCCTTATTACTTATATCGCCAGAAGAACATTCTTGGGAATCTAGAGAACGTAGGGTATTCAAAACCAGGCGAAGAAAGTATCTATAATATTATGATCATGGAAGAAGTGCAGTCCATTATCGGTATTGGCTGCGGCGCTTCCAGTAAATTCCGTGATCCGAAAACGGGACGGATCACTCAATTCCACAATCCGAAAGATCCAGCCGCTTATATCTTGTCGTACCAAGAGTCCATAGAAAGAAAATTAGAGTTGCTGGACGAAATTTTCCCCCAGTCCGTCTCAAAATAAAGGAGTTTCTCCTTCTGTCCCGAATTCAAGGAGTGAATGACTATTCAGTTATTAAATGAAATCAATTAAAAAGGGAAAAGGGGAGCGATTATGTTTCAGACAATAGAACTTAAAAGAGATAATCGGATTGCGACACTTACATTGAACCGGCCGAACGCAATGAATGCAATGGATGATGTGATGATGAGGGAATTGGCAGATGCATTTGAAGAACTTAAGTCCGATCAGGAAATCCAGGTTCTGCTCATTAAGGGAGCAGGCAGAACCTTTTCAGCAGGTGGCGATATTAAAAAGATGATCAATCCCGAATCCCCGATGGATATGGGAGAGGTCATGCAACATATTACACGCCTAGCGAAGACACTCTACTTGCTGCCGCAAATCACGATTGCAGTCATCCACGGTTCCGCTGCTGGACTTGGTTTCAGTCTGGCGCTTGGTTGCGATATTCTCGTTGCGGAGGAAGACAGTAAATTGGCGATGAACTTTATCGGCATCGGGCTCGTACCGGATGGCGGAGGACATTTCTTCTTGAAAGAGCGAATTGGCACAACCAATGCAAAGAAAATGATTTGGGGCGGGGAAGTCCTCGATGCGAAGACAGCGAAAGCGGCGGGTCTTGTGGATGAACTCGTTCCTACCGGACAAGCAGAACTTGCTGCGAGTCAAGTGGCCACCTCATTGCTCAGTACACCGATTGCTGCAATGATTGCTTCCAAAAGGATATTACATGAAAGTAAGCGAGATGAGCTTGAGCATATGCTTCAGTTGGAAAGTGAATCACAAATAGCGATGCGGAATACAGCAGACCATTTGGAAGGCATTCGTGCATTCGTGGAGAAACGGCAACCTGTGTTTTCTGGGAACTGATGGAACAGAACCGGCATCCCATGTAGAGGACTGCCGGTTTTGATTTTGATTGAAATTGATAAAAAAGGTTTGGAAATGTGGAAAAAGGGAATAGTTAAAAATGTTTGTAATGATTTAACGTGTTAATGAAGGAGGCAACAGGATGTCCAGTGATCGCGTTAGTCCTAAAGTGGATCAGTTTATGAGTGAGAATAGAGATGATTTCGAACGTGAGCTCCTAATGCAAGCAGTGACTGTCAATGATCGAATCGAAGAAATTCTCCGGATAGGTAATATAGATTTGATCGAAAATGCACATAAACTTGTTGCCTATGTCATCGAAGCCAAACAAGATGAGTTGGAAGCCTTTGCTAAAAAGGAAGGAATTGCTTGGGCGAAGCATTCACTGACTCTTGCATTCAAACTTGAGTGGGTATCTGCAATCCGACGGACATTATGGGATTTTATACAAGAGTACATAAAGCAGAATACTGATGAATTTTCATTGAACGACTTTTTCGTTCTTGAAAAGAAGATCAATTCCAGATTAGACCATTTCTTAAATGCATTTTTCATCAGTTATTCTTCATTCAAAGATGAAGAGATCAAAGCCCAGAAAAATCTTGTGGAAAACCTATCCGTTCCTATTATTCCAATTACGCCGACGACAAGTATTTTACCGCTTATCGGAATGCTTGATTATTACAGGACGACGGTAATTCAAGAAAAAGTATTGAACGAAATCAGTCGTCTTCACATACAAACCCTGATACTCGATTTATCAGGGATCTCGGATATGGAACATGAAGTAATTGATAATCTAGGCAAGGTGATCGAAAGTACGAAGCTGATGGGATGTCAAACTGTCATTACCGGGCTTCGTCCCGATGTCGTCAGGAAAATGGCATCGCTCGGCATACGTTTTGACGGAGAGACTAAGACGCTTGGAACGCTGCAACGGGCTTTGCATTCTTATCTATAATGTAAAAAAAGACGCTTATCCGCGGTCGAAGCGGGCAAGCGTCTTTTGTTTGTATTTATCTACAGTTTCACGCCATTGAAAGTAGCCTTTTTCAATAGCTCGGATGAGCAGCTCAGCGGTCGCAATATTCGTTGCAAGCGGGATCCCGTAAACGTCACATAGGCGCAGCAATGCACTGACGTCGGGTTCGTGGGGCTGGGCAGTCAGTGGATCACGGAAGAATAGAATGAGGTCCAGCTCCCCTGTAGCCACCATCGCACCGATTTGCTGATCGCCGCCAAGTGGTCCGGAATTCATGCGATTCACTTGAAGATTGGTTTCTTCCATAATTCGTTTTCCGGTAGTTCCAGTGGCGTAAAGCGTAAAGTTCTCAAATATCGATTCATAAGCAATCGTGAAGTTTACCATTTCATCTTTCTTTTCATCGTGGGCTATTAAAGCGATCTTCATCTTGTGCGCCTCCTATCTGATTGTTTACAGAATAGCACACTGTACAGAAAAACACTTCAAACATGAAACAGCAGTAATTTACCAGCAGGTGAAGCGAGTCGATGGGTCTGATCTAGCAAGTTCTGCTCTTCCAGCAACGATTGTCCTTTCACTTTCGCCGCCTCATCCGATTCAGCAGTAAACGTTTCGTCTGCAATCATTTTTCCAGTCTTTTCATAAGCCGTTAGTTTGTATGTCCTCACAACCATCCACTCCTCTTCTTTTCCTATAGTATACACGTTTTTTGATAAAAATGAATAGTCATTCATCGCTAAAAAATTGAATTATACAATCCGCCATCCATTGTTTTCCGCTCCAGGAGGACGCGTTGCTTCCTACCGGTTCTTCAAAAATCTGTGCTCCTCTTCGCTTTTTCTGATCCCTCCGGAGTCGACGCCTTGCGTTCCACACTACTTGAAAAATTGAGCAGTATAGGAATTTTTAGTTCCACATATATAATTGTATTTTTTGCATAGTCTCTATTTGGTTACTAGGTGGTTGAAATAGGTCGGTGAAGGCAGTTTGTATGTACAGTGATTATTGCTGCTAGACCTGAATTGTTCTGGAGTGAGTTACTCGTAAAGTTTACTTGACAATCAACTAGTAGTAAAGTAAGCTTTACGTAAAGTCACCTTTACTATAGAAAGAGATCCCTTGTTATGTATGAAAGATGGGAAGGGAGAGTGCACGACGAGTGAAAAACTTGATACGAGAGATTCGAATGGAGAAGGGTCTTACGCAAGATGAACTTTCTGAAAGTTTGGAAGTGTCTAGGCAGACGGTTATTTCTCTTGAAAAAGGAAGGTATAATCCTTCACTTATTTTGGCATTTAAAATTGCCAAGTTGTTCAATCGGACTATTGAAGAAATTTTTGATCCGGAAGAAATGGAATAGAAGCACGGAAGGAGAAACCGAAATGGATTGGGTGTCAACCGCTGCAGGATTCGTTACAGGTGTCGGAGGTGTATCTATTATCATGTTCCTTGTTTGGCGAAGAGGGAAAAAATCCCGGTTATTCGATGAACGGTATGAAAAAGTACATATGAAAGCAAGAACGGCTTCCTGGAGTGTTTTCGTAGGATTGTCCTATATGTTAGCAATTGCAGCGATTTTGATCGAGGGCTGGAAGCTTGCATCCATGTTCCTAGCGATTTTGTATGTAGTTGGACTGCTGTCCTATCTTATTGCGGTTCTCATTTATAACAAAAAATTATAGGATAAGTATTGTGATAGTCTGTAAGATTACGAAAGAATTGAAAAGAAGGTTACGGAACTCGCAATCTTCAATATAGGGGAATGGGGAGGAATATGACTATGTCATTGCAAATTGAACACGTGACGAAACGATTCGGTGACTTCACAGCCGTGGATGACCTTTCGCTTTCAGTCGGAGAAGGAACGATGTATGGATTTCTTGGTGCGAACGGTGCTGGTAAAACAACAACATTCCGTATGATTCTCGGTCTGCTGACACCGAACGAAGGGCATATCACGTGGAATGGGAAACCGATTTCTTATGCAACGAGCCCTCAGATTGGATATCTTCCTGAAGAGCGCGGATTATATCCGAAAATGAAGGTCGAAGAACAGTTGCTCTTCTTAGCGGAGCTGCGAGGCATGAAACGGTCCGATGCGAAACGGGAAATTGGAGGATGGCTCGATCGTTTTGAAGTACCGCAATACCTGAACAAAAAAGTGGAGGAACTGTCAAAAGGGAATCAGCAAAAAATACAAGTGATCGCAGCACTTTTGCATCAGCCGAAACTGATCATACTGGATGAACCATTCTCGGGGCTTGACCCTGTGAACGTGGAAATGTTAAAAAAAGCGATTTTGGATATCCGGAATGACGGAGCGACGATTGTCTTCTCCAGCCATCGGATGGATCATGTGGAAGAACTGTGTGAGCAATTCAGTATAATCGACCACGGGAAGCAAATTGTGAGTGGAACATTGAAAGAAGTGAAGCGGTCATTCGGCAAACAAAATGTGCGAATCCGCTCGGATTACGAATTGGATGCACTTGCACGGATTCCAGGTGTCATTACTGCCAGTCCTACGGTTGAAGGAGCCGTGTACCAGGTGGATTCCGATAAGACGGCGGAACTGCTTCTTACTGAGGCATTGAAAGCCGGTCCGGTCCGACAATTTGAAATTGAAGAGCCGACTCTTCAAGATATCTTCATTGCAAAGGTGGGGAAGGAACATGCGTGAATTCTGGATTATATTTAAACAGGCGTTCATGACGAAAGCAAAAACGAAGTCGTTCTTCATCACGACATTGCTAGTCGTTGCGGGCATCTTCTTGTTGTCCAATCTGCCAAGGATCCTCGATTCGATTGACGGAATCGGCGGTGACGAACCGACTGCACTGAAAGTGATCGATACGAGCGGTAAACTCGAGGATCCACTTGCTGCAGTACTCCAAGCGAATGAGTCAGACATTACGCTGGAGCCGGCAGAGGAGAGTGAGAAGGCGCTTGAAAAACAAGTTCGTTCTGAAGACATCGATTCGTTTTTAACATTGTCCTTGGATGAATCGAACACGATCCAAGCGAAGTATACGACTCTCAGCAGCATAGAAACAAGTCTTCCGGAGTCTTTGAAAAGTGCATTGCAAACGGTCCAGTCAGGTATTAAAGCGGATGAGCTTTCCTTATCCAGTGATCAAGTCGATTCTCTTTTTACACAAGTAAACTTTGAAAAGAATAATATTTCCGCTTCAGCCAAATCTGAAGATGAGTTGAATCAGGCACGGATTTTAGTGTATGTGCTCATGTTCGTGATTTACTTTGCTGTCATCCTCTATTCAGGAATGATCGCAACGGAAGTCGCAACTGAGAAATCCTCACGTGTAATGGAAATCCTGATTTCCAGTGTATCGCCAGTCAAGCATATGTTTGCAAAAGTACTCGGAATCGGGACACTTGGCATTGTTCAAATCTTGATTTACGGGATTGCGGGATTCATTGCCTTTAAAACGGCTGCTTCAGAAGCGACAGAGGGAATCGGCAGTTTCTTCAACTTCACGGACATTAACCCTATGACGCTTATTTATGCAGTTGTGTTCTTCTTGCTCGGCTATTTCTTGTATGCAACATTAGCTGCTCTTCTAGGTTCTCTCGTAAGCCGTACAGAAGACGTCCAGCAGATGATCATGCCGATGACTCTGATGATTGTTGCCGCCTTCATATTAGCTGCGTCCGGCCTTGGAAATCCTGAACTTGTATACTTGAAGTACGCTTCGTTCTTCCCGTTCTTCACGCCATTGGTCATGTTTTTACGGGTCGGCATGCTGGATTTACCGATGTGGGAACCCCTACTTGCGATTGCGATTATGCTTGTCACCATCTTTGTACTCGGATGGTTCGGTGCTCGTGTCTATCGTGGAGGTGTCCTGATGTACGGTCCATCCCGATCATTGAAGGATATTAAGAAAGCGATTCAGTTAGGGAAAGAATAATAGCAAATGATTTGCAGCGATATCCAGCAGAGGTGAGTTTGATTCCTCTGCTTTTTATTGCGTTGTTCCAAGCAGGAATCTCTGGATTGCTGTCGCGTAACCAGTTGAAATATGGTAAAATTAGAACAAATATTCGTTTCAGGAGGTGCCCCTTAATAATGATCCGATTCTTGCATACCGCGGACTTGCACTTAGACAGTCCATTTAAAGGAATTACGGATATGCCGATAGATCGATTGACTGAACTTCGTCAAAGCACTTTCGAAGCCTATGAAAAACTGATCCGCTATGCGGAGATGGCCAACCCGGATTTTGTTCTTATAGTGGGGGATATCTATGATGGAGAAGATCGGAGTCTGCGTGCACAAATGCGGTTTGTCAACGGTCTTGAGCGTTTGAAACGGGCAAATATCCCGGTTTTCATCTCCCATGGAAATCATGATCATCTTGGAGGCAAGTGGACGCGTTTTCAATTACCGGACAACGTAACGGTATTCGGTCCTGAAGTGGAAACCGCAGAACTCATTATCCGTGGTCAGCGAATCAGGATCCATGGATTCAGCTATAAAGAGCGGCACATTAAAGAAGTGATGATTGGACATTACCCGAAATCGGATCGTGAACCGGGGACCCTCGATATCGGCATGCTTCATGGCAGTATCGCCGGAGAAGAAACGCATGCCGTCTATGCACCATTCACAAAAGAAGCGTTGCTGGACAAAGGCTATCAGTATTGGGCGCTTGGCCATATCCATAAACGGCAGCTTTTACATAATGAGCCTCCGATTGTCTATCCCGGTAACTTACAAGGCCGTCACCGCAACGAACAAGGAGTGAAAGGCTTTTACGAGGTGGAATTGGAACCGGATCAGGCGGCACTGAAATTCGTTCCGACATCGGTTCTGGTGTTCGATGAAATTGAAATCGATTGCAAGGGAATGAGTCTTGCCAATGAGTGGCTGACCGCCTGTCAAAATGCAGCGACTGAAGTCGTTGAGCGGAATGGTGCGAGTATTCTCCGTGTACACAACGTGAATATGGGATCGGAAGCGTCTTATTTGTTCAGTGGTTCATCAGACGACGAATGGCTGGACGTGCTGCGTGATTCAGCTGAACGCAATGTCTGGTTTTCAGAACTCATAGTTGAGTCGTACCAGAAGAGTCCGCTTTCGCCGGAATCTCCACTCGTCCGATCCGTAAAAGAGCAGATGGAAAAATGGGAGGAAGACGATTGGAAAACGGTGCTGCAGGATGTGTATCAGCATGCACGGTCCGGTTCTTATTTGTCTCCATTATCTTCTGAAATGCAAGAAGAATTGCGTAGAGAAGCTGGGAAACTCATTTCCAATGAGTTGTCGATATGAAAACAGAGGTGACGCGCTATGAAGATTGAGCGGTTAACAATCTATGGATTCGGCCGCCACAGCAATGTGACGATGGAGCTGGGTGATGGAGTCACGGTGTTTTACGGGGAGAATGAAGCCGGGAAAACGACCATTTACCAATTCATCTTGCACTTATTATTTGGATTCCCTCCTAAAAACAATGCGCTGTTGCGCTATGAACCGAAAACCGGGTCTCGCTATGGCGGGAAAATTGTCCTCCGCGATAAAAAGTTCGGTGTGGTTGAAGTAGAACGGATTCGGGGGAAATCAGCTGGAGATATAACTGTCCGATTCGAGGATGGAGCAATAGGGGGGCAAGCGGAACTCAATGATCTATTGCGCCAGTACGATCGAACAGCTTTTGAGTCTGTTTTTTCGTTTTCGTTGTTTCAGCTCCAAGGATTGGAGCACATGGATTCCGATGAGCTAAGCCGCACGTTGCTGTCCTCAGGCACTACGGGGATCGATTCCTTGCTTCAATTAGAAAAAAAGCTTGAGAAAGAAAAAGCCGACCTATTTAAAAAATCAGGAAAAAACCCTCAAATGAATGTGCTGCTAAAAGAACTTCGCGACTTGGAAGAGATACTCAAATCGCAAAGGGCAAAGGTGGATGAATACGAACCTGCTGTAATACGCATGGAAGTAGTGGAACGGCAACTGGTTGCGGAACGCAGTACGATGCAGAATTATCAAGCGGAGTCAAAAAAACTTGAGAGTGCTCTATTGCGAATTCCGCTCATTGAGAACAGAAATCGACTGCTTTCTGAAATCGAAGAGCTCGGTAAGAAGGACTTCCCCCCGAATGGCATCCGGGAACAAGAAATGTTGGAAAGTAAAAAACATGAAGCGGAAGCCGTACTCACTCGGGCGTCATTTCAATTGCAAGATGTGCAGGATCAGCTGCGAAAAGAAGGGCAAAAAGAACAGGAATCCGCAGTAGAGGCATTGCTTGCGAAAGAACCTGATTGGCAAGTACTTCAACAGGAGCTTGTCGGTTCAAAGGCTGATATTACACGGTTGACATCTGAACGACAGCGGCTGCTTGGTCTTCTCGGTGCAACGGATTCATCTGAAGTTGAGGCTCTTTTGCAACTGGATAGTTCGTTCACTGAAGAGCAGCGCCTTCAGGAATTGGCAGAACGCGTAGAACAAACAGAACGTGCAGTTCAGTCCAGTCAGCTGGAATTGCGGCGTGCTGAAGAGATGGAACGCAGGACCGTTCAGCAACTTGAGAGGCTGAACGCTGAAGCGCCAACTCCAGAGGAACAAGCGCAAGCAGCAAAATGGCCATCTGTACGAGCGCGTCTTTCTGAAGCGAAAGCGTATGTGTCTTTTGCACGGGAAGCACAACAAGATACTTCGAAAACAATCATATGGATTCTGCTTGGAGCTGCAATTCTAGTGGCAGGTTATGGTCTTTTACAGCAACAGTGGGTCATCGTTGCACTAGGTGTGCTGATTGCGGCAATGAGCGGCTATGGACTGAGGCAAAAGAAAGAAGGTCCTGTGCATTCGGACGAACGCATGAAAGAGATGAAGGTACTTGTAAAAGCGTATGAAGGCAAAGAAGAGGCATTTGAAGAACTGTGCAAGAGGACGGATGATTTCATCCGAAAATCAGAACAGCTGAAACTGACAGCTGATGGGCATTCGATGGACATGGACTCCCTGCGAAGCGATTTAGCAGACTTACTCCGTAAAGGTACGAATTTACGCAGGCAACTTTCAGGAGAACTTCTTCAATGTGGTTTGTCTGCTGATACGGGAATTGGAGCGATTCCCGAGTTGTTCCGTTTGGTACGTCAGTTACAAGAAACGGATCGGGTGCGGATCGAGCGGTTGAACGATCAACAGGAAATCCAAAAGAAAGTCGGGCAGCACCTTGAGTATGCCCGGACAGTGCTTGCGCGTGAAGTTCCCGAAGCGGACCTGTATACTTTAATCAGGCAAGAGGCTCGGAAACTGCGGGATGCATCGCTTTCGGCAGAAACGTATGAACGGCAAGTCAAGGAATTCTCAAGAACAATCGAAGGGAAGAAGCTTGAACTGCAGGCGTATCACACACAAGAGCAGCAATTATTTGAGCAGGCAGGCGTTTCTGACAAACAATCATTCTATGACGCATATGATCGATGGCAACATTGCCAAACATTACAACTGAATCTGAACGGATTGAATGACCAGTTGAAGACGCTTCAGTTGGTAGATGAATTTGGCGATGATGAAGGTTGGATCCGGCAACAGCTTGAAGTGTCCGAAGAACGTTTGTCAGCTGCAGAACAAACGATTAAGCAGCTGACAGAGGAACGTGCTGCGTTACTGCATAAAACGGAAGCGCTGCTTTCCGATGATGCTCATCTTCATACACAACAGCTATATGAGAACAAAAAAGCGGAATTCAATGCATTGGCGATTTCCTGGTCAAGTCGGCAAACAGCGGCTGAAGCAATCCGTCAAACGATGGGAGAATTGAAAGAGAAAAAATTGCCGGCTGTGTTAACACGTGCAAACAACCTGTTCGCTCAGTTGACAGCTGGACAGTATACCCAACTCGAAATCCATCCGGATGGGCAATTTCAAGCATTGCGCAAGGACGGTCAACCGTTCGCGATTGCGGAATTGAGCCAAGCAACAAAAGAGCAAGCGTATGTTGCCCTTAGGCTATCGCTTGCGGTCGAGTTAGCGGAACAAGCTCCGTTTCCTATTATTATGGACGATCCATTTGTCCATTTCGATGCGAAACGGCTATCTCATATGACTCAACTCATATCTGAATTATCTTCAGATCATCAGTTTCTCATATTCACTTGTCATGAGACACTTGCGTCTCATTGGCCAGAAGCTAAAATTATCAATGTTTCCGAAATTGGAAGCACACCAGAAGGAGTTGCATTATGAAAAAACTATTAGATCATAAAGTAGGAGAACCGGTAGATTTATTTTTGTTCATCAAGCAATCCACAAAAGGCGTCACTCAGCAAGGCAGTCCGTTCATGTCACTTGTGCTGCAAGACAAAAGCGGAGATTTGGAAGCCAAGCTTTGGGATACAGGAGAAGAGCAGGAGCGTTTGTATGCAGCTGCTGAAATTGTGCGGGTAGGCGGTGAAGTGCACGAGTATCGCGGGAAGAACCAACTTCGCATTAAGAGCATCCGCCCTGCGAAAGCAGAAGAAGGAATCACGATGTCCGATCTCGTACCTTCTGCTGAAAAAAGTAAAGAGGATCTGATGGATGAGTTAATGCAGTTCTTCTTTGAAATGAAGAACCCACAGATTCAACGGATCACCCGTCACTTGATCAAGAAACATCAGGAAGCGTTCATGATGTATCCTGCAGCAACACGGAACCATCATGATTATGTATCAGGATTACTCGATCACGTAGTTTCCATGTTGAAGCTATCCAAAGCGGTGGCGGATCTGTATCCAACGCTGAACAAGGATTTATTGTATTCAGGCGTGATTTTGCATGATATCGGAAAAGTTATCGAATTATCCGGACCGGTTGCAGCTCACTACACAGTAGAAGGAAATTTGCTAGGTCATATTAGTATTATGGTAACCGAAATCTCTAAAGCTGCAGATGAGCTGGATGTGTCTGGAGAAGAAGTGATGCTCCTTCAGCACATGGTGCTTTCCCATCACGGGAAAGAAGAGTGGGGCAGCCCGAAACGTCCTATGTTGCCTGAAGCGGAAATGCTCCACTACATCGACAATATCGATGCTAAGATGAATATGCTAAACCGAGCAATGAGCAAAACTGCGCCTGGAGAGTTTTCTGAACGCATCTTCCCCTTGGAGAATCGTTCATTCTACAAGCCTACATTTGAATAACCAACACAAAAGGAGCTTCCTCGGAAGCTCCTTTTGTGTTGGGATGGGGAGTGGGGGAAATCGGGTTATCATGATTGAAAACGGAAATAACTCTTGGAATGAGATGGGGGGCAATGGTGGAATGAGCGGGTTGCTCGGTGGAATGATCGGGTTGAATGTGGAAATGAGCGGGTAGCAGGAGGAAAGGAGCGGGTAGCAGGAGGAAACGATCGGGTAGCAGGAGGAAACGATCGGGTTGCATGAGGAAAGGAGCGGGTAGCGTGAGGAAAGGAGCGGGTTGTAGGAGGAAAGGAGCGGGTGGCAGGAGGAAAGGAGCGGGTAGCGTGAGGAAACGAGCGGGTGGCAAGAGGAAATGAGCGGGTAGCGTGTGGAAACGAGCGGGTGGCAGGAGGAAACGATCGGGTTGCAAGAGGAAACAATCGGGTTAAGGGGGAAATCCGTATACCTGCACTCCGCTTCCCTAAATGCGCAGCGAAGCGGAGCCCACCAATCAGTCTTGGTTTTGAATTAGGGAAAGAAGGATTGGTCGCGATCATGGATACGGGTGTGAGAAAGTGAATTCCCGCGGGAACGAGCGTGTTGATCACCATAATCAACACCACTCCCGCAAAAAAACTGCATGGTCTATCAGAATATCTGACAGACCATGCAGCTTATTTAAACTTACTTCTCTTCGCCTTCTACATCCGCGCTGTCTTCCTTAGCATCGGTCTTGCTTTGATTGAACATGTCCATTGCAGATTTCAAATCTTTGTCATTCACTTTTACATCTGCGTCTTTTATGAGCTTCCCAACTTTGTCGACAATTGTGCTAGTATCCGCTTTTGTAAGCTTCAGCTCTTGTTTCGCTTTTTCTTTTTCTGCTTTTGAAGGTTCTTTGTCATCTGCTTTACGCTTATCTTCTAATTTGATGATATGGTAACCAAACTCCGATTGAACCGGTTCGCTGATTTTTCCTTTTTCCATTGCTACAGCAGCATCCCAGAATTCTTGGACCATTTTACCTTGACCAAACCATCCAAGTTCGCCACCTGATTCAGCAGCGCCTTCTTCAGTGGAATATTCTTTTGCAAGCTTCGCGAAATCTTCACCAGCGTCTGCTTTCTTCTTCACTTCTTTAGCCTTCTCTTCGTCTGCAACCAAGATGTGACTAGCTTTAACTTCTGTATTCTTTTGTTCTAGATAGTTGTTAAGTTCTTCATCGCTTACTTTAATTCCATCTGTAAGCGCTGCTTCTTGAAGTTTATTTAGCTTGATTGCTTTTTTGAATCCTTCTGCAGTTTGTTGCTGCTGTGCAAGGTATTGATCGAAATTGTCGCCAAGCTGTTTTTTGACGTCATCGTATTCTGCCTGCACATCTTTGTCGGATACATCATATTTTGATTCGAGGACCTTTTCAATAACCATCATTTGCAGTGCTTGCTCACCAACGGAATCTTTCATCTCTTGGTAAAATTCACTCTTTGTTATATCTCCATCTTTGGATGTAACGATTGCTTCATCATCGGAAGCATTCCCTGAACAAGCCGAGAGAGCGAGAACAGATGCTGCCAACGTGAACGATAGGACTGTTTTTTTCATAGTTTTATTACTCCTCTGTAAATGTAATTAACAAGTGCCACTATAACATACAAACGAATTGAGCACAAAAAAGTTCCCGCTAAATTCGCCCAACTATTGAAAAGGGGTTCGCATAAGATACAAAAGAAGAGAGGGGGTGCTTCGATGAGTGGATACGCTGGAGGTACTGGAGCAGGATCTGGATTCGCATTGTTGGTTGTCCTGTTCATTCTATTGATCATTGTAGGCGCGGCTTATTTGTACTAAAACATGAAAAAAGTCCATCCCGTTTTACGGGGTGGACTTTTCCTTTTTATTTTATTTATACCTTCAAAAAGACTTCAACGTAAAGTGACAACATTAAAATGGTAATCAGTACATTTACAGTTGCATATATTTTATTTTGCTTTTCTTCAGGAATTTCTCGTGATTCGCAGAGCGCGAACGTCATTTTGTTGATTTGGAACAAGTAGAATAGTGAAAAGAGAACAGTTATTATCAAAATCACGTGCATACCCCCTTTGGACATCTCTTCCCATCATAGCAGACCAAGCGGGGATTTGGGAATTATTTATCCTCACCGGATGCGAGTTTCAGTTCATTGGCAAGTGCAGTACGATGCCCGTCTTCTTCTTGAAAAGTTTCACCAAGGCTTTCGAATCCCTTTTCGAAAATTTCCATAAAATCTTCTCCATAGACATTGCGAATGACGGACATGACTTCCAAAAACTCAGGGAACTTCCCATATAGGTTTTTGATCGGAAGTGAACCATCCAGAATCGAATGATCGGAGACGAAGTAATTTGCGGTCATTTCTTTGATCAAACTTTCGCCGTGATCTGTGACAAGGACATATGTATTCCGGCGATCATCTTCTTTTTTTGAAGAATTTCAAGTATCCTCGCTGCTCTAGCTTTTTTGAAAAGTTGAATGCAGTAGATACATGCATGACCCCGAACTTTGCTATATCTGAGATGGTAGCACCTTGTAGATGATAGGCAATCCAAAGTATGTGGTGTTCGTTAATATTCAAGTCATAAGGTTTTATCCATTGTTGCCAATCTTTTTCAACCGCTTTCCACAACGCTTTTGACATCTGTGCAAGGCGTTGAGTGTAAATCATTGCTTCCTTAAAGGAATACTCTTGTTCGGACATGCAAGCACCTACTTCCTGTTTTATAGAGATGTTTTCATTATAGCAGGAAAGCAACAAATAAAAAAGTTAGAATTGAAAAATAATTCAATTCGTTTCAATTGTCATGACAACTTAAAAAAGCATCCCCGAAAATAAGGATGCTTTCAAGTCTTATCAATTATTTTGTTGTGCGGCAACTGAACGCTCAAGTTCTTCAATTGCAGATTGGATTTCTTGAATCTCGCTCTCTAACCGGTTCCGTGAACCCGCATCCGCAGTGCGCCAACCGCCTACGGAATCTTTAACCCCTTCAATAGCAGGCTGGACGTTTTCGTTTGCAAAATCCGAAACGGAATCTTTTAACTCATTGACTCTGCCTTTCACGTCCTTCAGCTTTGCCATCATATCGGCTGATGCAGTGGCAACGGATGAACGCATTTCACTTCCGGACTGTGGTGTTGAGTAGAGAACTGTAATAGCAGCAGCAACTGAACCGACAGCCAACCCTGCAAAAAATGTAGATGATTTCATAATAAGCTCACTCCTTCCTAATTGGTTCATTTCCTTGTCGTGCATAGTTGAAACCTGATTGAATTACTTCGGGGGCGTTACGCGTTTGTCTGGAGATGCTTTTTAATGTCTCCTGCAAGTTCCTGGATTCGTTCACTTGGAAACTCTTCAGTTTTCTGGTCCCATGTTGGACGGTATCCATCTGTTTCATCGTATCTAGGAACGAAATGCAGATGGAAATGGAAAACGGCTTGACCGGCTGCCGCGCCATTGTTTTGGACGAGGTTCATACCCGCAGGTTCGAACGTATCCTTAATGGCATTTGCAATTTTGGGAGCTACTGCAAATAGATGAGACGCCTCGTCAGAAGTCAGGTCATACACATTTTCCCTATGGGTTTTTGGGATGAGGAGGACATGCCCTTTTGTGACTGGCATAATGTCCATGAAAGCAATTACGTGTTCATCTTCATACAAAATTTCTCCAGGGAGTTCCCCTGCTGCGATTTTACAGAAAATACAAGAGGACATTTGTACACTTCCTTTCATGAATGTCATTAGTGTAGCATATTTTCAGATAATCAGCATGAGTTGGACAAGGCATTGTTGTTTCAGATTTGGTAAACTAAAAGAAGAATGGAGGAAGACGCATGGCAATACTTGACTTGAAAGACGTAACAGGCGGTTATTCAAGAAAACCGGTTTTACATGAAGTATCATTTAACATTCAAAAAGGGGAATTAGTCGGGCTGATCGGACTCAATGGTGCGGGGAAAAGTACAACCATCAAACACATTATCGGGTTGATGAATCCCCAAGGGGGCACGATTGAAATTAACGGTGTCACGTTTGACGAGGATGCTGAACTATACAGGAAGTCCTTCAGTTACATTCCAGAAACGCCGATTTTGTATGAAGAACTGACGTTACGCGAGCATTTAGAGCTGACTGCAATGGCATACGGGATTCCCCAAGACGTGTTTGAAGCGAGATCAGCGGCATTATTGAAAGAGTTCCGTATGGAAAAGCGGTTGAAATGGTATCCTTCCCACTTTTCGAAAGGGATGCGGCAAAAGGTCATGATCATGTGTGCTTTTCTTGCAGAGCCTGCGCTCTATATTATCGACGAACCCTTTGTCGGACTAGATCCGCTAGGCATTCGCTCGTTGCTTGCTCAACTTACACAGAGAACAGAAAGTGGCGCATCGGTACTGATGTCGACCCATGTATTGTCGACCGCAGAAAAACATTGCGATCGAATCATCCTCTTGCACGAAGGCAGCGTGCGGGCACATGGAACGATGGACGATTTAAGGAAAGCATTCAATCGTCCGGCAGCGTCACTGGACGATTTATACATTGCGATGACAGAGGAAGCTGATTATGAACAACTTACGTGAAGTGTGGGGGAGCCGTTTCGGTAAATATGTGATGGAACTGCAGCGGTACTTGCAATACGTCTTCACGGGGCACTTAGCGATTGTGCTGCTATTTTCAATAGGTGCAGCAGGCTATGCCTATAGTGAATGGCTGAAAGATGTGCCCGCTGACCTACCTGCCATTTGGATTATCGCATTGCTGCTTGCCGGTTCTACGTTCATGGCAACTCCGGTGACGTTGTTAAAACCAGCCGATGCTGTCTATTTGCTGCCTCTGGAAAAAGAATTGCCGACCTATACAGGCCGGGCATTGAGCTGGACCTTCTTTTCAAAATTGCCGCTACCAGTCCTTGTTTTCATCATAGCACTCCCGATGTTGAGCGCCTATGACATAGGAAGTAAACCGGTGTTCGGGTTATTACTGATTCTGATCATTACTGCTATGTGGGCGAGTGTTAGAACTGAATTCTATTTTCGGAAAGCGAACGAAGGTCAAGGCGTGTGGCAGGATCGCTTCATCCGCTTCGTGCTGAGCCTGTTGCTGTTCTATGCCGTCTTGGCCGAACAATGGATCCTCCTGGCAGTCATTGCATTTGCTTATGTACTATACAGTTTATTGTGGGTGAAGAAAGCGGCACTACAGCCATTCCCTTACACTCATTTCATCGAACTTGAGCAGAATCGGATGATGGGTTTTTATCGTTTTGCAAATTATTTTACCGAAGTTCCTCATTTGAAGGGGTCAATCAGTAAACGATCATGGCTCGGTCTATTCATGCCCGAGGCAAACGTGGAACGTACTGATTCTCAGAGCTTTTTACTGCGCAGGACGTTCATCCGCACGGACGAATCATTTTGGTTATGGCTGCGTTTAACGGTGCTATCGATTCTGGGAGTACTCTTCATCCCCTTCCCGATTGTGGCGTTCATCTTCATCGGGGCACTCGCTTTCGCATCAGCGGTTCAAACGTTACAATCTCTTCGCGGAGGTGACGAATTCCGGATGGATTTGTTATTTCCGCATACAGAAGAGGCACGTCCTAAAGAGATTTTCCGTCTGACGGAGCGTGTTCAATGGCTGCAAGCGATATTGGTAGCCATTGCAGGATTATTCATGCATGGTCTGTCGGCCACTCCTCTAATAATGGGGGCTGTTGTGCTGATCATTTCAGAAGCGACAATCCGATTATCGAATAACAAAGAGGAAGAGTAGGAATATTCGAAAAAGTACTTGCAAAATGGAGGCTGGATTCGTTACAATAATTAAAAGGGTTCCGAGGTGAGAAAGATGGAGAATAATTATTCATATGCTGAGTTTCTAAAGGCTGTGGGAAAGAATAGTTCCTCAATGCAAGCGGAAAAAATGCTGAATGACATCTACATCGATTTGTTTCTGAATCATATCCACCGTGAACAAACTCGAACACGATTGCTGGATGATATTGATACGGCCCTGGATCGTAACGATGAACCTACTTTTATGCAACTGACAGATATATTCCTGCAATTGGATGAGAAAGAGTGATTCCAGCCTGTGCGCGTTTGCGTACGGGCTTTTTTTATGCGAAAAACGTATGTTCGCTTTTCACTTTGGTCCAGAGAGGGAATGTGATAAAATAGACAATAGAGGAATAGTAGGGAGTGACGCTCAGTGGCAGATACATTTAACCTTCAAGCCCCATATACACCGCAAGGAGATCAGCCGACTGCCATTAAAGAATTGGTAGCGGGAATCGAAAACGGAGAAAAGCACCAGACGTTACTTGGCGCAACAGGTACAGGGAAGACGTTCACCGTATCCAACGTCGTAACGGAAATTAATAAACCTACGCTGGTCATTGCTCACAACAAAACGCTTGCAGGGCAACTATATAGTGAATTCAAAGAGTTTTTCCCAGACAACGCGGTTGAATATTTCGTCAGTTTCTATGACTACTATCAGCCGGAAGCTTATGTCCCGCAAACAGATACGTATATTGAAAAAGACTCCAGTATAAACGACGAGATCGATAAATTGCGTCACTCAGCGACGGCAGCTCTCTTCGAACGAAGAGACGTTCTTATTGTCGCATCGGTCTCATGCATATATGGCCTAGGTTCACCTGAAGAATATGGTGCCCATATGATTTCGCTGCGTCCTGGTCTGGAAATCGACAGAAATCAGTTATTGCGTAGATTTGTGGATAATCTATATGAACGCAACGATGTTAGTTTTACACGCGGCACGTTCCGTGTAAGAGGGGATGTCGTGGAAATCTTTCCGGCATCTCAAGATGAACGATGTATCCGGATTGAATTTTTCGGAGACGAAATCGACCGGTTGCGTGAAGTGGATGCACTAACGGGCGAAGTGCTCGGTGAACGTGAACACGTCGCCATCTTCCCGAATTCCCACTTCGTTACAGGTGAAGCGAAAATGGTGAAAGCGATTGAACGAATTGAAATGGAATTGGAAGAACAGTTGAAGATACTGCGGGAGAACGACAAACTCCTGGAAGCGCAGCGGCTGGAACAACGGACACGATACGATTTGGAGATGATGAGAGAAATGGGTTTCTGTTCAGGAATTGAAAACTACTCCCGTCATTTATCCCTTCGTGCTGCAGGAGAGACGCCGTATACGCTGATCGACTATTTCCCGGATGACTTTCTCATAGTAGCGGATGAAAGCCACGTGACGCTTCCTCAGATTCGAGGCATGTATAACGGTGACCAAGCGAGAAAGAAAGTGCTAGTGGAGCACGGCTTCCGCCTGCCTTCCGCATTGGATAACCGTCCGCTAATGTTTGAGGAATTTGAAAAACACGTCAATCAGGCCATTTACGTTTCGGCAACCCCAGGTCCGTATGAAATCGAACATACACCCAAAATGGTGGAACAGATTATTCGCCCGACCGGTTTGCTCGATCCGATTATTGAAGTGCGACCGATCGAAGGGCAAATTGACGATTTGCTGGATGAAATCCACGAACGTGCGCGGAGGAACGAACGTGTGCTAGTGACGACGCTCACGAAGAAAATGTCCGAAGACTTGACGGATTATTTAAAAGAAGCTGGAGTGAAAGTGAACTACCTCCACTCGGAAATCAAGACACTCGAGCGAATCGAGATTATCCGCGAGCTAAGACTCGGAATTTACGACGTATTGGTCGGCATCAACTTATTGAGGGAAGGCCTCGATATACCGGAAGTATCATTGGTGACAATTCTGGATGCCGACAAAGAAGGGTTCCTGCGTTCAGAACGGGCACTTATCCAAACGATTGGCCGTGCTGCCCGGAACTCAGAAGGACGGGTCATTATGTACGCAGACCGATACACGGACTCCATGAACAAAGCGATTGAAGAAACTCAGCGTCGCCGCGAAATACAAATCGCTTACAACGAAAAGCACAACATCACACCGAAGACGATTCAAAAGGGAATACGCGATGTCATCCGAGCTACACAGACTGCAGAAGAAACCCTCTCCTTTGTGGATAAAGTGACAGAAGGCAAGAAGTTAACGAAAGAAGAAAAAATGACATTGCTGGCATCGCTAGAAAAAGAAATGAAGGAATCAGCGAAAGCACTCGATTTCGAACGTGCAGCTGAACTCCGAGATACCATACTGGAACTGAAAGCGGAAAGGTGAGAAGGCATGAAAAATACTGAAATCTATATTCAAGGTGCGCGAGCGCACAATTTGAAAAATATTAACGTCACCATTCCCCGGGATCAGTTGGTCGTGATGACTGGTCTCTCCGGCTCCGGGAAATCCTCCCTCGCTTTTGATACGATCTATGCTGAAGGGCAACGCCGGTATGTAGAGTCCCTCTCTTCTTATGCTCGGCAATTTCTCGGACAGATGGACAAACCGGATGTGGATCTGATAGAAGGACTTTCACCGGCTATTTCGATAGATCAGAAAACGACGAGCCGCAACCCACGTTCCACAGTGGGTACAGTTACCGAAATATACGACTATTTAAGATTGCTGTACGCTCGCGTCGGAAAGCCGATTTGTCCTAATCACGGAATTGAAATCACTTCCCAGACGGTCGAACAAATGACCGACCGTGTACTGGAGCTGGAAGAACGGACACGGATCCAGATATTAGCGCCTATCGTTTCGGGTCGAAAAGGTACACATATCAAGTTGTTGGAAGACTTGAAAAAGCAAGGATATGTCCGTGTGCGAATCGATGGGGAAACGTTCGATTTGGATGATAACATCGAGCTGAACAAAAACAAGAAGCATAACATCGAAGTCGTAGTCGACCGGGTTGTCATTAAAGAGGGGATTGCCGGAAGACTCAGTGATTCTCTTGAAGCGGCTCTTCGTCTTTCTGAAGGAGCTGCACTTGTTGATGTGATCGACGGGGAAGAACTATTATTCAGCGAACATCATGCATGTCCGATTTGCGGATTTTCAATCGGGGAGCTAGAACCGAGGATGTTTTCGTTTAACAGTCCATTTGGTGCTTGCCCGGATTGTGACGGACTAGGCATGAAATTGGAAGTCGATCCTGATCTTGTGATCCCTGATCCCTCCCTTTCACTGAAAGAGGATGCGATTGTTCCTTGGATTCCGACCAGTTCTCAATATTATCCGGAGCTTTTGAAGACGGTTGCTCAGCATTATGGGATTTCCATGGACTGTCCTGTCGATGAAATGGCAAAAGAAGATTTGGATAAAATCCTCTACGGCTCGAAAGAAGACAAAATACGATTCAAATACACGAACGAATTCGGCCAGACCCGTGACAACGCCATTTACTTTGAAGGGGTTCTATCGAACGTGGAGCGTCGTTTCAAAGATACTTCTTCCGATTATGTTCGTGAACAGATGGAGAAGTACATGGCACAGCGTCCATGCCCGACATGTAAAGGCTACCGATTGAAACAAGAATCACTTGCAGTCAAAGTGGATAACCTCCAAATAGGTCAAGTGACAGAGAAATCGATTGTCGAAGCAACCTCGTTTTTCAACGGTCTTCAGCTTTCTGAGAAGGATGCGAAAATCGCTGAATTGATCCTTCGGGAAATCAACGAAAGACTTGGTTTCCTTGTCAATGTCGGTCTCGATTATCTCACCCTCTCCCGTGCAGCAGGAACCCTTTCTGGTGGAGAAGCTCAAAGGATCCGGCTCGCCACTCAAATAGGTTCCCGTTTAACTGGTGTCCTTTATATCTTGGATGAACCTTCTATCGGGCTTCATCAAAGGGACAATGATCGCCTGATTAACACGTTGAAGAGTATGAGGGATATTGGAAACACACTCATTGTCGTCGAGCATGATGAAGACACAATGATGGAAGCGGATTACTTAATAGACATCGGACCGGGAGCGGGTGTAGCTGGAGGGGAAATCGTCTCTGCCGGAACTCCTGAAGAAGTGATGGCGGATCCGAACTCGTTGACGGGGCAGTATTTGAGCGGCAAGCGTTACATCCCGTTACCAATGGAACGACGACAATCAGATGGACGTAAAGTGACTATAAAAGGCGCTTCGGAGAATAACCTGAAAAAGGTGAATGCCGAATTCCCGCTTGGTCAGTTCATCGCTGTTACGGGTGTTTCCGGATCAGGGAAAAGTACGCTCATCAACAGTGTGCTTCACAAAATACTGGCGCAAAAGTTAAATCGTTCAAAACAACGACCAGGCGAGTATAAAAGCGTAGAGGGATTGGAAGAATTAGAAAAGGTAATTGAAATCGACCAATCTCCAATCGGGCGGACACCCAGATCCAACCCGGCTACGTATACAGGTGTATTCGATGATGTCAGAGATGTTTTTGCCATGACGAACGAAGCGAAAGTGCGGGGGTATAAAAAAGGGAGATTCAGCTTCAATGTTAAAGGCGGACGATGTGAAGCATGCCGCGGAGATGGAATCCTTAAAATCGAAATGCACTTCCTGCCTGATGTGTATGTTCCGTGCGATGTATGTCATGGGAAACGTTATAACCGGGAAACGCTTGAAGTTACGTATAAAGGGAAGAACATAGCAGACGTCCTTGAAATGACAGCGGAATCCGCCTCGGAATTCTTTGAGAATATCCCTAAAATCCAACGGAAACTCCAAACGATTGTTGACGTAGGATTAGGGTATGTTCAATTGGGACAGCCTGCAACGACACTTTCCGGAGGTGAAGCTCAGCGCGTCAAACTGGCTTCAGAACTTCACAAACGCTCAAATGGGAAATCGTTCTACATTTTGGATGAACCGACCACTGGACTTCACGTCCATGATATCGCGAAACTGCTTAAAGTCTTGGAACGACTTGTCGAGTCTGGAAATACCGTATTAGTCATAGAACATAATTTAGATGTCATTAAAACCGTGGATCATATTATTGACCTTGGACCTGAAGGTGGTGACAAAGGCGGTCAAATCATCGCTACAGGAACGCCGGAACAAGTAGCGGAAAATAAAAAATCGTATACGGGAATGTACTTGAAACCTATTTTAGAGCGGGATCGCGGCCGTATGACTGCACGAATAGAACGAGCTGAAAATCCAGTGACATGAAACTTTTTTGGTTGTGAGCCGTATAGATAAGCAGATCATATGAACCATCATTCCACTCAGGAGGCGAACTAAATGCAAAATGAGAGAAAACGCATTTTAACTATGCTTGAAAATGGAACGATTTCAACGGACGAGGCATTGACGCTGCTAGAAGCGTTATCTGAAAAAGACTCTGCTAAGAAGCCGGCTGGTTTTTCGGTTGATGTCAAACCGGATAACACACAAGATACTGAAGAGATAAAACCGCAACATCAGAACGAATCGAAAGAACAACGTTATACAGAATCAGGAAATGAAAAGCCTTCAAAAGAAGAACCCGTAAAAGAAGAATCTTCAAAAGAAGAACATTCAAAAGAAAATGGGGGGTCTTCCAAATACGGTTGGTCAGGCACTTCTCCGGAAGAATTCATGGAAGACATTCGGAAGGACTTAACGAACGTCGGTGATCAGTTCATGCAGTTCATGCAAAGTGCGGTTCAAAAAGTAAAGCAGTTCGATATGGAAAATCCGTTTGGCGCTTCCACTACGTTTGAGCACAAAGCTCAAAAAGATGGAAAAGAGTTGGAAGAGCTTATTGTGGATATCGATAATGGCAAACTATCGATTGTTCCTGGTGAAGGGGACGAAGTTTCAGCAGTATTTTCCGTGAAGACCTTCACCTCGAATTCTGAAGAAGAAGCTAAAAGGGATTTTTTGGAAAAGTTGGTGTTTGTAGCAGACGACCAATCACTTAGGATTTCGAGTAATTCGAAAACCATTCAAGTGAATACAGTCCTCACTGTTCCTAAAAAAATGTACCGTAAGATTTCTGTGCGATTGTTGAATGGCGGATTCGATATGCGCAACCTGGAAGCGGATGTGCTCCGCGTGAAGACAGCTAACGGAAAAGTGAATGTCAGCTATGTCAAAGCTGTGGAAGTGGATATTGAAACCCTGAATGGGGAAATTCGATTGCTGAGTCTTGAAAGTAACCAAGTCGAAACGCAGACACTGAATGGTCTGATCTACATTGATGGGAAAGTGAAAGATACCCAAGCCCGAACACTAAACGGCTCCATATCTGTGACAACTTCCCATGAGATTCCAGAAAAACTGGATGTGAAAAGTGTAGGAGGCAACATTGAGCTGTATGTACCTAGCTCGCTATCTTTAGTAGGTAGCATTACATCCACAATCGGCAGTCTTAACTTGAAACTGCCGGATATTGAGAATACATCGACTCAAGATCAGCTGTTACACCGTTCCATGAACTTCAAGAAGGATGTCCAGGACTCACCGTCCACTCTACATGTGTTTGCAGAATCTAAAACAGGAGCTGTAATGGTTTGTTATTCACCAAATAGTAAAGAGTAATGGATTGAAGGGGCCTTCTCTCGAACTAATCGAGGGAAGGCTTTTTAATTTGTGTTATATAATTGTGGAGCAGGAAGAATATTCGGTGCGAAAAACCGTTCAAAATCCATTCTACAATGGTAGAATGATGCATAGATAACAATTGAAGATGGAGGTGGCTGTGTAATGAGTGGAGTCACGGTGAAAGATATTAAAGAACGGTTTGACCTGGAACTGCTCGCGGGTGCCAGTGGAATCGACAGAACGATCGTAATCAGCGATATTTCCCGCCCCGGGTTAGAAATGGCAGGATATTTCGACTTTTATACGCGAACACGTATTCAACTGTTGGGAAAGACGGAAATTTCATTTTTTGAAATGCTTCCTGAAGCTCTCCGTATTGAGCGGATGGATTTGTTATGCACACCGGATACACCTGCATTTGTATTAGCTCACGGGGTGGCACTGCCGCCAGAACTTGAAGCTGCAGCGGAACGAAGGGGGATAGCCGTCCTCGGTGCAGAGGTTCCAACTACGAGACTCTCGGGCATGCTGACAAATTTCATAGCGGGCCGATTAGCTCCCATGAAAACCCTTCACGGCGTGTTAGTGGATGTCTATGGGATCGGGGTATTGATCACAGGCAAGAGTGGTGTCGGTAAAAGTGAGACTGCACTCGAACTTGTAAAACGGGGTCATCGGCTCATCGCGGATGATTCTGTAGAAATCCGGGAAGTTGCGAAGAATATTTTAATCGGGAGTCCGCCACCGTTGCTTCGACATATGCTGGAAATTCGAGGTGTAGGTATTATTGATATCATGACCTTATTTGGCGCGAGTTCTGTAAAAGATGATAAACGGATTGTTCTCACCATCGACTTGGAACTTTGGGATCCTGAGAAAATGTATGACCGGCTAGGTGTCGATGAAGACAAATTGAAGATCATGGACTCGGAAGTGACAAAGCTGGTCGTACCAGTCCGACCAGGCAGGAATCTATCGGTCATTATCGAGGTGGCTGCAATGGATTATCGACTTAAAACGTTAGGCATTAATGCTGCTGAAGAATTTACAAACAAGCTGGATGCAGTGATCAGCCAAAAGGCGGCTGCAGCAGAAGAAAAGGGGATTCACCGGTAAATGAATACATTATTAGCGATCGATCCAGTTGCGTTTTCTTTCGGTACTTTTGAAGTCCGCTGGTATGGGATTTTAATTGCGACGGGAATCATTTTAGCATTCTTACTTGTCCAAAAAGAAATGGTGAAACGAAAGATGCACCCTGATTTCCTCACGGATATGCTCATTTGGGCTGTTCCGATCTCCATTATTTCAGCACGTATTTACTATGTCATCTTTTCATGGGATTTCTATAAAGATCATCCTGAAGATATCATTAAAATCTGGGAAGGCGGCATCGCGATCCATGGTGCGTTAATCGGAGCGATCATTACAGCAGTCATCTTCACTAGAAAACGCGGGGTATCTTTCTGGAAAGTAGCCGATATCACTGCACCTGGTTTACTTATTGGTCAAATTATCGGTCGTTGGGGCAACTTTATGAACCAAGAAGCTCATGGAGGACCGGTATCTCAGTCATTCCTTGAAAATAACATCATTCCCGATTGGATTATGAATCAGATGACGATTGAAGGGGTAACGTATCATCCGACATTTCTGTACGAGTCCATGTGGAATCTTGTAGGTCTGGCCATTATTCTATTGTTGCGAAGAGTGAATTTGAAACGGGGCGAAATCTTCTGCTTCTACATCATTTGGTATTCAGTAGGACGTTTCTTCATCGAAGGAATGAGAACCGATAGCTTGTATGGCGGAGGACTTCGGGCAGCTCAAGTTGTTTCGATAGCAGCGGTGCTTATCGCTCTCGGAATACTCATCTACCGCAGGTTCATCATGAAAACGGATGTGAGGTACAATGACAACTAATTCGAATAGCTCCACGCTTAAGAATGGTTTAGGGGCAGGATTGAAAACAACGTGGTCACTTGGGAAAATCATTTTCCCCATTACGATTCTCGTAGTGATCTTGCAACACACTCCCGTATTACCTTGGATTGTTAAGCTCATTGCGCCATTTATGAATCTTTTCGGTTTGAGCGGGGAAGCGGCAATCCCGCTGGTCCTCGGCAATGCCTTGAATTTGTATGCGGGGATTGCAGGGATATTGTCACTCGATTTGACGGTAAAAGAAGTGTTCATCATCGCCATGATGCTCAGTTTTTCACATAACCTGTTCATCGAGACGGGGGTTGCCTTGAAAGTGGGTGTCAAGCTGTGGATTGTCCTGGTGGTGCGCTTCGGTTTGGCAGCACTATCCGGCATCGTCATTAACCTTGTTTGGCGGGGCGGCAGCGAAATCGCGAAATATGGGATTGCCCCTGAAACGGCAATGATTCCGGAAGGCTGGTTGGATATCTTCTTACTCGGACTGCAAAAAGCATCTTTCGGTGTCTTACAGCTAGCACTCATTGTCATCCCATTGATGCTTGTTGTTCAATTTTTGAAAGATCATCATTACTTAGAGAAATTCTCATCTAAATTTTCACCTGTTACAAAGCTGATCGGAGTACAGCCGAACGCATCGCTTACTTTAGTGGCGGGGCTTGTTATCGGTCTCGCATATGGTGCGGGTGTGATGATCCAAGCGGTTCAGGATGATGGGGTGAGCCAACGGGATGCCACCCTGTCGTTCATCTTCCTAGTAGCGTGTCACGCAGTCATAGAAGATACGTTATTGTTCATCCCCCTTGGTATCCCAGTCTGGCCACTGCTCCTGATACGTATCCTAACAGCGTTCGTTTTAACGATAGCTGTTGCGTTTTTCTGGAGAAATAAGCTGAAAGAGAAACTGGAAAAGGAGGCTGCTGTTCTTAATGGATAAGCCAATCACAACGATACTGTTCGACTTGGACGGTACGTTACTCGATACGAACGAACTGATCATGCAATCTTTTGAAAAATTGCTTGAAACTCATTATCCGGGGAAATATACACGTACGGAAATTTTGCCATTCCTAGGACCGACATTGGCAGAGACGTTTAATAAGATGGATCCTGCCAAGACGGAAGCGATGATTCAGGAATACAGAGAATGGAACATGGCGAACCATGATCGGTTAGTAGCTGAGTTCGACGGGGTTACGGATGTATTGACCACGTTAGCAAACCATGGGGTCCGCATGGCGATCGTGTCGACCAAAAGAAATGATATGGTTCTGAAGGGGCTGGATTTAATAGGGATTACACAGTTGTTTGAAGTGATCATTGGTTTGGATGATGTGCAACGTCCAAAGCCGGATCCTGAACCACTTTTACTGGCGATGGAACGATTGAATGCTTCAAAAGAAGAAGTGCTGATGGTGGGAGATAATTTCCATGACATCGAAGGTGGAAAAAATGCAGGAGTCCGGACGGCTGCTGTTGCCTGGTCTGCAAAAGGTCCTGAATTTCTTTCGACTTTTAACCCAGACTATATGTTGACCCACATTTCAGATCTCTATGAAATTGTAGGTGTGACGGCTACATGAGAAAGACGGAGCGCTATCAGGTGAAAGGGGAAGGGAACTCACTTTGGAACTTGTACACGTCCGTATCCTTTTTCAAAGTCATGAAAAACTTTGTTGTCATTCAGATTGCTCGTTATACACCATCCTTCAAAGCGAAAAACTGGTTGTATAGAACTTTCCTGAAGATGGAAGTCGGTGAGCGAACAGCATTCGCTCTTATGGTCTTTCCTGATGTCATGTTCCCGGAGCGTATCCGAGTGGGGAAAAACACCATTATCGGGTTTAACTCCACCATCCTCGCTCACGAATATTTAATAGACGAGTACAGGATCGGGGACGTTGTTATTGGCAACGAGGTGATGATTGGTGCGAACTCCACAATCTTACCCGGTGTCACCATTGGCGATGGGGCAGTTGTTTCTGCAGCGACGCTCGTGAACCGGGATATCCCGGCTGGTGCGTTTGCAGGAGGAAATCCAGTGCGGGTCATTTACACAGCTGAAGAGCGTGCGATGCGAAACCACAACAATCTTAAGGTTTAACGTTGTGTAAAAAAAGTTATGGTATACTGTAGTCATATTGCAAGAAGGAGCGTTTTCCTCGTTCCTTCTTGTTTTTTCGGAGGAATCTGTTTGGATAAAAACGTGCAAAACAAAAACAATAACAATAACATTATTTCATTTGTCCCAGACGGCGAATTTTATTATGAACGAGCGCTTGCGGAGATTCAGAAAGAGCAATTTCCGGAAGCGCTGAAATATTTGAAGCGTGCAGTGGAACTGAATCCCGAGGATCACCAAATTGTCATGCAATATGGAATTATGGTGATGGAGGAAGGGCGTTTTGAAGAGGCGCTCGATTTACTTATTCAAGCGTACGAATTGGAGCCTACAGATAGGGATGTAATTTTCTATCTTGCAGAAATCCATGCACATCTTGGACTATTACGTGAAGCGAAGATGTTTGCAGAAAAATACGTGAAAGTGGCACCTGAAGGGGAACTTTCAGAAGAAGCAAAAGAGATTATTGAGTTTGCTGAACAAGAGGCCGCATTTTTAGCAGACGACCAACAGGGGGATGAAGAGGTCCACTTGTTGCAAGAAAAAGCGAGACGATTAATGGAAACAGGCGAGTTTGACAAAGCGGTTTCTGTACTTGAGGATATCGTAGTGGATCATCCGGAATCCTGGTCGTCTTTCAACAACTTGGCACTCGCATATTTCTATAAAGGTGAAACTTCTGATGCCAGGGAACTTTTGTACGATGTGTTACGGAAAGACCAAGGCAATGTCCACGCATTATGTAATCTTGCTGTATTCTACTATTATGAAGACGACCAAGAGAAATTAAAGCCCCTCGTTGAATTACTCGTGAAAATACGACCGTATCAGTTTGAGAACCGCTACAAATTAGGTGCGACCTTTGCCCTTATTGGGAATCATAAGGAGGCCTACCACTGGTTGCGCAGTATCCAGAAAAAAGGATTTGAAGGGGATGCAGGATTCTTCTTTTGGCTTGCACAATCTGCATTCTTTTCGGGACACCGGCAGCAGGCTGAAACGGCATTTAGCCGACTGATTGAAATCGACCCTTCAAAAGCCGGTCTTGAGCCGTGGAATGACTCCATTGCAGAGCAGCAGATCGACGAATCGATCTATACACAAGACAAGCAATTTCTACTCGATAAAATAAGCAATGAGTACGTGAGTGAAAGGATGTTCGGCTTTTTCCTTCTGGGAAAATCCATCCATAAACAAGAGATTGTTGCACATCCCACATACATTGACGTGGAAAAGCTGGAGGATCTTGAGAAGTTAGTGCTTGCTTCAAGCTTGGACTATGAACTTGTCGAAAAGTCGATCGCAGACCGATCATTCAATCGAGCAATGCAAGCGAGCGAGTTGTTATATGCTAAGCACAATCCACTTGACGAAGAAGGGACTCATCTATTTCAAATGTGGTTTACATTATTTGAAACCGGAATTGAGAAGCAATATCCATTTAAAAATCCAAAAGCGATTGCGGCAGCTGCTGATTATATGTTCCACTCTTCCCGGAGTAAAGAGGTCACGAAAACGAGACTGGCTGCATTGTATGAAATAAGTACACCAACACTTACTAAATATGTGAGCGAGCTGTTCGACCTCCTGCCCAATTTCTCCTGAATAACGTAACATGCCTTCAATGGATAGCAGGCAGATAAGTTGATGAGAAGTTAGAAACCTTATACGATTTGTACAGAAGTAGTTAATTTGAGGAGGAACTAGCATGTCATCTGAGACTATTTATGATGCGTTAATTATCGGGGCAGGTCCTGCAGGCATGACCGCAGCAGTGTATACGGCACGCGCTAACATGACGACTCTGATGTTGGAACGGGGAGTACCAGGCGGCCAAATGGCAAGTACGGAAGAGATAGAAAACTATCCAGGCTTCGAGTCCATTCTTGGACCTGAGTTATCCACTAAAATGTTCGATCACGCCAAACGTTTTGGTGCGGAATACGCGTATGGCGATGTAAAAGAGATTATTGATGGTAAGGAATATAAAACTGTAGTCGCTGGTGGTAAAGAGTACAAAGCTCGCTCCATCATTATTACGACAGGTGCTGAATACCGTAAAATGGGGATTCCGGGCGAAACGGAGTTAACAGGCCGCGGAGTGAGTTACTGTGCTGTGTGTGATGGTGCTTTCTTTAAAAACAAAGAAATTATTGTAATCGGCGGCGGTGATTCCGCAGTTGAAGAGGGAACGTACTTAACTCGTTTTGCCAGTAAAGTCACTATCATCCACCGTCGTAGCGAATTACGTGCACAAAAGATTCTTCAACAGCGCGCATTTGCCAATGATAAGATCGATTTCATCTGGAATACAACTGTTAAAGAAGTGCATGGTAAAGATGGGAAAATCGATTCAGTCACATTGGTTTCAACTGAAGATGGTTCTGAAAAAGAGGTTAAGACCGAGGGGATGTTCATCTACATCGGACTCGATCCCATCACTGCTCCATTCAAGAATCTCGGTATTTTAGATGATAACGGGTACATTAAAACGAACGAAGTGATGGAAACAGAAATTCCGGGGATTTTCGCAGCAGGGGATGTGCGTGAAAAACTATTGCGCCAAGTCGTTACAGCAACAGGCGACGGCAGTATCGCAGCACAATCGTGTCAAAAGTATGTGGAAGAATTGACTGCATCACTTGAAACACAAGTGTGAGACGCACTCTTTTCTTAACCCATCCTTAACATTCTTGTAACGCTACTGAAATAGTGTTCGGTTATACTAAGAGTGTTGATTGACCCCCCTATTTTAAAATAAATTTTTAGGCTGCCGGAGCGAACCATGCCGGCAGCTTCTTTTTGTGTCGTTTTTCAAAGAAATCGATTATACTTAGTACTATGTGTACAAAGAGAAGTGAGGAACGCTTATGCAAAGAATTGTAAACCTACTCGTCGTGAAAGACGGGAAAACCTTATTATTGAAGAAACCACGCAGAGGCTGGTATGTAGCCCCAGGTGGAAAGATGGATGCAGGCGAGTCCATTATGGAAACGGCAGTCCGGGAATTCACGGAAGAAACCGGCGCAAAACCTCTTGACCCACATCTTAAAGGTGTGTTCACCATGGTCATACGTAATGGCGAGGACGTTGTGGATGAATGGATGTTGTATACGTTTGTCTCCCATGACCTGCAAGGGACGCCTCTCACCGAGACCGTTGAAGGGGAACTTGGATGGCATCCGGTTGGAGACTTGAATACCCTTCCGATGGCTGAAGGCGATCGCACCAACTTGCTGTTTGCAAGTTTACGCTCCGGTATTCAATACGGCACATTCACGTATACAGAGGAGTTTGAGCTGCTGGAAGAAAAAATTCAAATGTCTACGGAAGGTGATTGAACCGATGGAAATTGACGCACATTCTGAGGAACTCGAACTGGTTATTATTACCGGCATGTCAGGTGCGGGGAAGTCCGTAGCGATGCAAAGTTTTGAGGACATGGGCTACTACTGTATTGATAATTTACCACCGGAACTGCTTGTGACTTTCCTCGATCTGATGATGAAATCTGCGGATAAGAAATCAAAAATTGCTGCTGTCATCGATACTCGTGGGGGCGGGCTATTTGATGCGCTGCTCGATGCGATAGATAATCTGACCCGTATGGAAAATGTGACGACTCGCATCCTATTTCTTGAAGCGGATGATGAAACTCTCGTAAGCCGCTATAAAGAAACCCGGAGATCACATCCGCTCGCAAACGGTCGACAGCCATTGACGGGCATTCAAAAAGAACGGGGCCTGTTAAGTGATGTGAAAGGCCGGGCACGTTCCATCTTCAACACGTCCCGTCTGAAACCGAAGCAGCTTAGGGACAAAATCATTGCAGAATTCTCAGAAGGTGAAGGTGAAAATTTCACATTGAATTTCATCTCATTCGGATTTAAACATGGCATGCCGATCGATGCAGATGTCGTATTTGACGTTCGTTTCCTGCCGAACCCATATTATATAGAATCGATGCGTCCTCAGACGGGGCTTGATAAGGACGTATATGACTATGTGTTGAAATGGGAAGATACACAGACCTTGATCACAAAGCTATCCGACCTATTCCGGTTCCTGATCCCCCAATATAAGAACGAAGGGAAATCACAAGTTGTGATTGCTTTTGGCTGTACAGGTGGCCAGCATCGCTCTGTCACTCTGGCGGAATACTTCGGGAATCAGTTTAAAGATGACTACACAACGTACGTAACACATCAGCACATCGAAAAAAGAAAGGGCTGACGCTATGACACAATCCAACAGCCGCAAAAAGATTGTGGTGTTTGGAGGCGGTACAGGGTTGTCGACATTACTTCGGGGGTTGAAGAAATACCCCGTCGAGCTAACCGCAGTGGTTACAGTTGCGGACGATGGCGGAAGTTCAGGGAGGTTGTTGGATCAGTACGATATCCCGCCTCCCGGTGATGTCCGAAAGGTGATGGCAGCGCTTTCAGATGTCGAACCACTCATCGAGCAGCTTTTCCAGTACCGTTTTACGACGCAAGACGATCTTCACGGACATTCCCTAGGCAACCTGATGCTTGCAGCCATGACGGATATCACTGGCGATTTTGCCAGTGCTGTCAAGAAAACAGGCCAGGTGCTGAATATTAAAGGGAAAGTTCTTCCAGCCGCCAACCAACGGATCAAGCTCCATGCAGAGCTCGATGACGGAACGATTGTGACTGGGGAGTCTAAAATCCCGATGTATGCACGTAAAATTCGTCAAGTCTACTTGTCCCCACAAGATGCCAAACCTTTACCAGAGACATTGGACGCGATCCAGCAGGCGGATTTAATCATCATTGGACCGGGAAGCTTGTATACCAGCATTTTACCTTCGTTGCTTGTACAGGATATTCGGGAAGCTGTGCTGCGAAGTAAAGCAAGTAAAGTGTATGTGGGAAATTTGACCACACAAAAAGGGGAAACTTACCGATATACAGCGTCTGAGCATGTTGCAGCACTCTATGATCATGTAGGAAAACCTTTCCTGGACGCTGTGCTGCTCAATAATTCCGATATCACACCGCTTTTAACTGAAGCAGGTCAATCCGTTACCTCATGGCCTGTGGAACGGGACCTTGAAGAATTGCAAAAGCTGGTACCCGAAATTTGGCAAGAAGACATTGCACTCGCAGAAGATAAGCGAGTATTGCACGATGCTGAAAAAGTAGCTGAATGGTTCGTAAATTACATAACAGACGAATCTAAAACAAAACAGACGTGATCGTCACCGAGAAAGGGGAGAGTTCATGTCTTTCGCATCAGAAACAAAAAAGGAATTGACACAAATCGAAGCGGATGATTGCTGTACAAAAGCCGAAGTTGCTGCCTTCATCCGAATGAATGGGGTCCTCTCATTTTCCAATAAGACCATTAGTTTAGACGTTCAAACAGAAAATGCTGCTATTGCAAGAAGACTCTATTCAAACTTGAAAAAACTTTACACACACAAAGTTGAATTGCTCGTACGACGCAAAATGCGTCTGAAAAAGAATAACGTCTATATTTGCAGGATCCGAGAAGGGGCTCGTCAGTTATTGGACGATCTGGATATATTGACAAATACATTCCAGTCCAACCAAACCATTTCCTCCTCAATCATTCCAAATGAATGTTGCAAGCGGGCGTATTTACGCGGAGCGTTCCTTGCGGGTGGATCGGTGAACAACCCGGAGACCTCCTCCTATCATCTGGAAATCTTTTCGATGTACGCCGAGCATTCGGATGCGCTTGTCGATCTCATGAATGATTATCAGCTGAATGCCAAATCGATCGAACGTAAAAAAGGGTTTGTTGCCTATTTGAAAGAGGCAGAAAAAATTGCGGATTTCTTAAGCATTATCGGCGCACATGTGGCGCTCATGCGTTTTGAGGACATCCGGATTGTCCGGGATATGCGGAATAGTGTGAATCGGCTGGTGAACTGTGAAACTGCGAATCTGAACAAGACCATCAGTGCGGCCCAGCGGCAAGTGGAGAATATTAAACTGATCCAATCGACTATCGGTTTGGAACAACTGCCTGACAGGTTGCAAGAAATTGCGCATTTACGAGTCGAACATCAAGATATCACATTGAAAGAGCTAGGTGAGATGGTGACAGGAGGGCCTGTAAGTAAATCAGGTGTGAATCACCGGTTACGTAAAATCGATGAGATTGCCGAAAAAGTTCGAGTCGGCGGAATTACTTAATAGGAAGGGGCGAAAAGATATGATAGAGAAAACCGCTGAAGTGAAGATAAAACCTGGCTTGCAAGCAAGGCAGGCAGCGTTATTTGTACAAGAGGCGAATCGCTATACTTCGGACTTATATGTCAAACGGGATGAACGGCAAGTGAATGCAAAGAGTATTATGGGCGTCATGAGTTTAGCGATCGCACAAGGCAGCACAGTTACATTGATTGCAGACGGTGGCGACGAAGAACAAGCTGCTGAGGCGCTTGTTGCATTTGTGCAGGGGTTAAACTAACAAAAAAAGACGCCCCGGAATGGGACGCCTCTTGTGGAACTTAAGATTATTTACTTTCAGATTCTCTCATATCGCTGCGTGTAATGATATGGTCGATTAACCCATATTCTTTTGCACGTTCTGCGGTCATGAAGTTATCGCGATCGGTATCTTTTTCAATCACTTCGATCGGCTGACCTGTGCGCTCAGCAAGGATCTGGTTCAGTTTCTCGCGGATGAAGAGAATGTGTTTCGCCGCGATTTCAATTTCAGTCGCTTGACCTTGAGCGCCGCCAAGTGGCTGGTGAATCATAACTTCAGCGTTAGGAAGCGCATAGCGTTTTCCTTTTGTACCAGCTGCAAGCAGGAAAGATCCCATTGAAGCGGCCATACCGATACAAATCGTTTGAATGTTCGGTTTGATATATTGCATCGTATCATAGATGGCCATACCTGCTGTGATGCTGCCGCCCGGGCTGTTGATGTAGATGGAAATATCTTTGTCTGGATCTTCTGATTCAAGGAATAGTAATTGAGCAACGATCGAGTTTGCTACGTTGTCGTCAATTGCACTTCCAAGCATGATGATGCGGTCTTTTAGCAAGCGGGAGTAGATATCATACGCACGCTCCCCGCGATTCGTCTGTTCGATAACTGTAGGAATTAAGTTCATTTCATTTCCTCCCTTTGATTGTTGAATAGGTCGTATGTCAAGCGGATGTCCGCCTAACCATGACTTTATCATACATAGTATGGTCAACTAAGGTCAAATATAACGCTTTAAAAATAGTGGTTGCTTTTGAAACGCACAGCAAGTATACTATTACTTGTCCGCTGCAATGCAGACATAAAGCTGCCCTCGTGGTGCAATGGATAGCACGCAAGCCTCCGAAGCTTGAAATGTGGGTTCGACTCCCGCCGAGGGCATACTCAACCCCCTACACTTGTATTTCTTCAAGTGTAGGGGGTTTTTTCGTTTTTTTATACATGCAGTCCATTAGATAATCATGGAGACTTTACTTTTACTCAATCTCATGTATAGTGAAACAACATAGATAACTGTTATCCATGATATGAAATAATGGATTTTTATTATTTAACCTAAGGAGGGGACACCTATGCAAATGAAAGCTGGGTTTGAACAATCCATCTATGCGATTCTCTTGCTCAATCTATTACCAGAAAAGGCGGTATTGCCAGGTGAAGCCATCAGTCACCAATTAGGAACTTCGCCGACGTATTCCAAAAAAATGCTTAGGAAGTTAGTATGTGCAGATTTGATAACATCCACCACAGGTAGTAAAGGTGGATTCAAGTTAAAGCAGAATCCAGAAAATATTCGTATCTATGATGTTTATCTGGCGATTGAGGGGCAACAGTCACTTTACTCTTCTAGTGGAATCCTTGACGACATGCTTGAATTGGACAAAGAAGATCGATGCTGCTTATTAGTAGACTTAATGGATGACGCTGAAGTGGCCTGGAAAAATGTACTGAAGCAAAAAACAATAGCCTCTCTTTCTGAAGATATGCATGCGGATCATTTGAGGGAAGAGCTGAAAACGCTCGAACAGTGGATTGAGGAAAAAATGGTGGTCTAACTTAAGGGCTAGGAAACAACGGAGGATATATCATGATTGACTTTCAAGCGCATAGTGGTTTTGCGCGCACATTCAAAGAACATAAATTAACATTAGGAATCACTCTTCCAACGGAGAAAAAGTCAGGAGAAGTCACCAAGCTCACTCTAGAAGAACAAATGACCCTAGTAAGAAGCGCGGAAGACTTAGGATTTGCTTCATTGTTCGTAAGAGATTCCCCCTTGTTAGACCCTGACTTTGGGGATGGGGGCGTCTTGTATGATCCGTTTATCTTACTAGCGTATGTCGTCGCCCATACAAAAAAACTCGCAATTGGAACGGCCAGTGCGGTAACGACACTCCGTCATCCTCTACATCTAGCAAAGTCAGCAGCTTCGTTAGACGAAATGTCGGACCAACGATTTTTGTTTGGGATTGCAACAGGTGATCGTGCGATTGAATTCCCGGCGTTTAAAGTGGAGCGGACAAAGAGGCCAGAGTTATTCAGAGAATCTGTACAAGTGATGAAAAAGGTATGGAAAGAAGCGTATCCAAAACTGCAGACAGAGCGAGTAGGAATGACTGCAGGGGATATTATTCCGAAACCGGCATTAGCAGCAATTCCTATTTTTGGAACCGGATTTTCAGATCAAACGGTTGAGTGGCTAGCTGAACATACAGATGGTTGGTTGTTCTATGCTCAGGAACTAAAAAAACAAAGGGAGATCATCCAGCTTTGGAGAGATCATACACCTACGTTCAAGCCGTTTATACAGCCGCTAGTAGTCGACTTGTTAGAGAACCCGCTGGCAGCTCCGACCCCCGTACCGGTTATCGTCGGATTTAAATCTGGTCGTCAGTTTTTGATCGACTATCTATATGCTTTACAAGATATTGGAGTGAATCACGTCGTGTTGAACCTGAGGTCGAACACGCGCCCAATTGAAGACATCCTGCAAGAAGTAGGAGAATATGTATTACCGCGCTTTCCATCTTTTGAACACGTAGAAATACAGCAATCATAAAGGATTCCTTTTAGGGAAAGCGCATCAAATGATCATAAAAATTGTCTAATATACTAATTAGAAAAGAGTGAGCAACCCATGATTGAAAGTTTAACTCGAATCAATGAATTAGCAAAGAAAGAACGGCAAGAGGGATTAACCAATGCTGAGCGCGTTTGGCAACAAGTATTACGCGAAGACTATTTGAGAGAAATAAGTGGGCAGGTGCGCAATACGTTTTCAGGAATGACAGTGATCGACCCGCTTGGAAATGATGTTACACCAGAAAAATTACGTCTGAAGAAAATAGAGAAAGATTTGTGAAGCTCAATTTGTATGGGGGCAGAGGAAAGGAGGAAACGAAAAAATGAATGACTACCTAGTGAAAGCTATCGCATTTGAGGGACAACTTCGTGCTTACTCCGTTATAACGACAGAAATAGTGAAAGAAGCTAGGCGTCGGCATGATACGGTAAGCGCTTCTACAGAAGCGCTTGGACAGATGTTGACGGCAGGTGTGCTGCTAGGGACGACACTGAAAGGTACTGAAAAATTGACGGTGAAGGTAAATGGCGGCGGTCCGATTGGCAGCGTTTCAGTGGATGCGAACGCAGACGGTGCAGTACGAGGATATGTTACAAATCCTAAAATGGGATTGAACTTTCCTAACGTGGATCAGCTTGATGTAGAAACGGCTGTAGGATCAGATGGTGTGTTTTCGGTGTCTAAATACGTTGGTATGCATGCACCATTTGTTGGGCAGGTTCCGCTAGTTTCAGGAACAATCGAGGATGATTTTTCATTGTATCTGAACAACTCTGAACAAACCCAGTCAATTGTTAAGATGGGAGTTCTGTTGGACGCAAGTTGTAACGTTCAATTTGCCGGTGGTATCATTATCCAGATGATGCCGGGGGCTAGTAAAGACCTATTTGAACGAGTTGAAAATTATGTGCACGAAATGGACTCAATTCCTTCCATGATTGCACACGGAGCGAAACCGGAATTTCTGCTAGAAGAAATTGTGGGGGCGGAAAATCTTACTATATTGGAGCAGATGCCTGTTCGTTTTCAATGCCAATGTTCAGAGGAAAGAATCTCTAATGCCATTATAAGTTTGGGGAAAGAAGAGATCGCTGACATCATTCATACGGACGGTCAGGCTGAAGCGAATTGCCATTACTGTAATGAAACCTATTTTTTCACGAAAGAGGACTTGGAGAAATTGATGTCTGAAGCTAATTAATGGATCGTCAGTTTCACTTTACTTCCATACCATTTTACATTGCTGATCTTGTGTCTGAAACCTATTCAGACACAAGATTTTTTCATATAAAGAAACTTTTTGTTTTCTCAATCGTATAAAGAGGGAGTAGGAACGTTTTGAGTAAGTTAGTTTCAGGGTAAACTTCTGAAAGTGATGAATCGAAGAACTTATTGAGGAGGCGGGGAATTTTGAAGAAGTTATTGGGACCGATTATCATCATCGGGGTAATTATTTTAATCGTTGTAGGGATTTTCGCATCAAGTTACAACAAATTTGTAACAGCAGAAGAAAACGTAGACCAAGCGTATTCGCAAATTGAGACGCAATTACAACGCAGGGTGGATCTCATCCCTAACTTGGTAAATACGGTAAAAGGATTTGCGAAACAAGAGAAAGAAGTCATTGGTCAAGTGACAGAAGCCCGTTCGAAATTAGCTGGCGCAAACGGACCTGAAGAACAAGCTGCAGCGGACTCTGAACTTTCCGGCGCGCTGAGCCGTTTGCTAGTCGTTGTAGAGAATTATCCAGAGTTGAAAAGTAATGAAAACTTCAGACAGCTGATGGACGAATTAGCCGGAACTGAAAACAGACTGGCTGTAGCACGGAAAGATTACAATGGCGAGGTCGCTTCGTATAACAAACAAGTGAAGCGTTTCCCGGGCAAACTCGTTGCATCGATTTTCGGATTTGACGAAAAAGAATACTTCAAAGCGGAAGCCGGTGCAGACAAAGCGCCTAATGTCGACTTTGGAGCAGATGAGTAATGAGGAAAACAGCTGTCCGAGTATTTGCCCTGCTTGGTATGCTTCTGGTTTTGTTAGTGAGTATTCAACCTGTAGTTCAAGCGAATGTGGCTGTCGTACAAGATGAATCCGGCATTCTTTCCGAAAGTCAGATAGCCGAACTGAGTGATTATGGCGAGCGGCTGAAAAGTGCGACTGGTGCTGAATTTGCTGTATTGATCGTTCCGTCTACAGAGGGAAGACCTATTGAAGAGTTTTCGTTGAACAAGTTGCGTGAATTTGGATTAGGGGATAAGAAAGAAAATAATGGTGCTCTACTTGTTATGACCACAACTCCTGATGAGTCGGGTAAGAAGCACATCCGACTAGAAGTAGGATATGGTCTTGAAGGAGCACTTCCTGATGGAAAAGTCGGCAGAATGATTGACGAAGTAGCCATGCCCTATTTGAAAAATGGAGAACCCGATAAAGGGATCATTGAAATGTACAAAGTTGTCTACAACGAAATCGCAAAAGAATATGGGCTAGAAGGATCCGAACTACCCGTTGCAACATATGAAGGAAACAACGGTGATGGAGGTGGGCTCCCCATCGTCCCTATCATCGTTATTGGTTTCATTCTTATCCAGATATTCTTTAACTCCGGAAGAGGCGGCGGTTCCGGCGGTTCTGGAGGTTCCGGCGGATCTCGAGGCAGACGAGGCGGCGGTATGGTCTTCTTCCCTGGTTCGTTCGGAGGCGGCAGCGGCTCTGGCGGTTCTGGTGGTGGATTCGGAGGCTTTGGCGGCGGCGGTTCCGGCGGCGGTGGAGGCGCAGGACGAAGCTGGTAGAAAAATACGATTTACGCGATGCTCGTTGTTGCGTAGATCGTTTTTTCATTTTACACTGTGGGTAATTGGAGGGATTCTTATGCATGTGAAATTTTATACGAAGCCTGGTTGTTCGCTGTGCGATGAAGCTGAACAGATGATGCGACTCATCCAGGAAGATTATCCATTGACCTGGACGACTGTCAACATTGAAGACAATGACGAAAAACATGAGCAATATGTATTTATGATCCCTGTCATAGAGAAGGATAATAAAGTCCTTTGCTCAGGTGTGGTCGGTTATGCAGATCTTGCCTTACTTTTTGACTCAGGAGTTTAAATTTGAAATTACCGGGAATAGTATGTATAGTTGAATTATAAGTTAATGTATTTTTTTGACTACAGTGGGACGTAAAACAACCTACATGGTCGGAAAATGTCCTATGTTGAAAGGAGGGGTCATACTGAAACCGGCATTTGTTGAAGCACAAGAAAAGTTGGTACCTGAAATGATGGCAGCCCTGCAACAACGCTACCTTGTGCTTAAGCTCATTCAAACTTCCGGCCCTATCGGAAGGCGGCCCCTTGCTGACACCGCAGGATTGTCTGAACGTGAAACACGCTCGGTTGTCGAAACGCTTCGAGATCAGCAACTCATACGCGTTGCAAAAGAGGGAGCGACCATTACAGCAGATGGGGAAAGTGTGTTGCAGCACCTTGGACCGTTAGTTGAGATGCAATATGGAAAGAATGTACTGGCAAAACGTATTAAAAGTTATTTTTCCATTCAAGATGTACACGTTGTAAAAGGGGATAGCTCTGAACCTGGTGCTTCTAACGAATTACTTGGAACTGAAGCAGCATCTGTTTTTGCTAGCCGCATTGGAAACGGCCGTATCGTAGCGGTGACAGGTGGAAGTACAATGGCAGCGATTCCAAAACATTTGAGTTGTTACCCTGGTGCAGAGAACACCGTTTTCATCCCTGCCAGAGGTGGGGTTGGAGATAATATAGGCCAGCAAGCCAATGTGATTGCTGCTACGTTTGCACATACGTGCAATGCTTCGTACAAGTCTTTGTATTATCCGGAATCTTTAAGTGAAGAGGCACACGCCATCTTCTTGAAAGAACCGACCGCTCAAAAAATGCTTGAACTGTATGAGACAGCAGATTGTTTGCTGCACGGTATCGGGGATGCGAAAAAAATGGCGGCTATGCGGGATTCGACGCAAGAAGAGCAGCAGTTACTCGAATCCAGATGTGCTAAAGGTGAGGCTTTCGGGTATTACTTCAATGGAGCTGGTGAGATTGTTCATCATCTTCGGACGGTCGGCATACAAACTGATCATCTGAAACGTATCCCGTTAGTATTAGCAGTTGCCGGGGGCTCTGAAAAAGCAGAGGCGATTCTTTCCTATCTGCGTGGAGCCGCAAAGCAAACTGTTCTCATTACAGATGAAGGCGCAGCAAGGGAAATCGTGAACTTGCTGGCAAACGAATAACACGACATGTTTACAATAGGTCTGCTTTGGAGAATCATCAAAGTATACCATCTAAATAACACAACAAAAACTTGGAGGGATTTTACATGACTGTAAAAATGGCGATTAATGGATTTGGACGTATTGGACGTATCGTGATGCGAGACACACTGGAGCACGAGGAACTTGAAGTGGTAGCGGTCAATGACTTGACAGATGCACCGATGCTTGCACACTTGTTGAAGTATGATTCGGTTCACGGAATTCTGGATGCGGAGATCACATCGGATGAAAACCATATCATCGTGAATGGTAAAAAGATTCGTGTCTATGCTGAAAAAGATCCAGCTAACCTACCATGGAAAGACCTTGGAGTCGACATTGTTGTTGAAAGTACTGGAGTATTCCGCGACGCTAAAGGCTTACAGAAACATATCGATGCCGGCGCGAAAAAAGTCATCTTGTCAGCTCCTGCTAAAGGTGATGTGAAAACACTTGTTATGGGTGTGAACGAACAGGAATATGATGCAGCAACCGATCACTACGTATCCAATGCATCATGTACGACAAACTGTTTAGCACCTGTCGTAAAAGTATTGAACGAAAAGTTCGGTGTTGAGCGTGGGATGATGACAACGATTCACTCGTATACAAACGACCAGCGAATTCTTGACCTTCCACACGAGGACTACCGTCGTGCACGCGCTGCAGCGGAGTCAATGATTCCGACAACTACAGGTGCAGCATCCGCTGTAACTAAAGTAATCCCTGAATTGAAAGGGAAATTGGATGGAATGGCTGTGCGTGTTCCAACACCGAACGTTTCACTCGTTGACTTCGTTGCTGAGTTGAAAAAAGATGTTACGGTCGAAGACGTGAACAGTGCGTTGAAAGAAGCATCAGAAAACGAACTGAAGGGCTACTTGTTCTACAGCGATCTTCCACTCGTTTCGAAAGACTACAATGGCAATCATGCTTCTTCTACAGTGGATGGTCTGTCAACAATGGTCCTTGGAGATAACATGGTGAAAGTGATCAGCTGGTATGACAACGAACAAGGATATGCTGCACGATGTATCGATCTAGCGTTGTACATGAATGAAAAAGGACTATAAGAAGAAACCCCCTAATCGCATAGCGGGCACATAAAATCTGGCTAATCAGATTGTGACCGATTATACTTGATAGATGGGTAGGAGGAACGGCATTGCCCGTTTCCTCCTTTTTTTAACATAAACTTTTGTTTTGAAGGAGTGCTTGTGCGCATGAATGCCAAAATGACGATGAAAGACATGGATCTAAAAGGGAAACGGGTTTTCTGCAGGGTGGATTTCAACGTCCCTATGGAAGATGGGAAAGTTTCAGATGATACTAGAATCCGTGCTGCCATCCCGACAATCGAGTACCTTTCCAAACAGGGAGCAAAAGTACTTCTTGCAAGTCACTTAGGGCGTCCTAAAGGTGAAGTGAAAGAAGATTCACGTTTAACGGAAGCCGGAAAACGTTTGGCTGAATTACTTGGTAAACCCGTTCTGAAATTGGATGAGTCTACAGGAACAGCAGTCGAGAAATCCGTTTCTGAATTAGCGGATGGAGACATTCTTTTGCTTGAAAACGTGCGATTCCACGCAGGTGAGGAAAAGAACGATCCTGAACTTGCAAAACAATTTGCTGCACTGGCAGACGTTTTCGTCAATGACGCATTTGGTGCGGCACATCGCGCGCATGCAACAACAGCTGGAATTGCAGCGTATCTCCCAAGTGTCCAAGGACTTCTTCTTGAGAAGGAACTGGATGTCCTTGGAAAAGCATTGTCCGATCCGGACCGTCCTTTCACTGCAATCATTGGCGGGGCGAAAGTGAAAGACAAAATCGGTGTTATCGATCACTTGCTCGATAAAGTGGATAACCTGCTGATCGGCGGGGGATTATCGTATACGTTTACACGTGCTCAAGGCCATGAAACGGGGTACTCCCTCGTTGAAGAGGATAAGATCGAGCTGGCACAGTCGTTCATCCAGAAAGCGAAAGAAAAAGGCGTCAACTTATACGTTCCCATTGACGCTGTCGTTGCTGATTCGTTCTCGGAATCCGCAGCAACAAAAGTTGTGGACGTGAGTGAGATTGAAAAAGGTTGGATGGGCCTCGATATCGGTCCTAAAACCGCTGACCTATACGACAGTGTAATCCGGGATTCAAAACTGGTGATTTGGAATGGACCGATGGGCGTGTTCGAAATGGCGCCATTTGCTGAAGGTACGAAACGTGTCGCTCAAGCGATGGCTGAAACGGATGCCTTTACAATTATTGGCGGCGGCGATTCTGCTGCTGCGGTAGAAAAGTTTGAAGTAGCAGAACAAATGGACCACATCTCTACAGGTGGCGGCGCGTCACTCGAGTTCATGGAAGGTAAAGAACTGCCAGGCGTTGCTGCATTGAAAGATCGTTCATAAGGAGGGACTACTCATGAGAAAACCGATTATCGCAGGAAACTGGAAGATGTACAAAACAATGGATGAAGCTGTTGCATTTGTGGAGGCTCTTGCTGGGAAGTTGAAGGAAAGTGATAAGGCAGAAACAGTCATCTGTCCACCAGCTCCGTATTTGGCAACTCTTGTAGAAAAGTCAGAAGGATTACCGATTCGAATCGGTGCGCAAACGATGCATGAGGAAGCAGAAGGCGCATTTACAGGCGAAATCAGCCCTGCAATGCTGAAAAGTATAGGTGTCGAATTTGTTGTCATTGGGCACTCTGAACGGAGACAATACTTTAACGAAACAGACGAATCCGTGAATCGTAAAGTGAAGTCAGCTTTCGAGCATCAGCTCACACCGATCGTATGCGTTGGTGAGACTCTTGAACAACGTGAAAGCAACGCGACATCAGCTATTGTTTCGGAACAAGTGAAGAAAGCGTTTGCGGGAGTAAGTGAAACCGATGCTGCTTCAGCTATCGTTGCTTATGAACCGGTGTGGGCGATTGGCACTGGACGTACAGCTACTGCTGAGGATGCGAACGAAGTGTGTGGACAGATCCGTGCAGTCCTTACAGAGCTGTATTCGGATTCCGTGGCACAGGCGATCCGTATTCAGTACGGGGGCAGTGTAAAACCAGGGAACATTGAAGAACTCCTTTCGATGAGCGATATCGATGGAGCATTAGTCGGTGGGGCTAGCCTCGATCCGGAATCGTTCGCCGCACTTGCGGAGGCTGGAGCGAATGCCTAAAGGCCCTGTTGGTTTAATCATTATGGACGGTTTTGGCCTGCGCTCAGAAACTTCCGGAAATGCTGTGGCGCATGCAAAGAAACCGAATTATGAGCGATTATGGAACGCCTATCCCCATTCCACGTTAACGGCGTGCGGGGAAGCGGTCGGATTGCCTGAAGGTCAAATGGGGAATTCCGAGGTCGGTCACTTGAATATCGGAGCAGGACGCATTGTCTACCAAAGCCTTACACGGGTCAACAAATCGATCCGTGAAAACGACTTTTTCCAAAACGAAGCGCTGCTCGCGGCTGTCCAACACGCAAAAGCGAATGACGGTGCACTGCATCTGATGGGTCTGCTATCTGATGGCGGTGTCCACAGTCATTATGAGCATTTGTTTGCACTGCTCAGACTCGCTGAAATGAACGGGCTCCGCAAAGTATATGTCCATGCGTTTTTGGATGGAAGAGATGTCGGTCCTAAAACAGCGTTAACGTATATCGAACGGATAGAAGAAGTCATGAAATCGGTTGGTATAGGACAGCTCGCCTCGATTTCAGGCCGCTATTATGCGATGGATCGCGACAAACGCTGGGAACGGATCCAGTTGGCGTATGATGTCATGGTCAATGGCTTAGGTCCCGTTTATGCTTCAGCCGCAGAGGGTGTCCAAGCTTCTTATGCCGCGGGTGTGACAGACGAATTCGTCGTGCCGTTCATCGTTCAACAAGAGGGACAAGCTGCTGTTCGGATTTCCGAAGGAGACTCCGCTGTATTTTTCAATTTCCGACCAGATCGCGCGATTCAATTATCCCGTGCGTTCACTCAAAATGGATTTGACGGTTTTTCAGCGAAGCAATACACCGATTTGAAATTCGTCACGTTCACGGATTATAGTGCTGAAGTCGCTTCGCAGGTTGTATTTGCCAGTCAAGATTTGAAAAACACCATTGGAGAAGTTCTTTCTCAGAACAATATCCGTCAGCTGCGAATCGCGGAAACCGAAAAATATCCTCATGTGACGTTCTTCATGAGTGGTGGACGAGAGGAAGAATTTGAAGGCGAGAAGAGGATTCTCATCCCTTCACCTAAAGTTGCCACGTATGATTTGAAACCTGAAATGAGTGCGTACGAAGTAACGGATGCGCTCATCAAAGAACTACAAGAGGACCAAATCGATGCGTTCATCCTCAACCTTGCCAATCCTGACATGGTCGGACATAGTGGACTGCTTGAACCGACTGTAAAAGCAGTTGAGACGACAGATGAATGTGTAGGACGTATTTTGGATGTGCTTCTTGCTAAAGGCGGTGCCGCAATCATAACCGCGGACCACGGAAATGCAGACGAAGTGATGACGATCGAAGGCGCACCTATGACTGCACATACGACGAATCCAGTACCAGTGATTGTGACGAAAGACGGCGTAACACTCAGAGAAGGCGGTATTCTCGCTGATCTGGCGCCAACCATGTTAAAATTGCTAGGTATCGACCAGCCAGAAGAAATGACAGGAACGCCATTATTTTAACTAAAGGGAGAGATTTGCATGCCAATCATTACACTTGTCCAAGCTAGAGAAGTACTCGACTCACGAGGGAATCCAACAGTTGAAGTCGAAGTGTTCACAGAAAGCGGAGCATTTGGTCGGGCAATTGTACCATCAGGAGCTTCAACAGGTGAATATGAAGCCGTTGAACTGCGCGATGGCGACAAAGACCGCTACCTTGGAAAAGGCGTGCTAAAAGCTGTGGATCACGTCAACGAAGTCATTGCAGATGCGCTGGAAGAAAACTATTCCGTCCTCGACCAAGTCGTGATTGACAAAGCACTGATCGAACTGGATGGTACAGATAACAAAGGCAAACTTGGAGCAAACGCGATTCTAGGCGTATCGATGGCAGTCGCTCATGCAGCAGCTGACTATTTGGATATTCCATTGTATCAATATCTTGGCGGCGTTAACGCGAAGCAGCTTCCTGTTCCGATGATGAACATCGTCAACGGTGGAGAGCACGCAGATAACAACGTCGATATCCAGGAATTCATGATCATGCCGGTTGGTGCAGAATCATTCCGTCATGCACTTCGTATGGGAGCTGAAATCTTCCACGGATTGAAAGCGGTTCTTCACGACAAAGGATTGAATACTGCAGTAGGGGATGAAGGCGGATTCGCACCGAACCTATCATCGAACGAAGAAGCACTCTCCACGATTGTCGAAGCGATTGAAAAAGCAGGATACAAAGCTGGCGAAGACATTATGCTGGCAATGGACGTTGCAGCTTCGGAAATCTTCAACAAAGAAGATGGCAAGTACCATCTTTCTGGCGAAGGCATCGTGAAGACTTCTGAAGAGATGGTCGACTGGTATGAAGAATTAGTCAACAAATATCCGATCATTTCAATCGAAGATGGTCTGGACGAGAACGACTGGGCGGGTCACAAGCTCTTGACAGATCGTCTCGGCAAGCGTGTACAACTCGTAGGGGACGATCTCTTCGTAACGAATACCGAGAAGTTATCACGCGGTATCCAAGAAGGCGTCGGAAACTCGATTCTTATTAAAGTGAACCAGATCGGTACACTCACTGAGACATTCGATGCAATCGAAATGGCGAAGCGTGCGGGCTACACAGCAGTGATCTCTCACCGTTCTGGTGAAACGGAAGATACGACAATCGCGGATCTTGCAGTCGCAACCAACGCGGGTCAAATCAAGACAGGCGCTCCTTCACGAACAGATCGTGTTGCGAAGTATAACCAATTGCTGCGTATCGATGACCAACTGGATGAAACAGCACAGTACCTTGGCAAACAAACATTTTACAACCTGAAGCAACAATAAGCAGAACTCAGAGACAACTGCTGCAATCAGCAGTTGTCTCGATTGCTAGAGTTTGGTAAACTGGTAAGGTAGTTGAGTTCTGTTTCAGGAGGTGGAACATTATGCACGCGTTATTAATGACATTGCTCGTGATTGTCTCACTTTCACTAATTGTCGTCGTCTTGCTGCAATCAGGGAAAAGTGCAGGCCTATCAGGAGCCATCTCCGGTGGGGCTGAACAGTTATTTGGTAAACAAAAGGCACGCGGTCTAGACCTAGTCTTGCAGCGCGTTACAATTGTACTTTCCGTGCTGTTCTTCGTACTGGCGATTGCGATCGTGAAAATATAAAAAGAAGCAATTTCCGCCTGGCCATCTGTACGGCCAGGCTTTTTTATTCAAAACTGGTTTGGTAATGATTGGAGGTAAGGTCGCGTGAAAGTTTCTCATGCAAAACCTTTCTTTTTTGAACATGGAAAGCGGGCAGTGCTTTTACTGCATGGATTTACAGGGACATCTGCAGACGTACGAATGATCGGCCGATTTTTGGAGAAGAAGGGGTATACGTCCCTCGCTCCGCATTATGAAGGGCATGGCGGTCCTGCAGAAGACCTGATTCAAACAGGTCCTGATGACTGGTGGCCGGATGTAGTGGGAGCCTATGACCAACTGAAGGAAGCGGGCTATGATCAGATTGCTGTAGCCGGATTATCATTGGGTGGCGTATTTTCACTGAAATTAGGAGCAGAGCGTCCTGTGATGGGAATTGTAACAATGAATGCTCCGATGTCGATGCGTTCTTTAGACCAGATGTACGAAGGGGTTCTCCATTATGCCCGTGAATATAAAAAGCTTGAAGGAAAAGACGAGGAAACCATCGAAGAAGAAGTAACAGCATTGCGTGGCAAGTCGATGCCTACGCTCGTCGATCTCCAAAAGCTGATCGAAAACGTGAGAGCTGAAGTGGATACGATCTACGCACCGTTATTCGTCGTACAGTCCACTCACGACGAAGTGATCGACACGAATTCAGGACAAATCATCTATGACCACGCAGAGTCGACAGACAAAAAGATTTCACACTACGAGAAATCGAAACATGTGATCACGTTAGGACCTGAGAAAAATGAACTTCACGAAGAGATATTCGAGTTTCTCGAATCGCTGGATTGGGAGGATTAATGAACCCCGAACCAGGCAATACTAACTAGACAAGGAGGGATGAGAGTTGGAAAACTTTGAAAAAGAATTGGAACAAAAAATTCTTTCAACGATGAAAGATGATTCTTATAAGCCCCTTACCGTACAAGAAATCCAGGAATTACTCGGTATGGAACAGGCAGCGGAATTTAAAGAGTTAGTGAAAATGCTCGTCCATTTGGAACAAAAAGGTCTCATCATCCGCTCGCGGACGAATCGTTATGGCGTTCCTGAACGGATGAATTTAGTACGCGGAAAATTCATCGGACATGCAAAAGGATTTGGCTTTGTAACACCGGAAGCTGAAGGAATGGATGATATATTCATCCCGCCGACGGAAGTCAATGGTGCAATGAATGGCGATATCGTTCTCGTACGTGTATCGAGCAGCTCTTTCGGAGATCGTCGTGAAGGGGCCATCATCCGGATTGCTGAACGTAAAACGACGAAAGTGGTCGGGACGTATCAAGACAACCGAGGGTTCGGATTTGTCATTCCAGACGACAAAAAGCTGCCGATGGATATCTTCATTGCAAAAGGGAATAACCTAGGAGCGATCGAAGGCCATAAAGTGGTCGCGGAAATCACTGAATTCCCAAGTGATATGAAATCTGCCACAGGAATGGTTGTCCAGATTCTCGGGCATAAGAATGATCCGGGTGTCGACATCCTTTCAATTATCCACAAACATGGAATCGAAATCGAGTTTCCGCCTGAAGTCCTTCAGCAGACGGACAAAATCCCTGCAGAAATTCAGGAAGCGGATCTGTTCAAACGCAAAGACTTGAGAGATGTACTGACGATCACAATCGATGGTGCAGATGCGAAAGACTTGGATGATGCGATTTCACTTGTAAAAAATTCAGATGGCACGCATACGCTATCCGTCCATATTTCTGACGTGAGTTATTACGTCACGGAGAACACTCCGCTGGATGCGGAAGCATACGATCGCGGAACGAGTGTCTACTTAACGGACCGAGTCATTCCGATGCTTCCCCATAAGCTGTCGAACGGGATCTGTTCGTTACACCCTGATGTGGATCGCCTGACACTGACATGTGAAATGACAATCGACGGGAACGGAAAAGTGACGCACCACGAAATTTATCCAAGTGTCATCAATTCCGATTACCGCATGACCTATCAGGACGTCTACCAAATCGTGGACCAGTTGGATGAAGAATTACGGACGAAGTACTCGGAAATCGTTCCGATGTTAACGGATATGGCTGAGCTTGCGGCAATACTCCGTCAAAAGCGTGCAGACCGTGGTGCCATCGACTTCGATTTTAAGGAATCGAAAGTATTGGTGGATGAAGAAGGCTGGCCGAAAGAGATTAAAATCTTGGAACGTACCGTTGCAGAACGAATGATTGAAGAATTCATGCTTGCTGCGAACGAAACGGTTGCAGAGCATTTCCACTGGATGCAAATTCCGTTCATGTACAGGATTCACGAAGATCCGAAACCGGAGAAACTCCAACGGTTATTCGAGTTCCTTACAAACTTCGGGATCGTCGTAAAAGGTGCTGGCAACAAAGTGCATCCACGGGCATTGCAAGAAATCACGGAGTCCATTTCAGGTCTTCCTGAAGAGACGGTTATTTCAACGATGTTATTACGCTCGATGCAACAGGCGAAGTATTATCAGGAAAACCTCGGACACTTCGGGTTATCCGCAGACTACTATACACACTTCACTTCACCGATCCGTCGTTACCCGGACTTGATCGTCCATCGGCTCATTAGGACGTATCTGTTTGAAAAAGACGTTTCAGGGAAAACAGTTGCACATTGGGATGCGGAATTACCGGAAATCGCCCAGCATACATCTGACATGGAACGCCGTGCAGTCGATGCGGAACGCGACACGGATGCATTAAAGAAAGCGCAATTCATGCTGGACAAAATCGGCGAAGAATTCGAAGGGGTCATTTCTTCCGTTACGAATTTCGGCTTGTTCGTTGAACTTGAGAATACGATTGAAGGACTTGTTCACGTCAGCTATATGACAGACGATTACTATCGTTTCGACGACCGTCAAATGATGATGATCGGGGAGCACACCGGCAAGCAATTCCGAATTGGGGATGAAATCACAGTAAGAGTGACAGCAGTGAAGCCCGAAGAATCTTCTATTGACTTCGAAATCGCGGACATGAAGAAGACATTCCATAGAACACGCAGGGAAACGCCGAAAGTCATCCATGCAAAGGGCAGGACTTCAGGAGATTCAAAGGATAAAGGTTCTAAGAAACCTGATTCCGGTAAACCGAATCATTCTGGAAAGCCATCTGCCAAAAAGTCCGGCGGAAGTGAAAAGAAGCGGTTTTACGAAGGCGTAGCAAAGAAGAAGAAACAAAAACCTAGAAAAAGAAAGTGAACCGGATTGCCAACTGGCCATTCGGTTTCACGGGAGGGTGAATGACGATGGCAAAAGGCAAAGGAAAAGTTCTCGCAGTCAATAAGAAAGCCAATTACGACTTCGCAATTGAAGAAACAATCGAAGCAGGGATTGTCCTGCAAGGAACGGAAATCAAGTCGATCCGTAATGGGAAAGTGCAGCTGAGAGACGCGTTCGTACTCATCCGGAACAACGAAGCCTGGATATCCAATATGCACATCAGTCCGTACGAGCAAGGGAATCAGTTCAACCATGACCCGGTCCGCTCTCGTAAACTACTGATGCATCGAAAGCAGATCAGTTCGTTGATTGGGCAGACGAAGGAAAAAGGGACTGCAATCGTTCCGTTGAAAATGTATATTAAAGACGGATTCGCGAAAGTGCTTGTCGGTGTCGGTAAAGGGAAGAAGTTATACGACAAACGGCATGACTTGAAAGAGAAGGAAGCGAAACGGGATATGCAGCGCGCATTCAAAGACAAACAACAATATTGATAAATGGCGGTCGATGAGGTATACTGGGTACAGCAATACAGTTCCGATAGTCTTAGCATCAGCAGGAGGCTGCTGATGACTCCAGACGACTCCCGGACATCCCTTTAACGGGGACGTTACGGATTCGACAGGGGTGGTCTAAGCGTGAGCTGCGCGTCGGAGGCTCGTCTCCGTCAGAAACGGACCTTAATAATAACAGGCAAAACAAACAACAACCTAGCATTCGCAGCGTAAGCTGTTGAATCTGCCTTGCAATACCATCGCCCATGTGGCGTTGTAAGGCTCAACCTATAGTGGGATACGCTGGATGCTGCTTTTCGAGGCTCCCCAGAAGAGATTTCCGAAATAGCGCGCACGACGCCCTGTCTTCCGGCATACTGCAGCGCGAACCCAAATAGGAAAACTACACGCGTAGACGTTTACGTATTAGAGCCTCTGGACGTGGGTTCGACTCCCACCGTCTCCATAGAAATATGGCAACCACCATCCCTTTGTGGATGGTGGTTTTGTAATGAGTGAGAAGTTGGGGAATGCTCATAAACTAAAACCACAAAACGAAAGAGGTGACAGATATGAAACAATCCTCGATTACTCCAAAACTGAATGACCTATGAACTCTTGAATTTCAGATTATAATGTTTTCCAAGTACACAAAGAACACCACCTACTCAACAAGCAAAAATGTAACTTCACCTACACCAACATCTACTTTTAAGTGGATATCAATATCCGTTTTCCCATAGGCTTCATTCACATACACGCCTTTCCCTTCGGAAATAAAACCTTTCGCATTTATACTGCCAACCCCTTTTGAAACAGTAAGCTTGACTCCGGTCTTTTGAGGCAGACGAATTTCTGCATCGCCCACTCCCAGGTCAAATTCTGCGTCAAAGCTGTCCTTCCAATCGTCCGCAAGATTGACAGTGGTATCACCGACGCCTGCATCGACTGATAAGTGGCTCAGGCGGATTCCAGCCAAGTCAAGTTCTGCGTCGGAAACACCCATTTCGACATCGAGATTTACAGGGACTTCGTTAGTCAGCTGAACTTGCCAGTCGTTCTTTTTCTTGCCCAAAGCGGAGAGCCCCTTCGTTTTCTGGTGGATTTCTACATACCCGACGTTTCTTTTGTTCTTATACACAACAGTTGGATACCACTTTTTTACGTTCGTATTAATATCGCCATTCACCCATTGCTTTGCGCCGCCTTCAATCAAAAGATTCCCGGCACCGAATTCGATCTCTACATCCAGTGACTTCGCATCGTCTTTCTCGATCGTCAATGGGCCCGAGACTCGATCAGTTTTCAAAATGCTGTACATCCAGTAGCTTGCAATCCCCAACATACCCGCAATGCTGATAATCAGTATTTTCTTCATATTCACACCCCTTTCCTCTATCATAAGCGAACATTGTCTTCATGCAGTCATACACATGACTGAAATACACCTACGTCTTAAGTCTGAGAAGAATGAGTTCGTTCTCTTCATGCTTTCATATTTGGAAGATTGACTATTTCGAATAAAATCCGATAATTTATTAAAAAGTTTGATACAATTTACTTAATATACTGAATGCCTTCGGTTTGCAATCGGGCCATTTCACGGAAGAAATAAGATGCAAAAGTATGATTTAGAAAGAAGGTAACTAAATGATTCCATTAGTATATGACCAAATTAATGCATGGGGCAAAGACGATGAATTCTTTTTAAGGCTCCTGAATAAGATAAATGCTGAAAAAATAGCTGATTTGGGTTGTGGAACAGGAAGACTGACAACTCATTTTGTGAAGGCAGGAAATCGTATTACAGCGATTGACCCGAATGAAGAAGCGATTGACTATGCGAAAAGTAAGGAATGTCCAGAAGGAGTGACTTGGATTGTTGGGGATAGCACGAATTTACAACCCCGTGCGTTCGACGCTGTACTGATGACGGCAAATGTTGCACAAGTATTTCTTACAGAGGAGAGTTGGAAGGCTGTCATTTCAGATGCATATCGGGCGTTAAAACCTGGAGGGCACTTTATTTTTGATACACGTAATCCATTGGCGAAAGTATGGGAAGAGTGGGAAAAAGATGAAACTCCTGATGTTGCAACGGATCCGCTGAGCGGTGAACGGCTTGAAATTTGGACGGAATACGAGGGGTTCGCAGACGATGTATTTACGTTTTATGAAACTGTGAAAAATGCACGTACGGATGAAGTAGTGATTCATGAAAAAATGCAATTAAGATTCCGAACCCAAGAAGAGATCTATAAATCCTTACACCAAGCAGGTTTTTCGCAAATTCAAACCTATGGGGATTGGGAATTTGAACAGGCAACAGAGGAAACCAAGTCCTTTATTTTTCACGGTGTAAAATAAAGGTGTTCTCCGTATAACAGTGGAGCACACTAACAATTGAAATACAGGCCGTTATAAAGCAAACTGGCGCGATCGTTGTAAATGACAGTAGAAAATGATCCAACAGTATAATGATAATTGAACATGACTTCGCAAAGATCTCCCCGTTTTGATCAATCTTTTTCAGAACGGTTTTTTGCATGTACCGCAAACTGTGGAGGCGCTTGTTGTTTTTGAACAACTTTTATTGTGAAGCTATAAGTGCTACGCCATTCTCGCAGATTATCCATTTTACGAAATATCGGGGTTCAGCAACTGCAATGATTACGATGTGAGATGTATATTGTGGACGCAATGCTGCTGCCCCTCACACGACAAAATGTCCTTTGGTCTCCAAAAAGGTTTGCAAACATAGGCTACTATATGAGAATCAAACGTATATATGTTCGTTACACAAGAGGAGAGGAGCAAGTGGGGAGTGGCTACGAAACCTCAGCAATTGAAAAAGGGCGATACGGTGGGGATTGTGACGCTTGGAAGTCCGTTGGCGGCTAATCGTATTAATGAAGGGATTCGGATGCTGAACAGTATGGGACTTAAAGTCATCGTCGGAGATTATGTGTATTCTGCCAATGGTTTTCTTTCGGCAACTCCCCAGCAGCGCGCTGCGGATTTAATGAAGATGTTTAGAAATCCGGAAGTGAAATGGATTTTACCTACTCGAGGCGGAGTCGGGGTGGCGGGTATTTTACCTTTCCTGGATTTTAACGTCATGAAGCAAAATCCTAAAATTGTTTCGGGATACAGCGATATCACAATTCTATTAAATGTCTTGTTTGAGTATGCGGACCTCATCAGTTTTCAAAGTTTGTTACTGTTGGACTTTACTCCGGCAACGCCTCCATATAATTTCAATCAATTTTTTACGGCGACATCGACTGTTACTGCGCCTTGGCAAATCATGAATCCACCAGATGTGCCACTTATCGGAGCGGTTCCCGGGAATGTCACAGGACCGATTGTAGGGGGGAATCTCACGTCATTCGTGGGCACCTTAGGCACATCTTTTGAAATTAATACGGAAGGCAGAATCCTTCTTTTGGAAGAAACACATGAACCGTTCAATACGGTGTATCGATACTTAAGCCACTTGGAGAGGGCGAAGAAATTTGAGGAGTGCGCAGGAATCATTATGGGACAATGTACGAACTGTGAACCGGCCTATGGGAAAAGCTACGCGGATGTGATCACTGAATTCCTTGTTCCACTTGGAAAACCATTATTGACCAACCTAGCCACCGCACATAGCCACTATAAAGCGACAATTCCTATAGGAGCGAGTGTCAATATGGATACGGTGAATCGAACGTTGACTGTGATGGAGCCTGTAGTAAAGGTGTAGTCGAAATGGCGCCCCTAGGGGTAAGAACCAACGAGTCCAGCGACTTACCGAAAGAAGAACTAGCAGTGATAAATAATCCATACTGTGACATCGAACGACTAGGAATTGATTTTACAATGCAGCTGAATCGTCGGTACACAGTGCGAAATCTCCCAATGAAAGTAGATCTGAGCCAAGCAGGCCAGGAACTACTTTTTTTGTTGTTGAGAAGGATGGTTCACTTCTAAACAGCGATATACATGAGGTCTTCAAGTTCCATTTTATAGGTGATAAGAATTGACAACAAAGCGAATGAGGAGTAAAATTCTTTAGCAGCCTTAAATGTGGCGATTAAAAAGTAACTTTTTTCTGATTTTGCCCTTAACGCTTCCAGCAAATATAGATGATGACTTCAATTAAAATATAGTAGAGGTTGGTGAAAATATGAAAGATCTGTTCAATAAAAAAGCGTTTTCGCTAAACACATTCTTAGGCGTCTTTTTAGTTGCTGTTCTGATGTTATGGGGGAAAACCTATATCACACAACTAACACAATTCCAGCTAGGTGTGGAAGGAGCACTTCAACACTTCCTTCTATTGTTGAATCCACTAGGCTCAGCATTACTATTTCTAGGAATTTCATTTTTATTTAAAGGAACAAGAAAATACACAGTACTACTCATCGTGTACACGCTCATGTCGATTCTTCTATATGCCAATGTTGTGTACTATCGATTCTTCAGTGACTTCATTACATTACCGACGATTTACCAAACTCAGAACTTCGGAGACTTAGGCGGAAGTATTCTGACGTTGATCAAACCGTTTGATATCCTGTTCTTTGTGGATGTATTGGTCATGTTTTACTTGCGATTCTCACGCAACGTACAAAAAGAAACCAATCGTTTCGGCTATAAGAAAGCAATATCGATCCTAGCTGTTGCATTGGTGATTTCCATCATCAATTTAGGTCTAGCGGAAGCGAGCCGTCCGCAACTTTTAACTCGCGGTTTTGACAGAAACTATATTGTGAAATACCTAGGCATGTACAACTATTCGATCTATGACTCAGTGGAAACGATGAAAGCATCGTCACAGAGAGCGTTGGCGGATAGCAGTGATCTTACAGAAGTGATCAACTACACGCAATCCAACTACGCTGAGCCGAACGCACAGTACTTTGGTGCGGCAAAAGGGATGAACGTCATCTATTTGCATTTGGAATCGTTCCAGAACTTCCTGATCGATTACAAATTGAATGGGGAAGAGGTGACACCCTTCCTGAATTCATTATCAAAAGATAAGAGCACCCTGTATTTCGATAATTTCTTCCATCAGACAGGCCAAGGGAAAACGTCTGATGCGGAATTCATGCTGGAAAATTCACTATACGGGTTACCGCAGGGATCTGCGTTCATTACAAAAGCACAAAATACGTACCAAGCAGCTCCTGGTATTTTAAAGGATTATGGATACACGTCCGCTGTATTTCACGGGAATAAGGGAAGTTTCTGGAACCGGAGTGAAGTGTATAAGTCATTCGGATTCGATCACTTCTATGATGCGAGTTATTATGACACCAGTTCTCCAGAAGACATGGCGGAATATGGGTTGCTGGATAAACCATTCTATGAACAATCGAAAAGCTACCTAAGCTCGCTGCCGCAACCTTTCTATACGAAATTCATTACAGTCGGAAACCACTTCCCGTATACGATGAATCAGGAGTTAGTGACAATTGGAAAAGCGGATACTGGAGATTCAAGTGTAGACGACTATTTCCAAACCGCCCGATATACAGATGAAGCGATTGAGCAAGCCTTCAATCAGTTGAAAGAACAAGGCTTGTATGAGAACTCGATGATTGTTCTTTATGGCGACCATTATGGTATTTCGCATAACCATAATAAAGCGATGGCACAAGTCATGGGAGAAGAAATCACCCCAGTTGCGGGTGCTAATTTACAACGTGTCCCATTATTCATCCATGTACCAGGAATGAAAGGGAAGACCAGCCACACCTATGGCGGGCAAACAGATCTTCTTCCAACGTTGTTACATTTATTAGGGATTGACACGAAAGATTACGTCCAATTCGGATCAGACTTACTATCCGAAGAGCATAACGAAATTGTGCCCTTCAGAAATGGCGATTTCATCAGCCCGTCTGTCGATTCCATTAATGAAAAGTTTTATGACAACAAAACAGGTCTACCGTTGGACGAGAGTCAAATGGAGCTTGCAAACAGTCTCAAAAAAGAAGTGGATCGTAAATTGCAGCTTTCTGATAAAGTCGTTAACGGGGACTTACTGAGATTCTATACGCCAAAAGGATTTACTCCAGTCGATCGCACTCAGTTCAATTACACGAAAGAAGATACTGTAGAAGCTGAGTAATGCATGAAGTGTCGTTGGAATCCCTTTGCAAAAAACATCATCCCTTGGATGGTGTTTTTTTATTGAAGTCCGGGATGGTTTCTCTACAGTTTCCAAAAGCAATTGAGTTCATTTTTTGGGGGACAACGTGGCTTAGAGTCAATAAGGTGTGTAACAGGTATGAATCCAGGATGGATCAGTACTGAAATGCCTTACATAAAAATCGGACAGAAGTATACACTATTTGGGAGGAGGCGAAGTATATTGCAAACCGATAAAAAGTACACAGTAGCCGGTACCGATATTGAAGAAGTGAAAAGGCTGAACGCCAATTCCGGACTAACGTACAATGAACTGAATGCGTTAATTGCTAAAACAGGTGGTAAGGGGTCTGCTCAGTATAGTGATACAGATTCCGCTCAAGTGAAGAGGGAGATTCTAGGAGAGTGAAGAAAAATGTTGAGGTACCGAGGATCCAAAACCCGGAAGTAATGAGAGTTGTGCAATAAAAAACGGATCAAGCCCATTGCTTGATCCGTTTTTACATCTAAACGTTAACACCTCAGAAATTTATTGTTGCATTTTACCTGCAGTATACCCGCCGTCGATTGCTAGTGTGACACCGCTGATTGACTTTGCAAGGTCTGAGCAAAGAAATACGACAGCATTTGCTTGGTCTTCTGCTGTAGACATTTTTCCGGCTGGAAGTGTTGAGAGGACTCCTTGGTATTGTTCCGGAGATGTTTTAGCCCATGATTCAATTGCAGGTGTAATGGTTGCACCTGGTGCAATAGAGTTGATAGTAATACCTTTTTGGCCATATTCCAATGCAACGGATTTAGTTAACCCAGCAATTGCATGTTTAGATGCCGTATAAGGAGCCATGTTTGGAGAACCTTCAATACCAGCACCTGAAGCCGTATTGACGATTGCACCGCCGCCATTTTTCAGCATGGCATTGACTTCGTGTTTGATGCAGTAGAAAGTGCCATACAGGTTTACTTTCAACGTAATATCCCAATCTTTGGAATCCATTTCTCCGATTGGCTTAAGGCCTTTGTTGATCCCTGCATTGTTATGCGCAAAGTCGAGCTTGCCAAAAGTTTCAACTGTTTTATCGATAAGTGCGATCACTTGCTCCTCGTCACTTACATCACATTTGAAAAAGGCCGCTTCGCCACCGTTATCTTTAATGATTTGTACAGTTTCTTGGCCCGATTCTTCGCTAACGTCAGAAATCATTACCTTTGCGCCTGCTTTTGCTAATGCAACTGCAGTTGCTCTGCCGATTCCTGAACCCGATGCTGTGACTAATCCTGCTTTTCCTTCCATCATTCCAACCATGAAAAACACTCCTTTTTTATAGATACTTCTACTAGTTTACACCGAAATTTGTATATCACAATCAAACAGAACTGACCGATGAAATAAAAAAATCATCTGTATAATTTGTTTTTTTTAGTACGGAATTTCAAGTAACTTCTAAATCGCAGCCTATAGGTTATTTGACAAGAGTGAAGGCGAATCAGGGCTTCTTATCAAAAAAATCGGACGATCAAAACCGCTTTCAACTATCGGAAACGGTTCTGAAGATCCACTTTTATCGTTCCGTGTAAACGTATGCGCATAATAACGCGCGAAAACCCTTGTAGGGTGCGATGTTTCAAGCCCGATAGAGGCCAGTCCATGCAAGCAGCGGATGATTCCACTAGACTTTACTTTTCAGGATGCAGGAATACCAGAACCTGGCCATCTTGCACATCTTTCGCATAGCGTTCGGCTTCTTCATCCGAGATGCCGACTTCCAGAAGAGCATGTTTTAAGCCGCCAGCGCCTGAGTTGGCTCCTATGACTGCTCCTCCGATTGCCGAAACAATAGGGCCGGCAGCCAAGACTGCGCCGAGTCCCGGAACCAACACTGCAGAAATTCCGGCGATTGCGCCCGCTATGCCGAGCGTTCCTCCGGTTACAGCTCCGGCAATCGCTCCATCTTTAGTGGAAGGTTTCACTTCCTGTGTGATTTCTGGCAGGTTTTTTGTGTGTTTAGCAATGACGGAAATTTCGTCTGTCGTATAACCTTGCCCTTTTAATCGTTCCACAGCGCCCATCACTTGTTGTTCGTTTTCATATATCCCAATAACATGATTCTTCATTTGAAAATTACCTCCTGTTTGCTTGAAGACAGTATTATATACCCGCTCTTCCGCTTTTTAGCCATCGGTTACCTTCAAATTTCTTTGTTCAGATTAACTGATAGGTACAGGGAAATGCTCTCTTTCACCAGAGGAGAAGGTATTGGAGACTTCGCAATGCAGTCATAACATCGAGAAAGCGCTCATTAATCGAGGAAAGTGATCATAATCCGGGAAAGCGCTCATAAACCTCGGGAAGTGATCATAACTCATGGAACACGCTCATAAATCGCGGAAAGTGATCATAACCCAAGGAAAGCGCTCATAAATCGCGGAAAGTGATCATAATCCGGGGAAAGCGCTCATAAATCGCGGGAAGTGATCATAACCAAGGATAAACGCTCATAAATCGCGGAAAGTGATCATAACCCAGTGAAAGCGCTCATAAAACTCAAAAAGTGATCACAACCCACAGAAAACCCTCAACAAGCGACTCCCACCATCACTCCGCAAATAAAAAAAGATCAGCCGCAGCTGATCTCCCCTTAACGCACTGTTATTTAAATACATGTAAATGCATCAATGCGATCTAAGTCAATTCCGGTATACATCCAGCGCCGCCACTGATTGTTCCATTGAAACCCTGCGACTGACGTTCTGCCGACGAAGGTTGGGTAGAACCAGAACCCTCTTGTTCGTGATGTCCAAATGTACGTATAGCGGAACATACATCCGCGAATTCCACCTGGGTCCACTCTCAAAAGCTGCTGATCAGGATACGGGGGCGCTTGAGAAGGTGGTGGTGATGTAGGTGGACTCTGTTGAGTTCCGCCGCCCCCCGTGTTCCCACCAGATCCTGGATAAGCGGGCTGACTCGGATTCCATCCACCTTGCCATGGCCAACTCGGCTGTGATGGAAAACCTGGCAACGCCGGCCATCCTTGCTGTTGGTGGTGATGAGATGGATTTTGCCACTCGTTCCATCCTTGCTGATGTGGCGGCTGATTCCACCCGTTAATCGCCGTTTGTTGAGGATTCACATGCATTGCGGTCGCATTCCAATGTTCTTGGCTGCCCGGTTGCTGAACGTATCCTTCCGGAAGTTGAGGGAACCATTGTTCCTCGCCGTGTTCGTTTGGATTCATCATTTTTCCCCTTTCAGAATTTCACTCTGCTCCCCATCCTATGTCAAACGCTCAAGTTGCCCTAGACGAGCGCCTACATAAAGGGAATCCTGAAGGAAAGGAACGTGCGAAACTAAAAAGACGTGGTATGATAAAGGGTAGAAATATACATAAACATAAGAATCACTAAGGAGAGTGTCTAAGTGAATACTGAACGTCCACACATATTGGTGATCGACGGTATGGCGCTGCTATTCCGTTCGTTTTTTGCCACATCTGTACGAAAACAGTTCCAATACAATGAAGATGGAATCCCTACGAACGGGGTCCAAGGATTCCTAAGACATACACTTACTGCCGCCACTCTTTTTCAACCCACGCATCTTGCCGTTTGCTGGGACATGGGAGCGGTCACTTTCCGCAACGACCTATACGAAGGCTATAAAGCCAATCGTCCTGCACCGGCTCCGGAGCTGGTTCCTCAATTCGATATGGCTAGACAGGCGTCTGAAGCCATGGGGTGGAAAAACTATGGAATCGAAGGAATGGAAGCGGATGACCTGATCGGCTCTCTTGTGAAAACATGGAAAGAGGATGCAGAGCTGACGATTGTATCCGGAGACAAGGATTTACTCCAATTATTAGCACCTTCCGTCCAGATTGCCTTAACGAAAAAAGGTCATTCAATCTATGATGTATATACGGAGGCGCGTTTTATAGAAGAGTACGGGATGACACCTGCACAATTTATCGACTATAAAGCGTTCATAGGGGATACGAGTGACGGATATCCAGGTGTTAAAGGAATTGGACCGAAAACGGCATTGAAACTCATTCAAACGTACGGGACTGCTGAAGAAGTCGTCAATTCATTGGACAAGCTGACAAGTTCTGAGAAAAACAAAATTCAAGAAAACTTGACGATGCTGCATGTTTCAAAAGAACTGGCAACCATCCATTGTGAAGTGGAGTTAGGAAACTCACTGGAGCACCTTGAAATTCCGGATTATACGGACCAAACATTTGATCATTTAAGGACACATGGTCTGAATGCAGTTTTAAAACAATTAGGGACAGCAGAACGATCTGCTGAGGCGAGGGGAAGTTTATATGAGAGAATTGCGGATCCGTTTAAGTGATAAAATCATCGAGAATGCTGAACAACTAGCGATGCTGATAACTAGGCAACAGAACGAACGCTATCCGATTATGCAGCATTCGGAAGAAGAACTCTATCCAGCTCGCGTCGAATTAGTGAAGTTATATGCGAATGCGTTGAAGTTGGAAGAGACCGAGCGAGTGGACGCATTGCGTCAATGGGGAAAAGAGGCAGGGACTCACTTTGCAAAAAAAGAAGGCATCTCCTTGGATATGATGCTGCGGGAAGTTCCCGAATACCGTGCGTACATAGGAACGGTATTAAAGCATGAGGGGATTAACAGCAACATCAGCTCAGCGGATATGTATGAACTGACAACTGCTCTCGATATGATCGTCAACGACGTCGTCTACTATTTCAGCCTTCCTTTTGTGGATTATGAAAAAGAGATGCTGAAGATTTCACAGGCTGTCATTGCTGAACTATCTGTACCGATCGCATCCATTAACGACACCACTGCCATCCTGCCGCTAATCGGTGTTATGGATAGCAATAGAGGTCACATACTGCAGGAGAAAGTATTGAAGGAAGCAGTGCGTCTTAATCTCGAGTACCTGATTGTCGATCTGTCAGGACTTCAGACGACGGATACGTATGTTGCTCAGCAGTTATTTATCCTTTTCGAATCCCTATCGTTAGTCGGGACGACTCCTGTCGTGAGTGGGATTACACCGGAAATTGCACAAACACTGGTCGGACTGGGTCTTAACTTCGGCGCCATCAAGAGTTTTGCAACGTTGAAACAAGCGATCCGATATGTGGCATAACAAAAAGGACACTGAGCCGATCAGTGTCCTTTTTGTTTGGAAACAGGAGCGATTTTAACAAAGGATAACATCCCTAAGTTCTTTCGATAGGAAACCAATCGCACGCTACTGGGAGTCGTTGGACTTCCGTTATCATGAATTGTGAGGATCACATCATCCGCATTTTTTTCGTATCCTATAACAGGTACCCAATGATAATCGAATTCATAGTGACCTCTCCACTTGAATGAGAACCATTTGTCGAACTTCGCAGCTACTGGCCGTCCGTCCTCCAGTTCTTGCAAAGCTTCAGCTAACGAACATTTCCGCACTTCCCAGTCCTTACCTAACCACTTCTGAAGCCTGCGCACTAACCGCCACTTAAATAACCCGATGTGTGTCGTTCCTAATAGTTTGTAAAGCTGATTGACAGGGACTCTTGAATCCGGAATGTCCAAAAAGTTCAAAATCACAGCAACTGTTACTGGACCACATGCAGAAGGTCTCAGCCTTCTATCTATGGAGGGGGCGTATTGTGATTTGCCCTGAAACTGTTTTAAAACCGGCACGCCTCAGCTCTCCTTCATTTAGACTTTTGAAAAGGAAAGTCCTTTTTCATCCATGAGTACTTGAAGCGCTGCTTTGAAGTTCGCATAAGATTCCACTTCAGAAGCAACTCCTGCACTTACCATCTGTCGGACAAAAGGAGGGGTGAAGCCGACCATGATCGGACGGATGCCCATCAATTGCAGTTCAGATCGCATGAGCTGCAATTCAAGTGTCAGCATTTCCAATCCTTCTTCATCTGATAGACGTATACTTGAAAAGTCGAACACTGCTGCTTCAGTATTTCGATGCTCTCCCGCGTATTCAAGGATTTTCGCGCGAATCCGTTCCATGCGTTCCTTGTCTGTATACCCTACCACAGGAAGCAGGATCGTGTTCTCGACAATGGAGGTAATAATTGGCACAGACGTCTCATTGATGATTTCTTCATACTTGGCAATAGTAGCCTTCAATTGTGCCACTTCTTCTAACTGATTCATTCTACACCTCTTAGTTTTTCTATAATCTAACCTAAGTATAACTTATTTTCAAAAATATACATAAAGAAAACCGACTGCATAGGCAGCCGGCAGTATAGTAATGCATGTTAAATTGTGAGACCTTCAAGGAAATCGGTCACTTGCTCAGGGGATTTTGCATTCGCACTATGAAGATGAGCTTTTTTCTCACCGTTTTCAAAAATCAGCAGACTTGGAATCCCCATGACATCGTATTTTTCAGCGATTTCGGGCAAAACGTCACGGTCCACATCATACCACTCATATTGATCGTAGTCTTCCGTAATCGGGCCGATGAACATGTCCATCACTCGGCAGTCCGGGCACCATCCTGCTTGAAATTTAATAATGGAACGTGATGATTCATTAATGATCTCATTGAATTGTTTTGCGGTTGTAATCGATTGCATGTGTATTCGACTCCTTTCATACACCCAGTGTACAATGAAAACCGCTTACCGCCTATCAACTTGTTTCAAAAGGAAGGAACAGAGTTTTTAGATTTAAATATTGCGAAAATGCAGGAAATAGTCTACAATTAGATTCATAGAAAAGGTTTCTATTTTTTTTACCTATAAAATGAATGAGCATTCATTCAAAAGCAAAGGGAGGATTTTCACGTGGCTTATCAAATCAAGAAAGCAGCTGTCATCGGATCGGGTGTGATGGGGTCTGGCATTGCTGCACACCTCGCCAATATTGGGATTCCTGTTCTTCTTCTGGACATTGTACCGAGCAATCTGACAGAGGACGAAGAGAAAAAAGGACTAACTTTGCAGCATCAGGCAGTCCGTAACCGAATTGTCTCCGGATCGATACAAAAACTATTGAAACAAAAGCCAGCACCGCTCACTTCAAAGAAAAACCTGGAACTCATTGAAGCGGGGAACTTGGAAGACGACATGGAGAAGTTGAAAGATGTGGATTGGATCATTGAAGTGGTCGTTGAAAATCTGGATGTTAAAAAGAGTTTATATGCAAAGATTGACGCTGTTCGTAAACCTGGAACAATCGTCACTTCAAATACATCAGGAATTAGTATAGATGCAATGGCGGAAGGGCGTTCTCAAGACTTCCAAAAGCATTTCCTTGGGACGCATTTCTTCAATCCGCCTCGTTACTTGAAATTGCTTGAAGTCATTCCAGCGAAAACGACATCAAAGGAAGTCATCGGGTACATGACTTCTTTCGGCGAAGATCGCCTCGGTAAAGGTGTCGTCATCGCAAAAGACACACCGAACTTCATCGCCAATCGAATCGGCACTTATGGACTTCTTGTTACACTTCGAGAAATGGAGAAACGGGGCTTTACCGTCGGGGAAGTGGATTCTGTTACAGGAACGCTGATCGGGCGACCGAAATCCGCAACATTCCGCACACTGGATGTAGTTGGATTGGATACGTTCATGCATGTTGCTAAAAACGTTTACGATCAGACGGAAGGAAAAGAACAGGCTGTCTTCGAACTTCCGGAATTCATGAAGAAAATGATCGGCAACGGATGGATCGGTGCAAAAGCGAAACAAGGATTCTTCGTGAAAAAAGGCAAAGACATTTACGAGATCGATTCTTCAACGCTTGAATATAGCCCCGTCAAGAAAATGAAAACGCCTTCAATTGAAATGGCGAAACAGTTAAAAGGGCTCGGTAATCGTGTGAAGTCTTTAGTCTATGCGGAAGATCGTGCGGGAGAGCTTCTCTGGAGTATCCTGGCGCCAACTCTCCTCTATTCGGCAGAAATGCATGGCAAAATAGCGGACACAATCGTTTCCCTCGATAACGCGATGAAATGGGGATTTGGATGGCAGCAGGGGCCATTTGAAGTTTGGGATGCAATCGGCGTCAGCAAATCAGTTGAGCGCATGAAAGAACAGGGAGACTCCATTCCTGATTTTGCCCAATCCTTGCTCGATAAAGGATTCGAAACGTTCTATAAAGAGGAAGACAACGTGCTCTTCTATTTCGATGGTGAAGGCTACTCACCTGTTCCGGTCAATGAAAAAGTGATCGATTTAAAGCGCTATAAAAAGAAACACGGAGTCATCAAGAAAAACTCCGGAGCAAGTTTGATCGACATGGGTGACGGGATTGCACTGCTTGAGTTCCACTCACAGTCGAATGCGATCGGCCTCGACATCATGCAGATGATCAATTTTGCGGTGGATGAAGTAGAAAAGAATTACAAAGGTCTTGTCATCGGTAACCAAGGAAAGAACTTCTGCGTCGGTGCGAACCTTGGAATGATTCTGATGGAAGCGCAAGACGATAACATCTTCGAGCTCGATTTCGTGGTGCGTACGTTCCAGAACGCCATGATGAAACTCAAGTATTCGTCCAAACCGGTCGTTGCAGCCCCATTCCAAATGACACTAGGCGGCGGAGCGGAAGTCTGCTTGCCGGCAGATCACATCCAAGCTTCCATGGAGACGTATATCGGCCTCGTTGAAGCAGGTGTGGGACTGATTCCTGGCGGAGGCGGTAACGTCGGTCTGTACTTGAAGCACTTGAAAGGATTGCCGAACGGTGTGCAAGTCGACTATCAGAACATTGCGAAAAAAGTATTCGAATCGATTGCTATGGCAAAAGTGTCCACTTCTGCTGATGAAGCACGTGAAAACAACTTCCTCGATTTCGCCGATGGCATTAGCGTCAATGCGGATCACCTATTATATGATGCAAAACAAGCAGCACTGTCTTTGTATGACAATGGCTATCAGGCGCCGAAGCGTGAGAAATTCCCGGTGGTTGGTGAAACGGGTTATGCAACGTTGCTACTTGGTGCAGAAGGGATGCGTTTGTCAGGGTTCATCAGCGATCATGATATGAAGATTGCGAAGAAACTCGCTTACGTATTAGCTGGCGGCAAATTGCCATACGGCACACTCGTAGATGAGCAGTATCTGCTGGATCTTGAGCGGGAAGCGTTCTTGAGTCTTGTAGCTGAGCCGAAGTCACAGGCACGCATGCAGCACATGCTTGTCAAAGGCAAACCATTGCGTAACTGATGAACCAGAACTTTTAGAGGAGGAAATACAATGCGTGAAGCAGTAATCGTAGCGGGTTCCCGCACACCGGTCGGTAAAGCGGGCCGAGGATCGCTTGCGACTGTCCGACCAGATGATTTAGGAGCACTTACTATAAAAGAAACGTTGAAACGCGCAGGAGGTTATGACGGTCCGATTGAAGATCTGATCATCGGCTGCGCAATGCCGGAAGCTGAACAAGGGATGAATATGGCTCGGAATATTGGAGCACTTGCTGGCTTGCCTGACACGACACCAGCGATCACCATCAACCGTTTCTGTTCATCAGGACTCCAGTCCATTGCCTATGCAGCTGAGCGCATCATGCTAGGACACTCTGAAGCCATTCTAGCTGGCGGCGCTGAGTCGATGAGTATGGTCCCGATGATGGGCAATACCGTTCGTCCGAATGCAAAACTAGCGGAAGAAGCACCTGAGTATTATATGGGAATGGGTCATACAGCGGAGCAAGTTGCCGTGAAGTATGGAATCAGCCGTGAAGATCAGGATGCGTTTGCTGTAGAGTCCCATCGCCGTGCAGCAGCAGCGATTGACGCTGGTAAGTTCGAGGACGAAATTGTTCCTGTTGAATTCACCGAAGGCTATGTCGACAGCACTGGGAAATTTGCAGAGAAAAAAGGTACGTTTTCGATGGATGAAGGCGTGCGTCGAGGCACAACAACAGAAATCTTAGCGAAACTGCGTCCTGCGTTCTCCGTTACAGGTACAGTAACAGCTGGGAACGCTTCGCAAACCTCTGACGGAGCAGCATCTGTACTTGTAATGGATCGTGAAAAAGCTGTTGCGGAAGGTCTTACACCAATTGCGAAATTCCGTTCGTTTGCAGTAGCAGGAGTTCCACCTGAAATCATGGGGATCGGACCGATTGCTGCGATACCGAAAGCGTTGAAGATCGCTGGACTGTCCATTGAAGATATCGATGTGTGGGAATTGAACGAAGCATTTGCTTCACAATCCTTGCAAGTCATTCGTGAGCTCAAGTTGGACACGAACAAAGTGAATGTGAATGGGGGAGCGATCGCTCTAGGTCATCCACTTGGAGCAACCGGTACGATTTTGACCGTAAGAATGATGAGTGAACTGAAGCGCCAAGGCAAGCAATTCGGCGTTGTCACGATGTGTATCGGTGGCGGAATGGGCGCAGCTGGCGTGTTTGAATTACTGTAAACAACCTATGCACGTAAACTAGAGGAGGAACTGGAAATGACTGAAACTACGACAAATGAGCTGATTAAAGGCGGAGCGTTTCTAACGGAAGACATTACACCGGATCGTATATTCACGCCGGAAGATTTTTCCGATGAGCAAAAAATGATTGCAAAAACAGCAGAAGACTACGTGAAAAACGAAGTGCTGCCAGTTGTCGATAAATTGGAAAACCATGAGTTCGAGCACTCTGTACGTCTTTTGAAGTCAGCTGGGGATCTAGGTCTACTCGGGGCAGACGTACCTGAAGAATACGATGGGCTTGGATTGGATAAGATTTCCTCAGCATTGATATCTGAGAAACTTGCAGTTGCTGGCGGATTCTCCATTACACACGGTGCGCACGTAGGAATCGGTACACTTCCGATTGTGTTGTTCGGAAACGAGGAGCAAAAGAAGAAATACTTGCCGAACTCGGTAGCAGGGGACAAAATTTCTGCATACGCGCTGACGGAGCCGGGTTCAGGGTCGGATGCACTTGGTGCGAAAACAACTGCTAAATTGAACGAAGCGGGTACTCACTATGTCTTGAATGGTGAAAAACAGTGGATTACGAATGCTGGCTTTGCAGACGTATTCGTTGTCTATGCGAAAATCGATGGCGACAAGTTCTCTGCATTCATCGTAGAACGCGAATTCCCAGGTGTTTCTGTCGGAGCTGAAGAGAAAAAGATGGGCATCAAGTCGTCCTCCACACGGACACTGATCTTATCTGACGCTGAAGTTCCTGTAGAGAACTTACTTGGAGAAGTCGGTCGCGGTCATATTATCGCCTTCAACATCTTGAACATCGGCCGTTACAAGCTTGGAGTAGGAACTGTCGGGGGATCGAAACGTGCGCTTGAGCTTGCGATTTCGTATTCGAACGAACGGAAGCAATTCAATACTCCGATTTCATCGTTCAACTTGACGAAGGAGAAAATCGCAACGATGGCATCCCAGCTCTATGCAACAGAGAGCCTGATTTACCGGACAGTCGGTTACTTCGAGCAGCGTCAAAGTCAGATGACTGCTGAACAGCAGAAAGACGGAAAAGAGATCGCAGCAGCGATTGCTGAATATGCAATTGAATGTTCCATTAACAAAGTTGTTGGATCGGAGACGCTTGACTATATCGTGGACGAAGCCGTTCAATTGCACGGCGGATATGGCTTCATGGCTGAATATGAAGTGGAACGCGCATACCGCGATTCCCGTATCAACCGGATCTTCGAAGGGACGAACGAAATTAACCGCATGATCGTACCAGGTACATTCATGAAGAAGGCACTAAAAGGCGAGCTGCCTTTGTTGCAGCAAGCGCAAGCACTTCAAGAAGAATTGCTCATGATGATGCCGGAAGAAATTGGCGATGCACCACTGGAACAAGAAAAAGTCCTAGTGAAAAATGCCAAAAAAATCGGTTTGCTCGCTGCAGGATTAGCTGCACAACGCTTCGGAACAAAGCTTGAAGAAGAGCAGGAAGTGCTTGTCAACATTGCGGATATCGCTAATAATATCTTTGCAATGGAATCCGCACTTCTTCGTACTGAAAAGGCGGTTGCGAAAAACGGTGCTGAAAAAGAACAACAGAAAATCCTATACACGGAGATCTTCTGTCAAGAAGCGTTCGCAGCAATCGAACGCGATGCAAAAGAAACGCTATACGCAACAGTGGACGGAGACAACCAGCGCATGATGATTTCTGCATTGCGTAAATTGACGCGCTCAAATCCTTATAACGTGATTGCGAAGAAGCGTGAAGCATCCGTGAAACTCATTGATGCTGCGAAATATGTTGTTTGATCAATAATTTTCGTATCCCTCCATCCAGACTGCGAGTTAAGTAGTCTGGATGTTTTTGTGGTAAAATGGAACTAATGGAGGTGACTGAATTGGGACTGCACTATTATGGCTATCCGAAATGTACAACTTGCAAGAAGGCTGAGAAATGGCTGAGAGAAAACGGCATTCCATTCGAAGCAACGAATATCGCTGAACAGCCACCGAGCGAGCAAGCGTTGAAAGAGATGATCACTAGCTCTGATTTACCACTAAAGAAGTTCTTTAACACAAGCGGCATGAAATATCGTGAACTTGGATTGAAAGACAAACTTGCTTCTATGAGTGACGATGAACAAATCAAATTACTGGCATCAGACGGTATGCTCATTAAGCGACCCCTTGTGACGGATGGAGACACAACCACAGTGGGATTCAATGACAAGACTTTCGCCGAAACGTGGAAGGCGTAAGTTCATTTCTTGTCTTTCAATGGTAGCTGTGGCAAAATGGAATCAGATATATAATTTAACTGTTGGAGGGGTAAAGAATGAGTACACCACAAGGTTTGAAGTATTCTGAAGAGCACGAATGGGTTAAAGAAGAAGACGGTAAATACCGAATCGGAATCACTCACTTTGCACAATCTGAACTTGGTGATATCGTATTCGTTGAATTGCCATCTGTTGGCGACGAACTGAAATCGGACGAGCCATTCGGCAGCGTTGAATCTGTAAAAACGGTTTCTGAACTCTATGCACCGATCAGCGGTAAAGTCGTTGAAGTGAACGAAGAGTTAGAGGACAGCCCTGAGCTTGTCAACGAATCTCCTTATGAGGGTGCTTGGATGGTCGTTGTGGAAGCAACAAAACCAGCTGAACTTGATGAGCTTATGTCTCCTGAAGACTACGACAAGATGACTGTCGGAGAATAACTACAAAAGACGCCGACTACGTGGCGTCTTTTATATTTCCTTTGAAATAGAGTGAAGGTGATCGTGATGGATGAGTGGACATATAGTGAGTGGAAAGAAGTTTCTGCACAAGAGGAAATGGCAGCTTTCTATCTGTATACACCGCTCTGCGGAACCTGTGCAGTAGCGAGTAGAATCTTGAATGTCGTTACAGAGCTGAAACCGACTGTTCTCATTGGAAAAGCCAATTTGAACTATGTAGAAGAACTCGCAACAGAATACCAGATTGAAAGCGTTCCGTGCCTGCTCATTAAGCGGAAAGGGAAGTCTGTTGAGAAAGTCTATGCCTTTCAATCGGTTCAAAATATTCTCCAAAAGCTTAGTTGACAGCCATAAACCGCTATGGTATAACTAATAGCAACCAATTGAATAACTGACTCTTATACAGAGAGGTGGAGGGGAGTACCCTGCGAAGCCCGGCAACCGTCAATTTACTTGAAATGGTGCCAAGTCACACAAAGCGTATGCTTTGAAAGATGAGAGATCGGATGAACGCTATGAATTTTTATGCGTACGCCTTTCTGTGAATCTGCAGGAAGGCGTTTTTGTTTTTATGTTGAAGTGAAAATCACCATCAGTTCAAACCTATTAGTTGTTTGTATCGAAAGGCGTCCGCCTGGAGAGGAAAACAGCGGCAAGTGGAAGGATTGTTCACTTATATAGCAATTAGTATTGACCAGAATGAAAAGCAGTGAGGTGGGTGTCGAATGATTCAATTAGCAAATGTCAACAAACGATTTGGGACCTCAAGCACTGCGATTACTGCAGTTGATGGAGTAAACCTGACAATTGAAGAGGGAAAGATATACGGCATCATCGGGTATAGCGGTGCCGGGAAAAGTACACTGATCCGATTGTTGAACGGATTGGAACAACCAACAGATGGGACGGTCCAAGTGAACGGACGCAAGATTTCATCCATCGGGGGGAAAGAGCTGCGCCAAGCCCGCCAAAAAATCAGTATGATCTTCCAACATTTCAACTTGCTTTGGTCTCGTACGGTAAAGGAGAATATTACGTTCCCGTTAGAGATTGCTGGAGTGAAGAAAGCGGAGCGTGAGCGGAAAGCATCGGAATTGATCGAGCTCGTGGGGTTAGCAGGTCGTGAAAATGCGTACCCATCCCAATTATCGGGTGGACAGAAACAGCGTGTCGGGATTGCCCGAGCTCTTGCTAACGACCCTGAAGTTCTATTATGTGATGAAGCGACTTCAGCGCTGGATCCTGAAACAACCGATGCGATCCTGGATCTGCTGACGAGCATTAACGAGCGGCTGGGATTGACCATCGTCCTGATCACACACGAAATGCATGTCATTCGTAAAATCTGTCATGAGGTCGCGGTCATGGAAGCAGGAAGAGTTGTGGAAACAGGGGATGTCCTTCAGGTGTTCCAAGCACCTAAAGAAGCGATAACGAAAAGGTTCGTATCCCAAGTGACGGAGCCTGAAGATTCGAAAAAAGTGATGGCGCTCATGCGTGAGGACTATCCCGAGGGGACACTTGTTAAGCTGGCGTTTGTCGGTGAACGTACGGAGCAGCCAGTACTTGCTCAATTGATACGGGAATATCCAGTCGATGTCAGCATTCTTCAAGGAAACATTCAACAAACACGCGGCGGTGCTTATGGAACCCTTATCCTGCAACTTACAGGCGATGTCCAAGCAACTGCAAATGCCATTCAATACTTACATGAACAAGGTGTCCAGACGGAGGTGTTTGAGAAATGATTGAAACGTATTTCCCGAACGTAGACTGGACAAAAATGTGGGACGCAGCAGTGGAAACACTTTATATGACGGCGGTCTCTACCGTTTTCACTTTCATCATCGGGCTGGCACTTGGAATCCTTCTTTTCCTGACCGGTCCAGGTCATATCTGGGCGAACAAACTTGTCAATCTGCTCACAGGATCAATCGTTAACATTTTCAGATCGATTCCTTTCATTATATTGATCATCCTTCTAATTCCGTTCACCAAGTTCTTGATCGGAACAATCCGGGGTCCGGAAGCAGCTTTGCCGGCACTGATAATTGGAGCTGCTCCATTTTATGCAAGAATGGTGCTGATTGCACTTCAGGAAATTGACAAAGGTGTTCTGGAAGCAGCACGTTCGATGGGTGCGAAAACGTCCACCATCATCTTCAAAGTTCTTTTACCGGAGTCAATGCCCGCTTTAATCTCAGGGATTACGGTAACGGCGATTGCGCTAGTCGGCTACACGGCAATGGCAGGTATTATCGGAGCCGGAGGACTAGGTACACTTGCCTTCTTAGATGGATTCCAACGAAGCCGAGAAGACGTCACACTCGTTTCAACAATCCTCATTTTAGTAGTCGTCTTCATCCTGCAATTCGCAGGAGACTTTGCTGTCAAAAAGCTCGACAAACGGTAACCCAGGGGAAAAACAGGCATGCCTGTCTACTATATTTGGTTTTGATGAAAACAGACTGATGCTTGACGACTCCGTTGATTGGAGTGGAAGGCGGCGACTCCTGCGGAATAAGCGAAGAACGAAGACCCCGCAGGGAGCGTAGCGACCGAGGAGGCTGAGTTCGAGCCCGGGGAAAGCGTCCGCCTGCAACGGAAATCAACACCGTTGATTATCAGATCAAAAAAAGAAAAGGGAAGTGGAATGGATGAAAAAGTTTTTAACAGGAATTTTACTGGCAGTACTTGTATTAGCACTTGCAGCATGCGGTTCGAAAGATGACAAAGACGGAAACGCAAGCGGTTCTGATGGCGAAGTGAAAGTCATCAAAGTCGGTGCTTCCAACGTACCGCACGCAGAAATCCTAGAAAAAGCGAAGCCATTGCTGAAAGAAAAAGGCTATGACTTACAAATCGAACCGTATCAAGATTACGTTCTTCCTAACCAAGACCTTGAGTCTGGTGATCTGGATGCAAACTACTTCCAGCACATCCCTTACATGGAAACACAAATTGCTGATCATGGGTATGACTTTACGAACGCAGGAAGTATCCACATTGAGCCAATCGGTGTCTATTCAAAGAAATACAAATCACTCGACGAACTTCCTGATGGCGCTACAATCCTGATCAGTAACTCAGTAGCGGACCATGGCCGTGTCCTCGCTATGCTTGAAGCAGAAGGTCTTATCAAGCTGAAAGACGATGTGGACAAAACGAAAGCTGAAGTGAAAGATATTGTGGATAACCCGAAAAACATTAAGTTCGACGCAAACTACGAAGCAGCTCTTCTTCCACAAATGTATGAAAGTGAAGAAGGCGATGCGGTTCTTATCAACTCCAACTATGCAATTGATGCAGGTATCAACCCAATGGAAGATTCCATTGCATTGGAAGAGTCTGATTCTCCGTACGTAAATATCATCGCGGTGAATACTGGCGACGAAGACAAACCTGGGATTAAGGCGCTAGTTGAAGTTCTGACTTCAAAAGAGATCCAAGATTTCATCCTTGAAGAATGGAAAGGTTCCGTCGTACCTGTTACTAAATAATATAGAAGAACCCCTCATCTTTTCTTCAAAAGATGAGGGGTTTTTTGGATAATAAATAGGACTGAATTCTAAAGCGTTTTCATGTATGATAGAGAGAGTTTTACTAATTCAACGCACGAAAGGAGTTTGGAACGTGAAATTTAAATTAGGACTTATTTGGAGGATCATCATAGCTATCGGTCTGGCAGTAGGACTTGGTTATTTGACACCTTTGATAGGTGAAGGATTCGCGAAAGGCTTCACACGTTTATTTGCAACATTTAATATGATATTTGGAGGATTCCTCAACTTTGTGGTTCCTTTGATAATTTTAGCATTCATCGCACCGGGAATTGCGAAACTTGGTAAAGGTTCCGGAAAGTTGCTGGGTCTTGCGACTCTATTTGCGTATGCATCTACCATCATTGCAGGAATTCTCGCATATTTTGCAGCAACCAACTTATTGCCAAGATACATAGGCGGGTTAGGCAGCAAATCTATTGAAACTGCCAAAGAGGCTGCAAGTTCATTCTTCCAATTGGAGATGACACCTCTAATGGGGGTTATGACGGCATTGCTTCTCGCATTCGTATTAGGGATTGGAATGGCTGCAATTGGCAGCAAGACGATGCTTCATATGTTTGAAGAACTGAATGTGATTATTGAAAAAGTGATTTCAGTCATTATTATTCCGCTTTTACCGATACATATTTTCGGTATTTTCTTGAATATGACATATACCGGAGAAGTTGCAAAAGTGCTTTCGATATTCATTTTCGTTTTTGTCATGATCATCATCCTGCATCTCATCATGCTGACACTGCAATATACGGTTGCCGGAGCGGTATCCCAGCGGAATCCGTTCCGACTGATGAAAATCATGGCACCGGCCTATTTCACAGCCATTGGTACACAATCTTCCGCAGCGACGATTCCAGTAACTTTGCGTCAAGCGAAACAAACTGGAGCATCTGCACGAGTGACAGACTTCACGGTTCCGTTGTTTGCAACAATCCACTTGTCTGGAAGTACGATAACTCTTGTTTCTTGTTCCATCGGAGTTATGCTCATGAATGATATGCCAATCCACTTTGCTGCCTATCTTGGATTCATCTTCATGCTGGGGATCACTATGATTGCAGCGCCAGGCGTGCCGGGCGGGGCGGTTGTAGCGGCGACAGGACTATTGTCTTCGATGCTAGGTTTCGACGAAGCGATGGTTGCGCTCATGATTGCCCTTTACATGGCACAGGATAGCTTCGGAACAGCAACGAACGTCACAGGTGACGGGGCGCTTGCAATTGTCGTCGACAGTTTCTCAAAAGAAGGCACATCTGCAAAACTACCGAAATGAATGATCCAATATAAGCTGCGCGCCAATCTCCTATTCTACTGGAGAACGGCGCGCTTTTTGCTGCCGATGATGAATAGCTGGATGTGAAATTATTTTTTAGTTGAGTTATGACGGTTCTTTGGTCCGCGATGCAGCAGGAGTTTGTAAGTTTATATAACTCAACTTATTTAGTTGCAAAATCCGTCGGTGAATAAGTTGGAACTTAAATTTTTTTGTGAACAGAAGGTGAGAAATTCTCATTCGTAAAACGGCAATTGAAAATGGAAGAAGGGGATGGAAATCGATGAAATAGGAGGTTTCTTTTAGAATTTGTAATCATTCTTAATGATTTGCAAGTACTCCGTATATAGGATAAGATTAGAATGATGATAAATAGAAGATGATAGTAATTCATCTTAAGCATACTGGAGGTATTGGAATGGCTACTTTGGAAATCAAAGATCTTCATGTTTCAATCGAAGACAAAGAAATACTTAAAGGTGTCAATTTAACGATCAACACAAATGAAATCCATGCAATCATGGGACCGAACGGAACAGGTAAATCCACGCTCGCTTCTGCAATCATGGGTCATCCAAAATACGAAGTAACATCAGGATCGGTTCTTCTGGATGGAGAAGAAGTTCTTGAAATGGAAGTGGACGAACGTGCGAAAGCCGGTTTGTTCTTAGGTATGCAATATCCAAGTGAAATCACTGGTGTAACAAACGCTGACTTCCTTCGTTCAGGCGTTAACGCTCGCCGCGAAGAAGGCGACGAAATTTCTCTTATGAAGTTCATCCGTGAACTGGACAGCAAAATGGAACTTCTTGAAATGGACGAAGATATGGCAACTCGCTACTTGAACGAAGGATTCTCGGGTGGAGAGAAAAAACGTAACGAAATTCTGCAACTGATGATGTTGAAGCCGAAATTCGCAATTCTGGATGAAATCGACTCCGGTCTTGACATCGATGCATTGCGCATTGTATCTACAGGCATCAACGAAATGCGCGGCGAAGACTTCGGCTGCCTGATCATCACTCACTATCAGCGTCTGTTGAACTACATCACACCTGACCACGTTCACGTGATGATGCAAGGCCGAGTTGTGAAATCCGGTGGAGAAGAGCTTGCTCGTAAACTGGAAGAGCACGGTTACGACTGGATTAAAGAAGAGCTGGGAATCGAAGAAGAGACTGTTGAACAAGAAGCGTAAGAGGGAGGACGAATGAACATGACGGTTGAAACTAAATTGGCATTGACCGGAGAAGACGTCCGCTCTTATTCCGCAACTACTGGAGAAGCAGGCTGGTTAACAGATCTCCGCTTGGATGCGCTAAGTAAAGTAGACTCACTTCCAATGCCGAAACCAGATAAAACAAAGATTGATAAATGGAACTTCACAGAGTTTCCTGTACACGCTGTTGAAAGCACAGTATATGAGAACCTTAGCGAGCTTCCAGACGATGCGAAATCACTTGTGGATGCAGATAACCAAAAAAATATTTACGTGCAACATAACAACACACCTGCTTATTTATCACTATCGGATGAATTGAAAGAGCAAGGCGTTATTTTGACAGATATTTTTACGGCTTCTCGCGAACATAGTGACCTCGTAAAGAAATACTACATGACAGATGGCGTTAAAGCGGACGAGCATCGACTCACTGCTTTCCACGCTGCACTCATGAACGGGGGCGTATTTGTATACGTGCCGAAAAACGTGGAAGTGAAACAACCGATTCAAGTGTTGTTTTTACACGACGATGCACAAGCATCTCTTTTCAATCACGTCATTGTAGTTGCTGAAGCGAATAGTGCTGTCACATACGTTGAGAACTATTTATCCACAGTTCCACATGCGGAAGGACTCGCGAATATCATTTCTGAAGTATTCACAGGGGATAACGCTGTTGTCACTTATGGTGCAGTGGATGTACTTGCTGAAGGATTTACAACGTATGTAAACCGTCGCGGTATTGCTGGACGCGACAGCCGCATCGATTGGGCTCTTGGTTTGATGAACGACAGCAACACAATTTCAGACAACTTAACACACTTAGTTGGTAATGGCTCACGCTGTGATATGAAATCGGTTGTTGTTGGACGCGGGGCACAAAAACAAAACTTCACTTCTGAAATTGTCCACTGGGGACTTGATACAGAAGGTCATATTTTGAAGCACGGCGTTATGAAAGACTCCGCTTCATCCATCTTCAACGGTATTGGCAAAATTGAAAAAGGTGCAACCCGTTCGAATGCGGTGCAAGAGTCGCGAGTCCTCATGCTCAGCGAAAAAGCTCGCGGAGATGCCAATCCTATTTTGCTGATCGACGAAGACGACGTAACTGCAGGACATGCTGCTTCTGTTGGACGCGTAGATCCACTTCAGTTGTTCTACTTGATGAGCCGCGGGATTTCGAAGCAGGAAGCAGAACGCCTCGTCATCCATGGTTTCCTTGAACCGGTTGTCAGCAAATTGCCGATCGAGGGCGTCAAGAAACAGTTGACGGAGGTCATTGAAAGGAAAGTGCGCTAATGCTGAACAAAGACATTCGCAACGATTTCCCGATTCTCGACCAAGAAGTCAACGGTTACCCCCTCGTATACCTGGACAGTGCGGCAACTTCCCAGAAGCCGCGTCAAGTGATCGAGGCGCTTACTAACTACTATCAACATGATAATGCCAATGTTCACCGTGGAGTCCATACTCTCGGCAACAGAGCAACAGAAGGGTATGAAGGTGCCCGCGAAACGGTGCGCAAGTTCTTAAACGCTTCATCGACAGAAGAAATCATCTTTACGCGTGGCACGACTACCGCTCTGAATCTGGTTGCGCAAAGCTATGGCCTCGCAAACATCGGCGAAGGTGATGAAATTCTAATCACATATATGGAGCACCACTCGAACATCATCCCTTGGCAGCAATTAGCCAAAGCAACGGGTGCTGTCTTGAAATACATCGATCTCGAAGAAGATGGAACGCTGTCACTTGAAAAAGTGAGCGATGCCATGACAGATCGGACAAAAATCATTTCGATGATGTATGTATCCAATGTTTTAGGAACGATGAATCCTATTAAAGAAATCACGGAAATTGCTCATGCGCACAATGCGATCATGGTGGTGGATGCAGCTCAAGCGGCCCCTCACCTAAAGCTGGATGTCCAAGACTTGGACTGTGATTTCCTCGCCTTTTCCGGACATAAGTTATGTGGTCCGACAGGTATCGGTGCATTGTATGGAAAAAAAGCCTTGCTGAATGAAATGGAGCCTGTCGAATTCGGTGGTGAGATGATCGACTTCGTTGGACTTTATGATTCAACGTGGAAAGAGCTGCCATGGAAGTTCGAGGGCGGCACCCCTATCATTGCAGGTGCAATCGGGATGGCAGCAGCTATCGATTACATTGAATCCATTGGACTGGATGCTATCGAGAAGCATGAGCATGAACTCGTTGCATATGCAATGGAACAAATGAATACTGTTGAAGGTCTTGAAATCTATGGCCCTCGGGATTCAAGCAAGCGTGCTGGAATTGTGACGTTCAATCTTGAAGGAGTCCATCCTCATGATTTAGCGACCGTGTTGGATATGAATGGTATCGCTGTCCGTGCAGGACACCATTGTTGCCAGCCACTTATGAAATGGCTGGAGGTATCTGCTACAGCACGCGCCAGCTTCTATCTCTATAACACGAAAGAAGATGTGGACCGTCTTGTTGAAGGCCTTCGCATGGCAAAGGAGTATTTTCAATAATGGGAAACGAAAAACTGGATCAGCTGTATCGCTCGGTCATTATGGATCATTATAAAACTCCCCGTAACAAAGGGGTTCTTGAAAGCAGTAATGTGACAATAGATATGAATAACCCTACTTGTGGAGATGTGATCCATTTAACTCTTCAAGTTGAAAATGACATCGTGAAAGATGCAAAGTTTGAAGGAGAAGGATGTTCGATTTCAATGGCATCCGCTTCCATGATGACCCAGTTAATCAAAGGCAAGAATACCGAGGATGCAGTCCATGCAGCTCATGCGTTTTCGGATATGATGTTGGGTAAAGATATCGATGATTCTCTGGATTTGGGAGATATTGAAGCGTTGACTGGGGTTGCTAAATTCCCGGCGCGTATTAAATGTGCTACTCTGCCATGGAAAGCGATGGAAAAAGGGATTACAAGCGATTCCGAATAATCGGATGAAGGAGGAATAGCAAATGGCTAAAAAGATGCCTGAAATCGGCGATTACAAATACGGTTTCCACGACAAAGATGTATCTGTATTCCGTTCTGCACGTGGTTTGACGAAAGAGATTGTTGAAGAAATCTCTAGTATGAAAGATGAGCCGCAATGGATGTTGGATTACCGTCTGAAGTCATTGGAATTGTTCTACAGCAAGCCGATGCCTCAATGGGGCGGAGACTTGAATTCGTTGAACTTCGATGAGATTACGTACTATGTAAAACCATCTGAAGCAACAGAAACTTCGTGGGATGAAGTACCGGAAGAAATCAAACGTACGTTTGACAAATTGGGAATTCCTGAAGCAGAACAGAAATACCTTGCAGGAGTATCTGCACAGTATGAATCTGAAGTGGTTTACCACAACATGAAACAAGAACTGACAGACCTAGGGATTGTCTTTAAAGATACAGATTCAGCGCTTCGTGAAAACGAAGAATTGTTCAAGAAGCATTTCGGTACCGTGATTCCGAACTCTGACAACAAATTCTCTGCACTGAACTCAGCGGTTTGGTCAGGTGGATCATTCATCTATGTGCCGCCAGGCGTTAAAGTGGAAACACCGCTACAAGCGTATTTCCGCATCAACTCGGAGAACATGGGACAATTCGAGCGTACCCTTATTATCGTTGACGAAGGCGCAAGCGTTCACTACGTAGAAGGCTGTACCGCTCCTGTTTATACAACGAACTCACTTCACAGTGCAGTTGTTGAAATCATCATCAAAAAAGATGCATATTGCCGTTACACAACGATCCAGAACTGGGCGAACAACGTGTACAACCTAGTAACGAAACGTGCAGTATGTGATGCGAACGCAACGATGGAGTGGATCGATGGTAACATCGGTTCGAAGCTCACAATGAAGTACCCTGCAGTTATCCTCAAAGGTGAAGGCGCACGCGGTATGACGTTGTCGATTGCCATCGCCGGTAAAGGCCAACACCAGGATGCGGGTGCGAAAATGATGCACTTGGCTCCGAATACGTCTTCAACGATCGTATCGAAGTCCATTTCACAGCACGGCGGAAAAGTGACATACCGCGGAATCGTCCACTTCGGACGTAAAGCGGAAGGCGCTCGTTCCAACATCGAATGTGATACGCTCATCATGGATGACAAATCGACATCAGATACGATTCCGTATAACGAAATCCTGAACGATAACATTTCTCTTGAACACGAAGCAAAAGTTTCCAAAGTCTCTGAGGAGCAGCTCTTCTACTTGATGAGTCGCGGAATCTCAGAACAGGAAGCGACTGAAATGATCGTCATGGGCTTCATCGAGCCATTCACAAAAGAACTTCCAATGGAATATGCCGTTGAAATGAACCGTCTCATTAAATTCGAGATGGAAGGATCCATCGGTTAATCCCTATACAGTCCCGTACACTTGTTCACTCAAGTGTATGGGGCTTTTTTCGTGTCCTCTATCTCTTTCGTCATCGGAATCCTATATAAAAGATGATCCGTACGATCATTGGAAAGGAGAATTGCAAATGATGAAAATTGCACTTGATGCAGGGCATGGATTACAAACAGCAGGAAAACAGACTCCTGACGGTGAAAAAGAGTGGACCTTTAACAACGCGGTCCTTCTAGCGGCTCTGTCGAAACTGAAAATGTATGAAAAAGTCGATCTGCTGCGGGTGGATGACTCAACAGGCAAGACGGATATTCCACTGAAAACACGCACAGACCATGCGAACGCTTGGAAAGCAGATGTCTATTTGTCCTTTCATCACAACGCCAATACTGGAGTTTGGGGTGACTGGGGCGGTGTGGAGACGTACATCTATGAGGGGACAGTGTCAAAGGCGAAAAATCTTGCATTGCTCATTCAACCGAAACTTGTCCGTGCAATGGGGTTGCGGGATCGAGGTGTAAGAAAGAAAAACTTGCACGTACTCCGTGAAACTCAAATGCCTGCTGTCCTCATTGAAGGGGGCTTCATGGATTCCCGGACTGATATCCAAGCACTTAGAAATCCTCAGCGGTTGAAAACTCAAGGCGAAGCAATAGCGGACGCCATCATCGACTATTACAAGCTCAAAAAGAAATCCAGCCAAGCATCGGATTTGGATTCAGGTAAGAAATTCCGTTTAGTGACAGGGACATTCCAATCCAAATCTGAAGCAGAGACTTCCGCCAACCGTCTGAGAGAACAACATGGATGGACCGTCTATGTAAAAGAAGAATTGTGAAAGACGACCTATGGTTAAATATGTTGAAGTAAAGAGTTAAACTGTTTACTATGTAAGGGACTTCCTGCCACCTAGGCATCTTGTACCTAGCCTGAATTGCTTGTAGTGGAAGGCTCGCTTCCTGCGGGGAGACCCCGCAGGAAGCGAATGGAACGAGGAGGCGCAAGCCATGGCCGCCGGAAAGCGAGTCCTGGAACGAAAAGCAATTGATGAAAGGAGTAATCATCTCTTCTTAATTGAGTGTGTGGCATTCCTTGATTCGAGGTAAGGAATGCCTCCACTTGGAACGAAAAACTATGGCTCATTCTCAGATTATTCATTTCAATCTATATAGATGTAGTGGCCATTTTTTATCCATAAACAGCTTTGAAGACCAGGAAACCGGATTAGTTATGATATGATGTGGGTAACTGATTGGTACACGATTGGAGGGCTGTATATGATTGAAATCGGCTTAACTGGATGGGGGGATCACCCTGATGTGTATGCACCCTCATCCACTGCAAAAGAGAAATTGCTGGACTATAGTTCACATTTTCCAATAGTAGAACTCGATGCGACTTTCTATGCCATCCAGCCGGAGCGGAATATCCGGAAATGGATTCGCGAAACGCCTGACCACTTCGGATTCGTTGTTAAAGCGTACCAGGGCATGACAGGACATTTACGCGGGGAACTGCCCTATGAATCGAAAGAAGAGATGTTCGAGCTCTTTCGACTGTCCATGCAGCCTCTCCAACAAGCGGGCAAACTATCGCTGATCTTAGTCCAGTTTCCGCCTTGGTTCGATTGTGTGAAAGAAAACGTCGAAGAAATACGATACATAAGTAAGCAATTGGAAGGGTTCGATATCGGGATCGAGTTCCGTCACCAGTCCTGGTATGACGAAAAGTTCCGTGAAAGAACGTTGGAATTCTTGGAAATCAACAACCTGATCCATGTCATTGCGGATGAGCCGCAAGCAGGTACCGGGAGTGTTCCTTTTGTTCCAAGGATCACTCGGAGCGATAAAGCCGTTATCCGTCTTCATGGGCGCAATGTAGCAGGTTGGCGTAACCCAGGCGGCAGCAGGGAAGCGTGGCGGAAAGTGCGTTATTTATATGATTATACGGACAATGAGTTGAAAGGGGTTCAAACAGCCGTTCAGCAGTTAGAAAAGAAGTGCGATTATGTCGCGGTTATTTTCAATAATAATTCTGGAGGACATGCTGCAGAGAATGCCAAACGGTTTCAGAAAATGCTCCATCTCTCTTTCGATGACCTGGCTCCTAAACAGCTCGACATCTTTGAGGGGGAATAACGATGGAATATGTTTTGCTGATTGTCATTGGGATGCTTTCAGGAGTGGTCGGTTCACTCGTCGGACTCGGCGGAGGTACGATTTTTGTCCCGGTTACGATATTAGTCGGGATCGACTTAGGTTGGATTCCCCATGTGACACCCCAGACAGTCGTTGGGATGTCCGTGATCATGATGGTATTCAACGGGCTTTCGTCGACGTTGTTTCATATGAAGGCGAAAACGGTGGACTATCGAAGCGGATTCATCTTTTTCGCAGGAAGTGTCCCTGGTACCATCTTAGGTGCGTTTTTTAACAAGAGTCTCGATTTAGGCTCTTTTAACTTATACTTTGGCATGTTACTGATCTTTTTAGCGGGTCTATTGCTCGTCAAAAAGTATTTGAAACCGATTCATTGGTTTGTCAATCACGGAAAGGAAATCACGTTTACAGATCCGCAAGGTGAAACCCATGTGTATGGGTATCCGATCTGGTTTGCCCTTCTGTTGACATTCGTTATCGGCTTAATGTCGGGCTTATTTGGTATCGGCGGCGGGGCAATGATCGTACCTGCGATGTTATTGCTGTTCCTCTTCCCACCTCATGTGGCCGTGGGGACGTCAATGCTCATGGTATTTTTGTCAGCGCTCATCAACTCCGGGACGCACATTGTTCTCGGTAATGTTCCTTGGCTCTACTCACTCGCAGTCATTCCAGGTGCCTATATCGGAGGGACTCTCGGATCGATGTTAAACAAAAAGATGAGTTCTGAAACGCTTGTTTTAGTGTTACGCGTGCTACTGCTATTATTCGGGATTAACTCAATAATTGATGGGATTTGGGGATGACAATGATCGCTGGAAAGACAGAAACCATTCATATTTATCATACAAACGACATTCATAGTCATTTTGACAATTGGCCGGGAATCAGTGAATTCTTATTGGCACGGCGAACTGAACATGACCTGGCGGGAGAGTCCTGTTATGTTTTCGATCTTGGGGATTTCGTTGATCGTTCCCATCCATTTACGGAAGCGACCACGGGCAAAGGGAATATTGAATTACTGAACCGTGCCAAATACGATGCAGTGACGATCGGGAATAACGAAGGGATTACGCTGTCACATGAAGCGCTAGAAGAATTATATTCGGATGCCCAGTTTGAAGTGGTTGTTGCCAATCTGAAAAATACGGATGGGCGAGAATTGCAATGGGCTGTACCCTATACGTGTTTTACGACGCACAACGGCGTGAAACTTGGCGTGATCGGAGCCACTGCTGTTTATGAGCTATTCTACAGTAAGCTCGACTGGTTGATCCAAGAACCACGCCAGTTGTTAGCGGATCTTGCTTCTGAACTGAAGAACACAGTGGATTGCGTAATATGTCTCTCTCATCTTGGCGTCAATGAAGACCGTTTGTTAGCGACGGAGACTTCTGACATCGATGTCATTTTAGGCGCACATACGCATCATTTGTTTGTCTGCGGTGAAATGGTTGAAAACACGCTGTTAGCTGCGACAGGAAAGTTCGGTCAGTATGTAGGGCATGTCACCCTATGTCTCGAGAATGGTCAAGTGGTGGAGAAGAAGGCAGCTGTAATCCCTGCGGATGACCTGAAAGCAGAAGCCCAAGAAGTGGAAGGTATTCAGCAGATGATCACCTTCGGGACGGACCGATTGGATGAAGAAGTTTTTAATGCTCCGCTGCCTCTTAGGCAAAATCTGTTCGGGGATAGCCCGTTATCGGACTTTTTCGGACGGGCATTACTCGAGTATACGAAAGCAGATTGTGGATTGTTTAATGCAGGAATCTTCCTTGGAAGTGTACGGCAAGGCATCGTGACTAAACGGGACTTGCATCGTATATTACCTCATCCGATTAATGCGTGTGTTGTCACTGTAAAAGGCCGAGCGCTGAGAGATTATTACGAGATATCCTGCCATCCCGATTGGCCTAGAACGGAAGTGAGAGGTCTTGGATTCAGAGGGAGTTTGATGGGGGCCATGATTCATGTGAACCTGAAGATGGTCGATGATGTGCTGTATGTCGGTGAAAAAGCTGTGGATCCTGAAGCCGAGTACAAACTCGCAACTCTTGATATGTTTACGTTCGGGTTCTTTTATCCGAATATGAAATTTGAAAAAATCGACTATCTTGTGCCTGAACTCATCCGTGATATTGCGGGCTGGTCCGGTCACGAAAACTTCGGAACAACTTCATAACAAGACATAAGCGGCTTCTCCCTTTCATATTGTGGAATAGGGAGGCGTCGCTTTTTGAAATTCCATATGCAAGTCCCTAAAAAACGAAAACCTAAAAGAAGATGGCTTAAGTTCCTCATTCCGGCACTTCTTTTATCAATAATCGGAAGTTTTTACTATTTAAATATGAAGTTGAAGCCGGTTTACATGAATTATGCAGAAGTCCAAACCCACAAAATTGCGGCGCATGTCATCAGTCAAGCTATCCAATCGAGGTCGGAAAGTGTGTTGGATGCGAATGATGTGCTCTTGAACCTTCCTAATGATTCTTCTGAGACGGTGACATTAAAGGTCGATACGGAAACCATAAATCAGGTCATGGCGGAGCTGCACGAATTGGTGGAAGAACACTTGGATCGCGCAGAATCGGGTGATCTTGAGATGTTGCCCCAAAGTGATGGTATCCAATTCGATACTGAGGAAATGGAGAAACATGGAGGTGTCGTCTTTTTCGTACCTATCGGCCAAGTAGCGGATATCCCGCTGCTCGGGAATTTAGGACCTAAGATTCCTATCCGGTTTCACATTGTAGGGAACGTACATGCGGACGTAGATACTAAATTAAAAGAGTTTGGTATTAATAATGTCTATATGGAAGTGAATATGGAATTGACGGTGAATGTCCAAATCATTATTCCGATCGCAACGAAGCAAAGTACGGTCGTTCAGCAGTTTCCTATCGCTATCGGCATTATCCAAGGAGTCGTTCCTCAAATCTATACGAAAGGAGGGCAGAGTCCAGCGAATATTGAAATCCCGATGCAAGACGTAAAGAAGCCATAAGTCACCTTGCATGTTCATTCGATTATTGTTATGATAAAAGAGTAATAACGTAATCGATAGGGTAGAGGCTGCATTGTTTAAAAGTACCGCATGCGAGGGTGACATCGTAGACCATGCGTGAAAGGAAGCATTGCCGAAGTCTGGTGGAACGTCAATTCCATGAGGCTGGGGTCATTTCGAAAAGGGATGGCACTGTCAGGGACAGCTATATTGTCCATGATGAGCTACAATCGTCAGTGAGATATCGAAAGTGATTATCAAACAAACGACATGTAGACAGCCGGTACCCGGCCCACTTGACCAAAGTGAAACGGGCGCCGGCTTTTTTGTTTCCCCGGTTACACGAACAATTTGAAGGAGGAGATTGGAATGATTGGAACTTGGTTATCGATACTGCCGCCAGTAATCGCCATTGTGATGGTGCTTACGACAAAGAGGGTGTTGCTATCACTCGGGGCAGGAATTCTTTCCGCTGCATTACTGGTCGCTTCCTTTGCACCAATGGAAACCTTGACACAGTTAGGGAAAGCACTCATCGTCTCATTTTGGGCAGAAGGAGAATTGAATACGTATAATATTTTCATCATGCTATTCATATTAATGTTAGGTGTCATTACCGCACTTGTCAGTCTTTCAGGTGGAAGCCGCGCCTTTGCAGAGTGGGCGGTAACGAGAATCAGAACTCGCCGAAGTGCAAAAATTCTTACGATGGTATTAGGAATTGCAATCTTTGTAGATGACTATTTCAACGCACTTGCGGTAGGCCAAATCGCACGTCCTATTACAGATCGTCATAAAATCTCTCGTGCAAAACTTGCGTATTTCATCGATTCAACGTCCGCTCCGATCTGTGTGATTTCTCCGGTATCGAGCTGGGGAGCGTTCCTCATCGGTCAACTTGCTATCATTCTGGCGACGACTGCAACCGTCAATTACTCACCGTTATCAGCGTTTCTCATGATGGCGCCAATGAATTTCTACGTAATCGCTACATTGGCGATGGTGTTTTTCTTCGCTTGGACGAATATCGACTTTTTCGCTATGAAAGAGCATGAACAGCGTGCAGAAAAAACAGGAGTCCTCTTTGATCCTAAAAAGGAGATTCCCGGTCAATTGAAAGATGAATTCCCGGAGCATTCTCATGGACGGGTAAGAGACTTGGTTGCACCGATTGTCACACTTGTTGCTGTGACATTGACGGCAATGGTCGTAACCGGAATCAGAAATGGCAAAGAAATGAATATCTGGGCGATTTTTGAGAACACCGATGTTCCGCTGTCACTAGTCATTGGCGGACTTGCAGGAACTGCAATTGCCATTATTCTATATTCCACACAATTCAAGGTGAATCAGACCGCATCAGCCGGGTTGATAGGGCGAGCATTTGTCAGTGGAGTGAAAGCGATGATGCCAGCAGTACTAATCCTTATTCTGGCGTGGTCATTGACACATTTGATCGATGTTTTAGAAACTGGAATCTACTTATCTGAAGTAGTTGGGAAGTCGAATATCCCTGTCGCTTTCTTACCGGTGGTACTGTTTATATTAGCCGGATTGATGGCCTTCTCAACAGGGACGTCTTGGGGATCATTCGGGATCCTACTCCCGATTGCCGGAACGATCATGGTCAACGCAGCACCCGAATTGCTATTACCGGCATTATCGGCGGTACTTGCGGGGGCGGTGTTCGGTGACCACTGTTCACCTATTTCCGATACGACGATATTATCTTCTACAGGAGCAGGAAGCAATCATATGGACCACGTTTCAACGCAGTTACCCTATGCGCTCATGGCAGCTGGAATTGCCACTGCTGGGTACGTTGTCCTCGGGTTGACAGGATCGATATGGATCGGGCTGGTTGCAGTAATTGTTATTCTTGCCGTGCTGTTCACTTTCTGGAATGTAAGAAATTCACAGAAAGTAGTGGGCATAGCAACAAAATAATTCAAGAAAGGTATTCCTGCATAGTTGTGAGGAATACCTTTTTTGTCTGTTATGAAACGGTTTCCTCTAGGAAATTAGCAATAGTTCCCACTATCTAGAAGACAGAAGTGACGGGAACCGAAACAATTTAACAATCTAGTAATAAGATTTTGAAAATTTGTATAGACTGAATTAGAAGTTTGTTTTAGAATAGGGATACAGAAAGAAAAGAAAGGGTGCGGACGTCGACACTCGGACTAATGTTGTCCTTTCTGTTCTAATTTCAGAATAGTTAAATAAGGGGGAAGAAAAATGAAGTTTCAAAGAGCATGGAGTTTACTTGCAGCAATGACGCTTGGCGTTGGCCTCCTAGCAGGCTGCGGTCAAGAAGACAAGGACGGAGCATCAGGATCGAAGGATGGCGGCGGGGAGATCAAAATCGGGGTGAACCTCGAACTCTCTGGAGCAGTTGCTTCGTACGGAACATCCGAAGCGGATGGCATTCAACTTGCTGTCGATGAAATCAACGATGATGGCGGAATTGACGGTAAGAAAATCAAGCTTGTAAAGATTGATAATAAATCAGATGCTGCTGAAGCGACAAACGCAGCGATCAAATTGATAACACAAGAACAAGTGGTTGCGATCATTGGTGCGGCAACAAGTGGAGCTACAGTTGCACAAGCCCAAATTGCGAACGACAATAAGACACCACTCATTAGTCCGTCTGGAACAAGCCCGACAGTGACGGTAAACGAAAAAGGGGAAGTAAATGAGTTCGTATTCCGTACTTCATTCATCGATCCTTTCCAAGGGACTGTAGCAGCGAATTTTGCGGCGAATGACCTTGGTGTTAAAAACGTTGCCATCTTCTCGGATAATGCGAGTGACTATTCAAAAGGTCTCGCTTCTTCGTTCAAAGAAGACTTTGAAAAAGCAGGCGGGAAAATTGTTGCTGAAGAATCCTACGTTGCTAAAGACTCTGATTTCCGTTCAACACTGACGCGTATCAAGTCAGCAAAACCGGAATTCATCTTCATCCCAGGATACTATGAAGAAGTCGGCTTGATTGTTAAGCAAGCACGGGAAATGGGTATCGATGTTCCATTGATGGGTGCTGACGGTTGGGACTCACCAACATTGCTGGACCTTGCAGGAGCAGATGCTCTAAACAATACGTATACGACAAACCACTATTCTTCTGATGACCCGGATGGAGCGGTCAAAGCATTCAACGATAAGTTCAACGAAGAGTATGGTAAGTCCCCGGATGCGTTCAACGCACTTGGATATGACACCGTGTACTTGTTGAAAGATGCGATCGAGCGCGCAGGCAGTGTGGACTCTACAAAGATTAAAGATGCCCTTGCTGACACGGATGGTCTGGACCTTGTAACAGGTAAATATTCAGTCGACGAAAACCACCACCCGATTAAATCTGCTACGATCCTGGAATACAAGGACGGCGAGCAAGTGTTCAATACGAAGGTGAATCCTTAATTTCATGAGGGGTGGGGAGCTCTCTCCCTACCTTCTTTTTTTGGAAGAAAGTCAGATGAGGAAAAAGGAGTGAAACTTCATGGAATGGCTACAGCAACTCATCAACGGTATTTCGTTAGGCAGCATTTATGCGCTGATTGCGCTAGGTTATACGATGGTTTACGGCATTATCAAGTTAATCAATTTTGCGCATGGTGAAGTGTTCATGATCGGTGCTTTCATTGGATATATCTCGATTTCAGGATGGGGGCTAGGCTTTTTCCCGGCACTCTTACTTTCCATGGCGATTTGTGCAGTGATCGGTGTCGTTATTGAGCGCATCGCTTACAAGCGTTTGCGGAATGCAACACGGATTGCTGCACTCATTACAGCAATTGGTGTCTCGCTTCTAATCCAGAATGGAGTCATCTATTTCAGAGGAGCACAACCGGCTGCTTATCCTGAAGTGTTTGCCAACAAATCATTCAATCTGTTCGGCGCTCAAATCAGTACACAGGCGATTCTTATTTTATCGGTCTCTGTTGCGCTCATGCTTGTTCTGCAGTTCATTGTACATAAGACAAAGATCGGAAAAGCGATGCGAGCTGTATCGTATGATGCTGAAGCTGCAAAACTAATGGGCATCAACGTGGATAATACGATTTCAGCAACGTTCGCAATCGGATCTGCACTTGCTGGAGCGGCTGGGGTCATTTTCGGACTCTATTATACGAAAATCGATCCGTTAATGGGTGTTATTCCAGGTTTGAAAGCATTTGTGGCAGCTGTGCTCGGTGGTATCGGGATTATTCCCGGCGCGGTTGCAGGCGGACTTGTATTAGGTGTAGTCGAAACGGTTGTAAGCGCTCTCGGATTCTCATTGTGGCGGGATGCGGCTGCGTTCATCATTTTGATTTTGATCTTAATCTTTAAACCTTCAGGCATCTTCGGTAAAAACACAAGAGAGAAAGTGTAGGTGAATTGAAATGATGAAAAAATCTAAGCAGTTTTGGGTCTTTGCGGTTTTTGCTATCGCGATCTACGCTGCCATCCAGTTCATGATTAGTGGTGGATTCCTAAATAATTTCTATTCGAATACACTCATCTTCATGGGAATAAATATCATGCTTGCTGTCAGTCTGCACTTAGTCATCGGGATCACGGGACAATTTTCCCTCGGGCATGCCGGTTTTCTAGCAGTCGGTGCCTACGTATCCGCCATCATGACGATGAAACTTGACTTGCCATTCTTCGCAGCCATTCTCATCGCGGGAATTGCAGCAGCGCTTGCGGGTCTCGTAGTGGGAATTCCAAGTTTGCGGTTGCGTGGGGATTATTTAGCTATCGCGACACTTGGTTTTGCTGAAATTATCCGAATCATTTTCTTGAACATCGATTACGTAGGTGGCGCAGCTGGAATGCAAGTCACGCATTTGACGACTTGGACGTATACATTCATTTGTCTCTTCGTAACCATCCTAGTCATCGTGAACTTTACCAATTCCAGACATGGAAGAGCGTGTATCGCTGTTCGGGAAAATGAAATTGCAGCAGATGCAATGGGCATCAATACTACGTATTATAAAGTGCTCGCATTTGCCATCGGATCGTTCTTTGCAGGAGTTGCAGGTGCGTTATATGCACATAACTTTTACATTATCCAACCTGCTAACTTTGGATTTTTAAAATCGATTGATATTTTGATCTATGTCGTGCTTGGAGGACTCGGTAGTCTATCAGGAGCAATTGTCGCGACCATCCTGCTTACGGTTGTTTCGACATTCCTTCAGGACTTCCCTGAAACACGGATGATTATTTACAGTCTCGTCCTAATCATCGTCATGTTATACCGTCCAAAAGGATTGATGGGCAAAATGGAGTTTACAGATTACTTGAAGATGTGGATGCGTCCGAAAGGGGGAAGCCAGCATGAGCAGTGAGGTATTATTAGATGTGCAAAGCGCAGGCATCCAATTCGGAGGGCTGAAAGCAGTTTCAGGATTCAACATGAAAATCAATAAAGGTGAATTGGTGGGACTGATCGGACCCAATGGTGCAGGGAAAACAACTAGTTTCAACTTATTGACGGGTGTCTATGCACCGACTGAGGGTGAAATTTTCTTTGATGGAAAGAAAATCAATGGACTGCCACCCTTTAAGGTGACTCGATTAGGGATGAGTCGTACATTCCAAAATATCCGGTTGTTCAATGAACTCTCCGTTTTGGATAATGTGAAAGTCGCATACCATACACTTGCAAATGATTCTGTCTTGAGTTCAGTGATGCGACTGCCCTCTTATTTTAAAAATGAGCATGAAATGGAAAACAAAGCGATGGAGTTTTTGAAAATCTTTGAACTTGAAAAGTATAAAGATGAAACCGCAAAAAATCTTCCATACGGGAAACAGCGGCGTCTGGAAATCGCTCGGGCACTTGCAGCGAATCCGCATTTGCTGTTGTTGGATGAACCAGCCGCGGGGATGAACCCTTTTGAAACAAAAGAGCTGATGGAACTCATCGCTTTTATTAGGAAAAAGTTCGGATTGACGATTCTTTTGATCGAGCATGATATGAACTTGGTCATGGGGATTTGTGAAAGGATCTACGTTCTTGACCATGGGGTTCTGCTTGCTGAAGGAACACCTGAAGAAATCCGGAACAATCCAAAGGTGATTGAAGCGTATTTAGGGGAGGAAATTGTATGAGCATGCTGAGCATCCAAGATTTGAACGTCTACTACGGCAGCATCCATGCATTAAAAGGAGTTTCTCTCGAAGTCAATGAAGGGGAAATTGTCACGCTTATTGGCGCAAACGGTGCAGGGAAGAGTACATTGCTGAAAACGTTGTCTGGTTTACTGAATCCAAAACAAGGTACCATCCACTATCAAGATACTGTGATAAGCGGTAAACCCGCTCAATCCATTGTGAAGATGGGAATCTCCCAAGTACCTGAAGGAAGACGTGTTTTCGCAGACATGTCAGTGGAAGAGAATATTGAACTAGGGGCGTACTTGAGGAAAGATAAAAGTGAGATCGAAAAGGACTTCAAGAAGGTCTATACCATCTTTCCAAGATTGTATGAGCGCCGTAAGCAAACTGCGGGGACACTTTCAGGAGGAGAGCAGCAAATGCTCGCGATGGGAAGGGCGATTATGGCGAGACCTAAGTTACTTCTATTAGATGAGCCATCTATGGGTTTAGCTCCACTTATGGTCAAAACCATTTTTGAAACCGTTAAAGATATCAGTAAGGCAGGAACGACGATTCTGCTGGTGGAGCAAAATGCTCATATCGCTCTTTCCATCGCGGATCGAGGATACGTAATTGAAACAGGACGTGTCATTCTATCGGGGACTGCAGCGGAATTACAAGCGAGTGAAGAAGTGAAGAATGCCTATCTGGGTGGTCATTGAATTACTGAATCAGTACTGGAGAAAGCGTCCGATCAACGGGCGCTTTTCTTGTTGTCATCCTTTACTCATCAAGTTGTTCGCTTTCTGAATATATGTTACATTATTGAAAGTGGGGAAAACAGTAAACGTCTAGCTGAAATCAGCAGAAATCTTCCTCTTCTATAATTGATAGTAGAAATACGGAATTTTTTCTTTCAGTCGATTTCGAACCGGCTGAGTTAAGTAAAAACTTGCGGCGGATTTCACAGATTTTCAAGGGAGCTACTCAAGCTCGTCCAAAAAAATCTGGACGTGATGACGCCAAGGCGCAATTGATATGGGAATGGAGCTGAATGCTGTGTCATGCAAACCAGGGGTGGACAAGAAAAAAGAACACATCCGTAAACCGGATTGGCTTAAAATCAAATTGAATACGAACGAAAACTATACCGATTTAAAGAAATTGATGCGTGAAAAGAACCTTCATACCGTTTGTGAAGAAGCACGCTGCCCGAATATCCATGAGTGCTGGGGGGAACGCCGCACTGCTACATTCATGATTCTTGGAGATACATGTACACGTGCCTGCCGTTTTTGTGCAGTGAAGACAGGATTGCCGACAGAGCTGGACTTAGCAGAGCCGGAACGTGTGGCAGATTCAGTTGCGCTCATGAATTTAAAACATGTCGTGGTAACTGCGGTTGCTCGGGATGACCAAAAAGATGGCGGATCTGGTGTGTTCGCTGAAACGATCCGAGCGATTCGCAGAAAAAATCCGTTTGCCACAATCGAAGTACTTCCTTCTGATATGGGAGGAGAGTATGATAATATTAAACGGTTAATGGATGCAAAACCGGATATTTTGAATCACAATATTGAAACGGTCAGAAGGATGACACCGAGAGTCCGTGCACGGGCCAAGTATGATCGCTCATTGGAGTTACTTCGTCGTGCTAAAGAATTGTATCCTGAAATTCCTACTAAGTCGTCGATCATGCTGGGTGTAGGTGAGACTTGGGATGAAATCTTGGAAACAATGGATGATTTACGTGCGAATCAAGTGGACATCATGTCAATTGGTCAATATTTGCAACCGAGTAAAAAGCACTTAACTGTACAAAAATATTACACGCCAAAGGAATTCAAGGAACTCTTTGAAATCGCGATGAGTAAAGGCTTCTCGCATTGCCAATCCGGTCCGCTCGTCCGTTCGAGTTATCATGCAGATGAGCAAGTGAATGCAGCTGCGAAAGAGCGTCAACGCAAGGGCGAAGAGATGCTTGAATCCTTGACTGTGAAAGGCTGAGTCGACATGACAGAACGACTAATTACGTTGGATCAGTATGAATTCGAGATCATCGTAAACTTTCGGGAAGGTTTCGATAGTGAAGCACTGATGAGTCGTTACAGTGAAATACTGTTGAAATACGACTATATTCTCGGAGACTGGGGTTATGGACAACTCCGTTTGAAAGGTTTTTTCGATGATCGTAATGCGAAAGCGACTTACGAAACGAAAATCAGCACGCTGCAGGACTATCTATATGAATACTGCAACTTTGGCTGTGCCCATTTCATATTGAAGAAAAATGGGAAAGTGAAGAAGGAGCAAGTGGAGACGGGAGTGCAGCAGGAATCACCTGCAGCTGAAGAACATCCACAAATGACATAATCCCTTTCCATTCGGGCGTCTTAGAGAATTCTCTGCGGCGTCCGTTTCTATATGTCTATTATGTGAAGACAATTGAGGAGGAAACAGTATGTATTTTATCGACCGGAAAAAAATTAGTGAAACACTCGCCTATATGGAAGAATTGCTTGCACAGTTTACAAGTGAATCTAATTGGCATGATAGCATGTTGAAGAATTTGGCACTGGAACGGATCGCACAAAATATCATCGAGTCGATCATCGATGTAGGGAATTCGATGATCGATGGGTTCATCATGCGGGATCCTGGCAGTTACGAAGACATTATCGATATTATGGAAGATGAAAAAGTAATCGATAGTGAGATGGAACAACCCCTTAAAGAGATGATTGAGTTACGAAAAATGCTCGTGCGTGACTTCATGAAGGTCGATCTAGCGCAAGTGGAAAAAACCATCTCAACAAGTTACCCTTCACTGGAAAAATTCCCGAGCTGTGTACTGAACTATTTGGAAAATGAACTAGGACCGGTATCTGCATTTCTTCCAGAGGATTCTCCACATGGAACGCTATAAGACGATTTGCTTGGATCTGGATGGGACTGTCTATAAAGGTAACCAAGCTATTCGGGAGTCGGTTGACTTCATCCGTACGTTGCAGCAGTCTGGAATCGAGCCTTATTTCATAACAAATAACTCCTCTCGTACAGTATTGGAACAACAGCAAAAACTGAAACGGCTCGGAGTGGAAACTTCTGAACACCAAATCATGACTTCAGCGATCGCCAGTGCTAAGTATTGTTCACAGAACTATTCAGGTAAGACCGTTCAAATGATTGGGGAATCGGGTTTACGTGAAGCGTTGCTAAACGAAGGAATTCCACTTGTCGAATCGGACGGAGACATTGTGATCATGGGGATTGATCATGAAATTACATATGAAAAATTGGCTTCCGCTTGTTTGGCGATTCGTAAAGGTGCACGTTTTCTTGCAACAAATGGAGATCTCGCTTTACCGAACGAAATTGGGTTGGTACCTGGTAACGGCGCATTTATAGAACTCGTCAAAGCTTCTACCGGAGTTGCACCGACTATACTTGGGAAACCGCAGTCTTACATGCTGGAATTCGTTCAACAACAAACAGGTGCGAACAAAGAAGAAATGCTTATGGTCGGTGACAACTATGACACGGACATCCTTTCCGGCATCCGCTACGGCATCGATACGGTCCATCTCCAAGGCGGCGTCACTTCACTTGAGGAAGTACTAGGGAAAATGGAAGCACCGACTTATATGTTTAAAACGCTTTCCGAATGGAATCATAAGAAAGGACTTGTCTAACAGCTTAGACAAGTCCTTTCTTATTTTCCTATTATTAAAAGAGAGGATTCTCTTCGATGAACTCGTAAATCTTCTCTGTCAGCTCAGCTGGTGTATCCGCCTCCACGACTTCTCCGTTCACTAATGCATACAGGGAATCCATACACTTCGTGCAATAACTCAGACAACCGTATTCCAGAACGTCAAGATTCGGATCCTTCTCAAGTACTTCTAGTGTCTCTTGAGAACCATTGGCTAAATTACTAATACAAAACTCAACTATCGGGTTCACACCCATCACCTCACCTTGTACGATCGTACTCTTTTTTTCTTTACTCGTCAAAACCCTTGCCTTATTGTGAAGAACGTCACATACTGGTATACTCATACGTGAGGAAAAGACGGAAATCTCTAAGATAAAGGAGACTATCATGAAAAAATTGCTATTATTAGGTGCTGGATACGGCAATATGCGAATCTTACTGCGAGTTTTGAATAATTTACCTGCAGATGTAGAAGTGACGCTTGTAGATCGTACATCTTTCCACAGTTTAAAAACAGAATTCTATGCATTAGCTTCAGGGACGGTATCGGATAGCGAAGTGCGTGTCGCTTTACCGACACATGAACGTTTGAAAGTGGTTGAAGGGGAAATTGCGTCTATCGAAGTCGGTGAAAAGTGCGTCTTACTGACAGACGGCAGACAACTTGCCTACGACCAGCTTGTCATCGGCCTAGGATGCGAAGATAATTATCACGATGTACCAGGTGCTGACGAATTTACGTATAGCATTCAAACCATTGGTCAGTCCCGTGAAACGTACAAAAAGCTTTTGAATTTGAATGGCGGAGCGACTGTCGGAATTGTCGGTGCGGGGCTGAGTGGTATCGAACTGGCAAGCGAATTGCGGGAAAGCCGCTCGGACTTGAATATCAAATTATTCGATAGAGGACCGCGTATTTTACGGGACTTCCCGGAACGTTTGAGTAATTACATCCAGAGCTGGTTTGAAAAAAATGACGTGGATGTGATTGCAAATTCAAATATTACAAAGGTTGAAATGAACCTGCTTCATAACCACGAAGAGCAAATTGCTGTCGATGCAGTCGTATGGACTGCAGGGATTCAGCCAACAAAAGTGGTTCGGGAATTGGCTGTCGAAAAAGACAAATCAAACCGTATTGTGTTGAATCAGTACCATCAGATTCCTGGCTATGAAGAGGTATATGTCGTGGGTGACATCGCCGCACTGCCTCACGCACCAAGTGCCCAGCTGGCAGAAGGACAAGGGGAACAAATCGTCACGGTCCTCAAACATACTTGGAATGGGGAACCATTACCGGAAAAAATGCCGGAAATCAAGCTCAAAGGCTTTATGGGCTCACTCGGAAAAAAACAAGGATTTGCATACTTAGCGGATCGAACTGTTACCGGCAGAATTGCACGTCTTTTGAAATCCGGAGTGCTCTGGATGTACAAATGGCATAATGGATGATTCGCCCTGGGAATGTAAATAGGATAATGGTTGAAAGGGTACATTCCAATGGGATGGACAAAATTTCACCCTTCTCTCACATATCCCTTTTGAATGGTTAATTTGAAGATGTCACCGTGGCGTATAGTCATTTCCGCGGTGGCATCTTCTTTCAATTCGACGGTGACATATGTATGGATTTCCAGCGTAGTTATAAAATAACCTTATCCATGATGGCTTTCAAGCCGATACCTGATCAGTAAGGGGCGTCTGACTATCTTCATTGGGGTCACTTGTATAGGTGGATGCTTATGATTTTTGAGTCATGAATTTGAACATACGCCTATTATTGTCTAGCACGTCCGAGGTCTTCGTAATACGTATTGCATTGTTTTCAACATTAATACGATTTCTCCGTAGACACAATACTCCCACACGCATCCCCTTAAATGCCATGAGATTAAATTATTCTTTATGTAGTGGAAAAGCATCCTTGAAACCTCTTTACCGGTTCCTTTAATATCCGTAACAGTTCGGCGCATTTTGGAATGTACAATAACCATTTCAGGATTACTCATGAAATTTCATAAACCAGGTCCGATTGAAAACCTCAAAGAACGAACCCTCCACTTTTTTTTCACCCAGATTTGCTGATTTTAGCTTGTCCGTCTAGTTAAGGTCCGATCAGTCTGCTGCCCCTCACCTTACAGAACTCTGAATATTTCATGGTTCTGTAGAAGGTTTTCACTACTTGGATTTGGTGAGGTATTCCTTCCGATTTATTGGACGATTAGCACACAGTTCCCGTTACCACTCTTTGGCTCAGTGTCATCACAATGCTGCGTATTCTTGTATTTTAAGTAGGGGATTCATTCAGTTGATTCACGTGACCGTTTCTCCAGATGCCTCATCGCTCAATCCGATCTGTTCATGGATGATCTACGAACCAAGTCCAAGTTGTACGTTGTATACCTTATTCACATGATGGAAGTCCCTGAAAAGCCGCTTCCTAGAGGCCATCTCATGGGGGAACCGAGACTTATGTGGCCCCGAAAGATGCTAGGGACCATGTATCCTCGGAATGGAAAAAAGAATTCCAATTAGCGAATCATCCGATTGGCTTTATAGTTATGATCATATAGGAGACGTTTTCCTTTCTAGTTTTCCGTTAAATTTATCCAAAAAAAGAAAGTGCACCCTTTAACATATCCAGTTCCAGCTATTCAATGCTTTTTATTATCCCGGTTTATGAATTTCTTGGAACAGTTTTCCGTCAACCTTCCAACGGCTCCAACCTGTGATGCACAACCATTTATCGAGGACGATTAAAATATTGAATAATATTATGATTTTGCAGATTTTACTTCAGCTATTTCTTTTGCTAATTTATCAATTTGCTGTTGCATTTGGTCCAGCCTCTTATCTGAATTTTCTTGATTTTGTTTCTCGTTCGCTTCTTCTTCGATTGCAGCGATCGCGGATATCGTGGCAATGCCATCAGCAATTGGCATAAGGATGGATGATATGAGGGCAAGTTGCAGGCTGGTATTTACCGGTTGTGGCTCATCCTGTTTAGCTTTGGAGTTATTGTAGGAGTTTTTCGTAACAACTTCTCCTTTCTCATTTAAAGTGAAAAAGTTCACACTAATTATATGCCAATAATATTGAGTTGATGAACACGGCTGGAGGCGCAGGTGGGTTTCGTTGTGGGGCATATAAGTGAGAGTGAAAAAGAGAGCGGATTACTCAATCTGTCGTCTCTTTACATACATCTTTTACCTATGGTTACAAAAGTTTAAGCGAGCAGTACAAGAAATATAAATTGAAAATTCCAGGTGATAGATGCATCCGATAAAAAACGATAAATGACATAACGAATTAACGGATACAGTGATGTTTACCGTGTGAGAAAAGATTCATGGGTGGTTGAATCAGGGGAAAACCGAAAAAGGGACAGGCATAAATTTGAGTTAACGATGAATACTAACGATAAATTCATGTAGGTTAGGGGTGAAATTTTGAAAAAGGCGATTTGGTCTTTAGTGATCGTGATTCTTCTGTTTTGGGGAGTGCAAAGTACTTATGCCGACAAGGGAAGACAACATTATGAGGAGGCAGGACAAATCCTGTGGGAAATCCGTACAGATGAGAAGGTGATTGCGTTAACTTTTGATGATGGTCCTCATAGGAAATATACGGAAGAAATATTAGACGTTTTGAAAGAACATAATGCAAATGCCACCTTCTTTGTAGTTGGAGTAAATGTTGACAAGAATCCCGAACTAGTAAGTCGCATGTCTGACGAAGGGCACGAAATAGCTAATCACACCTATACACATGATCGAAGTATGAAAACATCTGAAGTAATAAAGGAAATGAGAAAAACAAACGACACGATTCAAGCAATTACTGGTCATCCAACAACATTATTTAGACCTGTTGAAGGATATTACACGGATGATTTAGTGAGAGCGGTGAGTAAAGAGGGATATAAATTGGTTATGTGGTCTTGGCATCTGGATACGTTAGACTGGAAAAATCCAGGTGTGGATAAAATCGTGAATTTTGTAGTAGATGGTGCGAAAGAAGGCAATGTCGTACTTTTTCATGATGGGGGAGGAAATCGAAGACAAACAGTGGATGCACTAAAAGAAATCCTTCCTGAACTTAAAAAGGAAGGTTATCGGTTTGTATCCATTTCTGAGCTCATGAAGATTCAAGAAACTCACCACCAAGAAAGACAAATTAATGAAACAAAGTAAAAATAAATAACCTGTATTTCCCCCCAGGGTCGACACTAGTGTACCTCGCGAGGAGGAGCTCTGGTGGGGAAAGAACTGGTAGCACCAATGTCATGAAAGCTGGTTGTGTAGAATGATTTCATCCAGGGAAAAAATCGTCGGACATGCAGCTATCAGCCCGTTATTTATTAACTATATGTTCAAGTAGCAAGAACTTCTTCATAATGCATCGGTTTGTTTTGTGGATTTCTACATAGATTCCCGATATCATCCCGCCCAAAGTTATGATAGTCCCCTTCGTCTATGGAGGGGTTTCTATTTTTCAACAGATATACTTCCACTGTGTTCGAGTTCGCTAGATTACAAATGAGTTTCCTGTCCGTATACAAACTCAAACTGAAGGTTTTTAGATCTAGAAGAGAAAAAGGACTCCAAGTATACAACTTGGAATCCCATGACTTTTAACGATTCATATCGCTGATACCTGGACTATGTTCATTAGGCATGTCAGGCATTAATGGAACTGGGAATCCTGCTGGCGGAGGAGTAACTCTAAGTTCCCCATTATTCCTACTTGGTGTTTGTCCTTGATAAATTTCACCGATTCTAGTTGGATCTAAACGGAAATTGGATTGGGCATTGTGATATCCTAAATCCACATATTTTCTGCACTCAGGATATTTATTTAGATCATAATTTGGGACAGGGAAAAGTTTTCCCCAATCTACACCTAGCGTTTCTAGTGCTTTAGCAAAAGCATTTTGATGTGCATTGTCTCTAACAATAAGAAATGCTAAGGTTTCACGGAAAGTTTTGTTTGAGCTCATTTCATAAATTCGTGTTTTTTGTAAGACACCGGTCGATTCCAGCACTAAGTTATCGAGCAAATCACTAATCAAATTCCCGTGATTATATACCCAAGATGCGTTCCATGGGTTTCCTGCAGCATCTACTGGAAGCGAAGCTTGGGCACCTACAATATAATGATGAGGGTTTGCGTGTCGAACAGCATCTTCCAGTGGCGCATGATCATCCCCGCTGTTACCTGGTAAATCAGTTTCACCGGAGCCATTTAGCAACTGGTTGATCGTGTTTTGTGCAAGCTCGACGTGTGCAATTTCTTCTAGAAATACACCGCGAAGTAGATCACGGTACTGAGTGTCTTTTCCCCTGAAATTAGCACTTTGGAAGAAATACTGCATCATGGTACGCATTTCACCGTAATGCCCACCTAGTATTTCTTGAAGGACTTTTGCAGCTGCAGGGTCTGGTCTGTCAGGTGGAGTGATGGGATTAATCAGTTCTTCTTTGTAGTAATACAAAATTAGCACCTCATTCAGTTATTTATGATACGTAGTATTGACCAATAGGGAAAAAATATTCTATAGCAAAAAAGATCTCTTGGAACAAACGGGCATGATATTTGATGGCAACTTTGTGGAGTCCATTTTTTGTTTCATAACGAGGAGTGGTAGCTAGGAAACGTTACCGGAGGAATTAAGAAGAACGGATTACTGATGAAGGGCTTATTTGAATAAGGGATGGAATAACTGATATGCATACTCCACGACCACTCCCAGGTAAGCAGATGTTGACTCTCTAATGAAATTGAAGGGATACAGAATATTATTTGTTCTTAAAGTGTTATCAACTTTGTCTTTTAGAGCAAAAAAATTGGCTGCAATCGCTTTTCATGGGATCTCTTAGGAAACTCTAACTAAAGGTGGGACGAGTTGCATATATTAAATGCAAATACTACTGAGGATGTGGTCACATTTATTGAAAGGGCACTATTTTTTATCATTTTGTTAAGAGTGATTTCAGGAAGCATCGAAATATCAGCAGCAGCTTTAATGTTTAAATTTAATGATTTGGAGAAGGCTTTTTATATTAATAGTTTACTTGCTTTGGTAGGACCGTTTATATTGATCGTTACAACAGGGATCGCGTTAACTGGGCTGACTGAGAAAATTTCGCTTACAAGAATGATTTGCTTGTTTGCAGGTATTATCCTAATCCTCATCAGTTTAAAATCAAAATGAGGATAACCTTAACAATCTATTCCATAACAAAAGGACCTGACTGCAAATACTGAGTCAGGTCCCTATTTCCCTTTTATTGGAATATATTTCCACTTAAAGTGCGGGAAGTGTGGGAGCCCACAATTTTCGTACACCTCATGTGGTGTTTGCCGGCACACCAATTTTGTCGACTTGGATAAATTTCCAAACAACAATCAATAGAATGATTCCCAATACTCCGGCTGTAATATAGCTGACGTTCAGAAGATCTTTCATAACGAGCGACATAACCGGAGGACCAGCGGCTACTCCGATAAAACGTGCAGAACTATAAAAAGAAGTCACGGTTCCTCTATATTCCTTTTGTATGTTTTCAGTAATGATCGCATCCAGCGCCGGTAACAAAGCGCCGATAGCCAAGCTGACCAAACTGGTGACCAATAACAACAGAATCAGTTTTTCACTTGTAAAGCCGACGAAAACTACGCTTATGGATATAATGACCAAAGAAGCGATCATAAGCTTTTTAATCGTCTTTAAGTTCCCTTTTATCAGTCTACCGGAGATGAATGAAGCGATACATAGTATAAGAAGGGGAATAGCTAAAACAAAGCCTTTTTTAATTCCCTTAATGTCATGGGTCTTTTCAAGGTTTTCTGATAAGAAAAACAACATGCTGAATAATATTAGCATAACGAATATCCCGTTAAGAAATACTGTAACCAGCCACTTTCCTTCCTCCTTGAATACTTTCTTCGTATTACTAAGAAACGTGTTGAACCTCACAGGCTCATCTTTCTCCTCCGGAACTTTAACAAAAAAGGAAATTAGAACGATTGAAACTAAACTGAGCGCTGAAATTGAAAAAAACGGCAAAAACCATAAGATAGCGGCAAATACGGAACCTAAGATGGGACTTAGCACTTTTCCGAATGTATTCGACGTTTCAATAATGCCCAAGCATGAACTCGTTTTTTCCTCGTCATCTTGATAAAGATCTCCTACAAGCGGTAAGACAATTGGCATAGCCCCAGCCGCCCCGATTCCCTGAAGAATCCGACCGATAATAATTACGGTATAAGGATCTTCCAGCTTCCAAGAGGCGAATCCCGCAATCAGTCCCCCGATTAGAGCAAACACCAAACTTGGCAAAATCACAATCTTCCTGCCAAAGCGGTCAGATAAATACCCAGCTACAGGTATTAGTAAAATCGCGGCAACTGAATAACTCGTGATGATCATACTCGATTGGAAGGCTGAAATTCCGACCTTCTCTTCTAGTATCGGAAGGACGGGAATGAGCATGGAATTCCCTAAGGTCATGATAAGAGGAATTGAAGCCATACTGAGAATGCACCACATACTAACCTGTTTTTTACCTTCTTCCATACCACACCTCAACTATAAAGATTTTCTTAGTAGTGGTATGGTTTCCTAATCCCTCATTTTTATGCAGCGTAAGATTGTCGGTAATGAAAACACGTACATTATGTATTTTAGTGTTGCGAGAAGGGGGTAATTCAAGACTAAAATAATGCCTGAAAAGCCTGGATACCGAAAAATATTCCAAAGCCGATCAGAGATAACGATGAAAGGATCGAAACGCATGTCAAAAGCTTGGAAGATAATAAGCGGCGGGCTCCGTTTGATAATGAGGACATGATGAAATCCACTAACATGATACCCACCAAAATAGCTGAACTGTTCAGTATGATTTGATAACCTGTTGCGATGTTTGCAGATTTGGCAAGAATTGACCCATAAATCCCTAACCAAAATAGGATGGTAAGAGGATTGAGCAGAGACATTAGGAAACCGGTCATTATTGACTTCCGGAGACGGTCACAATTCCTTGTCTTTGTGTCCAGTTCGTTTTTTTTCAATGTTAGTAAGTTTTCGATCCCTGTGTACAAAAGAACAAAACATCCGAAAGACCAAAGAATAATTTGCAGCAAAGGTGAATCGATGAATTTTCCGATTCCGAAATAGACCAAACCCATATACAAGACGTCCGTGGCGAGGGATCCGAGACTAAAAAACCAAGCGTGAAAAAACCCGTTTTTTAGTCCGGTATGAAGAAGTACTGACTTAACCGGACCTATTGGAGCCGCTAATGATACACCTAAAAATAGATAGACAAGTATGGAATTCATGGAAATAGCCCTCCAAAAAATTGATCTCCATGTATTTTATTCATTGACCATGGAGTTTACAACTAGCCGAAGGTGAATTTATCTTGGGAAGAACTTCAAAGGTACCCAAAAAATAAGCTTGCCCGTAGAACGAATTCTCTGCAGGCAAGCTTATTATTATTCATCTACATACTTTCCGTGATCTGGAACAGCCAATTCCTTAAAATGATCTATCAATTTCACTAAATTGTTCTGTAGCCAATGAGTATCGGTAACCGGCACACCATGACCTGTAATCGCAAGTTTGGGGTGTAAGCGACCTAATGTTTGAACTGATTGTTCTGCCCGTTCCCAATCAGGCGTCAAATAGCGGGGAGGTCCATTCAATTCTATTTTCTGTGTGATAACTTTGTAGAGCGAGTCTTGTTTTACGGTTACAAAAGCGTCGCCTGCAATCAACGCCTGATCGGATTCTCTGAACAACGAGATGTGGCCAACTGAATGCCCGGGCGTATGTATCCATTTCCAGCCCGGCATGAAAGGTATTGAATGATCAGATGGCAATGGTTGTGCACGACCTCCAATATCTATCGATTCAGTTGGAAACATAAAGGATAACTTGGCAATCATACCACCTTCTACAAGGGAGTCTGGCTTAGGGTAGTTCTGCTGACCGGTGATGAAGGGAAGTTCCCTTTCGTGAGCATAGACAGGAACATCTTTCCACTCTTCGAGTAGATCGACTAGACCACCCACATGGTCAAAATGAGCATGGGTCAGGATAATCGCTTTTGGAGGTCGATTCGGACTAAATCGTGCAGCAGCAACTTCTTTAATCTTTTCAGCCGATTTAGGCATTCCCGCATCAATCAGGACCCAGTCTTCTTCACCTGGTTTCCCATAAAAGATTACATTGACAATTTGAATTGTATAGCAATACAAATCAGGAGCCACTTCAAATCCTTTGTTGCTGTTTTCCGAAGTGATCGGTTGAAAACGCTCGGTTGATGAACTTCTTTTCATTGGGGACCCTCCTTTTTCATAGTAGATGCTCGAATAGTTAGCCGTTGTTAAATGCCAGTGCTCTAATAACAGAAGAAGCTTTTTCTAAAGTCGGAACTTCATGTCGCTATACAATTTATCCAACACTAAATGAAGGATTACGACCTTTATACTGCTCTACTCTAACCTTATCTCTTCAATTTTAAACGGGAATTTCAATGTCAAATGGAAAATCGCTTGAAGAAAACAGATAACTTCAGAGGGTGAAACAAATGACAAGGGGCGATGCCTACTCATTGGTATTATTATCGCATCCGATGTTGGATGAACAGTAGTATATTCTCCAGATTGCGTGCTATCCTTTAAGTAGATTAAATTAGTGTCACAATTTTTCACGATTCATCACTTTCCTCATAAATTACACTATAAATTAACTCTATACCGTCTTAGACTCGGTACAGACATAAATAAAATTGAAATCAGACACCACTTTTAGAAATAGGATAGGGGGGCAGAAAATAATAAGAGCAGAAGACAGGGAGTCCCCGTGTCTTCTGCTTTCCGTCTTGTTTAGAACAAGCATTAAAGTTCTCAATTACATTTTAACTATTATCACTCAGAACGCTGAAACGAATCCATGTTTTTCAAGTGCGTTGAAAATCGGTTTTAATTGAATATACCCTTCGCCGATCACTTCTTCGTTCACGAGTACAAGCGGATAGAAATATTCATCCTCTTTTACTTGATCAGCCAGTTTACGCTGACGTTCATCGTCAATGGTTGACTCAATATCAATATAAACAATATCAAATGCATGATTGGGATATTTCCGTTGGATGGCAGCATTCAGCCATTCATATGTATCTTTAGACGTCGGAGCGTTCACACAACTTGCACAAACGACCTCTGCACCGTATACTTCAACTGTAACGTGTTTAGCTTTCATAGCTAACGCCTCCTGATTCTCTATTGGATTTTTTTCGTGATCCAGTTTATAATAACTATAAGGAAAGGGGAGTATAAAACTTATGACAGAAGCAACAATGAACGAATCTGTTCAAGAAGTGTTGAATAAATTACGTCCGTTCCTCTTACGTGACGGCGGCGACTGTGAACTAATCGATGTGGAGGACGGAATTGTAAAACTTCGTCTTCTAGGCGCATGCGGTACGTGCCCAAGCTCGACCATAACATTGAAAGCCGGTATTGAACGTGCTCTTCTTGAGGAAGTACCTGGCGTTGTAGAAGTAGAACAAGTTTTCTAAGGGCCATCTGGCTTCGCAGGAACGGGCCTCTAGCGTCCGTTCCTGTTTTATTTTCTCACTCGGATTTCATGCCATCGTTCTTTCGCCAACTCAATTAGTTGAGGTTCAGCAGAAGTTCTCTGCGTCTCAATGATTTTCGAGAAGTATTGTACCGCTTTTTCTCGATCTCTCACACGCCATGACAATTCCGCCACCATATAGAGCACACGGGATTCAGACATTTGGGTTCCCACGTGATCATCTGCAAAATACGCTTTCTCATATAAATTTCTAGCAAGTGTTAAAAAACGCTGTTCTTCTTCATCGTTATTCAAGATGCGATAGAGCCATGCTGTCCTCAAGGTTATTCCTGCAGTCGTGAGCGATTTTTCTTTTTTCATCATTGCACTTAAATAGCCTAGCTTGTAAGCGGCGATGGCATCTTCAACAGTGCGTTCTCCACCAAGTGAATGAGGTTTCCAGCCGGCTGTGATGCCGGATGCAATCTGTTCTTTTGTTCCCGGAGCAAAATAGGGTGCAAAGTCATCTGTGAAGGAGAAACCGCAGGATGGGCATACAGCTATATTATAAAACAGCGGATTCACTCCGCTGTCCGCATAGTTCGGTTTAAAATCACTATCAGTTGAAGCAACCCTAGCAAAACGGGAACGGACTCGGGTTGTTGTGAAGGATTCCTTACAGTTCAGGCAACCGATTTTCTTATCGTAAAATGGTGTGACTTCCATGGTGCACCACCCTTTCATACTTTCAACCCTATTATAGCAAACCTCTCTAGAACAAGGGTGTTTCATTGCACTGCAATTTACAACATTGATATGATAGATATTACTTAGGAGGGATATTAATGACACAACTAGTTAACTTATCTGAAGCAGCCGCCTATCGCGTAAAAGAAATGATGGATCACAATGGGGAGCAAGGATCTTTTCTGCGTGTTTCAGTCAATGGCGGGGGCTGCAGCGGACTTACGTACGGCATGGGGTTCGATGCAGAACAGAACGCTACGGATCAGTTATTGGAAATGCATGGAGTGAAAATTGTCGTGTCCTCTGAGGATACAGATATATTAGCAGGTACAGAAATTGACTATAAAGAATCTCTGATGGGTGGCGGGTTCACCATCGAAAATCCGAATGCCATCGCGTCATGCGGTTGTGGGACGTCGTTTAGAACGGCGAAGAAAGCGGGAACTCCTGCAAGCTGCGATTAATGAATAGAACTAACAAGAGTCTCTTCGCCAGGTCTGTTCACTCGGATTCTAGTCGAAGAGATTTTTTTATTGTTTAGGAAATCTAATCATCAATTGTATATAGACTGATTGTTTGTGACACGTCATTCACTCGGAAATCAATCGAGTCGTGTTTTGAATCAGACGTTAATTTGTAAATATGCGGCTTCCGTTCTCTTGAATCTTCGTTCGTAACATCCAGATGGACGAGAAGTACATGGTCTTGAATTTCTGTGTCCGCCTCTACGTCACCAGCCGAATTGAAAATAAGATAGGAAAAAGTCTTACCCATTGTATTATATTGAAGGGATCAGAACTGTCCATGACCGCTTCCACATTCTTCGGAGCAGTTTTCATTTCTTTTAAACTGGAAGCGGATGCAGAACAGCCAGCTAAAACTAAAACTAATACGAACAGTAATCCACCGACCAATCACTTCATCCAGCACCTCTTTTGGTTCTGTTTAAATAGTGAATTCTCTGACATCTGTGAGCTGAATTAACTATAGCATTGCAAATGATATCACTCAAGATGGAACTAAGTCCCAACACCCACACCGCATCCGGTGAAACTAAAAGTATATTTGTTAATTCAGTGACTTTTAGATAGGTGTAATTTACAGATTAAGTAAGTAACATGGCTTAATTCAACATTTCTCGTCAATTTATGAAGACTATGAGAAGTTATTTAGGAATGTCCGGGTATATTCCTAATAAGCTATTGAAATAGCAGGTCAAAAAGGCTACTATGAATGAGGAATATAAATAATAAGCGCTGGATTGTAGGAATCACGTGATTTTTACAAACCGGCACATCATACAAAAAAGGTGGAACCGATTCCCGTGAAAAAAAGACCTACAATCCTAGTTCTAGGCGCAGGATATGGCGGATTAGCTACTGTTGTGAATCTGCAAAAATCTCTTGGCGTAGACGATGTTGAAATCATCCTGATCAATAAAAATGACTACCACTATGAATCTACTTGGCTTCATGAAGCTGCAGCAGGTACATTGAAGCCTGAACAAGTTCGCTATCCGATCAGCCGCGTTATTCAGCAAGACAAAGTGAAGTTTGTGAAAGCTGAAGTTCAAGCGATCGATGTAAAAGCCAAAATGGTAACATCATCAGCTGGACAGCACACATATGACTACTTGGTGATCGGTCTTGGCTTCGAAGGAGAAACATTCGGAATCCCAGGTCTTGATAAGTACGCGCTTTCAATTGCAAATGTGAAGGCAGCACGTCAAATCCGTGAGCATATCGAATACCAGTTTGCGACATGGTCTCTTGAAGAAGTGAAATCAGACAGCCGTCTGACGATTATTGTCGGAGGGGCTGGATTCACAGGAATTGAATTCCTTGGTGAGCTCGGAGATCGCATTCCTGAACTTTGTGAAGAATTCGATGTGCCTGCTGACAAAGTAAAAGTAATTTGTGTAGAAGCAGCACCTATGGTCCTTCCAGGATTCGACCCTGAATTGGTAGAATACGCGGTACGTCAGTTGAAATCCAAAGGAATTGAATTCTCAATTGGTACGCCCGTTGTGGAAGCGACTCCAGAAGGTGTAAAACTGAAAAAAGGCGACGACGAATTCGAATTCATCGAAGCAGGTACCGTTGTATGGGCAGCAGGTGTCCGCGGTAACCGTTTAATCGAAGAGACAGGCATTGAAAACATGCGTGCCCGCGTTAAAGTTGAAAAAGATCTTCGTGCTCCAGGATTCGACGATGTATTCATCGTAGGTGACTGTGCATTGATGATCAACGAAGAGATCAACCGTCCATACCCGCCAACTGCTCAAATCGCGATGCAGCAAGGGGATATGTGTGCCAATAACTTGATCGCTCTTATGAAAGGTCAGCCGACTCAAACATTCGTTCCAGACTTGAAAGGCAGCATTGCTTCCCTCGGTTCTAACGATGCGATCGGAGTTGCTTTCGGTAAGAAGATGACAGGTAAAAAAGCATCGTTCATGAAAAAGATGGTCGATAACCGTGCACTTTACTTAATCGGCGGTGCTGGTCTAACATTGAAAAAAGGAAAGTTCGACCTCCTTTAATACAGTTTGGGAAACACTCGTCCACTCATTTAGTGGCGAGTGTTTTTTTGTTCATACACAAAACTAGTGAGTAGACAAAAAAATTGATATTTCTCGACATAGGCACCCTTTATGTTTACTTGTATTGGACTAAGAAGTATCCGTTGGTTTAAGTGGAAGCCGGCGACTCTGGAGGGCTCAACGAAGGTTGAAAACTCCGCACTAGCGATAGCTACGAGGAGGCTGAAATCGAGCCCCTCGGAAAGCGTCTGGCTGCAACGTAAAGCAACTTCATCGCGATCTCTCTATAATTTTTCTTGATGACCAGTATTTAGAATTTGTGCTAACGAACCGGTGTTTACTACTTTCCAACAACTTCGTGACACTTGCGTCAGCTGTTGAAAGAAGTGCCGCAATCCGGTAAAATGAACTAAGGAAAACGGAGGTCATCATTTTGGGAACAATTTCACTTACAGAGATTATTCTGTCTGTCCTCATCTTTATCGTTATGTTTTTCGGAATCGGATTTTTGCTGAATATGCTACTGCGCATGTCGTGGGTCATGGCGATTATCTATCCGATTGTCGTAATTTTGATCATTGACGAAGTGAAGGCATATGAATATATTACAAAACCGGGTCATGCGTTCAGTATGCTCGGAGACAAGTTGATGGCGTTACATACAGTCGATATCGTGATTCTCTCGAGCGGTTTGGTGGGAGCAATCATTTCAGGGATTGTGAGTAAGCTTTTACGCAAGCAAGGATATCAGATGTTTTAAAAAAACGCTCAGGCAGAAGCTGCCAGAGCGTTTTTTCATACTATAAATGTATACGTAATAATTGAAATCAGGATACCTGTCACTGCGCCTGCGAATACTTCGCTTGGCTTGTGGCCGAGCAAGGTTTTCAGCTCAATGATTTTCTGTTCTTCGTCTTTTTTTATCCATTCTTTCGTTCCACTGACGAATGTCTGGAAATCTGCACGTATTTGGTTGATGATCAAGGCCTGCTGTCCTGCTTGGTAACGGACACCGCTTGCGTCGAACATGACAATCACTGCAAAAATTGCTGAAATGGCGAACAAGGAAGAATCCATTCCGTGTTCGAAAGCAATAGCAGTCGTCAGTGCGGTAACTGCAGCCGAATGAGAACTTGGCATGCCTCCTGTAGAGGTCATTAGCTTCCAATCGAGCTCACGAGTGAGTAGAAAATGAATCGGAATCTTTACGAACTGTGCGAAAAAAATTCCGAATAGTGCAACCAACAGTGGCACGTTGCTCAATATTGTCATGTAGGCACTCCTCGTAAAAATAATCCGGTAACCGAAGAATTTTTTTCGTTTCTTCTTCAACTGGTATATAATTAGAATGTAGGAAAATGAGGAGGTAGTCAAATGAAAACTATCATTACAAACAAAGAGATCACACAGAGCAACCATGACGTAGTTGTAGTTGGTATCCCCGAACATCCAGAGAACTCGACCAATTGGAATGTCATAAATGACGTATTCAATGGGAAGTTAACGGATTGGGTTAAAACAGGTGATGTGAAGACGGATCTTAACGCAGTGACTAAACTGCCGTCTATAGGTGACAGTGCATTCAAACGTGTGGTTTTCATTGGTCTTGGAGCATCTAAAAAGTTAACAGATCAAGGACTGCTTGAAGTATTCTCCAAGATCGGTAAAGAACTTAAGTCGATGAAAGCAGAAAGCGTTTCCATTTGGATGGATTCCTTTACCACAGAAGAACTGGAATCGGATGATGTAGCCTTCGCATCTTTGCAAGGTCTCGTATTAGGCAGCTACAAATTTGCCGATTACAAAACGACTTCAAATGAAAAAGACTTCGAATTCAATACAGTTGAATTGCTTAGCTCAGCTGATGAAGATGAACTTAAAGCGGCAGCAGAAGTAGGACTTGTACATGCGGATGCTGTCAATACAGCACGTACACTTGTCAATACACCTCCGAATATTTTAACTGCTGTTAAAATGGCGGAGCATGGTGAGATGCTAGCTGAAAAATACGGATTTGAAATCGAGATACTTGGTAAACAAGAAATGGAAGAGCTTGGAATGGGTGCCATTCTTGCGGTCAACAAAGGTTCCGTCGAAGAGCCCCGTCTGATTGTCCTGAAATATGCTGGTGGAAACGAAGACTGGACTGACGTAGTCGGACTCGTCGGCAAGGGAATTACGTATGATACAGGCGGATATTCTTTGAAGCCGCGTGAAGGCATGGTCGGCATGAAAGGGGACATGGGTGGTGCTGCAGCAGTATTTGGCGCGATGCAAATCATCGGTGAACTCCGTCCCGCCAAAAACGTAATCGCTGTCATTGCTTCAACTGACAACATGGTTTCCGGGGATGCGTTCAAGCCGGACGATGTGATCACCTCTTTGTCGGGAAAAACAATTGAAGTCTTGAATACAGACGCAGAAGGTCGCCTCGTATTAGCGGATGCTGTGACATATGCAAAACAATCAGGTGCGGATTATCTGATCGATATTGCCACACTGACTGGCGGAGTGATCGTAGCACTTGGTAAAGATAAAACAGGTGCGTTAACGAACGACGAAGCCTTCTTCGAGGAATTTATGGAAGCATCCCTCGAAACAGGTGAATTCGTTTGGCGCTTGCCATTAACTGAAAGCGATAAAAAACGAATTCGTAAAAGTGAAGTAGCGGATCTCAACAACTCACCAGGTCGGGATGGCCACATGATCTTTGGCGGCGGTTTCGTCGGAGAGTTTGCAGGAGATACTCCTTGGATCCACTTGGATATCGCAGGAACGTCTGAGGCGGATGCGCCCCATGCACTCGGTCCTAAAGGCGCTACAGGAGCCATGACAAGGACGTTGGCTACGTTCATCGAACGGTTAGCTGAAGACACTACGGAGGCGTAATAGGTGTCAGCCTACCCCTTCCACTGCCCAATGAATAGGATAAGTGGGAAAGGGGGAGGGAAATGTCAAGATATAGAGGAAACAACTTCGGCGGTGGAAGAGGTTTCGACGGAGGAAGAGGGTTCGGTGGAGGTGGATTTGGTGCCGGCTTCGGAGGCCCGTTCCTTGGGGGGCTTTTTGGGAGCTTTCTCGGAAATGCGATTCAACCTTATGGGTATGGCGGAGGCTACGGTGGAGGATACCCACCATATGGCGGATATCCCCCGTATGGCTACTATCCATACTCATACCCGCCTTATTACAGCCCCTATGGATATTGGTAAACAAAAAAGACGCAGCGTCCGATTCAGGACACTGCGTTTTTTGTTCATTCTTCATGAGATTTTTGTTCGCCTATTGCATCTCCAAGGTCATCACCGACAGTCAGTTCTGTCGGCTTCACTCCAGACATATACGCAGCGCGGCTCATTAAGTGTCCGCCTACAGGGGACGTGATGAATAAGAAGACGCTGCCGAGCAGCAGTTGTATACTGAAATGTCCTTTTATCCACCAAAAGTGAAGGAACACGCCAATGAGTATTCCGAGAACACCGAGAGTTGCGCTTTTTGAAGCGGCATGCGCTCGAGTGTAGACATCAGGTAATCGCAGAATCCCGACTACCGTAACAACTGTAAAGAACACTCCTACGAGTATGAACAGAGCGATAATAATATTAGCGATGAGTATCACGGTCTATAATCGCTCCTTTTTCGATGAATTTTGAGAACGATACGGTTCCGATGAAGGACATAATCGCAATGAGCAAAATCACATCTATGAAAAATATCGTGTCAAAAACAATTGACAGTAATGCGATGATTGAAATCAGCATCACTCCGATGCCATCCAAAGCAATCAGGCGATCTGGAGTGGAAGGTCCCTTGAATACTCGGACGAGCGTACCAAGCATGGACAGGAAGATGATGATTAAACTGATCCATATGAAAATCTTCATGTCCGGCTCACCTCCATGATTGCTTTTTCAAAAGATTGTTTGATGGAACTGATGGCTTCTTCAACATCATTCACATCGATTGCGTGGATGTACAATGTTCGCTGATCATCCGATACATGAACGACTATTGTTCCAGGCGTCAATGTAATTAAACTTGAGAGTAATGTAATCTCCCAGTCCTTTTCAAGAACTGTCGGCATCGCAAAAATCATCGGCTGTAATTCTAATTTCGGCTTTAAGACTAATAGTGCGACGGAAATATTGGAAAGGATCAATTCCTTAAAGAAGATGGACGTCAACTTGACGCACGCCCATAATCGCCCCAAGTACAAGCGACCGTTGTAAAACCGTCTAGTCAATATGAGAAGCAGCAAACCAATGATATAACCGATAACAAAAGTGGAGGGGGTAAAGGACGCCGTGATAAGCACCCACGTAATTGCGATGAAAAAGTTAAGCAATATTTGAAATGCCAACGTGATCTACTCCTTTAACACGGCGTTAATATAACTCGACGGATCGAGCAGCACATGGGCCGCATCTGATACGTACGGGAAAATCCACTCAGTTCCGACTCCGTATAAAACGGACAGAGCTACTAGAATCACAGCAGGGAACATCATCTGTTGATACGTTTTACGGTTCGTCGGCTGTAACGTGACCGGCTCTCCCCAAAACGCATAGATGAATATCCGGATGACGGATAGTAAAACAACTAGACTGGAAGCGAGAATCACAATCGTTCCGAATAGTTGACCGTGTTCAAACCCGCCTTGGACAATCAGCAATTTCCCGACGAACCCACTTAATGGAGGGATACCGGCAAGTCCGAAAGCGGCAATAAGAAATAGCCAACCTAGTGACGGATGGGTTTTGATAAGTCCTCCCATTTCTCGCAAATTGGAAGTGCCGGTGACAACAATCATAATCCCGATAATCAGGAACAATGCGCCTTTAATGAGCATGTCGTGAATCAGGTAGAAGACGGCACCTTGCATCCCAGCTTCGTTCATTTGCGATACTCCGAAGAGAATAACACCTATTGCGATCAGGATGTTGTAGATGATAATCTGTTTCAAATCGAAATAAGCGAGTGCGCCGATGCAACCTGCAACGATGGTGAGCAGCGCAAGTACCATCAGGATGGTGTGTGTAAACGCAAGATCATGGACAAAGAACAGTGTGTAAGTCCTTGTGATGGCGTACACCCCGACTTTTGTCAGCAACGCACCAAACAGTGCAAGTATCGGAATAGGGGGAGCAGCATACGATCCCGGCATCCAGAAGTAGAGAGGGAAGATCCCCGCTTTTATCCCGAAGACAAGAAGCATCAGGATCCCGATGACCGAGACGATTCCCGGCTGGCCGATGTCTGTAATTTTCTGACCAATGTCCGCCATGTTGAGCGTTCCGACGATAGAGTACAGATACGCAACAGTGACGACAAAGAAAGCAGATGAAATGACATTTACAAGTATGTACTTGATGGACTCCCGTAACTGTCTCTTCTCTCCGCCAAGAACGATGAGCATGTAAGAAGCGATCAGCAACACTTCGAAAAATACAAACATGTTGAAAATATCACCCGTTGTAAAGGCTCCATTCACTCCTGTAATCATGAAGAGGATGGCAGGATAGTAGAAAAACCGCTCCCGTTCTTCACCGATTGAGCTGAAGCTATAAACGGACACCAATAAGGTAATGACTAGTGTAGACGTTACGAGTAACGCGGAGAACATGTCCGAAACCATAGTGATCCCGAATGGTGCTGGCCAGCTACCGAGTGTCAGTGTTTGGATCCCATCCTGTTTCACTTTCATCATTAGCATTACTGCTGAAGCAATACTGACACTTAGTCCAATGACAGTGAGGACTCGTTGGATGCGTACTTGCTCTTTGAAAAACAGAAGTACAATCGCAAAGAAAAACGGGATGATGATCGGAAACAATAGAAGGTTAATCATGCTCATCATTTCCTTTCATCGAATTCAAATCATCAGTTTTGTGTACGGCATACGTACGATAGGCAAGGACGAGTATGAATGCCGTTACTCCAAAGCTGATAACAATTGCGGTTAAAATCAAAGCTTGTGGAAGGGGATCTGCAAAATCAGATGCGCTATCCGTGAGTACGGGAGGCGAACTGCCGCCGAGACCACCCATCGTCAGGATGAACAAATGTGCTCCGTGACTTAACAAACCGGTACCCAGGATTACTTTAATCAAGCTTCTTGAGAGAATTAAGTAAATCGCAGCTGTGAATAAAATCCCAGCTACAATAGCCATGAGTAACTCCATTACTCATCCCCTCCGATCGATTGAATAATTGTAATTGCTGCACCCACGACAACAAGGTAAACGCCTAAGTCGAAAATCATCGCTGTGTGCAGCTCAGTGTCTCCGAAAAGCGGTAATTCGAAATGTGCAAATGCATGTGTGAAAAATGGAACATTGAACAGAATGGAGCCGGCTGCTGTTCCAAGGGATAACAGTAACCCGACAGCGATCACAATGGTGAAGTTAAAAGGCAATGTCTCTTTCACGGTCTCCAAATCAAATGCAAGTAAAAGCAGTACAATGGCACCTGTCGTTAGCAGACCTCCGACAAAACCGCCGCCAGGAGCGAAATGTCCCGCAAAGAAAATATGGATCGAGAAAAGGAAAATGATGAAGAACGTCACTTTCGTAGTTGTTTGCAATATGACATTATTATTTTTCATCATCGGACCCCTTTCTCGACAAGCGAAGACGGATCATGCCGAGAACCGCGATTCCAGCAATCGATAGGACGGCGATTTCAAACAATGTATCGAAACCGCGGTAGTCGACGAGAATGACGTTCACGATATTTCCGCCACCTGCTTCTGTATGGACGGTATCTTTATAGTACTGTGAAATACTTGAAACAAGCTTATTGGAATGAGCGGACAACGCAACCAGAGTGACAGAAAGCCCGACACCTATTGCAATGATTCCGTTCACCAGTTTGTTCTGTTTCGTCTCTCCGTGTGTCTTTAACGCAGGGAGATGACGGAATGCAAGCAAGAATAGAGCGACTGAAATCGTTTCGATCACGAGCTGGGTCAACGCCAAATCGGGTGCTTTGAACAAGACGAAGAACAAAGCCACTGAGTAGCCGACTGCACCTAATGCAATAATGGCAGAGATCCGGTTTTTTGACATGATGACCATGCCTGTTCCCAAAATTGCTACAATCGCATTCAAAACGGCGAATAGCGTAATCGGGGAAAGGCTGCTCATATCCATCTCAAACGCACCTTTAGCGAACAAAACTACAATTGTCATAACAGAGAAGAACGCAAACATATAAAGTAAATACGTACGGATCAGACCATTCATATAGAAACGGGAAAGCTTATTCATCCCTTTTTCCGAGAATGTCATCACGCCGTCATATAATGCGTTCAAAGAGAACTTATCCGGTTGCAATGCATAGACTGGCTGCCATCTTTTAATTGAAATGAATAACAACGTACCAATCGCAATGACAGCTACTGTCAGCAACATCGGTACATAATTGAATCCATGCCAGGCTTGTACATGAACAGCAGCCTCAGAAGGCAAACTGTAGAGTTGTGGCTGTGCAGCCATCACCGCTGGTGCGACAATCCATTTCCCGACAACGTTCGGGATGAAGAAAAGGGCAATAACGCTGACTGCTAAAATGATAGGGGAAATCAGCATGCCGATAGGTGCCTCGTGCGGCTTAAGCGGAAGCTTATCGAATTTTTTCTCACCTGTGAATGTCTTGAATACAAAGTAGAAGCTGTAAACAAAAGTAAATACGCTTGCAACCCATGCAATGATAGGGAAAAGAATACCCCACGTATCAAAGTTGAACAGTTCAAAGTGCTTTAGAGCAACCATGGATTCCAAAAACAGCTCTTTACTAAGGAATCCTCCGAATGGCGGGATACCAGCCATTGAAAGTCCGCCAATGAATGCTACCGTGAAACTGATCGGCATGACACTCATCAGACCGCCGAGTTTACGGATATCGCGCGTGCCGGTCTCATGATCGACAATCCCTGCAATCATGAACAGGCTGCCTTTAAAGACGGCATGGTTCACTAAGTGGAAGATGGCAGCAAACATCGCTAATCGGAATAGTGCATCGTCCGAATGATAAGCAATTGCTCCTGCACCTAGTAAAGACATGATCAACCCTAACTGGCTCACTGTCGAGAATGCAAGAATCCCTTTTAAATCGGTTTGCTTCACAGCAAAGAACGAGCCCCACATCAGCGTGAGTAATCCAATTCCTGAAACAAGCCAGATCCATACGGAAGACTCTGCAAAAATCGGTGTGAATCGTGCAACAAGATATAATCCTGCTTTAACCATTGTCGCTGAGTGCAGATAGGCACTGACAGGAGTAGGCGCTTCCATAGCATCCGGAAGCCAAATATAAAATGGAAATTGAGCAGACTTTGTAAATGCCCCGAATAATAGAAGCACCGCTGCAAGGGTGAATAATGGATCTCCAGAGTAATCGGCTAATCCGGAAATCAGTTCACGGATCGAGTATGTATCTCCTAAAATCCCGAGAACCACAAAGCCCCCGAGCATCATGAGTCCTCCACCGACGGTTATCATCATAGATTTCAAGGCGCCAAATCGGGAACCGTCCCGAGTGTACCAATAACCGATTAATAGGAATGAGGAGATGGACGTCAATTCCCAAAATAGATAGAGTGAAATGACATTATCCGACTGGACAACACCAAGCATTGCCGTCATGAAAAGCAGTAAGTATACATAAAAGTTACCGAGTTTTTCTTTGTGCTTATCCAGATAGAAAATGGAATACAAGACGACCAACGCACCGATCCCCGTAATGAGCAGTGTGAAGAGAAGACTGAGACCATCCAGATAGGAGACAAAAGAAATTCCCAGTGAGGGAATCCAATCAAACGATGAGACTGCATGCTCTCCACTTGCTGTCAGTGGTAAGTATGTACTGTAGTAGACAAACAAGGCTACTGGGATAATCAGAACAAACCAACCTGTATGTATGCCAGCGACTCGACGGAACAACGTCGGAATGAAAAGAGCTGCTAAAGCAGGCAAGAAAATCAACCAAACAAATTCCACTAAAAATCCTCCTTCCTTGTACTAACATGATGTCGACATTGGTTTAAAGTATAACGTAAACAAGCGCATTTTGCACTGCGGGCACTTGAAAGGGATTGCGATAACTCAATCTCTTCCTATATTATAGAGACATGGAAAAAACCATATAAAATAACCATATTAGTTGGATTAGAGTGTATGCTGAATAATACCGTTGTTTCCCGTAAATGCTTTCAATGATCCCTGCGGAGTTACCGCCCTTGGCTCCAAACAACTATAGTGTATAAACGCATAATCAACTTCTTTCAACAGATATAGTCAGTCTGAGGTGCAATGTGAAAAATCCGTATTTATTCAGTTATTTGCCGTTCTTTTCAATAATGTTGTTCAGTTTAACGTTTGGCGTGTATACAGTCGGCTTTTCAATGAGCTTGTTTCGTGAAATCGGTTTATATGATGGGCTGTTGGAATTTCTGACAGATACCCAGCTCCGGTTGTTCTTGCTAACCGTCTATGCGCTTTTTTACTTCATGGTATTCAGTGCACTCAAACTGATTGCGGCAACGATTCATGAAACAGCTCTGTTATTCTTTTACAAAGCCGCCCCCGAAACAGATATTCCTGTTCAATACGCAACAGACGAAAGAGGTGGCAAACTCATTTACTTCATTGGCGCACTTGCATCTGCTTTTGCGATCCAATCGCTTTACTGGCTGCTGATCGTGTTTTTAACAGTTACGTTCATTTACTTTGTCTACAGTACATATATGTTGCACCATCAGCTTCCATTTTCAGCAATTATAGGTATTATCTTCTTAGAATTCATCGTGTGGGCATTATTGCTTTCTGCTGTGGTTTACATTTTACTAAGACTGTATAACGGGATTGCTGCAAGTATCCCTGGAGTTGAAAAAGACCAGCTGCCAATTGGCAGCTAGTCGGAAAGAGCAGCTGAAAACACCTTCAGATGCAATTTTTGTTCGCTCTGCTGCTGAAGTGATTGTGGGCGATCATAACCCATCCAGATCGCGGCAGTATACTTTTTGTTTAAGCCAGCAACCCATAAGTCTTTATAATGACTCGTAGTTCCTGTTTTGGCTCCTGTATATCCAGTTGTTGAACGAAGGCCGCGAGCTGTTCCGCTCCGTGCAGTTTCTTCGAGCATCGAGCGGATAGTATTTGTTGTCTTTTGTGACCACACTTCTTTACGTTCATCCTGCCATTGGTATAATAACTTCCCATGTCGATCTGTTACAGAACGAATCGCTCTTGCAGGTTTAAACGTACCATCTATGAAGCTTGAATAGGCATTTGCCATTTCGAAGGGCGTCATCCCTTTTTCAAATCCTCCAAGAGCTGCAGTATACTGATGATCCTTTTCGGTGACATACTTGAACCGAAAAGGGGAGAGATAAGCAAACGACTTGTCAATTCCGACACGTTGTAAAACCCGGACTGCTGTTGTATTGTAACTTTGACTAAACGCTTTTTTCACTGTCGAAACTCCATACGAATACCTTCCGAAATTCTCAGGACAAAAGCTTCCAATGCAAATTCCACTACCATCGACAAGAGAGTTTTCCGTATACGTTCCACTTTCTAAATAGGGCGCATATACGAGCAGTGGTTTAATGATCGATCCGGGCTGACGCACAGCTTGAAACGACCGATTGAAGTCTGTTTTTCGGTACCCGAACCCCCCATAAACACTAATCAGTTCACGAGATTGGTTATCCACAACAGCTGCACCGGATTGTATCCCGCTTCCCGAAAGCACACGTGTAATCCCATTCTCGAGACTGAATTGTTTAATCGGGTCCAGTGAAGTGTCGATCCGAACGCCTGAATTGATCACTTCTGAAATACGTTGCGATAACGCTTGTTGAATTGCTTTTTTCGCCTCTTCATCTTTTGCGTTCTCCAACTGAGCAGTAAAGCCTTCTTTTTCACTGATCAATTGTTTTAGTTCGTCCACTACATACGTATGATAGGCAGGGAATTGACTGTTCTTCTGTTTTAACCGGAGCTCGACGGGAGCGTTCTGAGCAAGTTCCCCCTCTTCAGCTGAAAGGACTCCACTGTTCACCAGAACTTGAAGAAGTCGCTCCTGACGCTTTTTGGTCCTGTCAAAATGCTTCAATGGATCGTATAGAGAGGGGTTGTTCGGAATCGCTGCTAGAAAAGCGGTTTCCGCTTCGTTCAACTCTGCTAATGGTTTACTGAAGTAATAAGTAGCCGCAGCACCAATTCCATAAACCTGATTACCGAAGAACATCTCATTCAAGTACATTTCCAAAATTTCATCTTTAGTCGATTGCTTTTCCAGTTCTGCAGCATATAGGATTTCTTTGAATTTACGTTCATAGGTTTTTTCGGGAGATAGAAAACGCATCCGGACGACTTGTTGAGTAATGGTGGATGCCCCTTGACTCAATCCATTGGAATTCGCATTTACCGCAAATGCCCGCGCAATCGCAGCGACATCATATCCTCTATGTTCGTAAAACCCTTTGTCTTCACTTTCAAGAAATAGTTGTTTAGCGAACAACGGAATTTCAGATAAGGCAAGCGGATCGCGCCACTCCGCATATTCTTCTGCAAATAACCGTCCATTGCGATCGAAGAGTGACATGGGGATGGTGACAACAGGTTCAGATAATTCAATGGTTTTTTCTACTTGTTCTTTATACTCATTCGCTTCATGCCATTCCGCTGCGACTTCCTGTTGGAGCCAGAAAAGTAGCGGGAGACTTAACAAAGCGACAGCAAAGCCTGCGAGCTGTCTCACAACTAGTCCCTCCGTTCTTACATGTACCTATACAAAATATAGCACACTCCAGTATTTGGAGTGTGCTATATTTTTAGGTGTTATTCTGTTGTGAATCTGTCAAGAAGTCTTCGAAATCTTGTGTCGGTTTACGTTTTGCATAGTAGAGGAATGCGAAACCAAGCAAGAACAGCACGCCAGTGAAGATGAAGACCGATGAAATACCGACGAAGCCACTAATAATCCCGCCAAACATAGGCCCGATGATATTCCCAAGGAAACGGAAGCTCGTATTGTAACCCATCACTTCACCTTGAATATCAATCGGTGCCTCCCTTCGAACGAGTGCAGTTGTTATAGGGATCATACCGCCCATAGCAATACCGAAGAGCAATCGCCAGATAACAAGCTGCCATAAGCTGCCGACAAATGCTTGAGGTACGATGAAGATGAATGACAGCACCAATAGAAATCCGAGGACTTTTTCATACCCGATATCATCACCAAGCTTGCCCCACTTACGAGCAAACAATAAGTTGCCGACACCTGCCGCACTGAATGTGATCCCTGCTAGAAAAGCGACGTCTTTTGAGTCGGTCAAATGCGAGACATATAGGGAGAGCAGCGGCTGTATACTGAAGTTCCCAATTTGAATGAGTGCAGTTACAATCATTACATTCAACATCAACCGATGGTGAAAGATACTGCTTAAAATCGTCTTACGTGAGTAGACAATTTCCCGGCCCGTTTTCACTTTCCGTTGTTCTTTAATGCCGAATACGATGATGAGGGCAGCGACGATGACAGAAATCGAAGTGATGACAAATGTGTACTTGAACCCGAAAGCATCGGCAAGAAGCCCGCCCAACACAGGTCCGAACAACGTACCGGTCACACTCCCCATCTGAAGTGTACCTAACCGTTTACCGGCTTCTTCACGTTTTGTGTTCGCGGAGATGAATGCAAGGGAAGTGGGGATGAAGCCCGTAACAACCCCATTCAGCAGACGGAGTAAGAAAAACGCTTCAACGGAATGGACAAACCCCATAAGGAAAACTGAAATCGCGATTCCGAAACCATTTATAATAAGTATGGGTTTAAATCCGTATTTATCTGCAACTCTTCCCCAAATCGGAGACATGATGAGGGCAGAGATGAAAGTTGCGCCAAAAACGAGTCCAGACCATTTTTGCACGTAAGCATCCGAGTAATCGCCAAACGTTTCAATATATAATGACAAAAACGGCATGATCATTGTCATTGTCCCTGCAACTAGAAAGTTTGACACCCAGATAATGATGAAATTTCTTTTTTGAATATCCATAGGTGACCTTCCTTCTATAAGAACTATATTTAAGTAGTATAAAACAATTCGACTCCCGAAGGAAGGCAAGTGCTCGTAGTTCGATTTCATCCGATCATGTGGTAAAATGATTTAGGGTGAGAGAAATGCATAAAAAACTGACTATGCTCATGCTTGCTTTAGCACTGATTCTTGTTGTATCCGCTTGCGGAAAACAAGAGGCTGAAGAGAAAGAGGCGGCACCTGCAAAAGGTGAAACGACTCCAGCAGACGAACCAGAAAAAACGATTCCTAAGGAGGACTCCCAGATGTATCCGCAATTATCTAATGAAGTAGCAGCAGGAGAAAAACTTATTACTATGAATACCACGCTTGGCCCGATTAAAATCAAGTTATTTGAAGAAAAAACACCAAAAACGGTGAAAAACTTCTTAACCCATGCAAAAGACGGGTATTATTATGGTATTATTTTCCACCGTGTCATTCAAGACTTCATGATCCAAGGTGGAGACCCAACTGGAACAGGTATGGGAGGAGAAAGTATCTATGGCGATTCGTTCGAAGACGAATTCACGATGGATCTTTTCAACTTGAATGGTGCATTGTCCATGGCGAATGCTGGACCGAACACAAATGGCAGCCAGTTCTTCATCGTTCAGGCTTCTAATTTAGCTGGTGCTAATGCGGATCAGTTGAAAAAAGGCGGATGGCCTGAAGAAATCGCTGACGCGTATGCAGAGCGTGGCGGTACTCCTCACTTGGACCAAAAGCATACTGTTTTTGGACAAGTTATCGAGGGAATGGACGTAGTAAACAAGATTGCTACAGTGAAAACGGGCGCTCAAGATAAGCCGGTTGAAGAAGTGAAAATCGAGTCTATCGATATTCAAGGCGAGTAATTGCGACTAAATTTATCGGTTAGGAAGTGTTATCCATGGTGACCGTTCTAATGCCCTTCCTGTATTTTCCGGAAGACAAATCAGAATATATCCCAGCGGCCATTTCCTTTGCTTTTTTCATGGTACTTCTTGTGCTGACTTTCAGGTGGATTCAGCGCAATTCCAAAAAGCAAGAATTGGAAACGAAAGAATTGGAAGAACGCATTCTGCGGGAACGCAGAGCAACGCGTGAACAAAAAAACGAGCATCCTCATTCATGAGGATGCTCGTTTTTTAGTGATCCATGCCTTTTATGAAACGTTCGACGCCATCCTGAACAGTGGAAAGACAAGTGGCGACATTCATCCGTAAGAAACCGCGTCCGGCTTCTCCGTATTTTGTGCCTGGTTCCAGTGCCAATTTTCCTTTATTGAGTAACTTGTCCATCATTTCTTCCTCTGAAAGACCTGTTCCGCGGTAATCTATCCAAAGTAAGTACGTTCCTTGAGGCTTCGTGATTGTAACTCCAGGGACTCGGGCAGGCAAAGTTTGGATCACGTAATCCATATTTTCGGACACTGTTTGAAGTAGTTGTTCAAGCCAAGGTTCACCGTGACGATAGGCAGCTTTCAATGCAACATTTGCAAAAGCATTCAATTCCATTTGGCCATGTGCCATTCCGTTATCGCGCAACTGCTCACGCAACTCATCATCCGGAATAATCATCATAGCCGCTTGAATACCGGCTAGGTTGAACGTTTTGGTAGGTGCGACACATGTGATGATTCGATTTCCTTCTTCTTTTGCAACTGAGTGTAAAGGAGTATGGGTGTATGGAGCAAACACTAGATCGGCATGGATTTCGTCGGACAATATAATGACATCATATTTAGCACACAGTCGGACGATCTCTTGTAATACATGTACCGGCCAAACAATACCACCCGGATTGTGCGGATTACAAAAAATGAATAATCTGACATTTCTCTTTAGAGATTCTTCGAATTCGATGAAGTCAATTTCATAAGTTCCGTTGTTTTCAATGAGCGTACATTCTTCAAGGGTACGGTTTTGTAAACTAGGTATTCCAGAAAACGGTGGGTAGACAGGAGGAGTGATGAGAACCGTTTCTCCTTCTTTCGTTAGTGTTTCAACGACTGAGGCAATCGCTGGTACGACTCCGTGGTGGGACAACATCCATTCATTCTTAGTTTGCCAACCATGTTTGTTGAACATCCATTCGCGTATCGCGTCTTTACATCCTTCACAGACGTAAGAATATCCGAACACCCCATGGTCCAACCGCTCTTTCAAAGCATCGATGACAGGTTGAGGTGCAGCAAAGTCCATATCTGCGATCCACATGGGAAGGATTTCTTCCGGATTTTCAATTCCATAAATACGATCCATCCGGTCCCACTTCATTGACGACGTATTCCGACGGTCTTTTGTGGCAGTGAATTCTTTCATACATAATCCCCCTAAGTCTGTTTTCTTTTCCTTACCTATGCTATCATAAACAAAAAGAAAAAATCAGGTGACTTGACGTGCAAACTGTAGAAATGAATAAAAAAGCGATTCATTTACTAGAAGAATGGGATCCTTTCCTTGCGGGGCCAGATGCATATGAAGTAGAAATAGCGGATGTCGTAGCAGATCTCCAGCTACTGGATCATCCAACAGATCTGGCGAAACGAATACGTGAAATATATGAACACTCTTATGCAACATGGATTCCTCTAGAAGAGTGCATGCAAATTTCATACAAATTATTAGCTGTGAAATTTGAAGCTAAATGTATCATTTCATAAATTCCGGTTTCTGAAGCTCGATCCCAGTCTATGTGACTATCTTTTGCTCCAAAAGTGTTCAAATGGTATACTGAGAATGGCCGCAATGGCAATTTCAGATAGTCAAAACACAATTGGGAGCTGTTCACATGACAGGTAAATACGAAGCAGGTGAAGAACTGTCAGGTACAGTTACGGGCATTCAGCCTTATGGTGCATTTATCGCTCTTGATGAATCCACTCAGGGACTTGTACACATTTCTGAGATCACTTACGGATTTGTGAAGGACATCCATGAGCATTTATCGGTAGGTCAGCAAGTAACTGTAAAAGTGTTGGAAGTGGACGGGGAAGACAACAAAATCAGTTTATCCATCCGTGCCTTACAAGAACCTCCGGCACCTACAAAGAAATTCAGTCGTCCTCGCAAATCATTACAAGAACGGGTGGACGAACAAGATGAGAAAGGATTCAACTCTCTAAAAGATAAACTGAGAGACTGGATCGACAAATCAGGATATTAAAAGGAGAAGAGGCGTTTATGCCTCTTCTCCTTTTTTGTTTTTTCGAAGTCTATACTGTAGATTTTGCCGACTCATCGATAACGCATTGGCGGTTCTAGTGATATTGCCGTCATGAATGGCCAGCGCCTTTTGCAAATAGTAAGATTCTGCTTCCCGTAAGAATTTATCGAGAGGGAGCAAGTCCTTTTCGCTAGGCGTGATGAAAGAGGGTAACGGAATTGTGCCTTCCTCTTTCACAGCACTTTTACTTCTGAAATATTGAGGGAGCATGTCATACGTAATTGTGGTTTCCGCTGAAGAGAGGGACGCCACTTCGTTCAATAACAATTCCAATTCGCGGATATTACCAGGCCATGCATAGGAAAGGAATAGTGCAGAAACCTCATCCGTAACGTCATTTAAAGCAGTACCTAAACTTTCTTTGCGTCTTGCTAAATATCTTTTGACGAAAGGGAGAATGTCTTCCTTCCTCTCCCGAAGCGGTGGGAAACGGATTGTAAAGGAAGCGAAAAAGTAATACAGCTCCTTTAATAGGCTGCCTGAAGCGATAAGTTCGACAGGGTCTTCCCCTATACTTGCGATGAATTGACGTTTGTGGAGATCGGAGCCTTCCAATATCCTGAGAAGCTTCCGTTGCAGCTCGATGGATAAAAAGTCGATTCGTTCGCAAAATAGAGTGAATGGTGCATCCGTTTTCAACTCAGTCGCAAGACGATCAATCGATTGGTTATCAGATCGATTACAGTAGAGCGTATAAAAGGATGAATCGGCCATAGGAACTTCATGATGGATTCCTTGAGCAACGAGATCTTTCCCAGTACCCGCTTCACCGACAAGGAGGACAGGAAGTTTTGCACGAACTGCTTTTTTTGCTGTAGCGATAATTTTTTTCATGGAATCGGATTCAGCGACAATGTTGTTGAGCAGAACAGGTTCCCGGTCCTTGGTCAACGGCTGAAGAACAAACTTTTCAAGTGCTGTCACGTCATGGGAGAGTTCAACAGCACCAATCAGTAATCCGTCGTTTACAATAGGATATGTGTTATTAATCGTTGTAATTTCAGTTTCGTTTTGGTTCCAATAGGTCTGTTTGATATTCAATTGCTCTTTTCCGCTTTGCAGTACTTCCATTAATGTACTCGGGTGCTGCCGGAAATTGAATAATTCCAGGATGGATAAATCACGGATATCCTCGAGCTCCAGTCCTTCGATCTCTTTCATTTTATCGTTATAAATAATAGTTCGGCCTTCGCTGTCAACAGCATGGATACCAACACCTGCATGCTGAACCGCAAATTCATAAAAAGGAAATAGTGATTCGTCGAAAGCACTCACAGATTGTCACCGCCCAACTTTTTTCTTCGCTTAAACAATAATACTTGCAATGTGCAACATTATCTTGCATTATTATAAGTGTAATTAACAACTAAGTGCAAATATTATTTGCATGACTTATCTGAGGAGGACTATTATGATACCTTACAAACACGAACCATTCACAGATTTCACTATCGAAGAAAATAAAAAAGCATTCCAGGAAGGTCTTAAAACCGTGGAAGCTTACTTGGGTAAAGATTATCCCCTAATCGTAGGCGGAGAGCGCATCATGACTGATGATAAGCTCGTATCTTTCAATCCATCTGACAAAGAAGAAGTTATCGGCCGTGTATCTAAGGCAAGTAAAGATATTGCAGAAAAAGCGATGAAAATTGCAGATGAAACATTCAATACTTGGAGAAAGACTGAGCCGGCAATGCGAGCGGACATCCTTTTCAAAGCTGCAGCAATCGTTCGCCGCCGCAAGCATGAATTCTCAGCACTCTTGACAAAAGAAGCGGGCAAGCCATGGAACGAAGCGGATGCAGATACAGCTGAAGCAATTGACTTCCTTGAATACTACGCTCGTCAAATGCTGAAATTGAAAGACGGTATGCCAGTTGAAAGTCGTCCAGGCGAGTTCAACCGCTTTGACTATATTCCTTTAGGTGTTGGCGTTATCATCTCTCCATGGAACTTTGCATTTGCAATCATGGCAGGGACTACAGTAGCTGCACTAGTTACAGGAAACACAGTGTTACTCAAGCCGGCTTCGACAACTCCAGTAGTTGCTTACAAATTCATGGAAGTACTTGAAGAAGCGGGAATGCCTGCAGGCGTCGTTAACTACGTGCCAGGTTCTGGTTCTGAAATCGGTGACTACCTAGTGGATCACCCACGCACACGTTTCGTATCGTTCACAGGTTCACGTGAAGTTGGAACGCGCATTTTCGAACGCGCTTCAAAAGTCAACGAAGGCCAAATCTGGTTGAAGCGTGTTATCGCCGAAATGGGCGGTAAAGATACGATCGTTGTGGACAGCGAAGCAGATCTTGAATTAGCTGCTCAATCCATCGTGAAATCTTCATTCGGCTTCAGCGGACAAAAATGTTCAGCGTGTTCACGTGCGATTATTCATGAAGATGTGTATGACACTGTAGTTGCTCGCGTTGAGGAACTAACTAAAGAATTGACTTACGGTAACCCAGAAGACCCGTCGAACTTTGCAGGCCCGGTAATTGACCAAGCTGCATTTGACAAAATCATGGGCTACATTGAAATCGGGAAAGAAGAAGGCCGTCTGATCGCTGGAGGAAAAGGCGACAGCTCAAAAGGATTCTTCATCGCACCGACTGTATTCGCTGATGTGGCACCAGATGCACGCATTATGAAGGAAGAAATCTTCGGACCGGTCGTAGCAATCGGTAAAGCGAAAGACTTTACAGAAGCAATTCGAATTGCAAACGATACAGATTATGGTTTGACAGGTGCAGTCATCACAAATAACCGTGAACACATTGAGCAAGCCCGTGAAGATTTCCACTGTGGTAACTTATATTTCAACCGCGGTTGCACAGGCGCGATCGTTGGATACCAGCCATTCGGCGGGTTCAACATGTCCGGTACTGATTCAAAAGCGGGTGGCCCAGACTACTTGCAACTTCACATGCAAGGTAAAACAACTTCAGAAATGCTATAAGTTCATCTTCAAGCAGACGCCTGTCAAAAGACAGGCGCTGTATCTACATACCTAACCGAGGAGGGAATTTGAATGTCAGTATCTCAACAAGTGATTGAACAAACTAATAAATATGGTGCTCCAAACTATCATCCGCTACCAATCGTGATCTCAGAAGCAGAGGGTGTATGGGTAAAAGATCCAGAAGGCAACAAATATATGGATATGCTCTCAGCGTATTCTGCAGTGAACCAAGGACACCGTCATCCTAAAATCATTCAAGCGCTTAAAGATCAGGCAGACAAAGTTACTCTAACTTCACGTGCATTCCATAGTGATCAGTTGGGACCTTGGTATGAAAAAATAACTGAACTATCTGGTAAAGAAATGGCGTTGCCAATGAACACAGGTGCTGAAGCTGTTGAAACAGCAATCAAAGCTGCACGTCGTTGGGCATACGATGTTAAAGGTGTTGAAGATAATAAAGCTGAAATCATCGGCTGTGAAGGCAACTTCCACGGACGTACGATGGGTGCAGTTTCCCTTTCTTCAGATCCTGAATATAAGCGTGGATTCGGGCCGTTGCTTCCAGGTATCAAACTAGTGCCTTACGGTGACATTGATGCGTTGGAAAAAGCGATTACACCAAACACAGCAGCATTCATCATCGAGCCGATTCAAGGGGAAGCTGGAATTATCATCCCTCCTGCAGGATATCTCAAAAAAGCTAGTGAATTATGTAAAGAAAATAATGTTCTGTTCATTGCTGACGAAATCCAAGCAGGTCTTTGCCGTACTGGTAAAATGTTTGCGTGTGAATGGGAAGATATTAATCCGGATATGTATATCCTCGGTAAAGCACTGGGCGGCGGGGTATTCCCGATCTCATGTGTCGTAGCGGACAAAGAAGTACTTGAAGTATTCAACCCAGGTTCACACGGATCCACATTTGGTGGAAACCCGATGGCTTGTGCGGTTTCAATCGCATCTCTAGAAGTACTTGAAAACGAAAAACTGGCAGACAAGTCACTTGAACTTGGGAACTACTTTAAAGAAGAGCTGCAAAAGATTGAAAATGACGTAATCACCGAAGTACGCGGGCGCGGTTTATTCATCGGGATGGAGTTAACTGTAGAAGCTCGTCCTTACTGTGAAAAGCTCAAAGAACTTGGATTGCTCTGTAAAGAAACACACGACACGGTAATTCGTTTTGCTCCTCCATTAGTTATTACTAAAGAAGAATTAGATTGGGCACTTGAAAAAATTAAAAGCGTTTTCACTAACTAAAAATTCTTTCCAATTACGATAGTCAATATGATACTATGAGTAAGGAAAAACATTATGAAACAAAGAGGCGAGCCATTAAAATGACTGAAAACCTGAATCTGTTCACATCGACACAAGTTGTTATCAAAGAAGCACTTGACAAGCTGGGCTACGATGAAGGAATGTATGAACTTCTGAAAGAACCAATGCGCATGACGGAAGTACGTATCCCGATTAAGATGGACGATGGAAAAGTGAAAGTTTTCACTGGATTCCGCGGCCAGCATAACGACGCTGTTGGACCAACAAAAGGCGGAGTACGTTTCCACCCGGATGTTACTTTGGACGAAGTGCGTGCACTTTCTATGTGGATGACACTTAAAGCTGGTATTGTAGACCTACCATACGGCGGCGGTAAAGGCGGCATCATTTGTGATCCCCGTGAAATGTCTATGGATGAATTAGAACGTCTTAGCCGTGGTTATGTCCGCGCGTTGTCTCAAGTTATGGGGCCGACAAAAGACATTCCAGCACCTGACGTATTCACAAACTCACAGATCATGGCGTGGATGATGGATGAATACAGCAGAATTGATGAGTTCAACTCACCAGGATTCATAACAGGAAAACCTATCGTTCTAGGCGGTTCGCAAGGTCGTGACCGTGCAACTGCTGAAGGTGTGACGATTATTATTAATGAAGCAGCTAAACGCCGTGGTATCGATATGAAAGGTGCTCGTATTGTTATCCAAGGTTTTGGTAACGCAGGTAGCTTCCTTTCAAAATTCCTACACGATGCAGGTGCTAAAGTGATTGGTATTTCCGATGCTTATGGTGCATTACACGATCCGGATGGCTTGGATATCGATTACTTGCTCGATCGCCGTGATAGCTTCGGGACAGTAACGACTTTGTTCGAAAACACATTGACGAACCAAGAGTTGTTGGAATTGGATTGTGATATCCTTGTTCCTGCAGCGATTGAAAACCAAATCACAGAACACAATGCACATAAAATCAAGGCTTCTATTGTGGTCGAGGCAGCAAATGGACCAACAACAAGTGAAGCGACTAAAATTCTATCAGACCGCGGAGTCTTGCTTGTTCCTGACGTGCTTGCTAGTGCAGGCGGCGTTACCGTTTCTTATTTTGAATGGGTACAGAACAACATGGGTTACTACTGGACTGAAGAAGAAGTTCGTGAAAAAATGACGCTTAAGATGGTAACTGCGTTTGAGAATGTTTATTCTCAGTCAACTACACGAGGTATTGACATGCGCCTTGCAGCGTATATGATCGGTATTCGTAAAACAGCGGAAGCTTCACGTTTCCGTGGTTGGGCATAACACCTATTTAGAGCACTCCTATAAAAGGGGTGCTCTTTTTCATGTCTTGTTAGCGGGCAGAACAGTTGCAACAGAAACAGTCGTAAAACATAATAGAAATAGTCTGAGGAGGCGATAAGTTTGGATAACTTCGTATTTCAAAATCCAGTAAAGTTGTTATTTGGTAAAGGTCAAGTTGCGAATTTGGCTGAAGAGCTTAAAAAATACGGGAATAAGGTCCTTGTCGTATACGGTGGGGGAAGTATTAAAAAGAATGGTGTATACGATGAAGTAATGGGTGCATTGAAAGAAGGGGAGCTGGATGTTCACGAATTTGGTGGAGTAGAGCCTAACCCTAGACTCTCCACTGCAATTGCAGCAGCGGAGCTATGTAAACGTGAAAGCATTGACGTAATTCTAGCGGTCGGTGGCGGTTCTGTCATTGACTGTACTAAGTTAATCGCTTGTGCTGCTAAATACGATGGCAATCCATGGGATTTTGTAATCCGTAAAGCAGTACCTCAAGATGCCCTGCCGTTCGGTACGGTATTGACGTTGTCTGCCACTAGTTCTGAAATGAATGCAGGCTCCGTTATTACTAATGAAGAAACTCAAGAAAAGTATGGCTGGGGAACTCCGTTGAATTATCCTAAATTCTCGGTTTTGGATCCTGTATATACGATGTCAGTACCTCGTGATCAAACGGTGAATGGAATTGTGGATACGATGTCCCATATATTTGAAGAATACTTCAATGAATCTTCCAATACGCCTTTCCAAGATGAGATGTGTGAGAGTGCTCTCCGTACATTAATCGCTACGGGCGCCGAAGTTGTCGATCATCCAACTGATTACGACTTAAGAGCGACGATGATGCTCGCTGGTGTGTGGGGACTGAACGGCTTCCTGCGCATGGGATACAATGGTGACTGGGGTACGCATGAGATCGAGCACGCAGTATCAGCAGTGTATGATATCCCCCATGCAGGCGGGCTGTCTATTCTATTCCCGGAGTGGATGCGTTATACGATGCATTTGAATCCGCAACGATATGCTCAATTAGCTGTGAAAGCATTTGAGGTTGACCCGACAGGTAAGTCGGATGAAGAGACTGCTTTAGAAGGAATTAGTAAGCTGGAGGAATTCTGGTCTTCGATCGGTGCACCACGTAAACTGTCTCATTACAACATTGATTCTTCCAAAATAGAATTGATGGCAGAGAAAGCTGCGTCAAGAGGACCTCTAGGTAACTTTGCCAAACTCAATAAAAAAGATGTCATCCAGATTTTAACGAATTCATTGTAATAACAAAATGCGAGTCAACTTTACTTTCAGTTGACTCGCATTTTGTTATTCAGGGAGCTTATTTCGGTTTTCAATGAGCTTTGAGCTATTTGTACCAGTCCAAGACTCAACTCCGTCATCACCTACTAAAGAAATGATGACATCTTGAATGCCTTTCTGATTCAGAATAGTCATTAGGAGCCGATCTTTAACTTTCAGAACGTAATCGACAGTGTGGGAAGTGGCAACCTCCGCAATGACTTCCACATGCAGATATTCGCCTTCTTTCACTACTTCAACTCGTTGAATATCGACAATATCAGGGTCTGCTGCAAGCAGATGTGAAATATGTGCAAGCATTTCTTCATCGGTTTCTCCGATTGCCCCTCGCGCATTTTCAAGGAAGACTTTTCCTACTACGTAAAACATCATCAGTCCAATAATTATGGAAGCAACACCTTCAGCAGCGAACCATCCAAAGAAATGAGCAAGTAACACAGCAACAAACGCGATAATACCGCCGCTAGTTGCAACCAAATCTTCCATGAACACTAACTTCGTCGGAGGCTTGGCTTTTTTGAGATGGGAGAAACTTTTAGGGAAAGAAGATAATCCCCTATGTTCTATACCTGCATCGTGAAAGACTTCTTTGGACGCTTTATAGAGAACGAAGGATTCTAACATAATCCCGATTCCGAGAACTCCAAGATTGATCCACAATCCTCCGCTTTCTGTAGGATGAAGGATATGATGAATTCCTCCAACGATGGTTTCGTAAGAAAGAATGGCAACAATCAAGACTGCCCCCAGACAGACAAGATTAACAATCCTGCCAAACCCATTAGGATATTTAGGCGTCGGTGCTTTTTTAGAAAGGGCAGAACCAACATAAACAAACATTTGGTTTGCAGCATCTCCAATAGAGTGCATCATTTCAGCAAACATGGCAACGTTTCCTGTCAGAAAGAAAGCACCTGCTTTAAGGCCGGCGATAATCACGTTAACAATTGCAGCTAAAAGTGCGGGTTTGTTGCCATTTTTTAATAGTTGAACCCAATTGGTCATGAATGTGTGCTCCTTTTACAATGAGAATAGGTGATTCATTTGATTTTACCTTAAACTGTTAGCGATTACCGATAAATTAAGTTGTGAGATGGTAAATGCCGAATTTTTAGACTGGAGATCTCTGATATACTATATGCTATATCCACAAACAAACTATTGTAATCATCAATAGAAGGAAAGTGATGTGAGTTCATGGAAAAACCAGCTATACACCCTGCTATCCCGATCATTATAGGGGTTATCTCGGTGGCTTTATCGGCAATTTTTGTGAAATTAGTATCCGCAGAGGCGGGGGTTACTGCATTTTACAGAATGTTATTCTCGGTCCTCTTCATGTTGCCGATATTCTTATTGAAATACCGAAAAGAAATAACGGTGCTGAAAAAGAGGGATTGGATATTCTCAACACTTGCAGGTGTGTTTTTAGCGTTCCACTTCATCTTTTGGTTTGAATCACTGAATTATACATCTGTGGCAAGTTCTACAGTTTTAGTGACACTTCAACCGATTTTTGCTTTTGCAGGAACTTACTTTTTCTTTAAAGAAAAATTGTCTTTCAAAACTATCATGTCAGCAGTTATCGCAATAAGCGGAAGTGTCATTATTAGTTTTGGTGATTTTCAACTTGGAGGAACTGCGTTTTTTGGTGATATCCTTGCGTTGATCGGTTGTGCGTTAATTACAGCTTATCTATTATTCGGCCAGGATGTCCGTCAAAGGTTGTCTCTTGTAACGTATACCTTTGTAGTTTACTCAATCAGTACGGTTACTCTTTTCTTCTATGTATTAATAAAAGGGGAATCATTCGGTCCGCATTCGCAGTCAGACTGGATGTGGTTTGTACTTTTAGCGCTCATACCGAACTTACTGGGGCACACTTTATTTAACTGGGCGATTCGATGGGTGAGTACAAATGCGATTTCAATTGCAATACTTTTCGAACCTGTAGGCGCGTCGATCTTAGCGTATTACATCTTCCATGAAAGTTTATCGACAGCTCAAATCGTGGGAGGAATCGTTGTTTTACTGGGGATTTTGCTGTTTGTTATCGATGGACGCAAAAAAAATCCGGTTTAATTAAAAAAAAGCTTGCCAACTGGATGCTATATGATGTATATTATTACTTGTCCTTCGGAACACGTTTAATCGGTTTCAAAGGCAAGTAATATTTTTTTAAAATAGTTGTTGACACGATGATTACACCATGTTATGATGTAAAAGTCGCTGAAACAACAGCACAGCGAATAACATTAACACTATGAACCTTGAAAACTGAACAGCAAAATGTCAACGAATTATCGTTTGGGAAACTGGTTCTGCCGGTGGAACAAACACAACAGATCTTAACGGATCTGATAGACATCTTAAATGATGCCAGTACGAATTGAGCAATCAATTCTCTTTTATGGAGAGTTTGATCCTGGCTCAGGACGAACGCTGGCGGCATGCCTAATACATGCAAGTCGAGCGAAT